>NZ_MDJR01000001.1:0-600000 GCF_001730685.1 Caloranaerobacter ferrireducens | reverse complement strand
TTCCCCTATACTTAAAGTAATACCCATTCTAAACTTTCGCTTTATTTCTTTAATTATTGATAATAACTTGTCAGTTGTATAATATGGGTCTTCGCCAGATTGTAATATTACTGTTTTTATACCTACTTTATATAACTTCTCGACCTCATTTATTATTTCTTCTTCGGTCATTCTATACCTTCTTATTTTATTATCTCTTCTAACCCCACAGTAATTGCAATTCTTTTTACAATAGTTAGAGAATTCAATAGCAGCCCTTATTTCTATCCTATCCCCTACACATTCTTTTCTTATAATATCTGCTACTCGAATTAATGCATTATACTCTTCATTTTCTACTTGTAGTAAATATTTTATTTCTTCCTTGTTTAATTCTATATTAGCCTCTATTTTTTTTACTATATCTTTAAAAGTATCTGAAATATTCATATTAAATATTTCAGATAAATCGTACTTATATTTATCTTTTAAGGAATAAATCCCTTCATATTCAATATTATTTTTCTTTATTATTTCCCTTACTTTTTGTTCAAATTTCTTATCAAACTTTATAGCTGTTGTACATACTCCACCAAATCCTTTTGGTGTAGGAATTAAGTCATTTTCTATACCTTCTTTATCCAATAAATCTTTACTAAACAACATCTGTGATTTAGATGAACAAACTAAAATATACGGATCTTCAAACTTATTCTTTAGAAACTTGTTTATTAGTACCATAATAATCCCTCTTCTATTTAGTAAATTGTTTTATTTATACTAAAATTATTTTGAAAAATACTTTTTTTACCCTATTTCTAACATAGTTATATTATAACATAAATTAGTTAATATCTTGTCATATTAATTGTTATTTAAATATTATTAATATTTAAGCTATCACTAAATTTCTCAGCTAATTTAATTATGTCTTTCTTCCTAGCAACTGCATCTATCCACTTTTTCGGTATAGCTTCTATACCATAATATATACCTGCAAGTCCACCTGTTATTGCTGCAATTGTATCTGTATCATTTCCTAGATTTACAGCTGTTAAAACTATTTCTTTATATCCATCCCTATTTAAGAAACACCAAAATACAGCCTCTAAAGTATCTACAACATAACCACTTGACTTTATTTCTTCTTTTTTTAGTCTTGCAATATCGTGTTCTAATATCCTGTTATATGAATCAAATTCGTTTCTAAAAACAGTATTAGAATAGAAATTAATAATATTCTCTTTCATGTTTTTATAGGCTTCCTTTTTTGAATAACCTTTCAAAAGATTTATTGCATATTCTACATATATACTACAAGCTAAAATACTTCTTGAATGTTTATGTGTAATCGAAGAAATTTTATATATTACATTATATTTTTCTTCATCTTTAAAGTTTTTTAAATAAAATGCTAAAGGTAGCACTCTCATAAGCGAGCCATTTCCGTTTGAATGTTCATCATCAAGTCCAGCTTGTTCAGGACTTACACCTTTAGAAATTTTTATAATAGCTTCTTTTGTTGTATTGCCTACATCAAAAGTTTTATTGTACGGTGTCCAGTAAGAATCATAATACCATCTTACAAACCTTTCTCCTATATCTTCTAAATCCAAGCCATTACATAAGCTCTCAACTAAACATAAAGTTAAAGAAGTATCATCTGACCATGTACCTGGTGGCTGATTATAAGTTCCATAACCAATCATATCTGTAACTGGTTCTTTTTTTAATTCTTCTCTTGATTTAAATTCAACAGGTACCCCAAGAGCATCTCCAACACAAAAGCCAAGTATTGCACCTAATATTTTATTTTTGCTCATTTTATCATCTCCTGAACTTACTTAATTTATTTTTCATGAGCATCATTTTTTTATCTTCTTTATCAACAAACTTAAATTAATTTTGTAATTATAAAATTAGTAGTTATTGATATTAAAGAAAATAAAATTAAACCAAATAAAAATGATTTTAGGCCTTTATCTTTAATGCCTTTTAAATCTACAGAAAGCCCCATTCCGACCATAGCCATAAGTATAAAAGTAGAACTTAATTTTACTAATATCATGGAGAGCTGATTTGGAATTATGCCTAATGAACTTATTATACCAGCTATTATAAAATAGAAAATATACATAGGAAATTTTACACTAGAGCTCTTTTCTTTTTTATTAAATATGAAACTTAGAACCATAGCTACAGGAATTAACATTACAACTCTACCCATTTTTACAAATGTACCTATTTCTCCTGCTTCACTTCCTCTAGCGAAAGCAGCTGCTATTGCATGAGCCACTCCTTGAAGGGACATTCCAGACCAAATTCCATATTCAATATCACTAATCCCTGAAGCTAAAGCTATAGCTGAATACATCAAAACTCCTATAGCTCCTAAAAAATTAATAATAGATACTGCAACTACAGAATCATCTTCATCTGCGTTTATACAAGGAGCCATTGCCACTATAGCAGAAGCTCCACATATACTGGAACCAACTCCTATAAGTATAGGGATTTTATTATTCATCTTAAATAATTTACCTAAAAAATAAGCAATTATTAAAACACTTGGTACAAATATTATTATCATTAAAATAACTTTAGGCCCAAGATTTAATAAAGACTTAAAGTTAAGCTTAAAACCTAGTAAAATAATTCCTACTTTTAAAAGCTTTTTTGCAGAGAATTTTATACCTGGTTTAAATATTTCTCTAGTTTCTAATAAATTATTATACAAAATCCCTATTATAATACCTATAGTTAAAGCTTCCAAATTCACAATATGCTTTATAGAATCATTAATAAATATAGAAATAAATGATATCAAATAAACAAACAAAATACCTGGTATTAACCTTTTAACATTTTCCACAAATATCACTCCCTTTTAACTTGCTGCTTTTATATTACAAGAAAACTCAAGGCCTATAAGCCTTGAGCTTTCACGATAATAAAACGAGTAAGCCTATAAGCCGAGTTCTGTATTTGACAGTCATCTATCTACGCCTATTGTCGCCAATAGGCTCTAGCGACCTACCAATCGGGACGGTGACGGGCCACCACCTTTTTATGTCCCTAACTTGGTCTTGCTCCAGATGGGGTTTACAGAGCCAGCTAGTCGCCTAGCTGCTGGTGAGCTCTTACCTCACCTTTCCACCCTTACCTACAAAAGCAGGCGGTATATTTCTGTTGCACTATCCTTGGGGTCGCCCCCACTGGGTATTACCCAGCATCCTGCCCTGTGGAGCTCGGACTTTCCTCATGCTAAACGCATGCGACTGTCTGACTTACTCGTTATTCTTTTTTTCACCGACAAAGAATACTATAACACAATAAATACTCTTAGTCAAATGGTAATTATAGCTAAGCTTTTATAGGCTATTTCTTTTAACGCTAATACTTTTTGTATCCATTGCTATATTTGCTAACTCATCGGCTCTTTTATTTTTTTCTCTTCTAACATGGTATATACTAAAATTATCAAACTGGCTAATTAAAGAGCTTGCTATTTCATAGAATGGTTTCATTCTTTCATTTTTAACTTTATATTCACCCTTTATTTGTTTAACTACTAATTCACTATCCATATAAAGTTCAATATCTTTTATACCCATCTCATAAGCTAGCTCCAAAGCTCTAACCAAAGCTTTATATTCAGCAACATTATTAGTTTGAACACCAATATATTGACTTAGCTCAAGTACTGTATTATTTAATTCGTCATATATAATAACACCAATACCAGCAAAACCAGGATTACCTCTTGAACCACCATCTGTGTGTATTATTGCCTTCTTCATTTTATTCCTCCTGCTTTTTATAATATAGAATCCTACCACAATTATCACAATAAGTAATACTATTACTATATTTTAGCTTTGATAATATTGATAGAGGGACTGCCATATAACAACCTGTACACTTATCTCCTTCTATCTCAACTACTGCCTTTCCTTTATTTTTTAATAATGTATAGAATTTTTTCAAACTGTTTTCATCTATGTCTGCTGATATTTCTTTGATTATCTCTTTTTCCTTTTTTATGTCTGCTTCTACCCTCTGTATTAAATTCTCATTTTCAGTAATTGTTTGTTTTAAGTTTCTCTTTAGTTCATCATAAGTCTTTTCAACTTCATCAATTTCACCTTTAAGATTATCGACTTCGTCCATTAATAATATTATTTCAGTTTCTATTTTTTCTATTTCTTCCTTTATTTTCTTATTTTCATTTTCCATATAAGTCAGTTGTTTTATGTCTCTAATTTTACCGCTATATAATTTATCTTCAATTTCTTTAACTTCATATTTCAATTGATTAACTTTACTATTATACCTATTAATTTTCATATTGTTTACTTCTAATCTCGTCTTTTTATTCTCCAAATCATATTCATATTGATGTATTTTGACCTTAAGTTCTTCTATCTCGTCTTTCTTGTTTAAATTCTTCAACTTTCTTTCTAACTTATTAAGTTCTAAATAATGTTTTTGTAACTGCCACAAAAGTTCTAATTGAATCATTAAATCCCCTCCTTACCCCCATTCATCAAAAAATTTCATAGGGGACACTATTAAAGTTACTTATATATATATCTATACTGTTACCAACCTTATTTTGTATATATTCTTTCAAGTATGGTAATATTACTTTTTCAGTATCATAATGATTTGCATCTATTAAAGACAACCCTAAGCTTATAGCTAATTGTGCTTCATGGTATTTTATATCTCCTGTTACCAGCACATCTGCTCCTTTTTTTGAAGCTGCTTTAATAAAATCAGCACCACTCCCACCACAAACAGCTACTTTTCTTATCTCCTTATTTACATCACCTATTACTTTGATAAACTTGCAATTAAGCTTTTCTTTAACATATTTTGCAAAACTACTTAGAGTAGTAACGTCTTGTAAATCACCGATTCTACCATACCCATAACCAAAACCTTCATTATTTAAAGGGTATATATCATAAGCTACTTCTTCATAAGGGTGTGTTTTTATCATATTTTCTATAACTGTATCTAAAATACTTTCTGGTACTATAGTTTCAATTCTTATTTCTTCTACTAATTCTACTTTCCCTTCAGTACCTATAAAAGGATTTGTCCCCTCTCTAGGCATAAAAGTTCCAAACCCTTTAATATTAAATGTACAATGACTATAATTCCCTATCCACCCACCTCCACTTTCAGTTATTGCATCTCTAACCTTTTCTTCATGTGTTTTAGGAACAAATACGACTAACTTGTACAACTTTTCTTCGTATAATTTGCTTAGTATCTTTGTGTTTCTTAACTGTAGTATATCAGCTAAAACATCATTTATGCCACCATTACATACATCTAAGTTTGTATGAGCACTATACACAGATATATCATGTTTAATAATGTCATAAAGTATTTTTCCTTTAGTATCATTCAAAGTAATTTTTGATATAGGATTAAATAAAATTGGATGGTGAGATATTATCAAATCAACATTTTTGCTTATAGCTTCTTGAACTACTTCTTCTGTAACATCTAATGTTAACATAATAGTTTTTACACTTTTATTAATATCACCAATTTGAAATCCGCAATTATCCCACTTATCGATTAATTTACTAGGAGCTATTTTCTCCATTATGTCTAATATTTCTTTAACAATCAATGGATTTTAATACCTCCTTCAATTTCTCATATTTTTTCTTTATTACATTTAGTTTTTCTCGTGCTTTTATTGATTCATTTACCCTAATCTTATGTAGTATATCTTCAGTCTCTCTTAACTTTTTCTGAATCAACTCTTTTAATAAAGGATCTTTATTCTCTATCAATTTTTTACCTATCTCAAAGTATATCTCATCTTTAACACTATCCTTACCATGCCCTACTAACATAACTTCATATATTTTATCTCCCTCTTTAGCTAACTTTTCATCAATAATTTTATAATTATGTTTAATTAAATACTTTCTTAGTTCATCAGACGCAATCATAGGCTGTAAAATGAAATTATCTATTGTTTCAGCAATTTTTCTTCCATCTTCAAGTATCTTTTTAATTAATAAACCACCCATACCAGCTATAATAACAGTATCTACTTCATTTGGTCTTAATGTTCTTAATCCATCACCCAATCTTAAATCTATCTTATGGTTTAATTTTTTCAAATCTACATATTTTTTAGCACTTTCAAGTGGTCCCTTATTAACATCTGAAGCAATAACTCTTTTAGAAATATTGTTTTCAATAAGATATACAGGTATATAACCATGATCTGTACCAATATCTGCAACAGAAGAATTATTTTTAACATAATCAGCTATTACTTTAAGCCTTGGTGATAACTTCATAACCCTACTCCTTTTATCTATATTTGCTTTTACATATAATAGTCCTTATTTATATTATACCATTACTATTTTAATTTACTTAAAAAATATATTAAAAACTGTTATTTTGGGAAAACTATTACTGAGGTGTTTGCTATGAATCGTAAACCAAATAAAATTAAAAACTTTTATGACATTCCAACCTTTACTTGGGGTGGTACAACACTTAATTGGCAAAAAGAAGCTGAAGAACTCAAAGACTATATTAATGAAAAAAACGATGATATTAAAACCAAGAATTCTAAAAAACGCTATTATCTAAGAGACCAAAATTAAAGATTCGCCTTTGGCGAATCTTTAATTTTATTCTAAAAAGTCTTTTAACTTTTTGCTTCTACTTGGATGTCTTAACTTCCTTAAAGCTTTTGCTTCAATCTGTCTAATTCTTTCTCTAGTTACATCAAATTCTCTACCAACTTCTTCTAATGTACGAGCTCTACCATCTTCAAGCCCAAATCTAAGGATTAAAACTTTCTGTTCTCTAGGCGTTAACGTATCTAATACTTCTACTAACTGCTCTTTAAGTAAAGTAAACGTAGCTGCTTCAGAAGGTGCTTGTGCATCATCATCAGGAATAAAATCGCCAAGATGGCTATCTTCTTCTTCACCAATTGGTGTTTCTAATGAAACAGGTTCTTGAGCTATTTTTAATATTTCCCTAACTTTTTCTTCTTCTAGATTCATCTCTTTAGCAATCTCTTCAGGAGTAGGTTCTCTTCCTAGAGTTTGTAGTAATTGTCTTGAAACTCTAATTAATTTATTTATTGTTTCAACCATATGAACAGGTATTCTAATAGTTCTTGCCTGATCTGCTATAGCTCTTGTAATCGCCTGTCTTATCCACCATGTAGCATAAGTACTAAATTTATAACCTTTTCTATAATCAAACTTCTCAACAGCTTTTATAAGTCCTAAATTACCTTCTTGTATTAAATCTAAAAAGAGCATTCCTCTACCAACATACCTTTTTGCTATACTTACCACTAATCTTAAATTTGCTTCAATTAATCTTTTCTTTGCTAATTCATCACCTTGTTCCATTCTTTTAGCCAATTCAATTTCCTCTTCTGCTGTAAGTAGTGGTACTTTTCCTATCTCTTTTAGATACATTCTAACAGGATCGTCTACACTAATTCCTTTAGGCAAAGATAAATCGTCTTCTGTAATTTCATGTATTTCTTCTTTTTCTAGTAATATTTCGTCTTCTTTATCTCCGACTATATCTATACCCATTTCCTCTAAGCCTTGATATATCTCATCTATTTGATCTGAATCAATATCTATCTCCTCTAATGTATCCATAATTTCTTTATATGTTAACATCCCCTGCTTTTTACCTTTTTCAATCAACTTTTTCATAGTATTTATTTTTACGTCTTTTTCTTTATCTTTTCCTTTGCTCATTTAGTTCCCTCCTTTCAGCTAAAACAAACAGTGTAGTTTTAAAGCTTTGTCTAATTCCATTAGCTCTAAACATAACTCCCTTAATTTTTCTTCCTCTCCTTCACTTATAACTTTCTTAGATTCTATAAGTTTTATCTCTTCTTTAATTTGCTTTCTTTTTATCTTCAACTTGTAATAATTTATTTTTTTTAAATAATCATCTACAGCCTTATCTCTTTCGCTATTCTCAAAATTTATTTCAATCGCCAGAACTTCATTTACTTTATCTAATTCAGAATCTGAAAAGTTATTAATAAGATCCTGCTTTATAATTTTCCTACCCTCTTTATAGCTATCATAAACTAATTCTGCAATTTTTCTATTTATTGGATCAAGAAAATCGTCTGGCGAAAAGTTTTCTTTTATTTTCTCGTATATATATTCGTCATTAATTAACAAATTTAAAAGGCTTTTTTCTGCAGTTAAATGACCAGGTTCCAAAACATTCTCTACTGGAACAATCTTACTTTTATTATTATTTCTATAATTCGTATTTATATACTTGTCCTTTAATCCGGTTTTAATACCTTTTACTCCGAAAATTTCTTTTCTTATAGCATCAACAGAAATATTAGTTTCATCAGAAACTCTATTAATATATACATCTCTTTCAACAGGGCTTGATATATTTTTTATATTCTGTGATATATTTTTTATAAAATCTACCTTCCCTTGAACAGTATTTATATCGAACTTTTTTTTATAATATAATATTTTAAAATCAATATAATCTAATGCAGTATCAAATAATTTTTCAAATGACTTCTTTCCAAATCTATTAATATATTCATCTGGATCTAAACCATCAGGCAAAACTATAACTCTAGGCTTAAACCCTATTTTCTTAAGTAAATCTAGCGCTTTATTAGATGCTTTTAATCCTGCATCATCTGAATCATAGCAAATATAAATACTATCGTTCCATCTCTTTAGCATTTTACCTTGATTTTCTGTAAAAGCTGTACCAAGAGAAGCTACGCTATAGACAATACCCTTATTATACAAAGAAATAACATCCATGTAACCTTCAACTAATAAGATTTTATCTATTTTTGAATTTTTATATACTAAATTTAAACCAAATAAGTTGTTGCCTTTAGAAAACACAAGAGTATCTGGAGAATTCAAATACTTAGGTACAGAATCATCTAATACTCTACCACCAAAACCTATAACTCTACCTCTTGTGTTTACTATAGGAAACATAACTCTATCTCTAAATCTATCATAGAAACCATTTTTACTTTGCCTCTCAATAATTAAACCTGCTTCAAGTAATTCTTCTTCCTTATAGCCCTTTGATACTAAGTATTTTAGTAAATCATCCCATGTTGAATTAGCATATCCAAGTCCAAAAGCTTTTATAGTATTATCTGAAACGCCTCTTTTTCTAAAGTAACTATAACCCTTGCTATTTCTCCTTAAATTATAGTAAAAATATCTAGCTGCTTCCCGATTTATTTGATAAAGTCTATTTTTTCTTCTTTCCAGTTCAACATTCTTTTTCATATTACTTTCATCAATTTCAATACCTGCTCTATCAGCTAACAGCTTAATGGCTTCTTTAAAGTCTAGGTTTTCATATTTCATTATAAAAGTAATTACATCACCGCCTACCCCACACCCAAAGCAATGGAAAATCTGCTTTGAAGATGATACAACAAAAGAAGGTGTTTTCTCATTATGAAAAGGACATAGTGCTTTATAGTTTGCACCAGTTCTTTTTAAATTAATGTATTGTGAAATAACTCCTACTATTTCATTTTTTTCTCTTATCTCTTGAATTAAATCTTCATTCAAGGAGCTTGACATAAATATCACCTTTTTTAATACTATTCGTCAAAAATAGACTTTTTTCCTTCCCTTCAAACAAAAAAAACTTTTATAAAATGGAAATATATTCTAAAAACATAAACATTTTTTATGGCAGGTTTTAATTATTCGACATATATCGATATATTCCTTCTTATTAAAAAAATTTTTTTTAAAATTTTATTAGTGTTTTATGGTTCTATTTGATTTTTATTGATTTTTTTACATTTTATACTGTTTATTTTTGCCACGGACGAGGAACAAAAATATCTTTAAAAACTCTAATTGCATATCTGTCAGTCATACCAGCAATATAATCACATACTATTTCTTCTTTAGTTCTATGAATAGTTTCATGATGTTTTCTATGCTCAACTGGTATTTTTTCGAAATTTTTATTATAATATTCATAAAGCTGTTCTATTATGAATTTCGCTTTATCCTCTTCTGATTTTGCTTTTTTATTCAAATAAACATTTTGGAACATAAAATCTCTAAGTTTATTAGTATAGTAACTAATTTCCTCACTCATTTTTATATCGTTTTTTTCATAACTATTTTTTATGATATCCACAATCATTGTATTTATTCTTTCACCATGTGTAAAACCCAACACTTCTATACAGTCTTTCGGTAAGTCCTTCTCAGATATTATTTTAGCTCTTAATGAATCATCAATATCATGATTTATATAAGCTATTCTATCAGCTATCTTTACTATTCTCCCTTCTAAGGTAACAGGATCTTTATCGCCTGTATGATTTAAAATTCCATCTCTTACTTCATACGTTAAATTTAAACCTGGTTTCCCATTATGAAACTCTAAATAATCAACTACCTTCAAGCTTTGTTCATTGTGCCTAAATCCTTTTGAAAAAATTTCATTTAAAACCTGTTCTCCCTTATGCCCAAAAGGTGTATGCCCCAAATCATGTCCTAAAGCAATAGCTTCTGCTAAGTCCTCATTTAATCTTAAAGCCCTAGCCAAAGTTCTTGAAATTTGTGCTACCTCCAACGTATGAGTAAGCCTCGTTCTATAATGATCTCCTTCTGGTGCAATAAAAACCTGAGTCTTATGTTTAAGTCTACGAAATGCTTTTGAATGAACTATTCTATCTCTATCTCTCTGAAACTCAGTTCTAATAGTGCACTTTTTCTCTTCAAATCTTCTTCTAGATTTAGAACTCAAAGCGGCATATTTAGAGAGGATGTTTTTTTCTAACTCCTCTGTTCTCAATCTTATATTCATCAGGCATCACCTTTTATTATTTTTTCGAAGATTTATAAAGCTATTATTTAATATATACAACATATACAAGTATAATCCTTCTATTTATTTCTTTAAAAACTAGCTTTTTAATTATTTGAACAAAATCTTCGATTTGAATAAATCAAGGTGGATTTTGTTGAAATCCATAAACGGAAATTATATTTGAAATTATCCACAATTTAATATGGAATATAATTTCCTATAGATTATAAAAAGAGTGCTTAGAAATAGCACTCTTTTTAAACTCTTAATAAGTTATTTTCCTTAATAATCTCCATAATTATGTTCGCACTTTCTTCAACTGCTTTATTTGATACATCAATTACAACACATCCTAATTTTTTCATTATCTTCTCTGAATATTCTAGTTCTTTTAATATTCTATCCATACTAGCATAACTAGCAGTATTGCTTAACCCTAATGCCTTTAATCTTTCTTTTCTTATTTCATTCAATTTTATAGGATTTGCAGTAAGTCCTATTATCTTTTTAGGGTCGATCTCAAATAATTCTTTTGGTGGAGATACTTCTGGTACTAAAGGTATATTGGCTACCTTTATATTCTTATGAGCTAAATACATACTAAGAGGAGTTTTAGAAGTTCGTGATATACCTACAAGAACAATATCTGCTAACTTAATACCTCTTGTATCTTTTCCATCATCATATTTTACTGCAAATTCAATAGCTTCTACTTTTCTAAAATACTTTTCGTCTAGTTTTCTAATAAGCCCTGGTTCTCTTTTTGGCTCGTGTCCAACAACATTTTTAACTGCATTTATTACTGGTGTCATTAAATCAATTGCTTGTATATTATATTTCTTTGCATTTTCAAGTATAAAATTCCTTAATTTTTCAATAACTATTGTAAAAACAATTATACAATTTTCACCTTTAGCTTCATCAAAAATTTCAACTATTTGCTCTTCTTCTGTAATATATGGAAATCTTTTAATATTATATTTTCCTGAATTAAATTGACTTATAGCTGCTCTAGCAACTTGTTCACCAGTTTCACCTATCGAATCTGATAAAACATATACAACCATTTCTTTTCCCATTTAACTACCCCCTAGCGATTTTTTGCTAAATCAACGAATATTTTTGTAATATTTGTTTTTGAAATCCTACCTACAACTTTATACCCTTTAACTCCATCAACCTCAGCATCTTCTACTACAGGAAGACTATCAACTTGATGCTCTATAATTTTTTCAGCAGCTTCAATAATATTTTCTTCTGGTTTTGCAACAACTATATTAGGCATTCTAGTCATTATTACTCCAACAGGTATTTTATTTATATCCATTCCACCTATAGCACTCTTAAGAAAATCCTTCCTTGAAACCACGCCTGCAAGTAATCCTTTTGAAACTACATAAACCGTTCCTACATCTTCTAAAAAAAGAGTCACTATTGCATCATAAACTGTAGTTGATTCATCAACAACGACAGGTAAAGACTTAATATCATTTACTTTAATTTCTTTCATATAATCTTTATAAAAATCTAAATTAGATTTTCCAGAATAGAAATAACCTACCTTAGGTCTAGCTTCTAAAATACCTGACATTGTAAGTATAGCCAAATCTGGTCTGAGAGTAGCTCTAGTTAAATTTAGTTTTTTTGCAATCGCTTCACTTGTTATAGGCTGATTTTTCTTAACTATATCAATTATCTGATTTTGCCTTTCAGTATATTGAATAACACTCACCTCTTTTCAAACAGGAATGTTTACTATATTTTATCAAATTGTATTTTTAAGATAAAGCCCACCCATTGGTGGACTTTGTTATAGTTATTTTATAACAATTTTTGATAAGTCACAAATCGAAAACATCATATCTGAAATTTTCTTAATTAAACCTAACCTATTATTTTTTATATCTTCATCCTCAACCATAACCATAACATTATCAAAGAAATTATCTATCGGCTCTTTCAAATCGATAAGAGTATCCAAAGCTTTATCATACTCTCTTTCTCTTAGATACTCATCAACTCTATCTTTTATACTAATGTAAACTCTATATAAATCACGTTCCTTATCTTCAATTAATAATTCCTCATTAACCATATCAGAACTTGCCTTTTTAGCTAGTTTAGTAACTCTATTAAAAGCAGCTATAATCTCACCTAATTCTTCTTTATTTATCCATTTATTAAGTTCTTCTGCCCTAATATAAAGCTCAGTTATATTGTCTAAACCAGTATATATAACTGCATCTACTACATCATATCTTATACCCATTTCTATAAACAGATTTTTTATTCTTATTTTAAAGAAATCTAATATTTCTTCTTTTACTTTTTCTTTATCAAACTCTAATCCTTTTGAATCTTTATATATAGATAATGCATAATCAATAAATTCCCCTAATGAAATGTGTAAATTTTTATCCAATATTATATTGATTATACCAAGTGATTGTCTTCTCAATCCATATGGATCTTGAGAACCTGTTGGCTGTATACCAATTGCAAAACAACCTGCTATTGTATCAATTTTATCAGCTATACTTAATATAGCACCAGCAGTAGTTGTAGGTAATTCATCATTTGCAAACCTAGGCAAATAATGCTCATAGATAGCCAAACTAACTATTTCATTTTCTCCAGATATTTTACCATATTCTCTACCCATAACTCCCTGTAGTTCAGTAAATTCGTAAACCATCTTAGTAACCAAATCAGCTTTTGAAAGATAAGCAGCTCTCCTTGCATCTTTTTTAGTTTCTTCTCCTACTTCTAGATATTCACTCATTCTTTCCACTAATTCTACAAGTCTAGTAGTTTTCTCATACATAGTTCCTAATTTATCTTGAAAAACAATATTTTTAAGCTCTTCTACATAGTCCCCAAGAGTTCTTTTTATATCTTCGTTATAGAAAAATTTAGCATCTTCTAATCTTGCTTCTAATACTTTTTCGTTACCTTTCGTTACAATATCTAAATATTCTTCATTACCATTTCTTACTGCAACAAAGTATGGCATCAGTCTACCCTTATCATCTACAACAGGATAATATCTTTGATGTTCTTTCATTGGAGTAGTAATAACCTCCATAGGTAATTTTAAATATTCTTCTTTAATTCTTCCTAACAAAGGTGTTGGATACTCAACTATATATGTTAGCTCTTCCAAAAGTTCTAAATCTTCTAATATATTTCCACCTTTACTTTTAACTAATCTATCACAGCCATGTTTTATTAAATTTTTTCTTTCCTCTTGGTCAACAATAACGTAATTTTCTCTTAACTTATCAATATATTCATCTACATTGCTAATCTCTATATCTTTTTTGCCTAAAAATCTGTGTCCTTTTGTTTTATTTGATACTAAAATACCATCTAAATCAAATTCTATAATCTCATTTTCTAATATTGATACTATCCATCTTATAGGTCTAGCAAATCTAAAGCTTTTTCCTCCCCATCTCATAGATTTAGGAAAGTTTATAGACTTTATAAGAGTTGGTATATTATCTTTTAGTACTTCTCTAATATTCTTCCCTTGTACAGTTTTATTTACATATACATAATCTTCTCCATTATATTCTTTTATAATAACATCTTCAGGACTAACTCCCTGCCCCTTAGAAAATCCAATTAATGCTTTTGTTGGATTACCATCTTTATCATACGCAATTCTCTTCGCAGGTCCCTTCACTAATTCATGCAAATCTTCTTGTTTTTCATTAAGTCCATATATAATAGCAACCAATCTTCTAGGTGTACCGTAAACTTTAATATCTTCGAAATCTATTCTCTCATCCTTAAACAAATTTTCAAACTTCTCTCTTAACTGACTAATAGTTTGCTCCATAAATCTTGCAGGTATTTCTTCTACACCTATCTCTAATAGGTACTTATATGTCATTTCTAGCACCTCCTTTTAATAGTGGAAACCCAAGCTCTTGCCTTTTTTCAATATATTTTGCTGCTACAAGTTTAGCTAAATTCCTAACTCTTCCAATATAGCTAGTTCTCTCTGCTACACTGATAGCACCTCTAGCATCTAACACGTTAAAAGTATGTGAACATTTTAAAACAAAATCATAAGCTGGGAAAACAAGCCCCTTTTCTATTAATTTTCTAGCCTGTTCTTCATATGTATTAAATAAACTTAAAAGTACATTTATATCAGCTTCTTCAAAACTATATACCGAATGCTCATATTCAGCCTGTTTGAAGATTTCACCATACTTTACTCCATCTACCCATTCAATATCAAAAATATTGTCAACATCTTGTAAATACATTGCAATTCTTTCTAGTCCATAAGTTATTTCAGCAGATTCTAATTCACAATTTATACTACCTATTTGTTGGAAATATGTAAACTGAGTAATTTCCATACCATCTAGCCAAACTTCCCATCCTAAACCCCAAGCACCTAAAGTTGGAGCTTCCCAATTATCCTCAACAAACCTAATATCGTGCTTTAATGGATCAATACCAATAGCTTTAAGACTTTCTAAATATAGTTCTTGCACATTATCTGGAGATGGTTTTAATATAACTTGAAGTTGATGGTGTTGATACACTCTATTAGGATTTTCACCATATCTAGCATCTGCTGGTCTTCTTGAAGGCTCAACATACGCTACCTTCCAAGGTTCTGGCCCTAAAGCCCTTAAAAATGTTTGTGGATTCATTGTTCCTGCACCTTTTTCAATATCATACGGTTGAACAACTATGCATCCTTTATCACCCCAGTATTTAAGCAGAGTCATTATCAAGTCTTGAAACTTCATCATCATTCCTCCCTATAATCTAGTTATTAAAATTTAATAACCCACTTATCGTTTTGGCTATATAAATACTCAATTAAAAAAACCTTTCATCCCCTTATAGTATAGGGACGAAAGGTTACTTCCGCGGTTCCACCCTATTTGATGCCATTTGGCATCCTCTTTAAAAGAATGCTCAGAAGCGCCCTTCATCAACGGATTATACTGGGCTCCCACCGTCCCCAGCTCGCTTGAATAATACCTATTGATTACTCCTCTTCATCATAGCATTTTTATGCTTTTGTTAAACATAATTTAGCAAATTATTATTTGTTTGTCAATATTATTCTTGTGTATCATCTTCAGCATTAAATTCTTCTTTTTTCTCTCTTCTTGCAACTCTTTTTACATTTTCAACCGTTTTTTCAGCTAAATCGTTTATGTTTACTACTTCTCCATTTTCTTTTACTATCTCTATAGTACATTTTGATAGAAATGCAGCTGTTAATCCAAAAATAGTTGCAGGAGGGGCTAATAAAGCTCCAATAGCTCCAGCTGTAACAGGAATATTCATTATTATTTCTCCATCTTTTTTAAGCTGTATCTTAGTTACATTACCTTTTCTTATTGATTCTCTTAGTTTTTCCAATAATTCATCGCCTATATTGGTAATGTTTTGTGACCATGATTTTTGGTTCTCTTCTATATATATTAGAGCTTCAACAACATCACCATTGCATTTTTCTAATATTTCTTTAGCCTCTTTATAACTAATTCCTGTCCTTTCTCTAAGTAAGTCAATTTTTTCCAATGTTATTTCCATAGAACATCCCTCCATTATTTTTCAATAGAATCCAAAAAATCAAGAGATTTAAAACTCTTTCTATCAGTATATTCTTTTAAATAATTTATTATAATTTCTTTAAGTTTAATCATAGTATCGTCATCTATCTTCATTTTATCTAACTTATCTAGTTCAGTATACATAAGAAACTCCATTGCTTTTAAAATATCCTTACTTATAGTATACCCTTCATAGTCTTTTTGTTTACAATTTTCACAAAGAATGCCACCACTTTTTATACTAAACACAACATTATTAACAGGTTTATTATTGCACAAAACACAAACTTTTAAATTTGGTTTATATCCAATAAAGCTTATGTATTTTAATTCAAAAGCACGTGCTAACTTTGAATAATTATCTTTTAAATTTCCTAAAACCTTTAGTGTTTTAATAAGTAAATCAAATAGAATAGGAATGGGATGTTCTTCAATTGTTGCACAGTCTACAAGCTCAAGAAAATATGTTGCATATGCTAATTTATATATATCTTCTCTTAATGAATAAAATGTATCTACTATTTCACCGCTATTTATATGATAAAAATTCTTACCCTTATATAAAATAAACTTGCTATAGCTAAAGACTTGAGAGCAAGATATTAAAGGACTTTTTTGCCTTCTCGCACCTTTAGCTATAGCTTGAATTTTGCCATTCTCTCTTGTATATATTGTAAGTATTTTATCCCACTCATGGTATTTAGTTTGACGTAAAACTATTCCCTCAACATTTAATAACATTATACACCTCTATATAACAATCCTAATTTCCTCATTATCTTTATTTTTCCTTTGCTTTAAATCAATCCTCTCACATTCTTTACAATACATAAAAGCATTTATATTACCTGTAGCCTGAAAAATTCTCCACATTTCGTTTTTTAACATTTTATGCCCCTCCCCAACGTTGTTCTATGTGTTATATTGTGGTTAATATGCAGTATTTTATTCTTTGAAAATTATAGTATTAAAGGAAAAATGAAAACAAAATGTGGTTTTTCAGAACTACTTGTAACCAAGCTGCCTTAAAAGATTTTCTTTTTCTCTCCAATCTTTCTTTACTTTAACCCATATATCAAGATAAACCTTACTACCTAATAATCTTTCAATATCAATTCGAGCCTCTTTACCTATTGCTTTTAATTTTTTGCCACCCTTACCAATTATTATACCTTTATGAGATTCTCTTTCGCAATATATTGTAGCATTTACATCTATAATATCTTTATCCTCTCTTTTTCTTACTAAATCAGTTTCTACAGCAATCCCATGTGGAACTTCTTGTTCTAAATTATGAAGTGCTTTTTCTCTAATAATTTCAGCAATAATTAATCTTTCAGGTTGATCAGTAATCATATCTTCTGGGAAGTACTTAGGTCCCTCAGGTAAATATTCCTTAATAGTTTTAAGAAACTTATCTATACCAGCACCATTTAGTGCTGAAATAGGAATTATATCTTCAAAGATGCCCATACTCTTATAATTGTTAATTATAATATCTATATCACTACTCTTTATTTTGTCAATTTTATTTATTAATAATATTTTTGGCGTTTTTACATTTTTTATTTGTTCTAAAATATACTTATCTCCAGGTCCAATTTTCAAACTATTATCAACCATTAAAACTACAACATCTACTTCATTAAGTGTATCTTTAGCCACCTTCACCATGTATTCACCTAATTTATTTTTAGGCTTATGAATACCAGGTGTGTCTAAAAATATTACTTGATAATCATCTTCTGTATAAACACATTGTATTTTATTTCTAGTCGTTTGAGGTTTATTTGAAATAATACTTATTTTTTCTCCTACAATACAATTTAACAAAGTTGATTTACCAACATTAGGTCTTCCAATTACTGATACAAAACCTGATCTATAGCTCATATTATTTCCCCCCAGTTTCAATATTTAAATCTTCAGGACCAAAGCTGTGAGGAAACAGTTCTTCTAAATCATATTCTTTATAATCATCTTCAGATTTTGCAACAATAATTTTTATATTTTTACCAAATTCCCTTATAACTTGTCTGCATACACCACAAGGATAAGTATACGTTTTAGAATCTCCAACTATTGCTATTGCTACAAACTCTCTATCTCCTTCAGATACAGCTTTAAATATAGCAGTTCTTTCTGCACAATTAGTTGGAGTATATGAAGCAGATTCTATATTACAACCTGTATAAATTTTTCCATCTTTTGTCAATAATGCTGCTCCTACATGAAAATTTGAATACGGTGCATAAGATTTTTCTTTTGCTTCTAACGCTTTTTTTATAAGTTGTCTTTTGTCCATAAGTTTACCTCCTATTCAATAGTTACTTTAGTACTAGGCTTAACTACCTGAATCCAAGTATTACCTGGATTTAGTTTTATTCTATTACCTGATAGGTCGAAATATAAAGTCTTACTTTCCCTAGTTTTTTTCTCCCAACCTATATCTATAGCTTTTCCATTGGTAATATAGATACCTTTACCTTTTCCTACAAGCTCAATAGCAAGTCTACCATAACTATCTATTACTTTTGTCTTTGCTCTTTGTATAATTATATTCTTAGCTGTTATAATACTTTTATCTAATTCATCTACATGAAGTTTACCATCTTTATATCTTTTATATACTTTATCTTCCTCATCATAAACATATTTAGTAGTATTATTGTCGAAATATTCTATTTTAACGGTATTAGCTTGAATACCATCTATATTAATATCTTCTTTATTAAATTCAAATGCTTCAAAATTACCTTTAAGTCTATATTTACGCTCCTTCTGTGTCTTTCTAATAACCTCCATACTTGTATATAAGTTATGTGGTTTTCTTTTACCTGTCTTATTATATCTCCAAAAAACTCTTTTAGAACTAGTTAAAGCATCTATATCTGCTATCTTTAATTTCTTTACATCTGCTTTCGCTGCTTCACTACCTCCACATCTTACATATACAGGGTCATATTCTAGTAATGTAGTTATAAAATAAGGTCTCGCACTTCTTACAGGCCCTATAAGTTCTGGTTCATTCAGTAAAAACAAAGCCATATATCTAGTATATTTACCTTCTACTAAAAATTCATAAATTATTTCAGCTTGACTTATACCTGACTGCCATCTAGCTCTTGGATGATTATCATACATAACTGCTACAGGTCTTCTTAAAACTTTTTCTTTTGGTGCATAAATGCCACTCAATGGCGATTGTATTAAATCATCTGCTTTGTTAGTATTATTATCATCATTCTCATCACTTATTATATTTTCTTTTTCATTCTCCTCATTTTCTTTAATATTTTCTTCTATTTTATTATCTTTATTATTACTTTCTTCTTTAGCTATAGTGGGTTTTGGAGCTGTTACATTTTTTTGAGTACATCCAAATAACGAACTTATTAGTACAATTGTTACTATGAAAAGTAAACCCATTCTCTTGTGCATTTTCATTCCTCCCAATGTTTACTTTGTTTCTGGAGTCACTAACCCACCAGATACAATTAGCTTTATAGCTTCCTCTACATCCATATCTAAATAAGTAACTTTATCTTTAGGAACTATAATAAACATACCTGAAGTTGGATTTGGAGTAGTTGGTATAAATAAACTTACACACTCAGCTTTTGTCTTTTCAGATATTTCTTTTGGCGATTCTGATGTTATAAATCCAATAGTATATACCCCTTCTTTAGGATATTCAACTAAAACAGCTTTTTTAAAAGCATCATTTTTCTTTAGAAATAATGTATCTACAATTTGTTTGATTGAAATATAAATAGTCTTGACTAACGGAATTTTTATAATAATTTTCTCTGTAAAATGCAATATTTTCTTACCAAAATAATTTCTTGCTATAACGCCTATTGCAAAAATAATAGTAAAAGTTAATATAACTCCAACACCAGGAACTTCAATACCAAGTAAACCTTTAAGAGGTATATTAAAAAGGTTATCAATAAAGCTAAAAAACAAATACATTATATAAAGACTTCCAGCTATAGGTAATATTATTAAAAACCCTGTTATAAATATATTTCTAATCCCTCTTAACATTTTACCTCCACTTCCTGTATTTATTTTTTAATTAGTTTATTATTAACCAATAAACTGAAATACTAATACTGTCAAAAGTATCCCTAATAAAGCACCAAAAAATACTTGAAAAGTCGAATGAATTCCACCTTCAATTCTACTTTGCCCTACTAAAAACGCTATAAGAAAACTCAATGTTGTAACTAAAGTATTCTTTCCAATAAAGGTTATTGCTGTTGCTGTAGCAAACGCAACAGCAGCATGTCCACTAACCAAGCCTCCTTTAAAAGGCGTGCCTGTATTTGTTAATGTTTTTACATATATCGTAATTATAAGAACTAGAAAAATACTTATAAAAGTTAAATGTACAGGTGAATTTTTAATCTTTATAATAATTAAACTAGTATAAGGATTAACTCTATCAAATAACAATAAATATGCTACAACTACTGAATTTATTGCTGAAATTAATACTGCTCCTGCTGCAACATTTTTTGCAATCTCTGCTAAAGGATGATACTTATCAGTAATCAAATCTATTGTCTTTTCAATAGATGTATTAATCATTTCCGCAATTATTACCAGGGAAATAGCAAATATCAACAGCAATAATTCCGTTCTAGAAAAGTTAAAAAAAAGACTAAGGAACAATACTAAAAAAGCAGCAATAAAATGTATTTTCATGTTCCTTTGAGTCTTTAATGTATAAATTATCCCAGAAACTGCGTAATTAAAGCTATCTATCAGCCTTCTAACTTTCATTATCAACACCAACCGTTAATTGTATTCAGCTTTAAAAATCTTTAGGCGCTTCATTACTTCCTTTTCCTTTTGCCTCATTACTAATTTCTCTTCCTCTGTTTCATGATCGTAGCCCATAAGATGGAACATACTATGAGCTGTCAAATATGCAACTTCTCTCTTGAAGGAATGACCAAATTCAACTGATTGCTGTAAAGCTTTTTCGGCTGAAATAACAATATCGCCTAAAATTGGTGTGTAATCCTCACCTATTTCATCATCTTCCATCGGAAAAGATAGCACATCTGTAGGACTATCCTTTCCTCTGTATTCCCTATTTAGTTGTCTTATTTCTTCATTATCAACAAATGAAACACTAACCTCATAATTAGTACTCAAACCTTCTAACTTAAAGCATTCAAGAATAACGTTTTTGACAGCCTCTTTAACATCTTCTTCAATAATCACTTTATCCTGTCTATTATCAATTAGTAGCTCCATTAAGTTTTCCTCCCTTAAGTTCATTCAAATCAAGCTTAGGATACTCAATTCTTTCATGGAATATTCCTAAAAGTATATTTAAAAATGAATTTGCAATAGTATCTAAATCCTTCAGAGTTAAATCACACTCATCTAATTGCCCATCATTTAGTTTATTCTTGATTATCTCTCTCACTAAACCTTCTATCTTACCTTTTGTTGGCTCCTTCATAGACCTTACAGCCGCTTCTACAGAATCAGCTAGCATAATAATTGCTGCTTCCTTTGTTTGCGGTTTAGGTCCTTCATACCTAAAACTCTCTTCTTGAACATGCTCTGAATTTTCACTATTTAGAGCTTTATGATAAAAATATGCAACAAGAGTATCTCCATGATGTTGTTTAATAATATCTATTATTATTGAAGGTATTTTAAACTTTCTTGCCATTTCAGCTCCATCTTTTACATGATTAGTTATTATTAAAGTACTTAAGCTTGGATTAATTTTGTCATGTGGATTTTCAGAATTCAATTGATTTTCTTTAAAGAAATAAGGTCTCTTTAATTTACCTACATCATGGAAATATGCACCTGCTCTAGCTACTAATGGGCTAGCTCCTACAGCTTCAGCAGCTGCTTCGCTTAAATTTCCAACTATTATACTGTGATGATAAGTTCCAGGTGCTTCTAATAACAATCTTTTTAACAATGGGTGATTTGGATTGCAAAGCTCTAATAATTTCAATGGCGTTACGATACCAAATACACTTTCCCATAATGGAAGCGAGCCTATTGTTAAAATAGCACTAAATATTCCGTTAAGAACCCCATACATAACTTTATTTAATAACAGAATAACCTCTGTATCTATTATTAAACCAAATGCCAGTATAGTCAATAAGTTAGTCGCACTAACTATCAAACCTGTTAAAAATATATTGTGCCTTTGGTATGAATTTATTACTCCTACAGCTCCGACAGAACCTCCTATAAGGGACATTACGATAATATTTACATCATTACCTGTAACAATACCTATCATTATAGTTAATACACAGTTAATTAATATAGCTAACTTAGGATTTACAAGTATAGAAATCAGCATAGTAGCTGCCGAAATAGGTACTAAATATCCTGAAATACCATATATACTCTTAGAAATTATTATTGTAGTCAGTATAATAATGGACAATATTATTAAGAATTTTGTACTCTCTAAAATCTCTCTATTAAATATATACAGATAAGCTACTATAACTAGCTCTAATAGTGCAACTATAAGCAATGCTCCTACTATTAAACTATAATCAGGACCATCACTTTCTTTAAGCAAACCTGTCTTTTTTATTAGTTCTAAAGTCTTTACATCAATTTTCTCACCTTTTCTGATAATAAGCTGTCCTTCTTTCACAATAACAGGTTCTACAGAATTAGCTGCTTCTTGTTGTTTTTGTCTTGTAGTTTCAATGTCTAAAAATCTATTAGGTTTAATAGTATTATTTACAATATTTATTCCCAGTCCTTTTAGGCTATCTGAAAGACTATCTAAGCTATTAAAAACCTTTTTTACATTTTCTTTTTCATACTCTAATTCTTCCTCTTTTATACCTGTTCCCATAATTTGTGCTACTATATCATATATATTGCTCTCAAGCATTTTTAACTTTTCCTTGTCAGCACTCATAATTGCTGAATAGTCATTCTCAGATAAATTAATATTTGACTGCTGTTTAAGCAAGGAAATTTTCATATTAATATTTAAATCTTCATAACTTTTCAAGTTATAAACAAGCTCAAAAAACTGTTTTATTTCATTTTTTACTTTTACTTGAATTGTTGGGTCTATCTTATGTCTTGGTTCAACATTATCTATAGCTTTCTCTTTCAACTGATTTGTTGTTATCTCATCTACTATATCTTTAGTAGCTATTATATCAACTGGAGCAATATCTCCAACACTCACACTAATTTTTTCTGGTGCTATACTATCTACCACTATTAACAAGAGTAATACAGTAAATACTAAAGCAATAAATATTTGTTTTACAAGTTGGTTTTTAAAAATTTTTAATATAGGGCTGGCAAAAAGTTTGTCCAACCTTTCCTTATTAGCATCTAGCATGGAATTCCCTCCATACGTATTAATTATTTTTGTTTCTTTCTATTCTCAAATTTATCATATGCCTCTATAATCCTTTGAACTAATTGATGTCTAACAACGTCTTGTTTACCTAAATAAATGAACTCTATACCCTTAATACCTTCTAATATCTGTGATACTTGTTTTAAACCAGAAGGTTTTCCATTAGGCAAATCTATTTGTGTAATATCTCCAGTTATTATTGCTTTTGATCCAAAGCCTAATCTAGTCAAAAACATCTTCATCTGTTCTGGAGTAGTATTTTGTGCTTCATCTAGTATTATAAAGGAAGAATCTAATGTTCTACCTCTCATATAAGCCAATGGTGCTACTTCAATAAGTCCTTTTTCCATATACTTCATATATGTTTCAGCACCTAATATATCAAAAAGTGCATCGTATAAAGGTCTTAAATATGGATCTACTTTGTCTTGCAAATCTCCAGGTAAAAATCCCAATTTTTCTCCTGCTTCAACAGCTGGTCTAGTTAGTATTATTCTATTTACTTCTTTATTTTTAAAGGCAGTTGTTGCCATAGCCATAGCCAAATATGTCTTACCTGTACCAGCAGGTCCAATACAAAAAACTACATCATTTTCTTTAATAGCATTAATATATCTTTTCTGCCCTAAAGTTTTCGGCTTAATACTCTTACCACTTGCTGTAATACATATAGTTTCATCTAAAAGCTCCTTAATCTTATCCTCGTTTCCTTCATATATTAGCTGTATTGCATATCTTATTCTTTGTTTAGTTAACCTACCTTCACTCTTTATCATTTCTATTAATTTTGATATTAATTTCTCAGCAATAGAAATATTAGGCTCTTGACCAATAATTCTTATCTCGCCCTGTCTAGATACAATATCAACACCAAACTCTTTTTCTATAATTTTAATATTTTCATCAAGATTGCCATAAAGTTCCATTATAAAATCGTTATCTTCTACTTTAACCCTTTTTTCAAATATTTCTCTTTCCAATCTTATCCTCCCAACTATTATTGTATTTTAAACTAATGTATTTTCTGTTTCTCACCAATCTCTTCAATTACTTCAATACTAACTCTAGTAATAAGAACATTATCTTCAATAGAATAATTAACATCTTTTGCTACAACTTTTGCGCCTTCAGGTAATTCGTCCATTATCATTTGTACACCTTTTACAGATTGCATTTTCTTTAACGCCTCGACATTTTGTTTTACCTTAATAATTTCAACTTCTTTATATTTATGAACTACAATTTCTAAAGGCAATTCATGACCTAAAATCCTGATTAATTTTTTACTTTTTTTATCTTCAATATAATTTTTATAAGGTATTTCTTTATTATTTAAAAGCAAACTATAATTACCTACTTTAATTTCTCTAACCAAGTAATAATTACCTGTTTCTTCCTCAACTTTTTTTATAATAGGTTCTTCTAACTCTTTAATATACAATGTTTTCCCTAAAACAGTACCATCAGAATGTACTAATAAAGGATTTTCAAGTTTTTCATCTTCAATTATACCTGAAATTAAAACCTGACCCTTCTTTACAATATCACCCTTTTCCACAACACTTTTTCCATTTTTAGCTATAACTTTTACAATAACTGCTTTTTTCTTAGCAACAATATTACATGGTACATCTTCTTTTATAGCAGGTGGTATTATATCTCTCTCCTTAACCTCAACTAAAAGTTTTGTGCCTATTATCTCCATATTAACAAATGATATATTTTCAATATCCCTTAGTATGCTTCTCTTCAATTCAGGTATATCTACTTCTGACTTTGAAATCCCTGGCTTAACATCCATTTTTGCTAAATAATCAATTATAAGTTTGCTATCTATATTCTTGTTACCTATTACCTCAATTTCCCAGATGAAAGAAGTTAAAAAAACTATTATACCTACTGCTATAGCAAATCCAAATGCTAACATCTTTCTGTACTTTAATTTATGGACTAAAAAAGGGAAGCCCTTTTTCTCAATAATGTAGACTCTACAGCCAACTTTTCTCACTACTTCCCTCAAAGCCTTAAAACCTTTCAATCCTACTTTTGCTTCTAAAGTTGTGTAATCATATCTTACAATATCCCATAAATATATTCCCTTAGCTATAGAAAGATTAATAAATCTCTCCAAAGTAAGTCCTTCAATCTTAATAATAACATATCCACGAAAATAATTCCATATTCTTATAACTAGCATTGACTACACCTCTCAGCTTACAAATTCAACTATTTCAATTTCCCCCACTACTATAACTTCTTCAGTAACAATAGTCCTGATTGTTAAATCCTTTCCAATAATCCTTAGTATACCAATATTTGTATTAATACGAATTCTTTGTTTACTGTATTCAATAATTCCTTTATGATTCTCTATATATATTTGTAAATTGCCTATCAATGTAATCTTAGGCAAATCCAGAACTATGTCTTTTGGTAGTTCTAGTATTTCTGATATGGTCGATTTAATATCATCTACCTTTCTTTTCACAAAAAGCCCTCCTTATATAAAAAAGTTATGCTAGTTATTATACATGTATTACAAATATTTAGGTGTTGGGTACTGGATACTAGGTACTGGGTACTTGGTACTGTAACTGGCTATTCGTCGTTCGCTATTCGCTTTTCGAAAATTAATAGTCAATAGACTAATAACTATCAAGAATTTAATTTTATTTAAAAACCCTTAAGAAAAAAATTGCGGGCAAATTGCCCGCAACTTTTATCTTAAACTTTTTGGTTTTGATAATATCTCAGACATAATTATACCTTTGACTATATCATCTGAGTTAAAATCTATTGTAAATACAGGTTTATCATTTATTTCATTTTGTTTAATGATATCATCTATTTTTTTCTCCAGCTTTTCTTTATCTTTTTTCTTAATTTCTTCAACATAAGTCTCAGTTTTTTGGATTGCTTCAGAATATTCTTCATTAGCAAAATCAATATATTCTATTTCATTCATTTCAATATATTCTTCATGTATAGTCTGTGTGTCATGCTGTATATTTCGTTTAGGTATCTGATTTTCATAATAACCTCTATTATTCTTTCTTTCCCTATTTATTTTTTCTTTATCAGACATACTCTTTAATATTAATGGTATCACCATTATAAATGCAACTTTTAGAATACCTGCAAAAAATTCCATATTAACACATCCTCAAATTGTTACTTATTTGTAGGATTATCTTTTTCGTCTGTTTTGCTCATCTTTGCTATAGCATCTCTCATACTTGTATCTGCTAAAATATTTTTCATATTATAATAATCCATTACGCCAAGCTTTCCTTCTCTTAAAGCTTTAGCCAATGCCAATGGTACCTCTGCTTCAGCTTCAACTACTTTAGCTCTCATAGATTGTACTTCAGCTTTCATTTCCTGCTCTCTTGCAACAGCCATAGCTCTTCTTTCCTCTGCTTTAGCCTGAGCTATTCTCTTATCTGCTTCAGCTTGATCTGTTTGAAGTTTAGCACCTATATTTCTACCAACATCTACATCAGCTATATCTATAGATAATATTTCGAATGCAGTACCTGCATCAAGTCCTTTTTCAAGAACAGTCTGAGATATTCTATCAGGGTTTTCTAATACTTCTTTATGAGTAGCAGCACTACCTACAGTTGTAACTATACCCTCTCCTACTCTCGCTATAATAGTTTCTTCACCTGCACCACCGACTAATCTCTCTATATTTGCTCTAACTGTAACTCTAGCTTTAACCATAACTTCTATACCATTTTTCGCAACAGCTGAAACCTTTGGTGTCTCAATTACTTTAGGATTAACACTAACCTGTACAGCTTCTAAAACATTTCTACCCGCTAAATCTATAGCTGCAGCTCTCTCGAATTCTAATGGAATATTTGCTCTTTGTGCTGCAATTAAAGCATCAACGACACTATTTACATCCCCACCTGCTAAGTAGTGAGCTTCAAGCTTATCAACTCCCAAATCCAATCCAGCTTTTGTAGCTTTAATCATTGGATTTACAATTCTAGAAGGTATAACTCTCCTAAGTCTCATACCTACAAGTGTAAAAATCCCTATTCTTACTCCTGAAAAATAAGCTGTAATCCAAAGACCCACAGGTACAAAACTAAAAAATATCGTTAAAAAGAAAATAACTATAACAGCAATAATAATTATTGAAGCAAAACCTGTCATTAAAACGCCCTCCTTAAAAATTATATTTTCCTAACAACAACTCTTGGTCCTTCGACCTTAATCACTTTAACTCTAGATCCCTTTTCTATAAAAGCACCTTCAGAAACAGCATCAATTCTATTTCCTTCTATATCTATAATTCCAGCTGGTCTAAGTAAAGATATGGCTACTCCTTCCTTACCTACATATTCTGTCTTAGACTCAACACCTACATAACCTTTTTCATTATTCTGCTTCGTTTTCAATACTATCTTGTCTAAATAAGGACTTCTTTGACCATACCTCACCAAAAGTACAGTAACCAAGACTGTCAATATGATAGCTATGCCTAATGAGACTACTGCACTTTCTATAGAGCCAGAAGTCAATACTATACTTATGATGATACAAATTATCCCACCTATTCCTGGTACACCAAAACCAGGTATAGCAGCTTCTATTAGCAACAAAGCTATACCAGCTAAAAATATTATAACTACACCCCATCCAGAGTTGCCTGCTATAATATTCCCTCCAAAGTATAATGAAAATGAAATTAAACTCAACGTTCCACCTACACCAAAACCTGGTGTAAACATCTCAATAACAAAACCTAAAAATCCAAGTGAAATAAGTAGTATACCTACATATGGATTAGTTAGATATTTGGCTATATTTGTTCTTAAATCAGTATCTATCTTTATAACTTTATTGTAATCAATATTAAAATAATTCAACATATCATCATAATCATTAGATATATAATCAGCAAATCCCAATTGCTTAGCTTCTTTATAGTTTAGATTTAATAACTCTCCTTTTTTTACTATTCCTTTTATTTCAATATCCTTATCAGCCATAGCAGCTACCAGTTCTTTATCTTTTCCCCTTTGTTCTGCAACAGTTTTTAGAGTACTTACCCACATTGACATAATTTTTTCTGTATTCGGTATTGTTTCAGCAGAACCTATAGTAGAACCTTCTGCCATAACTATTTTCTCTCCAGCTATAGTAATAAGAACTCCAGCGGACTCCGCTTTAGTATTTACAAATGAAATAGTCGGTATATCAATATTTACAATCACATCCTTAATATCTATAGCCTTATCTATAAAGCCACCATATGTATCTATTTCAAATATTATGGCAGCAGGTCGGTATTTAGAAACTTCTTCAACCTGTGTCTTTACGAACTGGTAAGTAGCCTTATTTATCTCCCCCTTTACTGGTATTACATATACATCATTTCCTTTATCTGAATATGCTGAAATTGAACCTAATACTAAAACTAATAAAATAAAAAAAGCTACTATCTTTCTTAACTTCAATTTTTCACCTCCCTTTGTTAAATTATAACATAACAGTTATTAATATGTTTCGTATATACCCTGAAATTCAACTTCCAAAACAGATTAGAAAGATTTTCCTTGCTTTACCTTTTTTAACGCTATATTTAATGCTATTCCTGCAATTATTAATAAAAAAATTGTATTGATTATTATTACATCTATCATTATTTCACTATAACCGTTATTAAGATGTAATATAAGATTACTATATTTGTATTTAAGAACTCTCAAAATACTGTATAAAGAAAATATATTGTCAGGAATACTTGAAGGAGAAATAGTTAAATACGGTATCATCTTAAATATTCCTATAACCATAAAAGCAAATGTAGTAGAATGCGCTAAAATCTTTAATATGCCTTTCTTCTCTTCTAAAATATATTCATACCATTCTTTGATTCTTCTTTTTTCCATATACCCTTGAAGCAAAGTAATACTTTCCCTTTTTATACGTCTGTATAGTTTCATAGCAAAATCAAATAATACATATAGAATAGCAAAAATTATTACATTTATATATCCATATATCTTTTCTTTATAAACAACAATATCATATACATCTAGTCCTAAAGCTGAAAGCTGACTAACTACTTTATCGATTTTAAAATAGGACACATTTTTATCATAAGATACATATCTGAATATCTTTTTATCCCAGTCTAATTTAAAAAATTTTTTATTAAATGGTATATAAATAACATCACTATTTTTAACAATACCTATTACTTCATATTCATTTTCAAATATTTTTATTCTCTTTCCAATAGCATCTTCTACTTTAAAATAAAAATCTGCTACTTTATCCCCTATCACTGCAACTTTTCTTTCTGAATCTGTTATAAACTCGCCATGAATAATCGGTATGTCAATTAACTGAGTATCCATCCCAGTTGTCATTACAAGAGTATGTTGTTTATATCTCATTGAATAGTTTACTGAATAAACATTCAGATATAGTCCTTTTTTAATCTTTTGAAACTCTTCTTTTTCCAAATCTCCTCTAAACCTTAATTCTACAGCCATAGGGTTATACTTTTCTTTCAAATACATATATGAACTGAAAGATAACACTACTATCAAAGCTAATAGAATAACTTTTCTTATTCCCATAGATGTACTTTCACTCCATCCTTAATCTTATATGACAAATTTGTAATTACCCTAGGCTTTTCAAATGTTTCAAGACCTCTTACACAAACTTGATTATCTCCAACCACCAACATTGTTACATCTACTTTTCGTGCAATATATTCAGTACCTAAAATACCTTTTTTCTCTTCTATTACATAAACATATCCTTCTTTACCTGCACCATATCCATCATACGGAACAACAGCAGCCTTTGGAATAGTATTTTCTTTCTTGTATTTTTTTGAAATTTTTCCTTGCAGTTTTTGCCCTAACACAGGAACTCCTTGGGCTTCATCTTCAAATACAGCTTCAATTTCTATCAATTTGTTCTCTGCTACTTCACTTACATTTACAATCTTCGCACTTTCGGGAACAAACTTTTTATTTTGTGTTTCTATATTAATTCTTACTGCATTTTTAACAAAATAATAATACTTATCAGGTACATAAGCTACAAGTTTTACTGAATCATACCCGTTCACTTTACCAATTTCAACAATTGTAGTATCTTTACCTAGTATCCTGTTCGCTTGATTTATGCTTAAAATAACACCATCAACATCTGAATAGTAAATTCCGTCATCTCCAACCTTAGCATAAAATTTCTTTTTCTTCTCAATTTCAGATATTTTGTTTTTGAGCTGTTTTATATTATTTTCTACTTCTTTAATTTCTAATAAATTCTCCTTTTTCTTTTCTTCAAGTAACAACTTTTTAATTTCTAGATTATTTTCTAATTCTTTAAGGCTCTCTTTACTTCGTTCTAATGTTGAATAATTTACCGCACCTGATTCATATAGCTTTTCTAACTTTAAAATCTCATTTTTTTGAGATTGTATTTTATCTTCTAATATTTTAATATTCTTCTCATCTATAATGAACGAATCACTTTTTAATCTTTCTAATCTAAGCTCTTCCTTTTCTAGTAAAAGCTTAAGGTCTTCTATTTGATCATCTTCTCTCTTGAAACCATATTCATTATTTATTTTAAAAATAGGATCACCCACTTTTACTTCTTGTCCTATTTTAACAAAATATTCATCTATGATTACACTACTACCAAGCCTTACTTTATATATTTCTCTTGGTTCTATAGTACCTTCAAGTTCAACACTTCTTTCAAATGAACCCTTCATAGCAGTTACAGCTTGAACTTTTGGTAAGAATAAATTAACTATTGATTTTGAAAAAAAGCCCATTATAAATACAAGAGCGAAAAAACTTACTACTATATTTTTTGTCGCTTTAATCACTCTATTTTCCATTACTTCATTCCCCCTATTGTCAAACCCTCTTTCAGATACTCTTCACCTTTAATAAATATTAATAAAGCAGGAACAATGTAAAGCACAGCACCAGCATAAAAAACTTTATAATCATCATAGTAAATATTCTCTAAAAACACTGATAACGGCAGCTTAGAAGGAGTATCTATAAAAATAATAGCCTGTTCAATTAGGTTCCAATTATCTATAAAAGTAAGAACAACCAGTGAAAAAACTGCAGGTTTTATCAAAGGTAAAACTACTTTGAATAAAATTCTTCCATACCCTGCTCCATCAATCCTTGCCGCTTCAATTACATCATTAGGTATGCCTCTTACAAACTGTCTTAATAGAAAAACTCCAAATGATGAAAAAATACCTGGTAAAATAATTGCCATATGTGTATCGAGTATTTTTATATTCAACACTCTATGTATTTTGTCTAATACAAGATAATTAGGTACTAAAGTAACTTGAAATGGAAGTAATACTGCTAAAATATATATTACAAATATTAAATCTCTTCCAGGAAACTCCATCTTAGCAAAAGCAAATGCTGCAAAAATTCCTATTACTATTTGACCAGCTATTATAATTACCGTTAACTTGACAGAGTTCATAAAGAATTTAAAATATTCTGCTTTATTAGTTACAATAGAATAATACTGTTGCAAATTAAATTCATCAGGAATAATATGTACATTTTCAGTATTAATCTGATTTTCTGTCATAAAAGAGTTCGTAAATGTATATATTATTGGAAATATGTATAAAAGAGATATTAAAAAAATTAGTACAAGCAGTATTCTTTTCATTTAGCTTTCACCTACTCTTTTTGCATGCTTTTTATCAAGAAGGAATAATAAGAAAGCAAAAGCAAATATTACTATTGCAAATACATAAGCTGCAGATGTTAGTTTCTCATACTGAAGGTCTCTAAATTTGTTGTTCATATAATGCTGTAACATATATATTTTAGGGTTTGGATAGCTTCCTTGTAGTATAAATATATCTTTAAATACTTTAAATGAATTGATTATAGTTACTATTCCAACAAATACTGTCGTAGGTGTAATAAGTGGAATGATAATATGCCATAACCTTTGAAAATAGTTTGCTCCATCAATCATAGAAGCTTCTATTATTTCTTTTCTTAGTTGAGACAGTCCAGCTAGATATATTATTAGGTTATAACCCGTATTTCTCCAGATAAATATTAATATTACTACTATCATTGCATACTCTGTATCTATCAGATTAAATCCTCCAAATCCGAATACTTTTCTGAAGAAACCAGCTACTGTACCTGAAGGTATCGCCATAGGAAGTATAATAAATAGTTTTATAAAATTTGGTGCTTTTATTTCATAAATTATTAAAGCTAATATAAAAGAAATAATAATAATGAGTGGTATAGCGATACCCATAAATAATGCTGTATTCTTTAGTGCTAAATTAAATGCATTGCTCTTAAACACATCGTTATAGTTCTTAAATGCAACAAAAGTATCATCAAAACCACTTCTGCTTACGGAATATTTTAACCCCCCAATAAAAGGAATAACGTATAATATTGAAAAACCTATTAAACTCGGTAATATAAATAAAAAACCTTTAGATTTTCTTAGTTTTTTTAACATACCCCACCTCAAGTTCTACTTTCGTTCAAGTTTGAATATTTTGAATTTTTCAAATGTATTAAAACTACCTTAATTTTTAAATTTGATAACTTATTCTCAATTTATTATATAATTCTATTATTGTAAAAATAATCCTTCCTCCCAAAGTGATTATTACTATTTTTTAACATTTATTACACATCACCTTATAATCACTCATTCAACCACATATTTAATTTATCTTCTAATCCCTGTAATTCTCTACTTAGCTTTTCATCTGAATAAGGTTCATCTGCAAATATAAACTTTGTCATTTCTTTTATTAATTCTTCCTTTATAATTTTATACATCTTACCATATTCATTTGATGACTTATAAGCACCATTCTTTATTCTTGTTAGTATATACTTCCTTAATGCAACTGCTTTTTCATTTACATAGTTAGCTTTTTCTATTTCCTCAATTTTTCTTCTATATCTTTATTTACAGGATAGAAAAGACTGCCTTTGTCTCTAAAGATTTCTAACTGTACCTCATCACATAACAAACCATTTAAAAATTCCAATCCCAAATCAACATTCTTTCCTTTTTTATTAACAACAAATCCCCATAATATAAGTTTGTTATTTTCATCAACAACCTGCGGTAGGATAATATAATCATTAATGACCATATCAATATCATTCCCAAGAGATTTCAATGCATTTTTATAGTAGTACCATCTTCTTATATTATCCGTATCATTATATAAAGACGTTTCCCTTACTTCCTTATATTCATTTGATTCTGCTACATAAAACATTTTGTAATAATTTTCAAATGTATAATTGTCTTTTAGAATATATTTACCAGAATATACTTCATATCTTAAATTCTTTATATATTCTATAACTTTAGAGTTATTAATATTAACTTTATTGTTTTTTGAATCATATACATGTAATTCTTCCATCACATTCCCTATAAGTTCAATAAATAAATATGGTGTAAAATTTTGAGGTTCTTGAGCTAACCATTTTTCTCTTATTCTAAAATAGTCTTCTCTAGTCCAGTCCAAACCTGGTTCTTCTATTTCTAACTTTTTAAAGACTTCTCTATTTAATACTATAGGATAATGACACATAACTATCGGTATGAAGCTGCCATCTGTATCCTTAATACTATCATATATCTTGTCATAGTTTTTCAATTTATCGTCAATTTTTAGAGCTATTCCTTTTTCAATTAAAGATTTATATGAATCAAATGGTGATATATATATCAAAGTAGGTCCATTTTCTAGATATAATTTAGATACTACCTTGTTTTTATAATTCTTATTCCTTATATCTATCACATCAAATTTTACTTTTATTCCTTTTTCTCTCTCAAACTTTTGTTTATACGTATTAAAGACTGAAAAGTCTGATTTTAAGTATTTATAGGAGTTACTACCTATTAATATTGTAATTTCCTTACTTCCCGAACTTTCAACATTTATACTATTTTTTATGGAAGTACATCCATTTGTCGAAAGTAATAATATTAAACATAAGATTATAATAATTACTCTTTTCATCCTCATAGTTGATTATTTTAGATAGGCAATTTCAAAAGTCGAATTACTAATCGAGTAGGGGATAGATGAATTAATTCATCTATCCCCTACTCGATTATGAAAACTTAATACATCGAACCAACAAATTTATTGCAATTCAATTCATTTGAAAAGTGTATTATTTTATCACTTATACTAGCAAATTCTCTATCATGAGATATAATAAAAATAATCTTTTCATCTTTAATATCCAATATCACATTTTTTAATTTATCAATACTTTCTCTATCTAATGCAGAAGTTGGTTCGTCAAATATTAGCATATCGCTATCTTTTACTAAAGTTCTTACAATCGAAATTTTTTGTTTTTCACCACCAGACAAGTTATTTGATTCTTCTTCTATAATTGTTTCAAAACCAGAAGGCAAACTCTCAATAAAGTCATAAATATTGATTCTTTTGCACCACTCTTTTATTTTTACATCATCCCTATAGGGTAATCCATATATTATATTGTCCACTATAGATTTTTTCAATAACCTCGGTTCTTGCTCCGTTACTCCTACAAGTTTCTTTCTAATCTTGTACATATCTAAATTCTTAATATCAATACCATTGTATTTAATACTGCCTTCATAATTGTTAATTATTCCTGTTAACAGATTTACAAAAGTACTTTTTCCAGAACCATTTTCCCCAAACAAACAGTAAATATTACCCTTACAAAAAGTAAAATTAAAATTATCTAATATCTTCCTGTTATTGTTGTATCCAAAAGACACATTTTCAAAAGTTACTACTTCAATAGAATCAATCACCCTATCTCCATTATGTTCAATTTCATTATTTAGTATTTCTTGTAACCTACCATAAGAAACCAAAGCAGTTTGGTATTGAGCTGCAAACCTTAATATATAACTCGAACTTTCAAGTAATAAACCAAAATAGGTGTTTATCATAATAAATTCACCTATAGTTAATTTCCCTCTCAAAATTTCCATACCGCCATAATAAAGAAGTATCAATATGCCTATATGATTAACCAAACTTTCAATACTTATACTTAATTCATTGACTTTTTTAAACTTCAACGTCCTATAAAACAACGAATCAAATCTTTTCAATATATCATTCTTCATTTCTTCAAACCAGGAATTGATTTTTATAAATTTAATATTTTGTATCTGATAGGCCATTAAATCTGTAAATTTATTGCTATCTTCTATATATTCAGAATAAGATGATAGAATTGGTTTTTTAAATAATCTATATATTACGATAAATAATGGAATTAACCATAACATCCTTATAGCAACACTAATATTAAAACTCATAATAAAATATATTACAACAATTAAAGTCAATATTTTAATAATTAAATCTAATAAATAGGTACCCATAAAAACTACTATACCAAAACAATCATTTTTGACTCTCTCTGTTAAATATACAGAATCTATATTTTTAAAAAATGTAATAGGTAATCGTTTAATATGCTCTGTTATTGAAAAATTTATATCATATGCTATTTTAATCTCCAAATATTCCTTTAAAATAGCTTTATAATATTTTGATACCACTTCTATAGCACAAATCAATATAAAAATTTTAGTAAAGTTGTAAATTGATTGTTTACTATTAAAATATATAACCGAATCTAAAAATTTAGAAATTATATATGGTATTCCTAAATTAGCTCCCCACGCTAAAAGACTAAAAAGTACAAAAAATACAACTCTCACTTTATATTTTTTTATATAAGGATATAGATACTTAAGTACAACCATCTCTTCCGTTGGCTTATATCTACTAAAACCTTATAGAAAACAACACATACCTATAAGTTTTTATAATTTTATAGACCTTATCCAAATACTCCTATTATGCAGATTTTATTAATCTACAAACTCGAAGTCACTTTCTGCTTTAATAGGATTGCACAGTTTTTTCGTAAGCCAACGTTTTTTCCCTCCTTTTTATAATTTTGCTGTGCTTTTCCATTGCTTAATAATTGCTTAATATACATATATTCCTTGCCCCATACAAATCAGCATTGTTAATTTTATCCATAGTTTATCTTTAAAAACCCACTCAACACACATCTCTTTCTTGAAAATTAATAAATCATAATTTAAAAATAAACTAAAAGCTTCTGTATACTTTTTTATTTTAAATAGCATCTTTCTGTTTTTTGTAATTTTCATATACTATTTCTAGTATGTTTTTATAGGTTAACCCACGATAATCACAGTTATCTTTATAGGTATTTAACATTCTTTTGAGTACACACCCACCATGACATATAGGCAATTTATCACACTCATAACACTTATCAGGTGTTGTATAAGTTAAAAATTGTGTATGAACTTTATTATATTTAACACCTTCAGCAAGACTTCCAACTTTATACTTTTCGTCACCAAGCACTTCCCAACATTTATATAAATCGCCAGATGGATGAATAATATAATGATTTTTAGATATAGCCATACATATAGCTTCTTTTGGTATAGGATAAAATGATTCTATATATTTTGCATGCCCTAACTCACATATTTTTTGATTAAATTCAGTAATAATATTAGCAAATTCTATCCAATTAAAACATTTAGATCTATAATGAGTATTTGGTAAATTTTTATCAGCAGTAACAAGATCAAAATAAATTAACATATTATTTTGATCTTGATTAATCCATTTCTTTTCTCTTACAAAATATTCTATTAAAGTTTGCATGTTTTCATAGTTAGTCTTATCTACATTAACTCGTATTGATATGTTGAATAAATCCTTTATCGAATCAATATTGCTCGTTATAATATCAAAACTACTCTCTCCACTTTTTAATTTCCGTCTTTTATCATGAACTTCTTTTGTACCGTCTATAGTAATTTGTACATCTTTTACTAAACATTTTTCCGATAGCACAAGTGCTGTTTCATAATCAAGCAATACCCCATTTGTAACAACTGATGCTTTATACGGTATATTAGCTGCTTTACATAAGTCAATTAACCTAAATGAAAGTTCCTGGATTATCTCCTTTTCTAATAATGGTTCGCCTCCAAACCATGTAACATCAAGCCTTTGTGCTCCATCAATAAATTTCCTAGTAAATTCTACAACCAAATCCATTGTTTCTTTTGTCATTTTTATATTTTTTCCCTTTGACTCAAAGCAATATTGACATATCATATTACAATCCATTGTTGGAACAATAGTTAAATACTTTGTAAATTTATCACTATATCTAAGAATATTTTCTTTAAGTTTAATTATTCCTAACTCATCAATATCATCATCAATAATAAAGCCATTTTCAATCATTACGCTGATATGTTTTTTTACATCATTATCCAAATTATCAACATCTATATTTTCAATTCTTTCATACACACGCTTAACATTGTGTTTTAAAATACCAAATGCCCCTGTAAAGGAATTAAATATTAACGAATCTCCATTTTCTATATCATTAATGATATTATACCTAGATTTCTTATAGCCCATTTTAACACTCCTCTTCGATATATTAGAAACAACAGTTCATTCTTTATAAAGAATGAACTGTTGTTTCTTTTTTAATACCACAAGAATAATCATTAATTTAAAATATAAACTTAAATTCAATTATCAATTGATTAAGTAATAATAATTAAAGATTTTAGTACACTATACATATATTTAATTCGCATTTAAAACCGTCAGGTTGAACATAAGATGAGTCAACCTGTCTACTTGCTTTCCTAATTATTTCCATTATAATCTTCCCTCCTTTCACAAAAAAACGTATATGATTATCCTTGCAGTAACAAACATTGTTATTACAAAAACAGAAATGCTTTATTGACTACATAATGTTATTTTTTGTTAGTAAAACAATAAACTCATTTAGTTTAATAATAAAGATACCTGACAGTATAAAATATATAACTCTAAAATAATTTGAGGATTTAAACCTGCTTCTTAAATTTTAACCTTTTTTATGTCCAAAATATTGACTTAAGTCCACCATGACATCATAGACTAATAAATTTTTATACTAAAAAGAAATAGATAATTATTACTTTTGTAATCATTTGTTATTTATATGAATTTTATTGTATAATGTTTTATTTGACATAGTTTATTATTTCAATTATTTATAACTTAAATTTACAAATTTACGTTTGATACACTTTTCTCTATTCTCACATTTGGGTATACAGGCCACTCATCGTCGCACATCGCAACTTCTGGATAAAAAATAATTGAATTTATTAAAATAATTACATTCATAAAAACAAATATTATCACTTTTCTTAAAAGGTTTTTCATTTTGTCTCTCCCCCCCTAATAAGTAATATATTTCACTTAATGTAAATTTTATTCACTTTTATTTTTGCATTCTTCTTAATGAAAGTCAACAATTTTCGTTCGACATATTATGACAGTATTGAAATTACTATTAATTTTTAAAATATATAGTTGGATTAATTTATTAAGAATAAAATTGCACTTACTCACATGCTTTGATATAATGAAAGTGAATTTAATTCACTTATAGGTGGTGTCAATCTTATATGAATAATCTTAGTCTTGGACAAAAAATAAAAAAAGCACGATTAGAAAAAAATCTTACACAGAAAGAAGTGGCTGGAGATTTTATAACTAGAAATATGCTTAGTAAAATAGAAAATGATATAGCTAAACCTTCTATAAAAACTTTAGAATACTTAGCTAAAAGACTAGACAAACCGATTTCTTACTTCTTAGAAAGTTTAGTTAATATAAATCATAAAGAAAGAAGTAATACAGAAGTAATTTTCGAACATTCTTCATTTTTATTAAAAAACAAAGAATATGATAAATGCATCAATTATATTGAAAATATTATTGCTAACTCGTTAATAAATACATATGATATTTACTATGGCAGAATACTCTATATTTTATCTAACTGTTATAAAAATGTAGGAAAATTAGCTAAAGCTAAAAAATATATTCATGACTGTATAGATATTTTAAAAAAACATAAAAACTATTATTATTTGGCAAAATCTTACTTTGACTTAAGTTATATATATCACAAAAATGATGATCATAAAGAAACAGAAGAAAGTGTAAAGATAGCATTGGACTATTATGAAAAATCCAATATATATGATGTACTTTTTGAAATAAAATTATATTACTCTTTAGGATATGCACTAGCTAAACAAGAAAAACATATTGAAGCTATTACTGCGCTTTCATATACTCTAGAAATTTCAGAATCAAATAAATGTTTTTATAATACAGGAGAAATACATATGCTTTTAGGGTTAGTTTATAAATTTCAAAACAATTTATCTAAAGCTATATATCATACTAAAAAGGCTTTAAAGTTTTTCGATTTTCTAGAGCATTCTCATTATAAAGCTTCTTGTCAGAAGAATTTAGGGAATTTTTACATCTTGTATGGTAATTACGAAAAAGGTAGGTCAATTTTAAATACTGCTATAAAATATTTCGAAAGTATTAATGATAATATAAAAATAAATGACATAAGAATAAGTATTTTTGGAAGTTTAGTCAAAGAAGGCGCTTACTCAAAAGCTATAGAATATGCAGAGAAGATTGATATAGAAGTAGTTTCAATAAATGATAAAGCTGACTTTTTTAAAAATCTAGGCAAAGCTTATCTTTCAACTAATAAAATTGAAAAAGCAAAAAAATATCTATTTGAAGCTGAAAAACTGGCAATAGAAAGTAAAAAATATAATAAGCTTTATGATGTATATACTTATTTATCTGAACTATACTCTTTGGAAGAAAATTATAAAGAAGCTTATAATTATTCAAATAAAGCAAAAGAAATACTAGAAGAATCACTTAAGACAAAAATATGATAAGTTGCTTATTCATTTAAATAAAAACAGTCCTTTTAGATACGGACTGTTTTACTTTATTTAAAACAAACAAATTCTCTTATTTTTACAGCACTCTCTATCGCTCTTCTCATTATACTACTCTATATCTTTATGTAATGATAGCAAATTATTTCTAATGGTTTTGGTTTCATTTGAATGAGAAATAATGTAAGCTTTATTCATTTAACCACATATTTAATTTATCTTCTAATTTCTGCAACTCTCTACTTAGCTTTTCATCTGAATAAGGTTCATCAGTAAATATAAATTTAAATAAATCTTTATGAATCATATCATAAAGTTCTCTTTGCGCTATAGTATCAAGAGAATAGGGTTTTATATTACATTTTCTCAACCTATATAATATATACATTTTCAATTTAACAGCCTTTTCGTTGTAACTATATTTAATATCCAACTTTTCTATTTTATTTTGTATGTCTTTGTTCACCGGATAAAAACCACCAGTTAGTGCTCCATCATTATACATTAAAAACTGAATATCATCATTTAATAATCCATTAACAAATTCAATGCCTTTTTCTACGTTTTTACCATGTTTATTTACTATAAAACCCCATGTATAAAAAATATTGTTTCCTTTTATTACTTCTGGAAGAATTGATACGTTTCCTTTGTCTATTTTTTCACTTATTTGCTGCGTTTCAAAAATATTTACCCCTAATGTTAAAACTAAACATTCTCTTTCTATACCTTTATAAAATCTCATCGCTTTTTCCCATTCAGGCGTAACTATACCTTCAACAAAAATTTTATAGTAATCCTCATATGAGAAATCCTTGTTTAATATATAACTATCTGAAAATATCTTACTTCTAGCATTTTTTATAAAATTCTTAACCTCTAAAGTATTTAATTTTATCCTATTATTATCATCTATTAACTTTAGTTCATACAATGGTCCTTTTACGATATCAATATAATCTCTCTTTGTAAAATGCCTAGGTTCTAAAGAAAGCCACCTCTCTTTAATGCTTAGATAATCTTCCTTTGTCCAATCAAAATTAGGTTCTTCTATTACTAATTCATCTAACAAGTTTTTATTAAGCACCATAGCAGTATATGACATCCCAATGGGTACATAATAAACTTTTTCTTCTTTTAGACCATCGTATATCTTACTCAAATAAGATATTTTATCTGTAAGTTCTAATGCTACTCCACTTTTCACATATCGTTCCAATATTTTTTCATTTATCTCATTTCGTACAATCGGTATTAAAGTAGGTCCATTTTTTTGATACAATTTTAAATTTCTTTTTCTTATATAATCCTCATAAGTATTTGCATATACAATTTCATATCTAACTTCCACATTATTCTCTTCTTTAAATTTAGGTATGTAATAATCTAATATACTTATAAAGCTAGGAATTTCTGTTTCTAGTACTTTATTCCAAACAACTATAGTAATTTCACTTTTTGCATCATCTTGAAAGCTCATCATGTTAGCGTTTTTATTTATATTTATATAAATACCAATTATTAATAATATCATTATTGCAAAACTCAATCTTTTTAAATTTTTATACAAGTAAGCCACTCTCCTAATTTTTAAATATCAACTGATTACTCATTCAACCACATATTTAATTTATCTTCTAATCTCTGTAATTCTCTACTCAACGCTTCATCTGAATAAGGTTCATCTGCAAATATAAACTTTGTAATTCTTCCTTTATAATTTTATACATCTTACCATATTCATTTGATGACTTATAAGCACCATTCTTTATTCTTGTTAGTATATACTTCCTTAATGCAACTGCTTTTTCATTTACATAGTTAGCTTTTTCTATTTCCTCAATTTTTTCTTCTATATCTTTATTTACAGGATAAGAATAATCATACTTTTCTCTAAACATTTCTAGCTGAACTTCATCACTTAATAAACCATCTATAAATTCTAAACCTAAATCAACATTTTTCCCATTTTTGTTTACAATAAATCCCCATACTCTAAGTTTTTCTAATTCATAAATCACCTGCGGTAATATAATATAATCATCAATATCCATATCAACACCAATACGAAGAGACTTCATTGCATTTTTATCATAAAATCTCCTTCTTAAATTGTCAGTGTCATTATACCAATACGATTCATTTGCTTCCTTATATTCCTCTGATTCTTTCACAAATAGCATTTTATAATAATTTTCAAATGTATAGTTATTTTTCAAAATATATTTACCAGAATGTATTTCATCCCTCAAATTCTTTATGTATTCTATAACTCTAGAGTTATTAATATTAACTTTATTGTTTTTAATATCATATATATCCAACTCTTCCATAATATTTGCCACAAGCTCTTTATATAAAATCGATGTAAAATTTCTTGGCTCATTTGTTAACCATTTTTCTCTGATATTAAAATAATCTTCTCTAGTCCAATCTAAACCTGGTTCTTCTATCCCTAATTGTTCAAATACCTTTCTATTCAAAGTTATAGGATAATGATACATACCTATTGGTACAAAAAAACCTTCTTCATCTTTAACACTGTCATATATCTTTTCATAATTTTTTAATTTATCTTTTACTTTTAAAGCAATACCTTTTTCAGTTAAAGGTTTATAAAAATCCCATATTGAAACATATATTAACGCAGGTCCATCTTTTAAATATAATTTTGAATTTAACTTTTTCTGGTATTTTTCATAATCACTTATATCTATCACATCAAAATTTACCTTTACTCCTTTTTCTCTTTCAAATTTACGTTTATATAAATCTAAAGTATTAAATGCAAATTTAATTTTAGAATAGAAATAATTATCTATTAATATTGTAATTTCCTTACCTTTATTACCTTGATTATCGACATTTGTACTATCCTTTACAGTAGTACATCCATTTGCCGATAATAATAGTATTAAACATAAAAGCATAGCAATTACTCTTTTCATCTTCATACCCCCACCTTAATAATCCTAAATACTTTAATATTCAATTTCGTTTTCAATTATTTCAATAGCTTTTTTTAAAACTGTATCTTGATTCTCTATAAAATCATCAAAATTTCTTTTAACGAGAATATTCGGCTCTACTCCATTTCCTTCTATTAAAGCTTCATTTTTACGTTTTATTTGCATTGCTGAATATGAAAAATACCACCTAGTATTAGGAAGTTTTGTTCTTATCGGCTCTCCACTTCCCCCACCTGTACCATTTTCTCCAACTATCGTTGCTATTTCATAATCAGCTATAATTGAAGCTAGTCTATCTGCAGCACTAAATGTAAGCTCATCTATAAGTAATATCTTGGGTATATCTGCTACGTTATTCGACTTAGGTTTTATTAAACCATCATCTATCCATTCGGTATAACCTTCTACTCCATTAAAAACACTACCCATATAATAAAGTTTATGAAAAGCTTGGGATAATTTAAATCTATATTTTAAATCCGCTATTGGACTGTCTATTAAATACCTAATTAAATAATTTGGAAAGTAACTCAAACCACCTTGATTACTTCTAATGTCTATAACAAAACCTTTCATTTCACTATAATCCTTAAACACTTTATCAATAAATTCAAGAAATTCATTATTACCTTCTACTGCAAATGATCTAATAGCCAGATAAGCTATTTTTTTATCCTCATCTAACCATTTAACCTCAAGTTTAGGTACATCTCCTAAATATAATTTGTAATAATCACTATAACTAATCCATTCCACTTTCACTTCGATCAAATTTCCGCTCACATCTTTTAAAAGCAGTTTTGCTTTCTTAGTATAATCAATATTCTTTTCGATAAAGAAATTCAAAGTTTCATAGATATGTATCAGCCTTTTCTTTTCAGCTTGTCTTTCAGTTGAACCTGTAATATACTTTTCAGATGTTTCAATTATTTCTTTTAATTTTATACCATTAATTGATACAACTTCATATCCTTTCTTAATTTTAGGATACTTATCAAAATATGTTTTACTTACTACAAATTTATCCTGTATTTTTTCGATGATTATTGGTAAAGCTTTAACTGAATTTAAAGGTTGCATGACATATGTGTGACCATCATGTAAATTTGCTAAAAATTTAGTAATAATTCTAAAAAATGTTTTATCATCTTTACAAGACATAACTTCTTCTAATGTCTCATTTTTCAAATCTTCCCAATCGAATCCATACTTTTCCTGTTTTTCTTCTAGATATGAATATCCTTCTTTAATACTTTTATAAATAAACATAAAATCTTCAATATATCTTTGGTTAGATTGTTCTATACACTGCTTTCCTTTTAAAAAGCTTTTTATAGATACAGTATTACTTTCTAAATATATTAGCCCAATGATTAAAAACAAAAAGATTGCAATAACTCCAAAATATACTTGTTTTTGTAACTTAATTATCATTGTTAAAATAAATAAAAATACGAAAAAAACTATAATCGATATAATCATCATCTAATAAATTACCCCTTTGTTATTGCATAATAATACTTATGATAAATTATTCATTTAGCCACATATTTAATTTATCCTCTAATTTCTGTAATTCTCTACTTAACTCTTCATCTGTATAAGGTTCATCTGCAAAGATAAATTTCGTAAATTCAGATATTATCGACTTCTTTATATCATAATAAATTCTTTTTTGATGTTTAAATGGTTTATATCTTCCATTTTTTAATTGCTCTAAGATATATTTTCGCAATTCTACAGATTTTTCATTGACATCATTAGCCTTCTCTATTTCTTCAATTTTTTCTTCTATTTCTTTGTTTACTGGATAAGGATTGCTTTTAGTCCTGTACATTTCTAATTGATTTTCATCATTTAGTAAATAATTTAAAAATTCAAGTCCAAGCTGAATATTTTTCCCGTTTTTATTTACTATAAATCCATTAACTTGAACAAACATTTCATCATATAAAACTTGAGGTAAAACAATAATATCGTTTATATCCATATCAATATCATTTTTTAATGATTTTAATGCATCTTTCATATAATAAACTCTTCTTAAGTTTTGACTATCAAAATATTTCTGCAATTTCATTGCTTCTTTGTATTCTTCTGAATCCTTAAGAAAAAACATTTTATAATAATTTTCATATGTATAATTTTTATTTAAAATATATTTACCAGAGAAGATTTCATTTCTTAAACTTTTTATATATTCGATAACCTTTTTGTTATTAACATTAACTTTATTATTTTCTGCATCTATAATTTCTAAATCATCTAACACACTCCAAATCAATTCTTTATACATTTCACTTGTAAAATATCTTGGTTCTTGTGACAACCATTTTTCTTTTATTTCTAAATAATCCTGCCTTGTCCAATCAAGAGAAGGTTCTTGAATATTTAATTCCTTTAATACATTTCTGTTTAAAGCTATAGGGCTTGAATACATACCAAAAGGTACAATAAAATTGTTATTTACTTTAAGACTTTCATAAACTTTTTCAAAATTTGGTATTTTATTTTTAACATCTAGTGCTATTCCTCTTTCTATAAAATTTAAATAGTTTTCACCACTAGTGATAAATATTAGTGTCGGACCTTCTTTCTCATGCAATTTTATATTAACTTTTTTAATGTAGTCATCATAATTACTTGCAGTTATTACCTCATATTTTACTTTGATTCCTTTTTCTCTTTCAAATTTATATTTGTATTTTTCTAGCATCATCTTGGTATTTTTAAAATATTTATCTCTAATTATAATGCTGATTTCTTTCATTTCCTTTCTATTTACTTCTTTGTCCGTTTTTATTGAACAGCCAACTATTGAAATAGATAATAAAATAAATAAGACAATTGATACAGCTTTTTTCATCCGATCACCTCATTTAAGAAAAGAAATTCTTTTATTGTCAAGTTCTAGTTCTCTCACATTTTTAGTAAATTATAATAATTTCATATGTGTTACAAAAATACGTGTAATCTTTATTCATTTAACCACATATTATATTTATCCTCTAATTTCTGTAGTTCCCTACTCAACTCTTCATCTGTATAAGGATTATCTGCAAAGATAAATTCAAATAAATCTCTATGAAGCATATCATAGAGTTCTTGGTGTATTCTATTCTTACAATTACGAGGTTTTATTTCACCCTTTTTTATTTTTTCTAATATAAATTTTTTCAGCTCTACAGCTTTCTTGTTATAATTATAATTCGCATCTATTTTATCTATTTCAGTTTCAATGTTTTTATTTACCGGATAAAACCCTCCAAACAATTTACCATTACTATACATAGAAAGCTGTACTTCATCACTTAATAAACCATTAATAAACTCTATCCCTAAATCTGTGTTTTTACCATTCTTATTTACTATAAAACCCCAGGTAAAAAAATTGTTTTTTTCGTTAATTACTTCTGGAAGTATTACTACATCATCTTTATCTATCATTTCACTTACTCGTTTTGTTTCTAATGCATTTATTCTTAAAATCTGAACTAGAATTTCTTTATCTACAAGTTTAAAAAATCTTAAAGCTCTTTGATATTCTATTGTATTTATACCTTCTATAAAAATCTTGTAGTAATTTTCATAAGAATAATCTTTTAAAATATATTTGCCTGAAAATATTTTTTCTCTTGTATTTTTTATAAATTCTTTAATTTTTGAGTTATTTATATTAATCTTATTATCTTTGTCTATTATTTTTAGATTATATAAAGGTCCTTTAACAATTTCATTGTAATCTACAAAGGTAAAATATCTTGGCTTCTTAGATAACCATTTTTCTTTAATCTTTAAGTAATCATCTTTAGTCCAGTCAAGATTAGGTTCTTTAACATTTATTTCATCTAATATGCTTTTATTTAATATTTTCGCAACATAGCACATCCCAATAGGAACATAGTAAACTTTTTCTTCTTTTAAACTATCGTATATCTTTTCAAGATTAGTAATTTTATCTGTAACTTCTAATGCAGCACCGCTTTCTATATAGTTGTGATAAAAAATCAACTGAGGTAAATAGATAAGAGTTGGGCCATTCTTTAAATACAGCTTTATGTTTAGTTTTTTTATGTAGTCAACTAATGTATTTGCATCTATTATATCGAATTTAACTTTTACACCCTTTGATTTTTCGAATTTGAATTTATAGCTTTCTATGATTGGATTGATTGGCTCTTGTATTAATATTGTTATTTCTTTCTGTGCATTTTGTTCAAGTTTTGGTGTAGTTTCGTCTGTACAGCTAACTAAAAACAATAATACAGATAAAAGTATAAATATAATTCTTTTCACAAAAACCCACCTCTTAAATATTGTTTTAATTCTTAGATTTTCTATTTGTCACAAATCCAGTCCATCATTTCGTCATAACATCTTCTTGCATCCTCATATCCCATCTCATATAATTCTTTTAGTTTATTTACATCTCTTTCAATTCTATCTACTTTCATATCTTTAGTGGGTCTAATTACAAAAACCTTTTTTTCTGATTCTAATTTTTCAATATATTCAAGTGTATTATTATATATTTTATATCTATTAAGCATTGCATCTATTATCCCAGGATATTCAGAATATATAATCTTTAATAATTTTTTCAACTTAAAAGGACTTTTTCTATATCCTCTATTTCTGGTTAGAACAATCACATTCTTTTTATTTCCATCTTCTATTGACTTTTTTATAGGAAGAGGATCTGCTATTCCTCCATCTAATAAAAATTTCCCTTCCATTTCAACAATTGGAGCTACAAATGGTAAACTACTAGAAGCCTTGATAGCTTTAATCACATCTTCACATTCGTCTTTATCAAAATATACAGGTTGTCCAGTTTTGCAATCAGTAGCTACTATAATAAATTTTTCTTTTGCTTTATTAAAAGTTTCAAAATCAAATGGTATAAGTTTATTTGGTATTTCATTGAATATAAAATCCATACCAAAAATACTTCCTTTTGTTATTAAATTTTTATAGCTTATATATCTATCATCCTTAGCATAATCAAGATTAATCTTTATACTTCTACCTTTTTGCCTTGAAATATAAGACGAGGCATTACATGCCCCCGCAGAAACTCCTATAATATAAGGGAAATATAAATCCTTTTCCATGAAAAAATCTAAAACTCCTGAAGTATAACAACCTCTCATTCCACCGCCTTCTAATACTAATCCTGCTTTCACCATTGTTATTCTCCCTTCTTTAACGATTAATTAATTTATCTTTAATTCTTACTCATTTAACCACATATTTAATTTGTCTTCTAATTTTTTCATTTCTTCAGTTATCTCTTCATCTGTATAATCTTTATCTGCAAAAACAAACTTTATTATATTATTAGTCAATTCTGATCTTATAACTAAATACTTATCGCTATAATTTTTTAATGACTTATAGTCTCCATTTTTTATCTTAGTTAATAAATATTTTCTTAAAGCAATAGATTTCTCATTTATATTATTATCTTTTTCTATTTTCTCGATTTCATCTTCTATATCTTTATTTACAGGATAATCACGCTTCTTTTTGAATATCTCTAACTGTACTTCATCACTCAACAGCCAATTTAAGAACTCTAAACCTAAATCAATATTTTTTCCATTTCTATTAACAATAAATCCCCATAATACTAATTTTTTAAATTCATCAACAACCTGTGGTAAAACAATATGTTCACCAATATCCATTTCAACACTATTTCCAAGGGAATTCAATGCATTTCTATAGTAAAATTGTCTTCTTATACTATCTGTATCATTATATAAAGTCATTTCTTTTGCTTCCTTATATTCTTTTGATTCTATCTCATAAAACATTCTATAATAATTTTCAAATGTATAACTGTCCTTTAGAATATACTTACCAGAATGCAGCTCATCTTTCAATTTCTTTATGTATCCTATTACTTTTGATTTATCAATATTAACTTTATTATTTTTAGAATCGTATACTTCCAATTCCTCCATAATATTCCACATGAGTTCTCTAAACAAATATGGTGTGAAATTCTGAGGCTCTTCAGTTAACCATTTTTCTCTTATTCTAAAATAATCTTCTCTAGTCCAATCTAATCCTGGTTCTTCTATCCCCAACTTTTTAAAAACCTTTCTATTCAATGCTATAGGATAATGATACATACTTATTGGAATAAAACATTTGTTTTCATCCTTAATGCTATCATATATCTTTGCGTAGTTTTTTAATTTATCATCTACTTTTAAAGCTATTCCTGTTTTTATTAAAGAACCACAAAAAGACCATGGAGATACATATATTAGAGTAGGTCCGTCTTTTAAATATAATTTAGATCTCAATTTGTTTTCATATTCCTTATTTTTTACATCTATCACATCAAAATTTACTTTTATTCCTTTTTCTCTCTCAAACTTCTGTTTATACGCATTAAAAACAGGTGCATTAAACTTTAAATCGTGATACGAATTACTGTCTATAAGTATTGTTATTTCTTTATTTTTTACATTTGAACTATCTTTTGCAGAAGTACATCCATTTAATGATAATAACAGCATTAAACATAAGATTATAGTAATTACTCTTTTCATCTTAATCCCCCTAGCATATAAATTAGTTCTGTTAAGTTATTATAAAAATTAAATTTAAAAAACAAAATAGATAATTATAGCTTTTATTTATTAATAACTTTATTCTATTTATGTTAAATAAATCCTTTTTTATTTCGTTTTTCCTATTTTAATATTCCTTAACATTCATGTTAACTATTCTTAATTTTTTCATACAAAAAACCTGGATACTTAAGTATCCAGGTTTTTAATCTATTTTAAATATTGTCTAACAATCTTATTAACTAAGCTTCCATCAGCTCTACCTTTTACTTTTGGCATTACATAAGACATTACTTTTCCCATGTCTTTCATAGTACTAGCGCCGATTTCTTCTATAGCAGCTTTAACTATTTCATCAATTTCATCTTCTGAAAGTTGCTCAGGCAGATATTCCATTAATATGTCAATTTCTTTTTGGGTAAGTTCTACAAGGTCTTGTCTTCCACCTTTTTCAAAGTCCTTTAAAGCATCTTTCTTTTGCTTAACCTGTTTAGCGATAAGTTCTATAATATCCTCATCACTTAATTCAATTCTTTCATCTACTTCTTTTTGTTTAATAGCAGCTCTTACCATTGTAATAACATCCTTGCGGATCTTATCCTTGTTTTTCATAGAGGCTTTTAAATCTGCCATTAACCTCTCCTTAAAGGACATTGAATCACCTCTTATCTTCTTTTCTTATTTTTTCTTCTAGCTGCTTCAGCTTTCTTTTTACGTCTTACGCTAGGCTTTTCATAATGTTCTCTCTTTCTCACTTCAGAAAGAACGCCAGCGATAGCACATTGTCTTTTAAATCTTCTAAGAGCACTATCTAGTGATTCGTTCTCTTTAACTCTTACCTGTGTCATCTGCTTCTTCCCTCCCCTCTCCCACTGCTACAGTTCCTAAGTAACAACGCAGTAAGTAGAATTCGGCACTAGATTATTATACATTAAATAGCAGTTTTATGCAACAAATATTTTAACCTGGAGGCCACATTAAGTGTCTTCCACCTAATAAATGGTAATGCAAATGACCTACAGTCTGTCCTCCCTTTTCACCACAGTTATTCACTATCCTAAACCCATCTTGATCTATTCCTTTTTCTTTTGCTAATCTTTTTATAACCAAATGTATATGACTTATAACCTCTATATTATCTTCGTTTATATCTTTAATTGAAGGTATATGCTCTTTTGGTATTACTAGTATATGAACAGGTGCTTGAGGATCAATATCTTCAAATGCTAACACTTTATCATCTTCATATACTTTCTTGCTAGGAATTTCTCCATTAACTATCTTACAAAAGATACAATCAGACACTCTGTTCACCTCCTTACTGCCTTAATTATATATTCAACAATATTGTTAAAAATCCTCTATTTGTTTACAATTTCACCTATTAAATTTTCACCTGATATTCTATTCATTTTAACAGGCAGTATTTTCCCTTCAATTGAAATATCTCCTTTAGCCTCAACTCGAATATAATTTGTCGTATATCCTTCCATTAGTCCAGGTTGTCCTTTAACTTCTTCTTCAAATAAAACATCCATTATTTTACCTACAAATCTTTCATTAAAAGTCTTATTAAGTTTTTCACCTAGTTCTATTAATTTTCTGCTTCGTTCTGTTTTGACTGTACCATCTACTTGATTTTTAAATTTTGCCGCAGGTGTACCTTCTCTTGGAGAGTATTTAAAAACATGAATTCTTGAAAAACCTACTTCTTTGACAAAATTATATGTTTCTTCAAACTCCTCATCCGTTTCGCCTGGAAATCCCACTATTATATCGGTCGTCAAGCCTACATCAGGCATATATTTTCTTATAAGCTTAACAATACTTAAATACTCTTCAGTTGTATATTTTCTGTTCATTCTTTTTAATACTGTATTACTTCCACTTTGCAGTGATAAGTGAAAATGGTCGCATACTTTCGGAAGTTTACTTAGTCTGTTCATAAAATCTTCTGTTATTATTGTAGGCTCTAATGAACTTAATCTTATTCTTTCTATACCATTAATATCGTGTATAGCTTCAATAACATCTATTAATCTCATATCACCTAAATCTTTTCCATATGATGCTACATGTATTCCTGTTAAAACAATCTCTTTAAAGCCTCTTCGACTAAGCTTTTCTACTTCTTTTATAATATTTCCTAAATTTCTGCTTCTTACAGGACCTCTTGCATAAGGTATTATGCAATATGAGCAATATTGATTACATCCTTCCTGTATTTTTATAAAAGCTCTAGTTTTACCTTTCACTTCATCTATAGACATTTCTTCAAATTCTCTTACTTTCATTATATCTTCAACAATTTTCATGCGTTTATTCTTTTCTTTAACCTCTTCACATAGCTTTACTATTTTATTCTTGTCACTTGTACCAATAACTAAATCTACATCTTCAATTTTAAATACTTCATCAGGTGAAACTTGCACATAACATCCAACAACAGCTACAACAGCTTCTCTATTTATTCTCTTTGCCCTTCTTATAAATTGTCTTGACTTCCTATCACCAAGATTTGTAACTGTGCAAGTATTTATAACATAAACATCTGCTTTATCTTCGGCATTCACAACAGTATAGCCATTTTTTTGAAAAAGCTCAGCCATTGCTTCTGTTTCATACTGATTAACTTTACAGCCCAAAGTATAAAAGGCAACGGTTTTCATCTAAATCACTCCTAAATCTCCAAGCTCATACATAACTACGGATATAGTAGTAAATCCTGCAGTTTCTGTTCTTAAAATTCTAGGTCCCAAAGAAATTATATGAGAATTAATTCCTTTTAGTTTTTCTATTTCTTCTTCTTCAAAACCACCTTCTGGCCCTATTATTATATTAATTTTACCTTTTTTATAAGTTCTTAATATATCTTTTAGTCCAATTTTCAATTCATTTTCATAAGGAACTAAAATAAATTCTTCATCTTTCAATCTATTAATCATCTCATTAAAGGTCATTATCTTATTAACAACAGGTATAATCCCTCTTTTACACTGTTTAGACGCCTCTTTTGCAATGCGCTTCCATCTTTCTAGTTTTTTTAATTCCTTTTTTTCACCTTCAACCTTAACTACTGTTCTTTTTGTTATTAATGGTACTATTTCAACAACCCCTAATTCAGTTGCCTTTTGAATAATCAAATCCATCTTCGAAGATTTTGGTAATCCTTGATAAAGTATAATCTGTATTGGAGGTTCACTTTTCGATTCAAACTCTTCTTTGATAACTGCTACTACATAATCTTTTTCTATTTCCGTTATCTCTGCTAGATATTCTTCACCTTCACAGTTTGATACATTTATAATTTCACCAATATCTAGCCTTAATACATTTTTTATATGTTTGACATCTTCACCTTTAATAATTATTTTATTTTCTACAATGTCTTTTTTATCTACAAAGAATTTATGCATCCTCTGATCCCTCTTTAAATCTAGATACTAGACATGCCCATTCTCCCATTTTCATTTCATCAATTACTTCTAAACCATTCTTATCTAAAGCAGCTTTAACATCATTTATTTTATCTAATATTATTCCAGAAGCTATAAAAACTCCATCCTCTAACAAGAATTTAGGAACAACTTCTGCAAGCTTTACAATAACTTCAGCAATTATATTAGCAACAATAACATTAGCCCTTCCGTCAACTACATCCAAGAGATTGCCTTTTCTAATCTGAACAGTGTTAGCAACTCCATTTTTCCTAACATTTTCTTTAGCTACTTTAACAGATACTTCATCTAAATCTATTCCTATAGTACTTATTGCTCCAAGCTTAGCAGCTGCAATTGACAATATACCAGTACCACAACCTATATCAAAGACTATATCATGCTGATGAACATATTTTTCTAATTGTTTTATGCACATTATAGTTGTTTCATGAGTTCCTGTACCAAAAGCCATACCAGGGTCAAGCTCTATTACGATATCTTCTGGCTTCTTCTCGTAGTTTTCCCATGAAGGTTTAACAACTATTTTCTCTCCTATTTTCTTTGGTTTATAATACTTTTTCCATGAATTGGCCCAGTCTTTTTCATAAACTTCTGATGTTGTAACTTCTCCTAACCCCTTGTCCAAATTGTATTGCGGTATTTTTTCAACATTCTGTTTTATTAGCTCTATTTTGTCTATTAAATCTTCACTTTCTGGTAAATATCCTTTAACAATTACTCCTTCAAAGTTCTGTTCCACTAAAGTAGGGTCTATATAATCCCAATCTCCTTCATTTTTGTTTTGGAATACTAAATCATTGGGATCTTCAATGACTAACCCACCTACTCCAGCTTCATATAAAATATTCGATACAACCTCAACTGCTTCCGTAGTGGTTTTAATCTGGACCTCAATCCACTTCATTTTAGCCCCACATCCTTTATTATTTAATCTTCTTTATTTCCACTTTATTATACCCTATTAAACTAAAAAAAACCAGCAAAAATACAAAAGTAAATCACTCCACTGAATATGGAGTGATTTTAACCTCCGAAAGCATCTTTTACTTTATCGAAAAATCCTTTTTTATGTTCATGAACAGTATCACCAGTAGCCTTTGCAAACTCTCTTAAAATCTGTTTTTGCTTCTCGTTTAATTTCTTTGGTACTTGTACTTTCACCTTAACATACTGGTCTCCTCTACCGTTACCTCTGATATATGGAATACCTTTATTTTTCAATCTAAAAATTGTACCTGTTTGTGTTCCTTCTGGTATATTATATCTTACTTTTCCATCAAGTGTTGGAACTTCAATAGTAGCTCCTAATGCTGCCTGTACAAAAGTAATTGGTATTTCACAAATAACATCATTTCCTTCACGTTCAAAAATTTCATGAGGTAACACATTTATATAAACATATAAATCCCCTGGAGGACCACCTTTTTCACCTGGCTCTCCTTCTCCTCTGAGAGGTATCACTGAACCTGTATCTACCCCTGCCGGTATTTTTATATTTATTTTTTTCAAACGGCGTTCTTTACCAGTTCCTCCACAATTTGAACATGGTACTTCTACAATTTCTCCTGTTCCATGACATCTATCACAAGTTCTTACATTCACAAACTGACCAAAAGGTGTATTGTGAGCGTATCTTATTTCTCCTGTACCATTACACTTCGGACAAGTTATTTTATTAGTACCTGGTTTAGCACCTGTCCCATGACATACCGAACAGTTCTCTGTTCGTCTTATCTTTATTTCCTTTTCAACACCAAAAGCTGCTTCTTCGAATTCTAAATCTAGTGTATATTTTAAATCAGCACCTCTTTTAGGTCCTGCTTTTCTTCTTCGTGAAAAACCTCCACCAAAAGCTTCAAAAATATCATCAAATATATCACCAAATCCACCAAAGCCTTCAAAACCACCAAAACCTTGACCAAATCCTCCTGCTGCATTACCATTTACACCTGCATGACCAAATCTATCGTATCTCGCTCTTTTTTCTGAGTCGCTTAATACTTCATAAGCTTCATTTATTTCTTTAAATTTTTGTTCAGCTTCTTTATCCCCTGGATTTAGGTCTGGATGATATTTTTTGGCTAATTTTCTATATGCTTTCTTGATTTCTTGCTCCGATGCATTTTTGCTAACACCTAATATTTCGTAGTAATCTCTCTTGCTCATTCTTTCACCACCTTTCAACATCAAAAACCAAAGCTAAATCCAGAGGATTTAGCTTTGGTTTATTTATTTATCATCATCTACAACTTCATAGTCAGCATCAACTACATTTTCATCTTTCTTTCCATTTTGTTGGTTATTTTCTTGCTGCCCAGCCTGAGCTCCATATTGCTGTGATGCCTGCTGATACATTTTTTGTGATAATGCATGGAATTCGTTAGTTAATTCCTCAGTTTTCTTCTTAATTTCTTCTATATTATCGCCTTCCAATGCTTTCTTTAATTCATCTAATTTAGCTTTAACTTTAGACTTTTCATCTTCACTTACTTTATCTCCTAGTTCGTTTAATATTTTCTCTGTTTGATATACCATTGAATCAGCATTATTTCTTACTTCAACAGCTTCTTTTTTCTTCTTATCTTCTTCTGCATACTTTTCAGCTTCTTTTATCTTCCTTTGTATTTCTTCTTCAGTTAAGTTTGTTGATGCTGTTATAGTAATTTTTTGCTCTTTACCTGTTCCTAAATCTTTTGCTGAAACATGAACTATACCATTTGCATCTATATCGAAAGTAACCTCTATTTGTGGTACTCCTCTTGGTGCTGGAGGTATACCAGTTAATTGGAATCTACCTAATGTTGTATTGTCTTTAGCCATTGGTCTTTCACCTTGTAAAACATGAATGTCAACAGCTGTCTGATTATCTGCTGCAGTTGAGAATATTTGACTCTTCTTAGTAGGTATTGTTGTATTTCTTTCTATTAGTTTAGTAAATACCCCACCTAAAGTTTCGATACCTAGTGATAGTGGAGTTACATCAAGTAATAATAAGTCTTTAACTTCTCCACTTAAAACTCCTGCCTGAATCGCTGCACCAATAGCTACACATTCATCAGGATTTATTCCCTTATGAGGTTCTTTACCAATTAAATTCTTAATAGCTCTTTGAACAGCTGGTATTCTTGTTGAACCACCTACTAAAATAACTTTATCTATATCTGATGGTGATAAATTAGCATCAGCTAATGCTCTCTTAGTAGGTTCTATAGTTTTTTCTACAAGATGAGCTGTTAATTCTTCAAACTTAGCTCTTGTTAAATCCATATTTAAATGTTTAGGACCATCTTGTGTAGCGGTAATAAATGGAAGATTTATATTTGTTGTCATAACACTTGATAATTCTTTTTTAGCTTTTTCTGCTGCTTCTTTTAATCTTTGTAGAGCCATTTTATCATTTCTTAAATCTATTCCGTGTTCTTTTTTGAATTCTTCTGCTAGATAATCTATAATTGCTTGGTCAAAATCATCTCCACCTAGATGGTTGTTACCACTTGTTGCAATAACTTCAAATACTCCATCTCCAATTTCTAATATTGATACGTCAAATGTACCTCCACCTAAGTCAAATACTAATATTTTTTGCTGTTCATCACCTTTATCTAAACCATACGCAAGTGATGCAGCTGTTGGTTCGTTTATAATTCTTCTTACATTTAAACCTGCTATTCTACCTGCATCTTTTGTTGCTTGTCTTTGACTGTCTGTAAAATATGCAGGAACAGTTATTACTGCATCTGTAACTGGCTCTCCAAGATAACTTTCAGCATCTGCTTTAAGTTTTTGAAGAATCATAGCAGAAATATCTTGAGGTGTATACTCTTTTCCATCAATATTTACTTTATGATCTGTACCCATATGTCTCTTTATTGAAATTATTGTTCTATCTGGATTTGTAATTGCTTGTCTTTTTGCAGTTTCACCAACTAGTCTTTCTCCATTTTTTGTAAAAGCTACAATTGAAGGTGTAGTTCTATTTCCTTCAGCATTTGGTATAACTACAGGCTCTCCTCCTTCAATAACAGCAACACAGGAGTTTGTTGTACCTAAATCGATACCTATTATTTTACCCATAGTCTTCTCCTCCCTTTCAAGTTATTTTGATATTTTTACCATACTTGGTCTAATGACTTTATCTTTTAATTTATATCCTTTTTGGTATACCTCTATTATTGTATCTTCTTCATGTTCACTTGATTCTTCTTGTGCAACTCCATGATGTAGATTAGGGTCAAATTTCTCGCCTATCGCCTTTATCTCTTCTAAACCACTCTTTTTAAGTATATCTAGTAATTGTTTGTAAACCATTTCTACACCTTTATAAAAACTATCTTCTTTCTGTCTATCATTAACTGAATCTAATGCTCTTTCCAAATTGTCTATCACAGGTAATACTTGACATATTAACTCTTCAGATGCATAAGCATATATTGATTCTTTCTCTTTTTCTACTCTTTTTTTATAATTTAAAAAGTCTGCTTGCAATCTTAAAAATCTATTATTTAATTCTTCTAATTCTTTCATTTTACCTTCTAGCTTTGCTTTTATTTCATCTATATTATCTTCTTTTGATTCTTCTCTAACATCATTAGCATCTTTTTCTTCATTTTCCGTATCTTTTTCTTCATTATGTACCTGTTCTTTTGTAACTTCTTGTTCATGCTGATCTTTTTCCATATATTTCACCTCTTTTCAATATTCATAAATATATATTCTATTCAATACATTGGGTGCAAGATAAAATCTCACACCCTTATAATGTAAAATAGTTTTTCAAAATCTCATTTAAATCAAAAGCTATTGATTTGACAACAGAAACCACTTTTGAATAATCCATTCTTGTAGGTCCAATTACACCTATTTTTCCTATTGTTTTGCCATTTAAGCTGTATGTTGCAGTAATCAAACTACAGTTACTTACTGCTTCATAACAGTTTTCACTACCAATAGTAATCTCAATGTCATGGAATCCACTCTTTAAAAGCATATCAACTACAGATTCCTTATTTTCTATAAATGATATAAAGCTTTTTGCTTTCGCAATATCATTATACTCTGGAAAATTAAATATGTTAGTTACACCATCTGCAAACAAATCTACCTCATACATACCATCTATTGATTGGTTTATTAATGGTAAAATATCTTTTATCGTATTTTTTAAACTATACATCTCTTTTACAAGCTCTGTTTCAATATTCTTACTTATATCTTCTATTGAACATCCTTTTAATCTGCTATTTAGATAATTAGTGATTTTTTCTAATTGTTCCTCTTTTATGCCATTTTCAATTCTGAATACTGTATTTTTAACTATTCCTGTATCTGTAACCATAACAACTAATACTTTATGTTCATCTATAGGTATTAGCTGTATTCTCTTTAATTTACTTCTTTTGATTTGAGGAGCAATTGCTAAAGATGTATAATTTGTAAGTTTAGATAAAATCTTAGCTGCATTTTGTATAACTTGTTCTATTTCTCTTATTTCTTTAAGTAAGCCCAGTTTTATTTTTTTTCTTTCTTCTTCTGTAATTTTCTTTATCTGCATCAAATTGTCCACATATAGTCTGTATGCTTTATCAGATGGTATTCTTCCCGCTGAAGTATGAGGCTGTAATAAATAGCCCAATTCCTCTAAATCTGACATTTCATTTCGTATAGTTGCTGAACTAACTCCCAGATTATATTTTTTCGCAATAGTTCTTGACCCTACTGGCTCAGCATTTGTAATATAGCTGTGAATTATTGCCTGTAGGATTTTAAGCTTTCTATCATTTAACATCATACATACCACCTCAATTAGTTATAGAAAGCCTAAATTTTGTAATTTGTAAAACTTGTCATTTTTATTAGCACTCTACCCTATCGAGTGCTAATCTTATGTTTTTAAATTATCACTGATTTTAAAATTTGTCAATACCTTTGTGTTAATTAGTCGATAGTTATTAGTCAGTAGTTGATAGTTGCTAATTAATAAGCAAGCTAAGGGAGTAATTCTACAAAAACTAAGTTGGATAAATCGATTCCTCTTTTTGTTAACCTAATATATTCTTCTTTATTTTCTATTAAATCTTTATCTTCTAAACTTTTTAACTGTCTGCCATACACATTTTCTACGTTTAACCCGAATCTATTTTTAAAGTCTTGTTTTCTTATCCCTTTAATTAATCTTAATCCTAATATCATAAATTCTGCTATTTCCATTTCTATATCTATTTTTTCACTTTCTTCAACAGGCAAACTATCTTCACTTAAACACTTAAAATACTGCTTAAAATCTCCAAAATTGCTCCATCTTTTACTGCTTATATTAGAATGAGCAGATAATCCTAATCCAAGATAAGGTTTTACATTCCAATATATTAAGTTGTGCTTACATTCATAACCAGGTTTGGCGAAATTAGATATTTCATAATGTATAAAATTGTTATCTTCTAATAATTCTATTCCCTTATAATACATATCCCTTTCTATATCTTCATCAGGTAAGTTTAATCTAGATTCATTATATAGTTTATAAAACAATGTCCCTTCTTCTATTTTTAAACTATAAAATGAAATATGTTCTGTTTTTAGTGCAATAACTTTTTTCAATGTATCAACAACATCTTTTATTGTCTGTCCTGGCAAATTAAACATTACATCTATATTAACATTATCAAAACCAAACTTTCTTATTAAATCATAGCTTTCTAAAAAATCTCTAGCAGTATGAATTCGTCCTATACTCTTTAATAAATTATCATTGAAAGACTGCAAACCTAAACTTATTCTGTTTATTCCCAAGTTTTTATAATCATTTAATTTATATTTATTTAACGTTTTCGGATTTGCTTCTATTGTAAATTCAATTAACATAGAAAGATCAAACTTTTTATAAACATGATTTACAATATCACAGATATATTTGCTATCTATACTAGAAGGGGTTCCACCTCCAATAAATATTGTTTTAACTTTATAATCTTTTAATTCAACCGAATACAAATCTATTTCTTTCTTTAAATATTTTATATAATCTTCAATAATATATGATTTATCTGTATATGAATTAAAATCACAATAAAAACATTTGCTTACACAAAATGGTATATGAATGTATAATCCTAATTCATTCATAATTAATTCTCCTTTAATTAAATTTTAAGGCACACTACTAAAGTGTGCCTATTTGTTAACAAAGTAAATCTTTCAAAATATATGAAAATAAAAGTAAATTCTTTCGCATGAATGTTATTTTCATATATAATTTTATTTATCATCAAACTTCAATACTGCTAAAAAGGCTTCCTGAGGTACTTCAACATTACCTAATTGTCTCATTCGTTTTTTACCTTCTTTTTGTTTCTGCAATAGTTTTTTCTTTCTTGATACGTCCCCACCATAACATTTTGCAAGAACATCTTTTCTTAATGCTTTGATAGTTTCTCTAGCAATTACTTTTGAACCAATCGCTGCCTGAATTGGAACAGCAAATAAATGTCTCGGTATAACGTCCTTTAACTTTTCAACTATACTTCTAGCTCTTTCATAAGCCTTATCTCTATGAACTATTATAGAAAATGCATCAACAAGCTCTTTGTTGATTAAAATATCTAATTTAACTAAATCTGATTTCTGATATCCCTTAAGCTCATAATCAAAAGAGGCATATCCTTTTGTTTTTGATTTAAGTGCATCAAAAAAGTCGTAAATTACTTCATTTAATGGTAAATCATAATGCATTACTACTCTTGATTGATCTAAATATTCCATATTCTTAAATATTCCTCTTCTTGACTGACATAATTCCATTACAGCTCCAACATAGTCAGTAGGTGTCATAATTGAAGCTTCAACTATCGGCTCTTCCATATACTCTATTTCAGCCACTGGTGGCAAGTTTGTTGGATTTTGAATAGTCAGCATTTCTCCATCTTTTTTCATTACCTTATAAATAACACTAGGAGCTGTAGTAACAATATTTAAATTAAATTCTCTTTCTAATCTTTCCTGAATAATTTCCATATGCAATAATCCTAAAAATCCACATCTAAATCCAAAACCCAATGCTGCAGATGTCTCAGGCTCAAACACTAATGCAGCATCATTTACTTGTAGTTTTTCTAATGCATCTTTAACGTTATTATAGTCTTCACCCTCAGCTGGATATACCCCACAGTATACCATAGGTGTAACTTTCTTATAGCCTGGCAGCGGCTTTTCAGTTGGATTTTGTGCATCTGTTATCGTATCTCCAACTCTTGCATCTCTAACATTTTTTATACTTGCAGCAACATAACCAACATCTCCAGCATTTAATTCTTTAACTGGCACTTGATTAGGTGCAAATATACCAACCTCATTAACTTCAAAAGTTTTACCCGTTGCCATCATTTTTATTTTCATACCTGGCTTTATACTTCCTTCAACTACTCTTATATAAGTTATAACGCCTTTATAGCTATCATAATATGAATCAAATATCAAAGCTTTCAATGGAGCATTAATATCTCCTGTAGGTGCTGGTATTTTCTTTACGATACTTTCTAATACATCCTCTATATTTAGTCCTTCCTTAGCTGATATCATAGGTGCATCTTCACAATCTAATCCTATTACCTCTTCTATTTCTCTTTTTACTTCTTCTGGTCTTGCACTTGGTAAGTCTATTTTATTAATAACAGGTATTATCTCTAAATCTTGTTCTAATGCTAAATAAACATTTGCTAAAGTTTGTGCCTCAACGCCTTGTGCTGCATCAACTACTAAAAGAGCACCTTCACAAGCAGCTAAACTTCTTGATACCTCATAGTTAAAATCGACATGACCTGGTGTATCTATAAGATTTAAGATGTACTCTTCGCCATCTTTAGCCTTATAGATTAATCTTGTAGTTTGTAATTTTATTGTAATTCCTCTTTCACGCTCTAAATCCATATTATCTAATATTTGGTCCTTCATCTCTCTTTCAGTAAGAAGGCCTGTCTTCTCTATCAATCTATCGGCTAATGTTGATTTACCATGATCTATATGAGCTATTATAGAAAAATTTCTTACTCTTTTCTGTCTATCTTTCGGCATATCTATCCTCCTCATAACATGGAAGTAATTCTAAACAATTATAACATAATATATAATGTGTTAAAAGTATAAATTAATAAAACGTTAACATACTAAAACACCGGGCTTAAGCCCGGCTCATTTTTTTTAAATCCTACTATTAAATCTCTTATTCGATTAACATAATTTAATACTATAGTTTTATATTTCTTATAGTACATATCAATATCAGATTTCTTTATGTTATAGATATTTCCCATTAATTGTATTTTATATATACCATTAAAATAACTGTATTCAAACAGTTTCTCATCTTCTATTTGCAAAAGTTCGATAAAAGATTGGTCAACGATTCTAAGTCCAATGAATAAAATCAAAGTAACCAATAAAATCGCCAATCTTTTTCTTTGTCTTATCTTACGTCTAAGCTTTCTTTCATTTAATTTTTCAAGCCTTGTTCTCATAATAATCACCAAGATTATTATGGACAAAGTTAAAAATATTTATACCTATTTATACAATGATCCAAATCTACTATCAAAAGGATAATACCTAAATACTGCTTTACCTTTAATAAGCTTTACAGGTACTGGTCCAAAATACCTACTATCTTTACTTGCACCTAACTTTCTATTATCACCTAACACAAACACATAACCTTCAGGAACCTTCAAATCTATATTACCATGAGTATACAAACTACCTTTCAAATAATATTCATCTAGCACTTTTCCATTAATATATACCTTGCCATCTACTATTTTTATCTCATCATTTTCAACAGCTACCACACGTTTTATGTAATCTTTATCTGGTACATCTGGTGCTTTAAGTACAACTATGTCTCCTCTTTTCGGTTCTCCTATAATATATATCAGTTTATTCGTAAACAATCTGTCGCCTTCATGTAGAGTCGGATACATTGAATAACCAAGAACATATGTAGTATTGAAAATAAAAGTTTTAATTATTATAGCTATAACAACAGCAAATAATATACTTTTTATCCATTCTAGTATTTCCTTTTTAGCTTCTTCACTCATGTAAACACCTCCAAATCAGCACATACATTATTATAGCACTTTTATTCTAAAAAAAAAAGAACTTAAAATCTATTCAATAATACCTCTTAATGCCATATCTAAAACATTTCCTATAAGTTTTGCTGATCTTTTGGCTTCTTCAATTGTATTTAAATTGCTACCAACTTCTATTAATGCATAATGATCTTTTACATATTGATTAAATTTACCATAAGGTTTTATTACAATTCCCTTACATAATCCAGGATACATCTTGTCAGAAACTTCTTTTATATATTTAGCGAAATTTAATATTTCATCTTTATTTGGATTTTCAGGACCAATAACAAATGTATAAGTAGCAACATCAACACCGTTAATTTTAACCTTGCTCTGAGCTAAAGCCTTTTTAATATAGCTTGCATCTTCTGGAATACCATCTCTATGTATATCAAAAATTATCTTTATATTTTTATCTTTATTTATAATCTCCTTAACCGTTGATAAAGATCTTGTATATGATTGATTATATGAAGGTATATCATGATAGATATCAATATGCTTAACATTATGACCTTTTTCTTTAAGTACCTCTGTTATAATATCACCTATCTTTATAACATTATAATCCCTTTTTGTCGTATGAAATCTATTTGTTCTTATAGGCAAATATGCCTCAGTTCCATGTGTATGATATATAAGTATATATGGTTTTTCTTTATTAACTTTTAATTTTTTTACCATTTTTAGTTCTATATTTTTATCCGTTAAAATATCTCCTTCATTTGTCTCGAAAGGGTCCTCAATAAATATTATATCTTCCTTTATCTTTACTTCTCCATCTTCATTCGAACCAACTGGCTGCTTAGCAATATTTTGATTTTCATTATCTTTCGTTTCATTTGTACTAAAATAATTTAAATTATTTACAGGAGTAATATCTTCTTCTTTATTTAAAATTGATTCTATCTGAGCTTTCAAAAAAGATGTCATTTGAAAATATGATTTTAAACTATTTAACAATTCACTAACAAAACCCTTATCAGAGCTATTTTTATATTTTTGATAATACATAACCTTCATATATGAATTAGAATTAATGATTATTTTCAAAAAAAAATTATCTACGCCATCAATTTTTAAATAATGTTCTTCATTCTCTACACTAAATAAATCAGTAGTATTTATTTTGTCTAAACTATTTTCATTTTCTCCATTATAGTGGGAAATATAGTTAAATGCCTCTACAACTTCTTCATTATCGTCTTTGGCAAAATCGTTTGAAAGCTTAGAAATTATTCTAAAGCCGACGAAAAACAATACTAAACACAAAATAGCTATTATAATATACCAAATCCCCTTGTCTTTATAGATCCTAAGCCTCATAGGTAACACTCCCCTATACTTCTCTAATGTTAGACTGCTATATGAAATTATATTCCATAATTTTTGCTATTATGATAGAAAAAAGCGACCTAAGCCTAAGCTTAAATCGCTAATTTAAATACCTATTTACATCTTTTAAATCAATTCCTGGATGCAATGAGATATTTAATCCATTTGCAATTACTTGTGAAAGGTCGTTAATCAAATCATCAACTTCTTTTGGTGTAACCATAACATTTCCCATATAAGGATTTAATACTTCTTTAATTAATTGATATTTATCTTCACTTTCCATCTCTTCTAGCATAGAATAAAAATTACTGCCAACCTTAGCCTGTTTTTTCATTTCACCTACTATCATATCAATAGTATCATTTACCATTGTTGCAGCATCAACTACAGTTGGTACACCTATCGCTATAACTGGGACACCCAGATATTCTTTATTTAAACCTTTCCTTTTATTTCCCACACCAGAACCAGGACTAATTCCTGTATCAGAAATTTGGATAGTACTGCTTACTCTTTCCATTTTTCTAGATGCTAATGCATCTACAGCTATAACTAAATCTGGTTTAATCTTTTCAACAACCCCCTTTATTATTTCTCCTGTTTCAATCCCAGTAAGTCCCATTACACCTGGAGAAATAGCTGAAACATTTGCCATTGTTTCATCTTCAGTCTTTTTGTAAGCCTCAAAGTAATGTCTTGTAACCAAAATTTTATCTACTACTTTCGGACCCAAAGCATCAGGAGTTACATTCCAGTTACCCAAACCTACAACTAAAGTTTTATTACTTTTATCAAGTTTGTGTAAAGCCTTAAGTTCTTTAGCTAATACTTTACTAATTTCATCTTTTAAATCCTGATCAGCTTTTTTTAATGCTGGTGCTTCAATAGTAATATAATTACCTATTGGTTTCCCCATTTGATTTGCTCCATATTCATTAACTATTTTTACTCTTGTTATTGTATAATTCTCTTTTTCCTCTCTCTCAACTTCAACTCCAGATACTTCAACATTATTCTTTTCTTTATATAACTCTCTCGCTTCAATAGCCAAGTCAGTTCTTATTTGTAGCATTTTGACACCACCTTTATATATAGTAGTATCTTTATGTTAACTCTTTATTAAATTATTTATTCTTATTTTTGTTTTCAAATTTATCTCTTTGACTGCATAATTTCATTGATACATGGGAATAAAAGAAATAACATATTTTTCTTGCAATTTATATATGTTCATGGTAAAATATCATTTGTCAATTGCATTTGAAGGGGGTGAACCTATGGCAAATATTAAATCAGCTAAGAAGAGAATTAAAGTTATAGAAAAAAGAACTGCTATAAATAGAAGAAGAAAGTCAGAAATCAAGACTTACATCAGAAAGTTTAATGAAGCATTAGAAAGCGGAAATATTGAAGAAGCTAAAAGCTTACTTAGATTAGTTGAGAAAAAGCTTTATAGAGCTGCTGCAAAAGGGACTATTCATAAAAATGCAGCTTCAAGAAAGGTTAGCCGTTTAGCTAAGAGATTAAATGAAGCTGTTTAATTAAATATGTAGCACTTATACTTCGGGCAAAAGCCCGAATTATTTTTTTTTGAAAACTTTTAAATACTTCTTGAAAACTCAACAATCAACATTTCAAGTGCTAGCCTACTCTCTATTTCACCTTTTTTAATACTTTCATCTACTTTTAAACATCTTTCAAATGCACTTTGTAATTCTTCAATTCTAAAATTCCTGCTTTGTTCAATCAATTTTTTTACTACAAAATTCTGAACTCCTAGCTTTTGTGCAATAACACCTTGACTATACCCTTTTCCTTCTAAAAGTTTTGTCATAAATAAAAGTCTAATTTGTTTGATAACCATATGTAAAATCAACTGTATTGGTTCATTATTTAATATCATCTCATTTAAAAGTGTTAGTGCCCTATCTGTCCTTTTTTGACCAACTGAATCAACTAATTTAAAAATATTATTTTCAAGACTTCGAATCAGAATTTTATCTATATCTTCAATCTCAACTTTCTTTCTATCCCCTAAATAATTACATATTTTTATAATTTCATTTTCCAAATCATAAAGTGTCTTATTACTACTAAACTCTAAATACCCTGTATTTTCAATAAAATGTAAAATATCATTTTTTGTTATCTTTTTATTATATTTACTAAATAGCTTAGATACCCATTTAATTAAATCGTCTCCTTTTATTTTTGATAATTCAACAACCATACCAACATTTTTTATATTTTTAACTAGCTTTTTTCTGTTATCAATCTTCTCTTCTCTAACAACAAAAATTAAACAAGTGAAACTGCTTATCTTAGAAATATATTCATTTAAACGCTGCTCATCTTCTTTGCTACCTAGTTTTCCACCTGTTAAAAATATTAAGTTCTCTATAATTACAATTTTTTTATCTGACATAAAAGGTAGCGTCTCACAGGCATTTATAATTGAATCTACACTTACTTCTTTTCCATCTAAATACACGTAATTAAGAGACTCAAAACTTTTATCTATATATTTTTCTTTTATCTCATTTATTATCCAATCAATTAAATAGTTTTCCTTACCATATATAAGATAAACTCTTTTTAAATCATTATTTTGAATATCATTTAAAATTTGTCTATAACTCATAGTAACACTCCCTTGGTCTTAAAGTTTTAATTACTAATAAACCCATATATCTTATATTTGCTTGGTGTGATTTGTATTGTAACTAACCCATCTTTATCAGTTCTATAAATTTTTATATTATGTTTTTTATATCTTTTTAGCACTTCTTCACTAGGATGTCCAAAATAGTTGATACCTACACTTATAATACCATATTCAGGTTTAACTGATTTTAAAAATTCTTCAGTTGAAGATGTATTACTACCATGATGAGGTATTTTAAGAATATCTATGTCTATATTGTTTTGACTTGACACTATTTTTTCCACTTCCGATTCTATATCTCCAGTAAACAAAACTTTTTTCCCATATACCTCTAGAAGCAATACCATAGACAAGTTGTTCTCATTTTCATATCTACTTTTATTTATATCTTTATTAGGATATAAAACTTCAAAAGATACACTTTTAGTTACCTTTATTTTATCACCTCTAGTTAATATTTTAACTGGTATATCTTTTTCTGCTGCTTTTTTAATAATATCTAAATAAAGGTCATTCTGTATATTTTCATATGATATAAATATATTTTTTATTTTAAGTCTTTCAATTAATTTTAGTAAAGCTTCACAATGGTCTTCGTGAAAATGAGATATAAAAACTCCATCCAAAGTAAAAATACCCTTTTTAACTAAATACGGATAAAGTATATTTTCACCAATGTCGAATTCACCTGTAAGTGAACCACCAGTATCTATTAAGAAAAATTTTTCGTTATTAAGGTTAATCAAGCTACAATCACCTTGTCCAACATCTAGAAATTCTATTTCTACATTATTTTGTAAAGTAATATAGAATACTATCAATAGTATAGTAAATAAAGTACTTATCAAAAAAGCTTTCTTAATCTTCACAGATAGCAAATCAAGTTTTATATAACTCAAAAGTATAAATACGGCGAGATAATAGTAAATAATACTCTCAAATGACGGCTGAGGTAGTGTTAATGCTTTATATGGAAACATATCAAAAAAATTCATTACAAATCTAGTTAAATTCAAAATTGTATTCAATAATGCTCCTAAAAATAAAGCAATATTTATATTAAGATAAGAAACAAAAATTAAAATAAACCCTCCTATAACTGAAAAAGATAATATTGGAACTAAAACTAGATTAGTTATTATTGCTATTAAAGATATATTATTAAAATGATATGCTAGTAGTGGCAATATGCCAATTTGCACTGCTAAAACAGGAGATATCAGCTTTCCAATTTTGTTATTTAACTTTAATAGCAATTCTATTCTTTTTGTAAACAATACTAATAATAAAGCTGATACAAATGATAGTTGAAAACCTATATTAAAAATCCATAGTGGCTTAAAAATAAGTAAAATAAAAGCCCCAAATAAAATACCGTTTACTACATCATATCTTCTAAAATTCAAATTAGAAATCATTAGTACTGTAAAAATAATTGAAGCTCTTAATACTGATGGAGGAAATTCTACTATGTAACCATAACTCCAAATTAATATTATTGTAATAATCGTAGACAATCTTTTATCTAGTCGTAATATAGCAAAAATAAAAAGAAAAAAAGCTGAAATTATTCCTATATGAAGACCAGATACTGCTAATACATGAGAAATTCCCATCTCTCTAAAGCTATTAAGTGTATTTTTATCTAAATACGAACTTTCTCCCAAAATAATTGATTTAATTATTGAACTATTTTCTTCTGACAATGTTGTATCTAGTACATTTAAGAATGTTTTTCGAATTATTTGAGCATTATACTCGAAAAAATTCAAGTTATTTCTAGATAATAAATAAATTGAATAATCTTTTGAATATATTATTAAATTTATATTTTGTGTCTTCAAGTAAAGTCTGTAATTAAACAACCTCGGATTTGTATTTGCCTTAGGTCTCTTTACAACTCCAACTCCTTTTACTTTATCTCCTTCTTTAAAAGCCTTTTTTCCATTAATATTTAACAATACTTTTTCTTTTATATGATAAGTAGTTCCATTAATTTTAGTATAATCAGCAATTAATACATATTTTGAATATGAAGGATTTTTAGTAATTTCTTTTTTAATTATACCTGTATATTCTACTCTATTATCATACAAAAAATCTAGTTTATCTTCATTTATTATGCTATTAGCATTATAATATCCAGTAAAAAAAACTAATAAAATCAAGGAAAATATAAACACCTTCTCTTTTAAAATTGATAATATAAACAAAACCACAGAAAACAATAAACCTATAAGTAACAACTTTGTTGTAATATGAAATTTAAAGCTAAGATAAATTCCAAAGATATACGGAAATAAAATATAAGAAAATGGTCTTTTCATACTAAAACCCCATTAAAATATACTTAAAATAATTATATCATTTTAAAAATTTTTTTGTTAAATGTTTCTAATTTTCAAAATTGTGGTATAATTATTTTAAGTTTATTAAGGAGGTACTATTTATGAGAAGATATATGAAAGCAGAAGTAAATAGGCATGATATGATACTTACGCAAATGGGAGCTAAGATTGATGTGATAAACTCTTATATGTGCTATGTTACATTTGATTTAGATGGAACAAAGATTTCATATGTATATAACGTTAATAAAAATAATAAATATTTTTTGGAAAGGATAGAACCTTATCCTGAACCTGCAGGTACTTTTAAAAGTGAAGAAGATGTAATTGAAACAATAAAAATCGATATCGAGCAATTCAAAAATGCAAAAAACTCTAGAGTATTCGATTTATTTGTTGAAATAAATAAAGAAATGAGCAAAACCATTAGAAATTTTGAAGACCTTTACCTTTATTATAACGTACCACGTGAATGTGCTGATTCAATAAAATCTAAAATTAAAGAAATACAAGACATTATCAAAGAAGCTAAAAATAACTGTAAAAGAGTTTATTTTAAAAAAGATCCAGAAACTCTTTAGTTACAAAACGGCCTTTGGCCGTTTTTTGAATTTTCAAAATAATTAGTATAAGTATGAATTTTGGAGATATTCTAAAATAATAATGAAATATTAGTTAATTTAACATGTCAGAGTTACAAATAAGATTTTAAATTATTCTAATATAGGAGTAAAATAATATTCGTGTGTACATATTTAAAAGGAGTTGTTGATATGCTAACAAATTCTCATGTTTATATCGCTGCGATTGTATTTATATTAACTTATGCTTTCATTATTTCTGAAAAAATTAACAGAACTGCAGTTGCACTATTAGGTGCAGCAATAATGCTAGGTCTTAAAGTAATCAGTCAGGAATACGCCTTTGAATCTATCGATTTTAATACGATAGGATTATTAATCGGCATGATGATTATTGTAACTATAACTAAACGAACGGGAGTATTTCAATATATTGCTATTAAATCAGCAAAGTTAGCTAAAGGCGATCCGTGGAAAATTATTTTATCCTTTTCAATAATAACTGCTATTTCATCAGCACTTTTAGATAATGTAACTACAGTTCTATTAATTGCACCAGTTACTTTAGTTATTACTGACACATTAAATCTTAATCCAATACCATTCTTACTACCTGAAATACTTTCTGCAAATATTGGTGGAACAGCTACATTAATTGGTGACCCTCCCAACATTATGATTGGTAGCGCAACTGGTTTAGGTTTTCTTGATTTTCTTTTTAATTTAGGTCCAGTAGTAGTAATTATCTTTATAGTTGTAATTTTTATATTAAAATTAATATATGGTAAAGAGCTTAGTGTCGATGAAGAACACAAAAAGCATATAATGGATTTTGATGAATATAAAGCTATAAAAGACTATGCTCTACTTAGAAAAAGTTTAATAGTCTTAGGACTAACTATAATAGGCTTTACATTACATCAAATTTTCGAATTTGAATCAGCTACAGTAGCACTTATAGGTGCTTCTGTGTTACTAGTTTTAAGTAAAATAAATCCAGAAGAAATTTTAATTGAATTAGAATGGACTACTATTTTTTTCTTCGCAGGACTATTTATTCTAGTTGGTGCTCTAGAGGAAGTTGGTATTATAGAAGCCATAGCAGAAAAAGTAGTTTTCTTAACAAAAGGTAATCTTTTCCTAACTACTTTAATGATTATTTGGGTATCTGCTATTGCTTCAGCATTCATTGATAATATTCCTTTTGTTGCAACAATGATTCCATTAATAAAAAGTATTGGAGCTATGTCAAATATTAACGTTATCCCTCTTTGGTGGGCTTTAGCTTTAGGTGCTTGCTTAGGAGGAAACGGTAGCTTAGTTGGTGCATCAGCTAATGTAATTGTTGCTGGTATGTTGGAAAAAACAAAATATAGGCTTACATTTATAGATTTTATTAAAGTTGGTTTCCCCATTATGATTATATCTATTTTAATCTCTACAGCATACTTGATAGTATTTTATATCTAGGAGGAATATTTATGTTAAAACAGAATAGAACATTGGTTGATTTGATACTCTTAGGATTTTGTTTGGCAATGCTCTTGGGTATTAAATTTATAGAAACTCCTCATCATAAAAATATAATTTCAAATTTACAAAATAACGGATTAACTCAAAAAGTTCTTCTAGAAGAAGAAAGATTTTGGGGCATAAAATTTTGAGGATTAGAGCAAATCTCTAATCCTCTTTTTTCTTATTTTAAATATAATAAGCTTTCATCTCCTGACTAAGTTCTAAGATTGAATCAAATGTTTGACTAGCTTCTATCTTTACTCTTTCTAAATTATATTCTGGCCAGAAGTGAGTCAATATTAACCTTTTTACTCCCGCTTTTTTACCAATCTCACCAGCCTGTTTAGCAGATAAATGTGGAGCATTATCTTCTCTATCTTCTTCAAGTATTCCCGCTTCACAAAGCAGCAAATCAGCATTTTTCGAAAAATCTATTAAAGATTCATTGTATGAAGTATCTGATGAATATACAAAAGTTTTTCCACCTTTTCTTACTTTAACAGCAAAAGTCTTAATTGGATGTTTCATCCTTCTAAAAGTAATCTCAATATCTCCCAAATTGATAATAGTATTTTCTTCTATCGGAATTATATTGAACGAATTATTATAATTAAGCCTTTTTACCATTTCGTAGTCATCAGTAGGTACATATAAAGGTATAGTTATATTATATTTGCCTTTCATTTTATTAACACCTATTGCATATTTCATGACCATAATATCACTTATATGGTCACTATGTAAATGAGTAAGTATGATAATATCAATGTCCTTAATACTGCATATTTTAAGCAATCTAGATAGTACTCCATTCCCGCAGTCGATCAAAATTCTTTTATTGTCAGTTTCAAGCAAATATCCTGAACAGGCTCCTCCTGGTCTAGGATAAGGTCCATTATTGCCTAATACCGTTAATTTCATCTAATCCCTCCCAATATAAAGCTACTCTTATTTTATTCTTCCTTATCTATTTTATGATTATAAGTATAAAGAAAAAGTCTCAGGCTGTAAACCCTGAGACTTCTAGATATTTTTAATATATTTTGTTCTTTTTAGTCCTAAAACAACAGGATAAGCAATTATTAAGCCTCCAACAAATTGCAGAATATTAGCTGGTACACTGAAAATAGGAACTATCATGTTTCCCTTCAAAATTCCTCCAGCTATATAATATCCTATAACCATCCATAATCCAGCTAAAGTCATCCCCATAAGATTACTCACACTAATCATTTCTTTTCCTTGTCTCTTTAGTATTAAACTTAAAACAATAACGAATAATGGGATTAAAATAATAGCAACTAACAATGAAGTTTGTACTTTATCTACCAATGCTTGTAATTCACTAATACCTTTTAAATCAAATTTTTCAACTAAATAGTTTGCAAGTTCAGAAGTTTGTAAATTTCCTAACTTAACAGCTAAATAATTCTTTAAAGCTACACCAAAGAATACCCATCCGCCACCTATAATAACTGTTAAAAACTTTTTAACTTTTGCTAAACTACCTTCTTCTATATCTTTAACTATAAAACCTACTATCGCTCCCATTATTCCTTTAATAATCAAAGTCGGAATTGCCCAATGTGTATATCCTAGATATATATCAGCTAAAGAAGAACCTAAACCTCCTGCTATAGCACCATATTTCCAGCCTAATAAAATCGCAGCTACAAAAATCATGCTATCTCCAGCATGTATGTAACCTTCAGTAAAAGGAACTGGAATTTGAGGTATAATAGCTGTAGCTACAAAAACAAGAGCTATCATTAATCCACCATAAGTTAATTTTTTTATACTATTGTTTTGCAAGAAAAGTCCCCCCTATTAATGTAATGTATTGTTCTTTAATATAATTATATCAAAATTGTATCGGTAGTCAAGGGAGGATTTAAGAAATTGTATTGTTATTGTACCGTTACATTTTTTATGTTTTATTATTATTTTTCCTTTTACTCTTACTCTTCTTGCTACTTTTTAGCTTATATCCTTGATATACATTCTTAGTTCCACTATAAAAACCTACTGATGAAGCTGCTAAGAAAATTCCTATTATTATTCCTTTCAGAATATTGTTAGGTGCAAAGTAAGCTATGCCAATAATTATGCCTAAAATCAAAGATACCAAAGGACAAAACTTTTTAGGTAAACCTAAATCCTGAGCTAGCTTAGTCAAAAACATTATTAAAGGAACAACAGAAATATCATAAGCTTGAAAATCCATAGCAAACCTCCTTTATACTTTTACATTATAATATGAAGGAGGTTTTAAAAAAGTTATTGTATCTAATTACAGCTTTAGCTATAGCTTCTGCTATACGCTTTCTTATAAAATCTTGCCTTAACAACATATTATCTTTGTAGTTAGTCATAAATGCACACTCTACTATTATAGACAATGTCTCTATTTCTCTTATAATGTAGTAATAATCTTTCCCTCTATTATTTAATCTATAGTATACCCTTCGAGCAGAAAAACCCAAACTTGAGATATTAAACAAAATATCTCTGCTTAGCTTTTCCCCTATTAATGATTTATAAGGATAAATTACTTCACAACCATTAGCTTTATTGTTATTTGAACCGTTGTTGTGTATTGATATTACTAAATCACATTCCAAACCATTTATTTTTTTAACCCTTTCTTTTGGCGATAAAGTAATATCTTTTCTTCTAGTCATTACTACTTCATAACCCTTTTTCTTTAGCAATTTTTCAAACCTAGTAGAAATATCTAAATTTATATCTTTTTCACTTAAGCCATATCCTACAGCTCCAAAATCTCTTCCACCATGTCCAGCATCAACACATATTTTCAAATTGACCCCCTCCTTAAATTATCGTCGTTAGTCATTAGTCATTCGCTATTCGTCAAATTATAAAACGAAAAACAAAAGCATAATTTTTCATAAAGAATCTGAAATAACTAATATTCTTTACTACTTATATTTAAAGAGGGGGTTAAATTTACTATTTATATTTTTTTCTTCCATATCTTTTTAGAGCAAAAGTAAGTATCACTATTCCTATATAGATATATAATTGTCCTAACCCTTTTTCTAAGATTTCACTTTTAAACATCTATATCATCACCCTAAGTTAACTTTTCTCTTTTAAATACAGCTATAAAATTTCTACCATTAAGAATACTATTCATTGATACTAACTCCCAACCTTGCTCTCCTAGCTCATTCATTTTTTTCTCATGTTCAGGTGTTAATACTAATTTTACAGCTCCATGTGTTTTAAAATTTTCAATTTTGTATTCAAATTTTTTCATTTCGAACCCCTCCAGAGATTAAAATTAATTTAGGTATTGAAATTAGTTTGTTAATGATTTAAAATTGAATTGCTAGTTAACAAAATCCCCGAATTAAGCTAAATTTTTCATGGAATAATATAACTTATCATTCATATAATGCAGTAAACACATATATATTATAAATAAAAAACAGGGAGGTTTCTAGATGGATAAGAATAAAATACAAGTTAACGAACTAAACAGACTATATGACGAAATTTACTACAGCAATAATAATGACGTTGAACAAGCCCTAGAATTAATATCAAACCTCATCTCCGAAAAAGAATATGAAGAGTCAGGTATTGAAGTCAATGACCTTTCCGATATAATACATATTGCTATAGAAACGTTAGAAGAAATAAGTGAAATTTTTGATAATGAGGGACTAATTGATTCTTACAATTTTGTAATTGAAAAACTTGAAAATCTACAAAATGGAGAATTGGATGATATCTTAGAAGAAGAGTATAGTAAATTTTTTGACGATGATTTTGTAGATGAATATGGTGACGAATCAGAAATGGAAGAGTATTAGAAAAAGGAGCAAAATGCTCCTTTTTTTAGTCTTAAAAACTATATTAACTTAATATTTCTCTAATATCTTTTGTTGGATGGTTTTCATATTTTATTACTTTACCTTCCCATGTTCTTATCATACAGTAATCCTTACCTCTAGAAATTAAATACTGCGGTAATATAGGCGTTTTACCTTGCCCTTTAGGTGCATTTATAATATAAGTCGGTATAGCCATACCTGAAGTATAGCCTCTCAAATATTCCATAATTTCCAACCCATCATCCACAGAAGTATTAAAATGTAATGTACCAATTACATGTTTAGCATGGAATATATAATACGGCTTAACTCTTATTTTCAATAATTCATGATTTAAAGCTCTCATAACAAATTTATCATTATTAATACCGTTTAATAGAACTGCTTGGTTACCTAAAGGTATACCTGCATTTGCCAACTTTTCACAAGCTTTTTTAGCTTCTTCAGTTACTTCTTTTGGATGATTAAAATGAGTATTTAGATATATTGGATGGTATTTCTTTAACATATTTACTAACTCATCAGTAATTCTTTGCGGCATAGTTACTGGGGTCCTTGAACCAATTCTTATTATTTCAACGTGAGGAATTGCTCTTAACTCTTTTAGTACCCATTCTAATCTATGATCAGGTAGTGTAAGAGGGTCTCCCCCTGTAATAAGTACATCTCTAATTTCTTTATTTTCTCTAATATACTTAATTGATTCTTCTATAACAGCAGTAGATTTGTGTTCATCTTTTTGTCCGATATTTCTCCTTCTTTGGCAGTGTCTGCAATACATAGCACACTCATTAGTAACGTTAATAATCAAACGGTCAGGATATCTTCTTGTTATACTACCTGCAGGATTTGTATATTCTTCTCCCATAGGATCGCTTTCACCGCTATCACCTGCCAATTCTGCAAAGATAGGTATAGCCATAAGCCTTATCGGATCAAATCTATCATCAGGGTCCATCAAGCTTGCGTAGTAAGGTGATATAGCCCATCTATATCTTTTGCCGACTTCCTCAATTTCTTTCTTTTCCTTTTCAGTTAAATTTAATATTTTACTTAAAGTTTCAACATCCGTTATCCTATTAGATAATTGCCATTTATAGTCATTCCAATCTTCCTGTGTTCCACCGAGCACATCTAATATCTTCTTTTTTAATTCCTCAAATTTATCCTGCATATAAAGACCTCTAGGTATAGACTCTCTAACCTCTAAATAATCATCAATCCTTGATTTTAACTCAGCCGCCCTCTTTAATGAAATTTCTCTCTTTTCTTTTAATTGATTCATAGTTTATCCTCCCTCCCTCTTCTTGTCTGAAAATTTTAAATATTCTTAATTGTTTTCGAGGCATAAGTGAAATAGGTTATTTAACTATATAAAATAACCCTCTTATATAGCTATTTATTAGAATATATGAAAAACATATTAAATAATATTTACCATAAAGGGTTATATGGACTTAGTAGGGTTCATAGATTAGGTACTTTGAAAAGAAATATTTAGATTTGTTTAAAGCAGTGTATTAATTATAATATTATTTTTATAATTTGTCAATAACTCTCTTTTTTATCATTTATAGAAAGTACTAAAGGTGGTGAAAAGATGAAAAAAGGAGCTATTTCCTTCCTAATTTTAATATTATTTATAATCGCAACTTTTATTGGTCAGCAATACTATAATGCTTCTGTTGTAAAAACAACTTTTAATGAAATACTTTTGATAAGTAGTAATATTTCAGAAAAATTAGTTGATAACTTTTTTTCAAATGACGAAAAACTAAAAAAAGATGCTCAAAACAAAATTAAAAAAATTGTCCTAAAAGATTTAGGATATGACAATTGGCTAGATTATATCGACTATATCGAAGTAAAAATTTATCCTGCCGACGTAGTAGATAATGAAGAAGAAGACTTGATTATTGCTCTTAATATCTCAAAAGACTTAGGCGTAATTGGAATATATAAAAAATATAATGATGGATATGTTTATGTAGATAAAATAGAAAATCTTGCCTATATTGATAATGTCAGTACTTTAAGATATAAACCCAAAAATCTGATATTTATTATAGTTGATGAAGAATTAGAAGAAAACATCGGTGCATTTTTCTATGATAAATACACAAGATTTTTTACTAAAAGAAATAGTTCCTATGAAGAAGTATTCAGATTTTCTACTAACTACGAAGGATACTTCTATGAAAAATGGACAAAACCAAAACTTAAAAATCCTAAATGGTATAAACTTGTTGAATATGGAAGTATTGAACAAATAACAGATGAAAATCTAGACTTACATATTAAAGCGTCTAAGATTATTCAAATTTTTAAAAGCGAAGAATCAAATGTAGATTCTATACCAGAAAAATTTATTTTAATAAAAGAAAAAAACTTAGAGTTAGATTATTTTTGGAGCGACAAATATAAGTATTTTATTCAAGGTGAAGGTATTACCAAAGATAATGAAGTTGTAGGAATTATTGAAAGTTCAGATCAATTTGCAGATTATTATCTAGATTTATCTGATAAGTACTATAAAATCATTGATAAAAATGGTAAAATTAAATACATAAATAGCAATAATTTAAAATTGCTAAATTTAAAGTAAGGAGGTTCTTATGAAACGTTTTGGTATTATAATTTTAATTATTGTTCTTATGCTGACTGGATGTATAAATCAGAATAAACGAGATTTATTTAACTATGTAAATGCAGAACTTCCTCCAGTGGTTGAAATAGAAAATAATGCTCTTGAAAAATATAACAATCTAATTTCTAATAATGACTATACTTATAGTACATTCTATTCAACTTTAAAAGATGAAATAATTCCAACATATGAAGATTTCTTGAATCAATTAATGAAAATATCTCCTAAAACTAAAGAATTAAAAGAGATACATAACCTCTATATCGAAGGAGCAAAATATCAGTTAAAAGCACTAAAACTATTACAAAAAGGGATTGAAGAAAAAGACAATGAATTGCTTCTAAAATCAAGCGACCTTCTAAAAAAGTCAAAAGAATATATGGATAAATATAAAAATGAAATTGTAACTTTAGCTGAAAAATATCATATGGAATATAAGCTTGATTAATTAAAGCGGTGCTAATTTTACACCGCTTTAATTTCTGCTAAATATTACTTTTCCGTTTAATACTGTCATATCAACTTTAACATCTTTAATTTTATCCAACGGTATTTTAGTTATGTCTTCAGACAAAACAACTAAATCAGCTAGCTTCCCTACTTTTATAGACCCTTTTATATTTTCCTCAAATGTGCAATAAGCAGGATTTATTGTAAATAGCTTTAATGCTGTATATAAATCTAATTTTTCATCTGGACACCAGCCATCTTCTGGATTGCCATTTAAGTCTTTTCTAGTTACTGCACAATAAATACCATAAAGAGGATTAAATGATTCAACAGGTGCATCAGAACCTCCAGCTAAAAATACACCTTCATTGTACATAGTCTTCCATGCATAACTATACCTTAACCTTTCTTTTCCTACCCTTTTCTCTGCAATTTGCATATCTGTCTTTATAAAAACAGGTTGTATATCTGCAATAACATTAAGTTTCTTAAATTTCCTTATTATATCTTTAGATGCTATTTGGCAGTGAATCAGTCTAAATCTAGCATCTTGTCTATAATGCATTTCATTTAGTTTAGAATATACTTCAAGCACTTGTCTCATAGCTCTATCCCCTATTGTATGTACTGCTAGCTGAAGACCATTTACATGTGCTAAAGTAAGTATTTCCTCTATTTCTTTAGTAGTATATATTAACACACCTTTAGCTTTAATATCATCACTATAAGGTTCTTCTAATGCCGCTGTTCTAGAACCTAAAGACCCGTCTGCTAAAAGCTTTAGCGGTCCAAACCTAACAAATTCGTCTCCATCACAAGTTTTTTTGTTTAACTTTAAAAAATCAATTAATTTATCTTTTGTATCTAGTAGCATTTGAAAATTTATCCTTGCATTAAGTTTTTCCTCATTTTTCAATTCTTGATAAGCATCTAAAATCTTTTTATATGATTTTAAATGCGAAAAATCATCTGTTTGTATTGAAGTAATTCCTACCTTATTAGCATCATTTATAGCTGATTGAATTATTTCTTTTATCTCTCCTATGTCTTCTGTGAAAGGTATAAGATTATAAACTAAATATACGGCATTTTCCCTAAGTATTCCTGTAGGCTCGCCTGTTATAGGGTCTCTATCTATTTTCCCACCTTCAGGGTCCTTAGTTTCTTTAGTTATTCCAGCAAGTTTTAAAGCCATTGAATTAACTACACATATATGGTAACAAGCCCTTGATAAAAATACAGGTCTGTCATCAATTACTTTATCTATATCATCTTTATTAGGCAATCTACCTTCAATAAAGTTTTCTTGATTCCATCCCTGACCTAATACCCATTCTTTAAAAACTTTAACTTTTTCATTATTAACAAACTCTTTTAGAGCCCTCTGCATATATGATATAGAATCAGCATTAGACAAGTCTACTTTATACTTTGATAAACCGTAGCTAATTAAATGCATATGACTATCATTAAAACCAGGTAAGAGAGTTCTCCCTTTAAGGTCTATACATTTAGTATCTTTATTAATAAGCTTTTTACCTTCCTTGTAACTACCACAAAAATTTATTTTATTATCTTCTATTACTACACTTTCAACTTCTTTATAGTCATCTTCCATAGTTAAAATTTTCCCATTAAAGAAAAATAATTTACTCATTTATATTCCCCCTAAAATTTTCTAAATAAAATTATAACATAATTAGATATTAGTTAATACAATCAGAAAATACTGCATAAAATATATATTATGAATCTATTTAGGGGGTTTTATTTTGAAAGAAATAGTTAAAAAAATGCTTAAAGAAAGAGGAGTTACTATTGAAGAGATGGCTAAGCTTGTCTACGAACTACAAAAAGACTATGCAGATATTTCTATAGAAACTGCAATTTTTAACATTGAAAAAGTATTATCTAAACGTGAAGTGCAAAATGCAATATTAACTGGAATACAGCTTGATATTTTAGCTGAAAAAAATTTATTAGAAGAACCTTTACTGTCCATGATAAAAAAAGATGAGCCATTATATGGTATAGATGAAATATTGGCGCTAAGCATAACAAATGTCTATGGTTCAATAGGTTTTACTAACTATGGGTATATAGATAAGATGAAATTTGGAATTATAGGCAAATTAGATAAACTTGGTAAAACTACTGATAAAGTCAATACTTTTTTAGATGATTTAGTTGGTGGCATTGTAGCAGCTGCATGTGCAAGAATAGCTCATTCAAAGGGAGAATAGGTGGTGCTAAAATTTGAAATTAAGTTTCAAATATATAAGCTCCACCTAATTCCAAATAATTAATTTATGAATTTTTAAATTGCTAAATTATCTATATTTATTTTCTTAAGAAAATCTATTACATCTTCTAGAGAATCATTAGTCCAATTAATTTTATTAACAATTTTAGTTTCACCTTTTATTTTAGCAGTTGTTTTTTGATACTTTCCTATACCTATAATATAAGCTTTATTATTTTTGATATATTGGGTTTCAACAAAAACAATATGTTTTAAATCTTTGCTATACAATATATCAAAAGTTTGGCCATTCACAACAATCTGCTTTCTCTTTATTTGATTTTCATCAAAAAAACTATTTATATATCCATAGTTTTCATTTTGAATTTTAACACTTATTTCAATAAAGTCATTTTCATCTGCTTTATTTAAGTAGTTGAATGAAAAAAATCTTATCCTATCGCTAGATAATTCTTTATCTTCATATATTTGACCTATTATATGCTCTGACATTTTTATAGGTAAAGTATCAATTACCACAGTCGCTGATTTAAACTCGTAATTATCAATGTTTTTTAGTATTTTAAAATCTGGAAAAATCTTGTTTATTTCCTCAATATCACTAAATGTTTCCTTTCCTTTATGTACTAAATATATCTTATCATCTATATTAACAAGCTTATACTGACCAAATTTTAATTTTTCTTTTTCCTTTTTTAACTTCTCTGTTATTTCTCTCTCTTCATCATTTTCAAAACTAATTTCTTCCAAATTCTTTTGATTACGTTCATCACTGGAATTCTCTTCAATATCTTTTATATTAAATAATTTTTCCACACTTAAAATTATATAATTGAAAAGCGTATCGCTTATGTTATTCAAATATTCAAAGTCTATTTTATCAGATGTATCTCTTTGTGTATGTATATTTCTAATATTTGAATCACTTAAATTAACAGACGGTATATTTTTTTCTGAAAAAGAAATATGGTCGCTAACATATGCACCTTCTGTTTCAATTTGACACTGATAACCATTTTGAGTAAAGAATTTATCAATATCATCTATAAGATAGCTACTTACTGCACTATCCCCTGTTATAAGCAGCTTGTCCCTATTTTTGCTTCCTATACTGTCAATATTTATATTATAGATTTTATTATATCCATTTAATATTTCATTTACAAAAGCTCTACTACCCTGCAAATTAGATTCTTCACCGTTAAATGCACATATAACTATATCATAATCTAATTTATTATTCTTTGAATATTCAGTTAATTTTTCAGCTATATTCAACAGTACTGCTATTCCAGAACAGTTATCGACAGCTCCATAATATACTTTATCAGCGGCAGTTCCTACATGATCAAAGTGAGCTGAAATAATTAATGCATTTTTACTATTTTCTCCTTTGACTATACCAACAATATTATTTGCTTCGATTTCCTCTTTCTTTAAATTGTATTTTACTTTCACTTTGCAATTTCTATCCTTTATCAAATCATATACTCTTTCACTTATTTGAATTATTGGAAAGCCGCTATCTCTGACAACTATATATTTGTCAAAAATTTTTTTCTTTATTAAAGCTGCTTTGGCTTTGTTAAATATTTTTTGTAAATCAGCTGAATTATCTAATACTACAACTGAATTTTGAATATTTTTATAGTTTATATCGGATGTTGAAATACCCTCTATAGTTAAATTAGCAATCATATTTTGAGGTAAAAAATCTTTGCCATATATTAGCTCTTCTTTTGTATTATTATCAAACTCTAAAACCATAACGAATTTTTGTTTTTTTGGATTATAAAAATTATGTTTGTATGGCACAAAAAAACTATTGTCTTTATATTCTTTTAAACCAATTTTTTCTAAGCTTTCAGCTAAAAATCTTTCTACTTCTTTATTACTTTCTGTTCCAGTTAATCTGCCTTTAAATTTTTCTGAAGCAAGATACTCAACAGTCTTTTTTATATCTGTTTTTTGCTCGCTATTAGTCAATATATCTTTGTTTGTACAGCCCATCGTTAATAAGATTGAAATAATTAATATAAACAAAAATATTCTTTTATTCATATACTCCCCCTAAATTAATACTAATTTCATATTTTATTTTTACAATAGCTATTGTTATTATCTTTATTTTTGTTTTTCACATATCGTTATAAATAATTATATAAAAAAAACATTCCATGTCAACTTTTCCCTTTATTGGTCCTTTTTATATTTGTTGTATAATTTATGTCGTTCTCATTATTTAATCAGCGTAACATAAGCCTGCAAATATTTTATAAGCATCTAACCCTTCACTTCGTATAATCGAAAATTTATCTACTGCAAACCATCCTCTTTCACCTGTAGAAGTTTCAACTAAACACCATTCTTTATCATCAGTTCCAACTATAGTAGCTTTCTGTCCTTCATGCAAAACAAAATAATCATCACTATTGTTCCTATTTCTTAATAACTTTATTGGTTTTTTCACAAACACATCATAATCAGTAATATAGATGTTTTGAGGTATTTCAACTAATTTATGCTCTTTTGTTAAAGTATAATATTTATCAAAAAACCAAGTCTGTAGTATCTTTCCCCTAGTTCTTGCTGAAAACTTGTCTGTACCGTCTATTTTTATACCATATTCGAATAACCCTTCTGTATTTCCCATTTTGATAATGTCTTCTCCATCAAAATAATAGAAATACGATATATAATCATCACTAGGTCCATAATCACTTATTATAATCTCCTTGAAGTTATCATTCTTATCAATATCAACTATAGCAAAGTATTTGCTAGAATAGACTAGTTCCCCTTCTATCACTAAATCGTTGATATAAAGTTTATAACTATTCATATTTTCCAGCTTGAATAAAATTCTCTCTGTTTTGCCATCACCATTAATATCTACATTTACTTCTTTATTGCATCGATAGACATCATAATTAGTTTTATAATTTTCATGTTTTTCAAGAGACTTACTATACAAATCCTCAAAGAATTTAATGAATTTTACATTATATTTCTCAATACTATTTAAACTACTAAATTCTACGATAGTTGTCGGTTTATACCAACTTTTTTTAGCAAAATAATTTCTATACTTTTCTTTTTTAAATATATGGCCTTTTCGTGCAAAAATTTCATTTCTAGCATATTCAAGAATCTCATGTGACAATCCTCGTAATTGTTGTTCTGTTAACTTTTCAATATGACTATTTGGAAATATAAAACTATTTTCTTTTTTTACTGGTAATTCATCAGTTTGACTTATCTTTTTATTCTCTATATTCTTATCATTAATTAAACCCTTTTCTACTTTAACTTTGTCAATACTATTGCAAGATACAATAGTAATCAACATTAATACAATAAAAATTAACAAAACAACCTTTCCTTTTCTCATAAAAAACCTCCATAAAGTTTTTAAAATAAAATCAAGGGAGCATACGCCCCCTTATCTATTTCTTCATAAACTCTTCTATTTCCTCTACTGTTTTAATAATATCTTTTGATAAAACTTCACAACCATCTTCTGTTACTAAAACATCATCTTCAATTCTTATACCTATTCCCTCTTCTTCAATGTACAGACCTGGTTCTACTGTTAAAACCATTCCTGGTTCTAATTCTCTTTCATAACTACCTACATCATGTGTATCAAGCCCTAAATAATGGCTTACTCCATGATAGTAGTACTTAACTATTTCACTATCTTCTTTTATTAAACCTATTTTTTTGCATTCTCTAATTAATACATCTTTTGTAATTTCATTTAATTTCTTTATAGGTACACCAGGTTTTATAGCTTTAATAGTTTCCAACTGTGCCTCTAATACAATATTATAAATTTGCTTTTGTCTTTCAGTAAATTTACCATTAGCAGGATAAGTTCTACTTATATCAGAACAATAATTTTCATATTCTACACCTAAATCAAATAATATTAGAGAATTATCAGCTATTTTACAGTTATTTTGTTCATAATGAAGTATTGTACCATTAACCCCAGAAGCAGCTATTGTTTTAAAAGCTAAGTTCTTAGCACCTAAAGATTTTACTTTAAAATCGAAATATGCTTCAACTTGATATTCCATCATACCAGACTTTAAGTTTTTCAATACATTTTCAAGACCTTCCTTAGTAATATTAACTGCTTTCTTTATCTTTTCTATTTCATCTTTCTGTTTAATAGTTCTTAAATCGCAAATATCATTATAAATGTTTTTTATATTAATATATGGATATCTTTCTCTTACTTCATTTGCAAAATTAACAGCTGGATTTGTATTTAAATTCCATTCTCTACGCTCTAAATCCAAGTAAAATACAGAAATATTATTTCTTACTATATTCATTGTTAGGAATTCTTGAAAATCTTCTTTAAACTGAATGTTCTTAATGCCTGATATCTTTTCAGCTTCATCTTTAGTCATCTTTTTACCAATCCATTTTTCTAACTTAGGATTAGATTTTTCTATGAACAGTGCTTCCTCAACTTTATCATTCTTTTTAACCATACAAAGAATAAAGTTTTCTCTTTCTAATCCAGTTAAGTAATAAAAATTCCTATTAGGTGTATAAGGATACTTCTGATCTGCACTGCGATAAGGGGCATCGCCTGAAAATAGAATAACAATAGAATCATTTTCAACCTTATTCATAAGTTTTTTTCTATTATCTACAAAAAACTTTTGCTCCATAATTCCACCATCCTCAATCAAAATATTTAACAATATATTTCTCCAAAAATACTCTGTATCCTTTATTAAATATTTTAAATAATTTTAACTATATTCTATTTTTACTTTAGTTCCTGAAACACCTGATATTGCTGGCTCAACAATTAATTTAACAGGCACTCTATCTTTTAGTTCATCAACATGACTTATTATTCCTACTGATAACTTTTCTTTTTGAAGTTTCTCTAGCGAAGTCATAACTACATCTAAAATACTACTGTCAAGGGTACCAAATCCCTCGTCTAAAAAGAAAAATTCTATAGATGTATTTCCTTTTAGCTGTATTTGCGTTGATAAAGCTAAAGCTAAAGATAGTGAAGTCATAAAAGTTTCTCCACCAGAAAGTGTATTTACATCTCTTTTTACACCACCATTATAATTATCACATATGACAAAGTTACCTTTGCTATCAAGTTCTAAACTATACCTATTATTAGTTATCTCCATCAATCTCTTTGAAGCTTCTCTAGCAATATACTTTAAATGACTTATTGCAACATATTCAACAAATCTATTCCCTTTTATGAGATCTGAAATTTCATTTAGCATATCAACTTTTTTCATAATACCTTTAAGTTCTTTCTCTAACTTTTTGACCTCAATTATTTCTTCTTCCATTTTCCTAATTTTTTCTCTTCTCATACCTAACTTCTCTATTATTTCGCTATAAGCTTCTTTTTTTCTTTTTCTATTTTCAATAAAGTTATTCCACTCGTCTTCACTTAAAGTTTCACCATTTAATTCAGTTTCAACTCTTTTTATATTATCATTAACTTTTTTTACTTCATCATCATAATCATTTATCTCTTTTTCTAATTGTTCTAATTTATCTTTATCAATATAGCTTGACCTTATTTCATCAATAGTTTTAAACCCTAAATTATTCATAACAACTGTTAGCTCATTTTTAATATTATTTTCTGTATCTTTTAGAGTCTTAACTGTTTTCAGTAACCCCTCCATATTAAGCTGTAAATCTTTTAGTGTTTTTTCCTTTTCTTTCAAATTATTTCTAATCTCTTCTTCTTTTTTAATAATATCTTCTTTTAGTTTTCTTACTTCATCTAGGTATAGTAAAGGATTTTTACTTGGCGAAACTTCTTGAATCTTAGCCTCATTTTCCTCTATTTTTGATTTTAAATTTTGACCATCTCTCTTTATTAAATTCATTTCATTATTAATCTTACTAAGTTCATCATTTAACTTTTTCATTTCATCTGATATTTCTTTAATTGACTCTCTTATTCTCTTAGCATTATTTTCTAATTCTTCATACTCTGAATCTTTTTTCTTAATCTCTTCAGATGTACTAATAAAACTTTTAATTTTTAAAGTATTTTTAACTTCTTTATATTTCTCTTCTATCCTACTATATTCTTCTTTGTTAGCTTCTAATTCTCTAAAAGTTTCTTTAATTGATTCATTATCTTTTCTAATAGTTTCTAATAAAACTGCTTTTTCTTTCTCAAGATTATTTAAATTTTCTTTTATTTCATCTACCTTTTTCCTATATTCTTCATGTTCCTCGTTCCATTTCTTTAAATATGATTCATTCTTTTCTAAATCTCTTTTTCGATTTTCTATTTCTTGCTTAATATTTTCTAAATTTATATCTTTAATTAATTCATCTAGTTTTTGCATTTCTTCAGTTAAGTTCTCTTCTTTTGCTATAAGCTTATAAAGTTCAGAATTTAATTTTTCTATTTTAAGATTTAATTCTTTTTGTGTTTTTTCAAGTTCCAATTTATTTTCTTTTATACTCTTAATTTCAGACACATCAACTACATCTGCTTTTTTAGGATGATGTAAAGAACCACATACAGGACAAGGATCTCCTTCTTTTAAACTAACAACTATATCATTCATATGACTTATTAACTCTAATTCGTCAATCTCTTTTTTTAGAATATCCATCTTTTGTTCTACTATATTTAATTTTTCTTTGAAAGCTTTGATTTCTTTTTCAATATTTTGTTTTTGCCCTTTCAGTCCATTTAATTCTCTTAAAACTCTTTCTTTCTTCTGCAGATTTTCTATCATCTTTGCTTCATCTAGTAAAGATTTAGTGTCTTTCGGCTTATTAGCCTCAAGCTCTTTTATTTTGTTTTCGTAAATTTTATATTTTTCTTTCTTTTCATTTAGTAATTTTTCTATTTCTTTTAATTTTTTTTGGTTAAAAACTGTATCCTTCTTTAGTTTTTTGTTTTTCTCTTCTAATTCATTTATTTTTTTACCTAATTCTATATATTTTTTTTCAAGTTCCAAGCCTTTTATCACTTTATCTCTAAATTCACTACTTACCTTTATAGTTGACATTTTCTCTTCTATTTTTATAAGTTCTTTATTCTTCTTTTCTTCTTTTAATTTTAAATCTTCTAATGCTTTTTCATATAAATCAAATACTTTTTTTAATTTCAAATATTCTTCTCTAAGTTTATTTCTTTCCAAAATTAGCTTTTCGTTTCTTTTATGTAACTCAACTACATTTTTTAATTCTGTTTCCTTTTCTATAAGGCTTGGTAGTTCTTTATCCTTCCTTAAGCTTACTTGTGTATATTCTTTTTCTAAAATTTCTTTTTCTTTCAAAACTTTTTGTAAGCTTAACTCTAATTTTTTTAATTCCTGCTCATTTTTATTAATCTCTTCTAGTGTCTTATCTAAATTATTTATATACGGTTTTAATCCTTGTGCCTTTTTGCCTTTTAAATACTTTTCTCTTTTTAATTCAATCTCTTCTTTTTTAAGCTTTAATTTTTCTTTTATTTCCTTGTATTTTTTTAAATCTACTTGTAAATCCCATATTTTACTTAGTTTTTCATACTCTTTATCTAACTTTTCATTTTCTTCTTTTAATTTTATTTCTTCTTTCTCTATTTCTCTTAATCCTTCTTTTAATTGCTTTAGGTTTTCTTCATTAACATCTTCATATTTGTTTAACTGGCCTTGTATAACGTTTAATTTTGCCTCTTCCTCTTTTCTTGCTTTTTTAACCCTATTAGTCAAATCTGTCCCATATTTTTCTAAACCTAGTATTCTTTCTAGCATATTACGTCTTTCACTACCAGTTAATTTTAAAAAGTCACTAAACCGTCCTTGCGGCAATACAACCGACCTTATAAAATCACTATGATTTAATCCAATCAGCTTAATTATTTCCTCATTAATATCAGAAACTTTATCTATTACATTAGTTTCGTTCCCATTCTCATCTAAATAACATAATCTTGCTAATGTAGTCCTAGTTCCGCTATCACTCTTTTTAAGTTGTCTATCTACTCTTATTCGCTTTCTTGAGTGTCCACATCCAACTTCAAATATAAAACTTACATTTAATTTCTCACAATCTGTATTTATAAACTCCTTTGTTCCTCTTGATATCTGCCCATAAAGTGCTATAGTTATAGCATCTAAAATAGTAGATTTTCCACTACCCGTTGGACCGAATATCCCAAACAATCCTTTTTCTGTTAGTTTCGAAAAATCTATAGTCTGCTCTTCTATAAAGCTATTTAATCCTGAAATACTAAGAAGAATAGGTTTCATCTTCGTCACCTTCTTCATAAATTATTCTCGTGAAAAGCTTTATCAAATCCTCACTAGGCTCTACATTTTTCTCTCTTATATAAAATTCAGTAAATAACTCTACTATATCTCTCTCACTATAATTCTCAAACTCTTCTATCGCTTCAACTTTATCTTTTATTATAGGAATAATACTTAATATATCAGGTTTTATCTTTTTAATTTCTCTAATTTCTGATTTTGAAATAACTTTATCAGTAACAATTTCTAAATATGCCCATACTTCTCTATCTTTATTTTCTTCGCATTTCTTTATTGCTTCTTCTATCCCATTTACCTTCCATACTTCTATAGGTTTATAGTTTTTTAAGTATACTTCTTCTATATTTGGCTCTTGTTTAGGTTTAACATCAATTATATATACACATTTGCTGTATCCTATTTCACTTCTGCTGTATTGTATAGGAGAACCTGAATAATGCGCTTTTATTTTTTCAGATTTAACTTTTTGTGGTTTATGAAGATGCCCTAGAGCTACATATTGTGCTTTAAATGGAAGTTTATCTATATCAACAGTAAGACCTCCACCTAACTGTATTGGTCTTTCTGAATCTGAAGTATCTCCTCCTGCCACAAAAATATGACTTACTGCAATATTTATAGTATCATCTCTAAAGTATTTAGATAGATTTTCGAATATCTCTCCTACCTTATTTGAATAACTTTTCTGCATTTCATTTTCATCTAACATATCCCCTAAAACTTCATTTAACCTCTGTTCACTAGGATAAGGAAGAGTTATGATTACTATTTTTTCACCTTTTATTTCAAGTTCTAAGCACCCTTCACAAGAATTTATAACTTTATGTTTTCCTACTATACCAGTTTCAACTGTACTATTTGGCTTTCCTAACAAAATAATTCCCTGCTCTGTTGCCAAAGAATTTGCTGCAATAAGTCTTTCTGGACTATCATGGTTTCCTGCAATTACTAATACAATTCTCTCTCCACCTCTTGATAATCTCTTTAAAGCATCATAAAAAAGCTTTTCAGCTCTTGCAGGTGGATTACTATTATCATAAATATCTCCTGCTATAATGATTAAATCAACTTCTTTTTCGTTTACTATTCCTACTAAATCATCAATAAATTTCTCCTGCTCATCTAATCGGCTATAATTTTCTAAGTACTTACCCAAGTGCCAATCTGATGTGTGGAGGATCCTCATATTACTCTTACCTCCTTATCAAGCTCAAATAGATAAAGATAGCTTTCTTTTACTTTTTTACCCGTTATTTTTTCTAAAGCCTCTTTATACAGTTCAATTTGAACTTTATATTTCTTAATTATATTTTCTAAATAATCGTTATACACAAAGTCTGTTTTGTAATCTACTAATACAAGTTCATTTTCTTCTTCAAAATAACAGTCTATTACCCCTTGTATCAGCAATTCTTCATCACAACTGCTTACATCTTTAATAACTTCTTTAGCTTTCTTCCTAAGTACAAAAGGAACTTCTTTATACAGCTTTTCTGCTGCTATAATACGCCGTCCAATATTACTTTTAAAAAAGTTTAAAATCTTAGATATATCAATAATTTTAGCTTCTTCTTTAGTTAGTAATTCTCTTTCGGTCATATCATCTATTTGCTGCCTAATATATTGCTCGTCTATATCAGCATTAAATGATAAATGCTGCATTATAAAATGCATTATTGTACCTTTTTCAGCTTTTGTAAAACCTTTTTTACTTTCTAAAAATCTAGGTTTCTTAATTAATGACGGTGTTTTCATGACTGCATCCTTAATGTCTTTAAAAGAAAGATTCTTTATATCTGTAACAGAAAGCTTAGAAGGTATCTCAACAGCCTCTTTAAACTTATACTTCCAATTAAACCTTAAGTCAATAACATCTCTGTATTCAGAAGCTTTTTCCAATCTGAAACATTTAAGCTTTTCTAATATTTCTTTACGTTTTATGAGCTCGTCACTTTTTTCCATCAAAATGTTGCTTCTATCTATAATATTTATTTTCCATTTTGAAATATGGTTATCTAATGTATTCATATCAGTTTCTAAACCAGCTAACTGATGAATTAATAATCCATCTTTATGCTCTGATAGAGCACTCATTATCCAATCTAAATAACAACCAGATTTTGTTAAATTATAAAGATTTGTGCCATCACACCACTTTAAACTTCTATTATTAATATTTTTGACTGAACCTAATAGGATAAGCTTATCTACAGCACGTGTCAGTGCTACATAAAGCACTCGCATTTCTTCTGATAGGCTTTCTAGTTTCATTTTTTCTTTCATAGCTGTCAAAGGTAGAGTTTCTAAATAAATTCTCTTATCTAAATCTATAAACTTAGGTCCTATTCCTAAATCTTTGTGAAGCAAAATATCTTCTCTAGTATCCATCAGATTAAACTTTTTTCCCAATCCAGCACATATTACTACTGGGAATTCAAGCCCTTTGCTCTTGTGTATACTCATAATTCTTACAACATTTTCATTTTCTCCAATAGTTTTTGCTGCTGACATGTCTCCACTACTTTTTGTTAGCTTATCTATAAATCTGATAAAATTAAAGAGACCATTAATTGATGTCTTTTCAAATTGACTTGCCCTATCAACTAAAATTCTTAGATTAGCTTGTCTCTGTTTTCCCCCTGGCATAGAACCTACAAAATAATAAAAATTAGTTTCTCTTAATAATTTCCATATAAATTCGTCAAGTTTCATAAACTTAGCTTCTTCAGCCCATTTATCCAGTTTTTCAATAAATTTCACTAATCTATGCTTTAGTTCATCATCTTTTGCAAATATATATTCCTCTAAAGCCTTATAAAAAGCTCCTTCTCTTTTATTTAATCTAATGGCAATCAAATCGTCTATTGAAAAATTAGCGATAGGTGACCTCATTATACTTAATAAAGGTAAGTCCTGCCTTTTATTGTCAATCAATTTAAGTAAATTTATAAAAATCTTAATTTCTAAGGCTTCAAAATAACCAGTATTATCATCAGAATATACTGGAATTCCCTCTTTCAACAATATTTCAGTAAAAATTGAAGCCCAATTTTTAGTTGCTCTTAATAAAATTACAATATCTTTATACATTATATCTCTGAACTTCTGCTCTTTAGGGTCATACGTCTTTTTACCTATAAGTTCTTTTATTTTCGAAGCGATTATATTGGCTTCAACTTCTATATCAGTTAATTCTTCAAGCTCTTCATCAATATCAAGTTCAGATGCATCTTTCTCAACAATATTTATTTCTATACTTGGATCCCAAATATCTCCAAAATCTAATCCTTTATATAAATAAGCATCTTCTGTATAGTCTATTTCTCCAAGCCTCTTTGACATTATTTTTTTGAAAATATAATTTATGCCTTCCAATATCTCTTGTCTACTTCTGAAGTTTTTAGACAAATCTATTCTTACGTTAATATCTTCCATATTTTTTGAAAAAGTATCGTATTTTTCTATAAAAAGATTAGGATCAGCTAATCTAAATCTGTATATACTTTGTTTTACGTCTCCTACTAAAAATAAATTATTATCTCTTTTTATACAGTTTAATATAGTTTCTTGTACAATGTTGCTGTCTTGGTACTCATCAACAAAAATATATCGAAACTTATTCTGGTATTCCCTTTTTACGTCTTCATTTTCCAGTATTTTTAACGTATAATGTTCCAAATCATTAAAATCAAGAAGACTTCTTTCTAATTTTCTGTTTTTATACATTTCTCCAAAATCTACAACTATTTTATAAAGGTATTTCAATATAGGATAAACTTCTTTCAGATATCTGGCATTAGCTTCTATATCATTAGTTATCATTTTATTTTTTATAGAATCAATTATTTTTTTATAATCATTTCTTAATTTTTTTACCTTTTCAACTTTTTCTTCATCTACTTCAAGTTTTCTATTTCCTCTTATAGACTTTAATTTTTTGTGTTTTATACTATTTATCTCATCAAAAAAGTTCTGTAAACTTTTTGACAAACTTTTTTCAAGTGAATCTATATTTTGCATATCATCATATAAAGCTTCTAAATACTCAACTGGACCGTTTATTTTTCTGCAGATTTCAATAGCTTTATTTATCATATGCTTAGCACCATCAAGCTCAATATATAAAATATCTTTTATAGTTTTAATCCACTTACCTTTTTCTAATTCTTCCTTATCTACATTAAACATTTCGATACTTTCTTTTAACCATCTCTCTGGATACGGTTTACTCTGAATAAAATAGTATACTCTTAATATTAGCTCTCTAAGTTTTATATCTTCTTTATCTCTTCCATATCCTTCAACAAGTTTTATAAAATATTCGTTCTCTTTTTCATACTCTTTCTCTAGAATCTCATCTAAAACTTCCTGTCTAATAATACTCAATTCTGTTTCATCACCAATTCTAAACCTATGATCAATATCAACCAAATGAAAGTTTCTCTTTACAACATCTCTACAAAAAGAATGTAAAGTCATTATTGAAGCCTTATTTAATAAAGAAATCTGTTTTCTTATATATTCATCTTCACCATTTTCTTCTAGCTTTTTTGTCAATGCATCTAAAATTCTTTCTCTCATTTCTCCAGCTGCAGCATTTGTAAACGTAACTATCAAAAGTTTATCTATATCTACCTTATCTTCAGTTATTATTCTAATTATTCTCTCAACTAACACAGCAGTTTTTCCAGAACCAGCAGCTGCTGATACTAATAAGTTTCTATCTCTTAACTTAATCGCACTTAATTGGTCAGAGGTCCAACTAGGCATTTTGTTCACCTCTACTTTCCTCTGCTATTTTTTCTAATACTTCTTCGTTAGTCAATTTTTTTATATTTCTATAGCTATTGTTTTCGAATTTCGTATCAAACTGACAAATAGAAATATACTGACAGTATTTACAAGATGTAAAGTCACCTATTTTACAAGGCTCAATCTTAATATTACCTTTGAGAATTTCAATGGCAATTTCAGCAATAAGATTACGTACGTGTTTTATAAGCGATGTCAACTCTTCTTTAGAAAGTGCTGAAGACCTTTTTCCTATTTCACCACTTTTATTTAAAGTAGCTGGAATAATCATAGATTTTCCGTTTTGTTCAATATCTCTATCCATTGCTTTAACTACTTTAACATCTTTTAAAATAATTCCATCTAACTTTAACTTTTTCATTATTTCATTTTCTATTTCAGCTTCTTCAATACCTTCGCCATTAACTAGAGGATCATCTATTCTAAAGTAAAAAACACCACCAGGATATAATTCGTCTTTAACTAGCTTGTCTTTGTTTTCTAAAATCGCATCTAGATAAACTATTAACTGTATCTGCAGTCCATAATAGACATCTGATAAGCTGAATTTTTTATTTCCTGATTTATAATCTATTATCTTTACGTAATTTCCATCTGAATCTTTATACATATCTATTCTATCAATTCTACCTTCAAGTTTAATTTCTTCTCCATTTGGTAATTGAATAATAATTGGTGGAATTTCACTATTATACTTATCAGCAAATTCTAATTCATATTTTAGAGGGTTAAATTCTCCACTTCTCAAATGTTCAGTTAAAGTCCATGCAGCTCGTTTACTAATTCTTTTCAATTTTTTTACTAAATATTTATATCTGTGAGTACTTTGAAGTAAGTTGTTCTCAAACTCAGGTACTAGCTCATCGATTACCATATCTACTAAATTATCACACTGCTCTTTGTCTAAATCTTTCCATGAAACATTCCTCTCTTTGAGTTTTTTAGCAAATACTTCTATAGAAGAGTGAAATAATCTACCCATATCAGGAGCTTTTATTTTAAATTCTTTTCTCTCTTTAGGCTTTAATCCAAAATTTACAAAATGTGAAAATGGACAGTTAACAAATTTCTCCAGTCTTGATATGCTAGACTTAAACGGCGCAGCATAAAGCGCTTTTGCCTTTTTTTCTCCTATGTAGCTTTCTTGATTATCGAAAGAAAGCCCATCTATCAGATTTTTTAATCTTTCTTTCCATTCATTATTATTAAAATACCAGTCATATACTTCCCACCATATATCATCTAAATTATCTCCATCTAAATATCCTCTTAAGCTTTCTATCAGATATTTATAAGTAGATTCAGGCATCGATATTAAATCTATATTTTTCTCATTTTCCTTTGTTATATCGCTAAACTCAACTATATTTGGAAATAATCTTTTAAATCTCTCTATATATACTGATGGTCTTAAAGCTTTACCTTCTATATCAGCTATCGGATAACTTACCCATAAGTATTCAGTTGGTTTAGCTATTGATTTATAAACTGAAAATCTCTCTTCTTGAATTCTTGAATCTATATCATTATTAACTTGAATAGAGACTTGTTTCATTGTAATTTTATCTTCTTCTGTCAATATTCCTTCTTCTCTATATGCAGATGGCAGCAAACCATCATTTACGCCAATCATAAGCAATGCTTTTATATCATGGCTTCTAGATCTTTCTAAATTACCAACAAGTACTTTATCAATAGTAGGTGGTAAAATCCCCACCTCATACTCTCCAAATCCAGCTTCTAAAATCTTTTTATAATCTTTAATGCTTATTATTGTGTCATCTAGCATTTCAACTAATTGATCAAACACTTCTATGACTATGTTCCATATCTGCGTATTTTCGTTTACTTGTTCAAGTTCGCCTGCTTCTTTTAATACTTGTATTCTCTCTTCAAGTTTTTCTTCGATATTTATTTCCATTAAAAACTCAAATAATACTTTAGTTTTATCGCTGACCTTCCTTCTTTTTTTCATTTCATCATTAAATTTTACAAAAGGATCTATAAACTTCTTACGAATTTCATTTATAAAAACTAAATCATATTCTTCTTCGCCATAAGTAAAATCATCAAACCATTTATCACCTTCTATACCATAACTCAAAACGTAATTTTCTAGCTCTTCATATTCACTCTTATCTAGATTTGTGAAACCTGTCTTTATAAAGTTGAATACATCTTCATATTTAAAATTTCTAATGATTATATCTAATGATGTTAATATAAGTTTGACTATCGGATTATTTAATATACTTCTCTTTTCATCAATAAAATAAGGTATTTTATATTCAGAGAATACTCTTTTTATAATCATTCCATATTCATCAATCGAAGATGGTACTACCGCTATGTCTTTCCATCTATACCCCTTATCTCTTACAAGTGAAATAATTTCTGAAGCTAAATATTCAACTTCTGTATATGGATTTGTAGCTTTAAAAATCTTTAAGCTAGAAACTTCATCTCTATATTTTTTATATGGATAAGAAAAAAATTCACCTTCTAAATATACCAATTCAGGGCTTTTTGCTAATTTTAAATCTCTTCTAACATACGTAGTTGAAGTTTTTGCTTTTTTAGCTATTTTATTAGATAATATATCATAGGTTTTTCTAGTAGGTGCAAAAACATCATAATCTCTAGCAAAATCATCTAAATCTAGTGTTAAAGCTATATTTAATCTTGAAGCTTTTTCAAGCAGTTTTTCTAAAATATGATATTCTTGACTGGTAAAAACATCGAAACCATCTATCCAAATTTCTGCACCTTCTAAAAATGAAGTTTTATCTATATTTTCTATAAGTAAATCAAGTTTATCTTCTTCATCAAAATACTCTTTACGTTTCATAAATTCATTAAACTTTTCATACATATAAGTAATGTCTTTTAACTTTTTATTTAAAATATTATTCTCCTGAAATAAATCTATTTTATCTCTAAGCAGTTCAGGTGTTATCTCATTTCTTTTAAAGTCTTTAATAAGTGCACAAAAATCAGAAATAAAGCCATCCTGCTTTGAAGCCTTATTATATAATATTAAATCCTTTGAGTTTTTCTCAAATAACCTTCTTAAAATCATTGTTTTACCAAGCTCGTTTATTTCTACCTTTTTTAATCCACCAACTTGGCTAAATACTTTATAAGTAAGTCTTTCAAAACTAAGTATTTCAAGATCTATAATTCCTGGCATATCCATTTTAGTAATAAAATCATACTCTGTTTGTAGGGTAAATTGCTCTGGAACAAGTAAAATCAATTTATTATTTGTACCACTTAATATTCTATCTTTTATCTCTTTAAAAATTTGATAAGTTTTTCCACTACCTGCTCGTCCTAAAATAAATCTTAGTTCCATAAAATCACCTCTTTCATCTAAGGGAAATATATATTTATTCTTCAAAATCATAACATTCCCTTTTAATAACTGTAATTTTATTTGAATTCTTGTTATTTGTACCAAAATTTAAAAACTTTGTCTTCAAGTTCTTTTATATTTTTTACGATACAATAGTTATTCCACTCAACCGGCATTAATTTTTTATATACTCTAGTTGTAAATCTTTCGTCTATTAGCAAAATTATTCCTCTATCTGACTCTGTTCTAATTAATCTTCCTGCAGCTTGGATAACTCTATTAAAACCAGGATAAATATAAGCATAGTGAAAGCCATTACCTTTAAGCTTGTTATAATAAAACCGTAAAATCTCCCTTTCAGAAGACAGCTGCGGAAGCCCTACACCAACTATAATAACTCCATTTAATCTATCTCCAACTAAATCAATACCTTCTCCAAATATTCCTCCCATAACTGCAAATCCTAGCAAAGTCCTTTCCTTATTAGGTGTAAATAAACTTAAAAATTCTATTCTATCGAACTCTTGCATATCTTTTATCTGTTTAACAATATCAAAGCTATTATCTTTGTCTGCAAATATTTCATAAACTTTATCCATATATTCATAAGATGGAAAAAATACAATATAATTTCCTGTTTTCTTTGTTATTAAGCTTTTAATAAGTTTAGCAACTTCATGATAGTATAATTCTCTTTTACTGTATTTAGTAGAAATCGTATCATTTATTAATAGAGAAAAATTATCTTTTGGAAAAGGAGATTCTAATAGCAATATTTTATCTTCAATATCTCCTCCTAATAATTCAAAAAAGTATTTAATAGGTATCAAACTAGCAGAAAAAAATATACATGAACGAGCTCTTTTTGTAATTTTATTTAAATTCTCAGAAGGGTCTAAACACATTAGCTTAACTTTAAAATCCTTCTTTGAATTCGCCAAATAAGTAACATACTTTTCAGAATACAGTTCATAAATTCTTATAAAATTTATGGCTTCAAAATACTGCTCTAATAAATCATTGAAAAAAACTTCATTTTTAACTTGATGTAAATTCTTTTCAACTATATCTATAAAAGTTTTTAACAATTTGTATATTTCTACAGGTTTATTATCTTTTACTAAATATTTCTTTTCAGAATTCTTACATTCTTTTCTAAGCTTAATTAAACTAGAATTAATTGTTTTTGTAATTTCAAATATTTCATTTGATACATCCTTAGTCTTTCTTTTTAATTCTAAAAACTTACTCTTATTTATCTCAGCTGAAAACATTTCTCTTGCTCTATCTACTAAATTATGTGCTTCATCAACTAAAAACACATACTTATCATAATTGTCATAAAAGAAACGCTTTAATTGTACTCGTGGGTTAAATGCATAATTATAATCACATATAACAATATCAGCCCATTCAGACAAATCTAATGAAAACTCAAAAGGGCATATTTTATGCTTATATGCATATTTTTCAATAATATCCCTGCTAAAATCATCTTCGTTAAAAATATCTAAAATGGCTTTATCAATTTTATCAAAATATCCTCTTGCTAGTTCACAGTATTCTGGATTGCAATTAGTTTCTTCCATCGGACATATCTTATCTTTGGCAGTTATCACAATGCTTTTTAGCTTCAATCCATTACTTCTTAATATTTCTAGACTATTTTCAACAACAGTAGAAGTTGTATTTTTTGCAGTTAAATAAAATATTTTTGAACAAATTCCTTCTCCCATTGCCTTTAAAGCTGGAAATATAGTCCCCATAGTCTTACCTATACCTGTTGGTGCACACACAAATAATTTATGATGGTTTAATATTGATCTATATACACCCACTGCAAGTTTTCTTTGACCTCTTCTGAATGAATCGAAAGGAAATTTTAGTTCATTTAAAGAAGCATCTCTTATTTTTATCCAATTCCAATAGTTTTCATAATGTTTTATAAAATAATCCATTATACTGTTAAAGAAATCTTCTAACTCTTTAAATCCAATATCAAAGAAAAAGCTTTTATACTTTTCTTTATCAATTTGAAAATATGTTAGTTGTATTGAAATGCTATTAATATTGTTTTCTAAACAATAGAAATAAGCATATATTTTAGCTTGAGCTAAGTGTAAACTATTGTATTTAAAATTTTCATTATGTATATCAATATAAGTTGATTTAATCTCTTCAATTACAACTTTATCATCACTTTTATATAACCCATCAATTCTACCACTAATCTCAATTAAAGTATCATTATAATTAACAATATGTTTCAAAGGAACTTCACTTTGATAATCTTCATCTCTCATCAAACGTACTCTTTTATGAGCTTTTGTCCCTTCAACAGCTCTATTCTTACCTTTAATAATATTTATAATATCTCCAGTTTTAAAAACAAAGCTTACTAAATTACGAACTGAAATTTTTATATGATTTACAGAGTTCATTATAATCCATCCCTTATATTTCTTAAGTATAATTATAGACTAAAATAATATAGTTATCATCTTTTATTAATTATTTTTCTTTCCAAGTAAAATCTGTTTTTCCGTGATTATCCATTGTTTATGTGACTAATTTACAAAATTTTGTATAAAATATATAGAAGAAATACAAACCATAAGTTTATAAGGAGGTTAAAGTTATGCCTAACTTAACGCCTTATAATAGAAGAAGAAATCATATGAGAAGCTTTATTAAAAATTTCTTTGATGATGATTTTTTCTTAAGTTCACCTGATTTTTTTAACACCAGTGGATTATCAATGAGAGCAGATATAAGAGAAACTGATAAAGAATATATTATAGAAGCTGATATGCCTGGCTTTTCAAAAGATCAAATTGATATTACAGTTAACAATGGTTATATAACTATTAAAGCAAATAGAAAAGATATAATCAACGAAGAAAAAGAAGGTTATATTAGAAGAGAACGTAGATATGGAACTTTACAAAGAACTTTTAGACTTCAAAATGTAAAAGAAGATGAAATAAAGGCTAAATATGAAAATGGAGTATTAAAGATAACTCTTCCGAAAATTAAAGAAGGAAAAGATGGTATAAGAAAAATTGATATAAATTAATTTAAAAAGCGGCTAACTAACTGCTAGCCGCTTAGCTTTTTTATCCTAAGCAATTTCTTTAAAGTCTTTTATATATTTATCTGCTAAGCTACAAATCTCATCTTTATATGGAAAAGAAAACTCATCTGCAACAGCAAAAACCTTCATTCCTGCTCTTTTAGCAGCTAATACCCCGGCATAAGTGTCTTCAAAAACTAAACAGTCCCTAGGATTTACCTTTAAATCTTCAGCTACCTTTAGAAAAACATCAGGATGTGGCTTGCCTTTTTCGACTTCACAGGATGTTCTTATAGTGTCAAAGTAATGAAGTATATTATGAGTTTTCAATACTTCTGTTGCTAATTCTCTAGAATTACTTGTTCCAATACCTAATTTTGTACCTTTTTGTTTAAGATACTCTATAAACTCCTTTACACCTTTTTTTAATGGAACTCTGTTCTTATAAAAATCATAAGCCATAGCATTCCATTCTTCTTTTATTTCTTCAATTGATTCTTTTAGATTAAACCTATTTTTAAAATATATTGCTGTTTCTGTGAAACTCATTCCTTCGATAGCTTTCTGCAAATCTTCAGGTAGCTTAATACCTCTTTTAGCCAAAAAATCTATATCGATTTGTTCCCAAATCCACATTGAATCTACAATAGTGCCATCCAAATCAAATATTACTGCTTCTACTTTGCTAAACATAAATAAACCTCCAAAATTAATTGCTTTATTATTTACTCTATTATATTCTAATATTTTGCCGTTAGTCTAGTCAATTCTAAAAATTATTTAAATAAAATTCTTGCAACTCTACGTCACTACTAAATTCTAAATTCTCTCCAAATACTACCTTATCACGAACTTTTTTCTTAAAATTTTCAAGAGTTAATTTGGTAAATATATAAATATTTTCTCCATTAGTAAATTTGAATTCATCCTCTGTATTACATAAAATTCTCTCAACTTTTTTCATTCTTCCTCTTACTGTATCCCACCACTCAACGTATCCCGTTTCTTTATTATATACTGCACCTGCAGCTAATAATACTGTTGTATCTGTAGGACTCTCAACCAAGTAAACTGTATTTTTTCTTAATTCCATATAAGTTCCTCCCCCTAATTATGCTTTAAAATCTAGGAATATTAACTTCATCTGGATATGGAAATCTTTCATTATGATATCTTAAAAACAACAAATAATTCCTTAAGTCCTTATAATACTCTTCAAAAGTTCCAATTTCCCGATTTCTATAAGCATGAATAGCATTGCGTCTATGTTGTACATGTAAAACCCATTCGTCCCATTTATAATTTTCTTCCCATATTCTTTTCTTAAAAAAATGCCTCATTCTTTCTAAATCCAATACATCTGGATCTATTAACTTATCACCCTTTCTTATTGCATCTATATCATCTTTATAATCCTTATAAAATATTGAAAGAAATAATTTCATAGTTCCTTCTACCAAACTTCCTAAATTAGCCCAAGCCAAAATTAATCTACCACTTTCATTTTCTATATCCTCATTATTATTTTGTATCCACAACTTAAGACACTTTGATAATGAAACTTGCCAATCAAGTCGAGATTTACTTAGTAATTGTGCTGCCTCTAATGGAGCCCAACCATGTGCATTTGACCAAAAATCATTTAAACATTTATTAAAATTAATTATACGCTTAACTACTTCTTCAATTTTCATTGATTGTATATCTCTATTATCAATAAACATCATAAAGTTTAACTCCCTTTAAAACAAATCTTCTATTTAAATTTCTAGAATTGCAAATATAAATCCTATTAGAATATATGAAAAAAATATTTTGTCTTATATCCACAAAAATTTTTATGCATATATCTTTTCTTAATTAGCAAAAGAGCGTCTACTATATAATAAATTATATAGTAAACGCTTTTTTATTATATAGCGGCATAACAATATACTTTTTTTCACTTAATTTATACAAAGTATAATGAATTATCTATTTCAAAACATATTGACTCTGATATAGTTTCTTTCTTTATCCATAATGCTAAATCGTAAATTACTTTAGTTGCTTCTTCTAATTCATTTACATAAATAATAATTATTTTAGTTTTCATATCATTCATTTTGTTTTCCTTAGTTTTCCAAAAACCTCTACCCTCTATTACTGTAAAACCAGTACTAATATTGGTTAATTTATCTATTGATTTTTTTAATATACTATCTGTTATTTCATCTGGTATATTCTTTCCATCTCCATATTTCAACGGAACATATAATATTATTTTATGCGCCAATTTAAATTTAAATTGCATTATTGCCCTCCTTCTTATCAGTTGCTTTTTAGTTATGTTTTTCTAATTTATAGTAAATTACATATATATTAAATTAAAAAAAGTAATCTATAATCCTCTCTGCTTCTTCTCTAGATATTCCTTTATCTTTCATGACTTCTTCTATCAATTCTTCTCTTAACTTATCAATACTTTTAAAAAACTTTATTACAGATAATTTAATTACCTTACCATTATATTTTCTTACTCTATGATTAATTTTACTATTTTTCTTGATTATTTGTTTCATTTTCTTCTTAAACCATTCCACTTTATTATCTTCTTTTAATTGAGTATAACAATCAATTAAAATTTTATAAGCTTCAATTCTATCAGATGATTTTTCTATTGCTCTTTGTGCAAATAAAATACCTTTTTCGTAATCTTTTAATATATTTATACATGCATCAGCTAACTGTATATACGTATTAGCATCTTTAATGTCATAGTTATACACTTCTTCTATAATTAATTTTAATTTATCTTTTAATTCTAATTCTTTACATGCTAAAATATAGTTGTTAATTGATTCCAGAATAAATTTCTGTATTTCCTTATTCTTTAGTTTACTAAAAACTTTTTCATAGCACTGCAGAGCCATTTTATAATCTTTTTTATAAAAACTTATGTCTCCTTTTAGTTTGTAATTAATTTCTGTATCTGATTTTATTTTCAATGATTCATCAATAATCTTTTCAGCATAATCCCAATATCCTTCATCTATAAGCATAGCTGATAAATTATAATATATATATTCATTATTTGGCTCTATTTGCAGACCCTCTAAATAAATATTTATTGCTTTCTGAATAAAACCATAATTTTCATAAAATACCCCAATATTCAAAAAAGCATCAGCATTTCCTGGCTGAAGCTTAGCTTGAGTTCTAAGACACTCTTCCATTAATTTAAGTTCTACTAAGTTATAAAAAGCATATCCTAATTTCTCCCAAAGGTATATTTTATCCCCTTTAAACAGATTTTGTGAATCCTCTAAAACCTCTTTTAACAATTTCATACATCTTTTTAGTATATCTTTTCTTTTTTCCTTATTTAGTTTATTATTTTCTATATAATCTAATATTTTTTCAACCTCTTCAAGTTTCCACTTCGAATATACCTCCTTAGGTATAGGTACATTTGTCCCGATTCTTTCTTCTGGTATATTGTTAATAATCCATTCTCTAGTATCATAAGCTATTTTCGTATTTCTAAGTTTTATAACCAACCATTTACCTGGTCTATGCATATAAGAATTTTGATAATAGATACTTCTAAAACCTCTTTTAAACACTTCTACAGGATCATATGGTGATAGTTTATATTTGACCTCATGTGTTATTCCGTAATAATATTTCTTATAAATGTTATAATATGGACTCTTAGTTTTACCTTGTTCCATCATATCTAAATACTTATCAACAGTTACTTTTTCATTTGATTTTTGCTTTTTACTCGCATTTCCGTTATCTGTTTTTACGTTCCTCTCTAATAATTTCTTTAGAAATTGTCTCCTTTCCTCTCTTTTTTTAAACCAGATATAAATATTAGCCATATTAATCCCTCCTTCCTTATAAATATATACAACCGTGAAAATTTTTCGGTTACGCTAAAATCTTTAAACGTTTAAAAATACAGCAACAAAAAATAAAACCAAGAGCAATATAACCCTTGGCGTAAAACTATTATCTTCTTCTATTTTTATATCTTAATATTTTCATAAACTCTCTTTTCTTGCTCTTTTTACTTTATCAAAGTTCATATTTAGTATAATGTACTCTTACCTGTACCGATATCACCTTTAATGTAATATATTTTTTCTGCTTCTTGTAAAATAATAACTGTAAATTCTACCCATCCTTTTTGGAGTATATGCACTACCAAATTAATGTCTATCTTTTCCTGGTTCTTCACTTACTTTAATACCTTCAAATATTTCTTCGCTCAATTCTTTAGTTTCTATATTAACTTTTCCAAAATCTATTGCTTCACTATTTTATGTACTATGTCTTTATATAAGTCTTGTTGCTTCTAAATATTTATATACAGTTCTAATATTATACCTATTACTGTGAGTCTATGTTATATGCTTTTTATTATAATTTTTTTGCTAGAAATAAAGCTACTAATTGTTTCTTCCTAATATTACCACCATATTTTTCTATAATATCTTTTATTCCATTAAATAAAGCTTCTCTATCATTTTCAGGTAATAATCTGTGCCTTGAGTGGGTATTTAGTAAACTAATATATTCATCGGATGTATAAAAATCATCCCAATTATATTCTTTGACCATTAAATCTTTAAATAAATTTGTTCTTTGAATTGTATCTTTAGTCTGATTTATTACTTCTTCAGGAGTAGGCATTTTTGTATCATCTAAATCAGAAGCATATCTTTTGTATAATTTTCTTATATCTGAATATAAATTATCATATGATTGCACGTGTATAGTCCAGAAAAAACCTATTGTTCCTTTTTCATTTAATAATTTTGCTACTTTAGGATATCCCACTTCGGGGTTTATAAAATGAAAGGCAGTTGCAGATATTGCTAAATCAAATTCACTTCCATCTTCCTCCCATTCTTCAAAAGATGAATTGTATACTTTTATTGTACATTCTTTTCTAAACTTTTCTTTTGTTAGTTTTGCTAGTTCACTTCCTAGTTCTATACATGTTATGTTTTTATAACCAAGATCTATAAAACCTTGTGTTGCTTTACCTGTTCCACAACCTATTTCTAATATTTTACCATCCTCTTTAATACCCGAATATTCAACTATGTCATAAAATAATTCTTTTGGATATGTAGGTCTAATTTTTTCATATTCTTTTGCTATTTCATTAAATGTTTCTTTTCTTTCTTTTATCATTCTTTTCACTCCTTATATAGTCTCTTATTTTTAATATTTTTAATCATTAGTTTAATTTCATTGATAATTTTATCCAAATGATTATCTTTGAATATATTATTATGTCCTGCATTTTCTATTAACAATAATTTTTTATTAATGGATGGGCATATTTCATATAATTTTTCACTCATGAACTTAGGTATGAAATTATCCTGTGCCCCATGAACAAATAAAATAGGTACATCTATTCTGCTAACTGGTTTTTGATTATCTATTTTTTTAATTTAGGGTCAATCACCACATCCTTACCTGTAGCACCAAAGACCATAGCCAAATCTTCAAATCCAGAAAATGCAGATATACAGATATAACCTTTTATCCAGTCATATATTACTGAACTCTTATAAGAATTCAAACATGTAAAGCAACCTAATGAATAGCCCATTAAAATAGTGGGAATAGACTTATCAGCTACACTATAAACTTTCTCAATAACTTGTTCTCCATCTTTTAAAATATTTTCGATTGAAGGACTGCCTGTGCTATTACCATAACCTCTATAGTTAAAAGCATAAATATTTAGTGAACATTCTGAATTTAATCTGTGAAATAGATTTACCATAAATGAAATATTTCCACCGTTTGGTGGAAAAAATATTAAATTTCCTTTTAAATTTTTACTTTACTAATAACCAAAAGTCTATTTTCTCTCCATCTGACAATTGAATAAAATCCTTCTTACCAATAAACCTATTTTCACTGTCATGATTATCTTTGCAAACCATAAACAAGTCCTTTTCTGAAAAAAACATTTTCTCCCCCATTATTACACTTCCTTTCATATTTTATCTTAAGGGATACAGATACAAAGGTACGGTTCTCTTGTTTCTTCATGTCTTTGCAACAATATTTACTGCAAATCCTGTTATTCTTGCTATTTATCTTATTAATAATCCCTCTATCACTTTTTCTTAAACAGGCATCCCTTTTTTTCCTTATCCAACTTTTTTAATTTCCTCTATCGATTGGATACTTAAATGTTGTTTTATGGTCTCAAGTTCCTATTTATCATTTAGTTTTTTTATCTACAAACATCCCAAGTATTAACTGTGTATCTACTACTTTATTCGTACTTTTTATATATTCATGATGGATACTCCATTGATATTAGTCTATACTATCTACTATTCCCGCTTTTAATGGATTTCGATGGATGTATCTTATTACTGTCAATAAATATTTATCATCTTCTACTGACTCACTTTTTTATCTATCCTGAAATAAATGTTCTTTCCTTTCATACTTTCAGTTATATCAATAAACATAACTTACACCTATTCGTTTCATCATCTTAGATAATGGTTGCATTGCAATAGAACCGTCCCCTTGTTTCCCTTTGTTTTCTGAAATTCCTTTCCACCTAAAAATTCATTTTAATTTATACCAGAATAAAAAATAATTAATAAACATCTGAAACTCAAATCATTAACTCTTCTTTTAGATGTTCTCCAATCTTTTTCCAGTGCCAAACCTGTATAAGGTCCCCATTTTCTAAAATAATAATGATTCATTCTTTTTGTAAACAATCCGTCACTTTTTTCCATAAATTTTATAATAATTTCAACTTGTTGTTTTAATTCTGTAATCTCAGTAACTACTCCTAATCTAGATAATAACTCCATACGATGAAACCACATCATCCATTCATTATCCTTTAATTTATCTAAACTAGGATTGAAATTATTCATACAAAATGAAGCTGGAGATATTAATTGAGATCTTTCAAGTACATTAATTTCAGGAATAGGAGAAAATTGTATTAATTTTTTTATTGAATTAACAAGCATCTTTTTATTTTTTTCATTTCGCCAGTTTTTAGTATGTGCAAGAAGCCTAAGATGATATATGCTTGGCCACATAACTCCTTCTGAAAAAACTAGTTTATTCTTATACTTTTCGGTTATTTCACTTATTGCATTAATATTTGTAATATATCTAAAAACATCTAATGCTTCTTCAATTTGCTTTCTTACAAATAATCTATTTTCTAAACCTGCATATGCAAAAAGTGTTGCTCTTATTAATTGTGAACCACCAAATCCTTTGCTATCTAAAATCTTCCCAACCCTATACAAACAACCATTATCAAATGTAGCATCTCTTTGTTCTAATTCGTACAATAATTTATTGTATGCCGGATAATCACTTTCAAGACCTTTCTCAAAAAAAACCCTAACAGCAGCTTCAACTCCTTTTTCACTGTGAAAATCCTCATCTATCCACCCAGTTTCATTTTGTAAACTAATAAATTTTTTCACTTCTTGGTCATCCAATATATGCTGCTGCAGTCTTGAATCTAACTCACCATAAATTTCTTTTTTTATTCGATATTTTATAGATGGACATCCTTCTTTTAATAAGTATTTAATCAGTTTTTGCATAATCCCCCCCAGTTTAAATAGCGTAGTGCCAGAAATTTAGAATTATTTTAACGCTTAAAATCGTATAAAATTAAATTATATTCTGTAATATGATAAAAGCATGTGACATCTTAACGATATTTATACTTGCAATATACTACATGCTTCGTGTATTATGCTATAAGTACTATTTAATCATAAAAACTTAAAAACCTCCTATGTTTAGAAAATATATCACATTGCTATATATAGTGATTACATAATCAATCATATTTTTGTGAACAGATAATTTAGTTATTTCTAAAAAACATTTTAATATTTCTTTAAATTAAACCCTAAAATTTGCACTTCATCTTTTTTATCTAGCCTCTTATCATAGTTTTTTCTTAATTGAATCATATTAAGATGGTCAAAGCCACATTCTCTATAAAACTTTATCGCACTTATATTTCTTGGTATAACATCAACAAATATCGAAACTATACCTATTTCAGTCATAATCTCGTCTAATTTAGCCATAGCATATTTTCCTATACCCTTTCCTCTATATCTTTCTACTATATATAAGTCTTCCAACCAAGCTACATTTTGTCCACCATATCTAACATAGAAAAACCCTATTACTTCTCCATTACAAAAGATATTATAAACACTTCCTGTATTTCTCCATTCTTTTAAAGTTTCTTTTCCTTCTTCAAGTGTATGCCAGTACTGCTTAGGTGCATTATTTAATTTCCTATGATAATTCAATAATTCTGTAATCATTTCTGCTGTAATTGTAAACATATCCTCATTAAGTTCTTTTATTGATATATCCATCTTAATCCCCCGCTTTCATTGATATATACATAGCTTTCGCAACTTAATTTCTAGCATTGATACCTAGTCTCAATCTCTAAAAAAATCAGATTCATAAGTTCCAAGTTTGTAATTCTCATCATCAACATAAATCATGTTGTAATTATATGTATATCCTCCAACCATATCTTTTTTAAGTTTTAAATTGTTTTTAGTACCATCTATGATTATATGCATATCAAAAAGCTTTTTCCCTTTCACAAAGAAACCTTTTACTCCGAATACTGAAATATGTATGTAATTTTCATTTCTATCTATAGAATTTATAAGATACCTAAACTCATATCCTCCTTGATATAACCGTCCATCCTTGAAATGTAAACCATTACCTTTTAAGTCAATCCAATAACCTTCCAAAGCTTTTTGTAATGATAAATTCCTTCTATTTAATTTCTTAGTTTTAATTTTTTTAGCTTCATCTTTATCAATTAACTCTGGATAATTCACATTTGAATAAATCTTCTCAATCTGCTCCCCTAGATTGCTTTCACTTTTATAATAGTTGCCATTATAAAATATTATATCTTTAATCACAGTAATTTGCTCATATTCTGCTTTTGTATTTGAATGAATAAATATTTTGATTTTATAATATATCACGTTTTGTTTTTCTTTGCTTTTTCTTAAATTTGATTCTTCGATTAAAGAAATCAAATTATCAATATCCTTTGGATTAGTAATCTTTTTATATTTTTCTCCAATCTGTATCTTAATAAAGTCTATATCTTCTTTAAAAGTTAATTTAGCATAGTTATCACATCCCACTAACATAATACTACTTATCCATATCATTAGAAAAATATATATGTTTTTTTTAATCACACTCCACCCTTTCTTCATTTGATTTTTTCATATAAGGAACAAAAATTTTAATCTCTCCATAGCCATTTACATCTGTTATTATTTTATTGACTTGACAAAATCTTCTATTTTCTCTAAATTAAGCTCAGATTCAATGATATCATAAGAAATACCATTTACATTTAATGGATTAACAAAAGTTATTCTTAAAATGTTCTTATCATTAATATAAAAATCTGCATAATAAATGTATCCATCAAGTTCTAGTTGAAGCTCACTTTTTTTCAATTTATAACTATTTACGTATTTTAGAAATTCATTTATTTTTTCTTTATCTTCTGTTTCAATCAACTCACCAGTTCTTCCATCATGAAATGAGATTTTTGTTATATCTTTATAGTTTATTTGTACAATATCCTGTATTTTTTCAAATCTTTCCTCTGAACATCCACTAAAAATCAAGTATATACTTACTAAGTATAAAATTAATATAGAAAAATTTTTATACATTTTAACCTCCATTAATATGAACTTATCCTCTATCAAAATGTAAACATATTTCCTCTGCCCATAGTCCTTCTGTAATCTTTAACTATATATTACCACAAATCAAAAAAGTAGGTAAAATATTGAATTGATTTCATAAATATTTTATCAAGAATTTAAAAAAATAACACCAAGGGCAGTATACCCTTGGTGAAAACTTTTATCTTCTTCTATTTTTATATCTTAATATCCTTCTTACTATCTCTTTTCTTGCTCTCTCTACCTCATCAAAGTTCATGTTTGGTACATAGTTTGTTTCTAGTAAGTCATGTGTTTCTTTGGCTTTTTTAATAATCTTTATTGCATTTTCTATTAAATCATTCATTATTGCCTTATCATATTCAAGCTCGCTTTGATATTTTTCGATTAACTTCATATCTAAGAATTTATTCAAATCTATAACTTTTTTATTCTTATCTTTAAACATTTCGCTAGTTGTTAATCCAACATTTATACCTTTGATAAATACTGTCTCTATTTTTTCTGGTATAAGTGGTGTATGATATACTTCAACATCTAATCCTCGTCTCTGTGCTTCTTTATATACTCTTTCTAATAATGTACTCTTACCTGTACCGATATCACCTTTAATGTAATATATTCTCTCTGCATCTTGCAAAATAGTATCTGTAAATTCTACCCATCCTTTTGGTGTATATGCACTACCAAATAAATGTCTATCTTTTCCTGGTTTTTCACTTACTTTTATATCTCCAAATATTTCTTCAATCAATTTTTGAGTTTCTATATTTACTTTTCCAAAATCCATTGCTTCACTATTTTTATCAACTATGTCTTCATATATAGGTTTTGCTGCTTCTAAATATTTATATGCAGTTCTAAATAATCTACCTACTTCTTTATTAGTTTTTAATACATTCTCTTTATTTTTTTCCATTTTGTCTACATCCCAGTAGTCACCTAAATGTATTATTTCATCTACTGCTCCTGGGTTTTTAGGGTCAACTACATGTGGTGCTGTACCATCAATCATTGCTACGTTTAGCTCAGGAATAACAATTCCATCAATAGAATTATTGTCAGATGAACAATGATGATATTCAACATCATAACCTAATTCTAATAAATCTTGAGCTACTCTCTTCATCATAGAAGACTTGCCTACTCCTGGACCACCTTTTACAACAAAAATTCGGTTTGCATCGTCTTCTATTATATAGTCGTAGTACGAATAAAATCCTTTTGCAGTATTACCTCCTGGAAATACTCTTTTGATTTTACCTTTCATTATAATCCTCCTTTTCAATTGATATTCATTTTCGTCCATATCATATCTATTTTATAATTTATTCGTAATTCTAAATTTTTGTGTATGTCCAGTTTTAAGTCTTATATATAATTTGGTAAATTTATCATGATTTAATTAAACAAATATTAGGAAAACTATAAATAAAAAAGAAAGGAGTTGTTGAAATGGCAAGAAGAAATAGACCTGCGCCAGAAGCGCGACAAGCTTTAATGGAATTAAAACTAGAAATTGCAAGCGAACTAGGTCTTGATAAAATACACGAAAGAGAAGACATAGACCCAATTACAAGAGAAGTTTTAAAAAACGGTGGTAAATATGCAGGATATGTAGGAGGATACATGGTTAGAAGAATGATAGAACAAGCAGAACGTGATTTAGCAAATAAACTTAAATAATACATAAAGTAGGGCAATACGCCCTACTTTAATATTTCTACTGAAAATGAATCTATCCATATATCACTTGCTTTTTCAGAGGTAATATAAATCTTTATATACTCTCCTGCATCTGTATTTATATTTAAATTATATAGAGTCCAGTTATCTTTAATAATATATATTTTTTTACTAACCTTGCTGAGAATTTTATCTTTATTCGTTAATTCCAAAGTTATAACAGCATCTTGTGTTTGATTAGAATTTATCCACATAGAAATATCTACATTCCTATTTTTTAGATAATCGAATTTTTCATTGTTCAAATCAACTAATCCTATTAAGAAATCATTATTTTTTCCTTCTGGAATACTTACCTTTAGCGAATAACTACCTCGGAAAAATTTTTCTTCAGAAATACTCGCTACATTTGTTTCACCTAATGAATTAATTATCTCCTCATCAAAGTAACTTAAAAGCTCTTCATCATCATAAGTATCATCACTTTCTTTATCTACAATATCATATTGATCAAATATATTATTTTCTTGTGTTTCGCTTTTATCTTCTAAGTCATCTATAGTGATTTCTTCATTCATTGTAACTTTTGTTTCTTTATTTAACTTTATCATCTTGCCTATTGAAATAGCTGCAAATGGCAATAACATAAGTGCAATTATACCTAGAACAAGAGCACTTTTCTTAATTTTGAATTTCATTTTTCTCTTCTTTAGATTTGTTCTAACAGAATGAATCTTTCTTCCTTCTTCTCTTTCTGGATTAATTAATCTATATATTTTAGATGATTTCAAATCTTTTAATACTTCATCAAAAGTTACATATCTTTCTTCCAAACACTTTACAATTATTTTCTGTATATCTGGTGGTATTTCTTTAGATATTTTATCGTTTGAAATTTCATTACCGTCAAAAATTATGTGTAATAAATTAGCAATATCTTTTAAGATTTGGCCATATGATACAAGTTTATCATCAGATAAAATTATTAGTCCTGTAAAAATCAATTTATTATTTTGATCTACTTTAATATTGTTACTTTGTACAGCTGATGATATAACTTCTAATGGTAAATATTTAATCTTATTTATTTTCTCTAAAATTAAAGTTGCATAATTAATTTGATTGCTAAGTGTAATTTTATTTTTTTGAATATGTTCATAAATATCTTCATAGACATCATGTCTAGTAATTATGTAAACAGCTTTTTCAGTTTCTTCAACCTTTTCTACTAAATCAAATTCTTCTTTTAATACAATTAGTTCTTCTTTTTTAAATAAACTCTTGTCAAATAAAATATTTACTAGATACTCTTCACCAGAAATTTTCCCTTTACATCTTAAAATTTTCTGGTATTTGTTCTCAATATATATGTCTATGACGGTAAGATTTTCAAATATTTTACTCGACATATAATCTTCCTTTCGATTGATTATATGTCTATTTTACCATTTTTTATATGAATTGTCACAGTTTTTAGACATCAAATATGAATATATTTAATCTTTTTCGTCTTTAACTTCATATTCGACATTTTCTATTATTTTATTCTCTTTATTTATATATTCATCTAAATCCTTAGCTAGCTTAGCTAAAATGTACATTATCAAAACGATATCATCAATTATACCAAATCCTAATATTGGTTCTGGTAATAGATCGATTGGACTAATTAAATAGATAAGTCCTAATATAATCCATATCTTTTTTAAAAATGGAACTTTTGCATCTAATAAATATTTTATAGCTGTAGATGCTCTTTTAATAAAAGACATAATGTCCCCCACCTTTAATTTATATGAATAATTGTATATCTGACTCTAAAGCATCTTTGAGATATTCATATACTTCTATAATTTCTACTTCTGGTATTAATTCTTCTTTTTTAAAGCCCATTACCTCTTGTGATAACTTACAACCATAGAATTTAACCCCTTTTTTTCTAGCACCATTTAAAAAATCAATAAGTAGTGGTTTATTGCTTTCTTTCATCATCTTTTTTAACATTTTCTGTCCCATTCCACCCATATTCATTTTTGATAAACTCAAATTTTCAATTCCCTTTGGTATAAAAAGACTAAATATCTTTTGAAGAAAAGATTTCTTTTCAAATTCCAATTTATCTGGATCTCTTATAACTAATAAGCCCCAAAATGCAAAAAACATAGTTACATCTATACCTAAATCCTTGGCACCATTAGCAATAATTAAAGAAGCTAAAGCTTTATCATAATCACCACTGAATACTAGTAAATTTAGTCTTTTTCCCATAAAAACACTCCCTTGGATAAATATATATTACTTATAGCATTTTTATTATTCCCAAGAGAGTTTGTTTAATTCAACTATTCCTAAACAATAGTAAAGTCAACAAATGGTAACATCTGCTTTAGTTTCATGGCTATTTTATGATCTTTTAAATCATCACTATCTGGTGAAGCACCCATAATAATATTAGTAATATTGTGCTTCTTAGCAAAATCAGCCATAGCTTTCACTACGTCTTTTGACCTTAATACAGTTAAATCAGCACCTACTTTTTTTGAAACATTAAATAAATATTCTAAAGCCTCTCCATCACTTGAATTATTCAAGAACTTATCTTTTTCGTTAACTACATGTATTACAAATAATTTATCATTATCGCTTCTTACAGCCTTATATCCTTTCATTATTAATCTTTCACAAGTTTTTTGCTGTGTAACACAAACCATTATATTTTTTCCTGATCTCATAGGAAATCCCCTTTCAATAAGCAATTTATACTTAAATGTGAATATATTTTCCATACCTCACTACTATAATTATACCAATCCCAAAATTAAATTCAAAGAATGTAACAAAAAATGCAAAAAATAAAAAAAAGCGACTTTCATGCCGCATATCTTCTCTAAATATTAATTAATGGCGGGGATATGTGGGAATCGAACCCACCCAGGACGCTCCTAACGCCCCGTACTGGTTTTGAAGACCAGAGGCAACACCAGCTGCCATCTACCCCCATTACTGCTGCAATATTAATTATAGTTACTTTTTAATATATTTTCAAGTACTTTTTTACTCTAACACATGGAAACCTATAAAAAAGTCTTTTAATTTTAATAAAATGTTTTTTTACTTTATGTTTAGAAGAAAGTTTTTGTTCAATATTTCATTAATTTTAAATCTACCATTTCTTAAAATTAAGATAAACTCCTGCTCATGAATTTTCTTATTCATATCGTTGTTATAGAACAATTCTAAAACTACATAAACATCTACAAATTTATCATAATTATTTATTTTATATTCTTTCACTAAATATTTTGAAATATTACCATAATAGTCTTGAAAATAAGATTTCATAGTATAATAATTTATATTTTTGTCTCCATTAATATGAAACAAATTAGCAACTTCAATATAGTTTTGATTAATAATATTATCATAATATTCTATAACTGTACTGATTGGACTAACATATTTATTATTGATAATTAATGAACTAGGCTCTTTCGGTTTATCAATAGTAAAATATTTATAAAATACTTCTCTAGCTTCACCCTCTATAAGTATCTGTACTTTATCCACATTCTCAATCTGTGCAGCTGAATTAATAATAGAATATAGTACTAACGCCTCTTCTTTTTCACTCATACTTCCTTTTAATAGTTCCTTTGAAAAATTCAAATATATAACTTTCCCAACAATATCAGTTGAAATTAATCTTGTTTCTGAAGGTATTAAACTGGTTAATTCTTCATTTTTTGTTCCTTTTAGCAATTCTTCAATAATTATTTTTTCAATCGGCTGGTTTCTTATATCAACCTCTCTAATTTCAGGAACTAAATAGTTTAAATCCTTATCTGGAAAATAGAGAGTTATATTATGAATATTTTTTTCTGGAAAGGGATTAATAGGCAAGTAACTATTTGACTCATCATAAATTATTTTATTTTCATTACAACCAGTAAAAAAGAAAATAAAAATCAAAGTTAATATTAAGATTTTACTTTTCATCTTAACCCTCCGAATTAAGCTAAGTTTAAATCAATAGGTATCTTAATATAAAATGTACTTCCCTTTCCTAATTCACTTTCTACATCTATAGTTCCCTGATGTAAACTTACTATTTGATACGCAATTGATAATCCTAATCCAGTACCTCCAGTACTTCTTGACCTAGCCTTGTCAACTCTATAAAATCTATCAAAAATTTGAGGTAAACTTTCCTTAGGTATACCTATCCCATTGTCTTTAACACGAATCACTACATAGTCTCCTTCAGTATATAGCTTAACCTCTACTCTACCTCCCTCAGGAGTATATTTAATTGCATTATGAATAATATTTATTACAGCTTGCTGTATTTTATTAGTATCTACCTTTATCTGAACTTTCTCCTTTTCAATATAATCCAAGCTAATTTTCTTATTATCAGCTAAAGGCTTAAGCCTAGCAATTATTTTTTCTACCAAAAAGTTAATATATGTTGTTTTAAAGTCAAGTGTTAATTTTTCCTTGTCCAAATCTACTAAGATAAGCAAATCATCAATTATGCTATTCAACCTGTCTATTTCTGAATCTATATCCTGTAAAAATTCTCTATAAACCAAAGCATCCACTTCTTTTTGATGTAGTAAAGACTCAGAAAGTAATTTAATAGAAGATAATGGTGTTCTTAATTCATGCGAAACATTTGCTACAAAATCTTTTCTCTGCTTATCAACTTGACTTAGTTTAGTACTCATAACATTAAAAGCATTAGCTAACTGCTTAAATTCATCATTTGTCTTAATTTCAACTTTCTGCCCTAAATTCCCCTGTGCCATTTTGGTTATAGCTTTTGTCATTTCTGAAATTGGTTTTGTTATAAAATCTGCAAATATAAAGCTCATTACTGCTACTAAAATTATACTTGCTAAAGATATTAATCTCAGTTTGTTATTTATTCTATCAACTACATTATATATATCATTTAATGATACTGATACAAATGTAGAACCTATTACTTCATCATCAAGTATAATTGGTACTGCTACATACATAACATGTCCATACTCTTTGAAACTGTAAACACTTGAATTACTTATACCTGCAAGTGCTTTCTGTATTTCGGAATGATACAATCTAGAACCTTCAAACTCATTATTCGAATCACTTTTAACCATATTATCCTTATCAACTATTATTATTCTTGCTTTAATTTCTTTACTATAATTTTCTACTAGCGTTTTTAATAGATTATCTAATACTAAAATTTTGTTATTCGGCAAATAAAACTTAATTCTATTAGACAAAATATTAGACTTAGTTAATATTTCCTGACGTTTTTCTTGTATATAGGTGTTTAGAATATTCTGACTTATAAAAATACTAATAATCATTTGTGACATTAATACCAATAATAAATAGGTGGATACAAGCTTCCACCTTATACTGATAAATCTTTTTCTTTTATGCTCTGTTCCTAAAATAGTAACCAACTCCCCATTTGGTTAAAATATATTCAGGCTGACTGGAGTTTTTCTCTATTTTTTCTCTTAATCTCCTTATATGCACATCAACAGTTCTCAAATCACCAAAATATTCATATCCCCAAATAACTTCTAATAGCTCTTCTCTACTGAAAACTTTGCCTGGATTTGAAGCAAGTAATAAAAGCAAGTCAAATTCTTTTGCTGTTAAATTAATTTCTTTTCCTCTTACTGTTACTTTTCTACCTAAAGTATTTATTGTAAAGTTATCGACTTTAATAACTTGGTCACCTATTTTTGTTTCTCTAGCTACTACTCTTCTAAGAATTGCCTTTATCCTTGCTTTTAACTCTAAAATATTGAAAGGTTTTGTAAGATAATCATCAGCACCATATTCAAGTCCTAAAATTTTATTTATATCTTCACCTTTAGCTGTTAACATAATAATAGGTACTTGTGATTTTTCTCTAATTTTTTGACATACTTCGAGCCCATCAATTCCTGGAAGCATTAAATCTAGTATGATTAAATCATAACTATTGTCTAATGCTTTTTTTAAAGCTTCATTACCATCATAAGCAGTATCTATTTTATATCCATCCTGTTCCAAGCTATATTTTAAACCTTTAACCATTAAGGGCTCATCGTCTACTATTAAAATATGATTGCCCATCTTATCACCTCAAATTGTTTATTTATAATCAATCTGTATTCAAGTAATTCTACAAAATTCATCAAAAATCCTTCTTTTATAATCCATAGGAAATTATATTTCTTATTAAACTATGGATAATTTTAAATATAATTTCCGTAATGGATATAGGCAAAATCTACCTTATATAATTTATTTAAATCGAAGATTTTGTTCTTTGTCTTTTTATCTATTTTACAGTAAAACTCTCTTATCTTCAATGCGTTTAGTAATCTTCTTTCTGTCAAAATCTTCTAATAATGCTACGGCAAACTTTCTACTAGTTCCTAATAAATCCCTAAATTGAGACAACGTTATTGAACCATTATCTTCAATAAACTTTTTAAGTTTTTCTAGACATTCATCATATACTTTCTTATGAAATGCAATCTCATCAGTTGCTTTAACAAGTATTCCTTGATCTATCATTGCATCATATACTTGTATAACTTCTTCTTTCTTGTATTTTAATTGAGATATTGCTTCATCTTTTTTAGGAGGTGCATACTTTCCATTTATATATATGCTTTCTAACTGATTTTTTATTTCATTTTGCAAGTCATTAAATTCAGGAACAAAATCCTTTAACGCAACTTTATCAAATATAATTTTAATTATACCATCTTCACTCAATTTATTTATCACCAAATCACCTAGTTTAGGTTTAATATGTCCTAGTAATTTACTTCTTAATTCCTCTTTTAGCATCCCTGATTTTAATGGGTTATTTTTATGATATGTATTTAATTCCTCAATAACATCTTTAGTAAGCTTAGAGAAATAATCCTTATGAATCACGTGTTTATCATTTAATAAGCTAAATCTAACTACTTTATTTTTTTCTTGTAATTCATTTACTAGTAATTCTATTTTATCCTGAGGAATAACAGTATTCTTTGCTATATCTGTTATACTAGGGAACTCTCTGCTATTTTCATGTACAAAATTTTCAACTATATCAATAGGCTTCCCTTTCTCTTTTAATTCAAATTCCTTTATTATAGCTTCGTCAAACCTCTTTCTTTTTGGTGGATTTGAATCTAATATTTCTCCACCTCCAATTGTTTCCATAGGTGAATAAAATCTAATAATAAATTTATCTCCTCTTTTAGCTACTGTTTCTTCTTCTAGCCTTAATTGAGCATAGCAACTTTCTCCTGGATATAATTCTTCTCTATCAAGTAATACTGCTCTTGTTAATATTTCGCTAGTGCCTAGATATAACCTCAATCTCGCACGATTTTTTATAGTTCTATTAGAATCTTTTAAACAATGTAGTTTTACATCTAACATCATTGTAGATTTCATAGAACCTATAGGAGCTATTACATTTCCCCTATCAACTTCATTTTTCTTTATACCAGCTAAATTTATTGCTACCCTTTGACCAGCATAAGCTTCACTAGTATTCTTACCGTGCACCTGTATAGATCTAATTCTACTTGTTTTATTTCCAGGGAAAATTTGAACTTCATCTCCCTCTTTAAATTTACCAGATATTAATGTGCCAGTTACTACTGTTCCAAAACCTGATATTGTAAAAGCTCTATCAACTGGTAACCTTGGAGTTTCTGTAATATCTCTTTCTTCTATTTCTTCTGTAAGCTTATCTATAGTTTCTATAAGTTCACGAATTCCTATTCCTTTTGTTGAAGATACAGGTATAACTGGACTGTTCTCCAAAAAAGTACCTTTAAGCTGATTATTTATATCATCTATTACAAGACTTAGCCAATCTTCATCTACTAAATCAGCTTTAGTAATTGCTACTAAGCCTTTTTTAATATCTAGCAAATTCAATATATCTAGATGCTCTTTAGTCTGAGGCATAACACCTTCGTCTGCTGCCACAACCAAAATTACAATATCCATACCTATTACGCCTGCTAGCATATTTTTAATAAATTTTTCATGTCCTGGAACATCAATAATTCCTGCTCGTCTTCCACTAGGCAAATCAAAATATGTAAAACCTAGCTCAATAGATATTCCTCTTTCTTTTTCTTCTTTTAATCTATCAGTTTCTCTGCCTGTCAATGCTTTGATTAGAGTTGTTTTTCCATGATCTATATGTCCAGCAGTACCTATGATAACGTTTTTCATATAAACACCCCTTTATAAATTATCGGCTATAACTTTTAATGCAGTAGCAATTATATCAAATTCATTTTTATGTATTGTTCGTACATCTAAATAGAGTTTATCTTTGTATATTCTTGATATTATAGGGGTTTCATACATTCTAAGACTTTTTTCAAGCTCAGAAGTACCTATTAAACATGAGCTTATTTCAATCGCTTTAGTCGGTAATTTTTCAAGAGGTAATGAACCTCCTCCGACTTGTGAAAACTGGTCAACTATTTTAATTTCTAACTTATCATTAATATTTGCCTTTATTTTATCAAAAAGAATCTTAGCCTTTTCATTAAGCTCGTCCTCAGACATAGTTATCATATTAAGTGTAGGAATTTTTTTGATAGCTTCATTTTCATCAAGATAAAGACTAAGAGTAGGCTCTAATGCTGCAAGGGTAAATTTATCCACTCTAAACGCTCTAGTTAGTGGATTTTTTTTCATTCTGTCAATATAAATCTTTTTACCTACTATAATTCCTGCTTGTGGTCCTCCTAAAAGTTTATCTCCACTAAAAGTTACAACATCTACGCCCTTTTTAATTGAATCTTGAACTGTAGGTTCATAACATAATCCATACTTTGATAGGTCGACTAAAACACCACTTCCTAAATCTTCAATTACTGGTATATCGTATTTTTTCCCTAATTCAACTAGTTCATCTAATTCTACACTAGAAGTAAATCCTAAGATTCTGTAATTACTTGTATGAACCTTTAATAGTGCGGCTGTTTCTTCATTTATAGCATTTTCATAGTCCCATAGATGAGTTTTATTAGTTGTGCCAACATCAACTAGCTTAGCACCACTTTGCAGCATTACATCTGGTACTCTAAAAGAACCACCTATTTCCACTAACTCACCTCTAGAAACTATTACCTCTTTATCCTTTGCCAATGTACTTAAAACTAACATTACTGCAGCTGCATTGTTATTTACAACTAATGCACTTTCAGCACCTGTAATTTTAGTAAGAATTTCTTCTATATGGCTATATCTAGAACCTCGCATTCCTTTGTCTAAATCAAACTCTAAATTTGAATAATTACTTGCAACTTCAACAACGTTATTAAGAACACTCTTACTTATAAGTGACCTGCCAAGATTCGTATGAATAACTACCCCTGTTGCATTTATTACTCTTTTAAGATTTGGTTTAGCCTTATTAGTTGCTCTTTTCGCTATGTATAAAGGTAATTTTTTTATCTCTTCTTTTAGAGTATTTACATTATATTTTCCATTTCTTATGCCTTCTCTAATAATATCTAGTTCTTCTCTAATAGCTTCAATAACATATTCCCTTGACATTTCATCCATCAAACTATTTATTTTATTATCAGATAATAATTCATCAACTTTTGGAAGCATTGAAAACAAGTTGATTTTGTTATTCATAATACACCATCCATTCCTAAATATTATAGCTTTATTCAACTATTATTGGATATTTCCCTTTACTAATAACCTCTCCAATTATTGCATAATCTACTGGATTATTTTCAAGTTCTTTTATAAGCATCTCTGCTTTTGCTTTATCTACTGAAATTAAAAGACCTCCAGATGTCTGTGGATCAAACAATATATCTTTTATTTCTTCTTTAATATTTTTATTGATGTATGCTCTATCATTTACAAAACTTTTGTTTTTATATGCCCCTTCTGGAATTAGTCCCATTTTAGCATACTCTTTCGCACTTTCTAAAATAGGAACTTTATTACTAAATATTTTTATTGTAACATCACTACCTAAAGCCATTTCTAATGCATGACCTATTAAACCAAAACCTGTTACATCAGTACAGCTATTTACACCGACTTTCATCATAGCATCTTTTCCAATTTTGTTTAGCGTAGTCATAACCTTTACTGCCTCGTTGTATGTTTTTTGATCTGCCATCTGTGCTTTGATAGCTGTATTTATTATACCTAAACCTATTGGTTTAGTTAAAACTAATAAATCGCCTGCTTTTGCATTACAATTTTTTATTACTTTATCTGGATGAATAAAACCAGTTACTGATAGACCATATTTTGGTTCATTATCTTCTACAGTATGTCCTCCAACTAAAAGTGCATTTGCCTCTTTAACTTTATCATATCCTCCCTTTAAAATCTCTGTCATAACCTCAGGAGGTAGGCAATTTGGAAAGCAAATTATATTCATAGCTAATTTTGGCTCTCCACCCATAGCATATACATCACTTAATGAATTTGTCGCTGCTATTTGCCCAAAAGTATATGGATCATCTACTACTGGTGTAAAAAAATCAACTGTTTGAATTATAGCTGTATTTTCATCAATTTTATATACAGCAGCATCATCAGATGTATCAATACCTACAATTAGGTTATCATCATACGTTTTAGGTAATTGACACAGAACCTGTGCCAAGGTCTCAGGACCTATTTTAGCAGCTCAGCCAGAACTACTAGTTAACTCAGTAAGCCTTTTAAGTGTTTCTGCCATTTTTATCCTCCTAACTAGTTAACTGTTATTAAGTCTCTTATTGCTTCAAACTTCTTTTCTCCTATTCCAGAAACATTTTTTATCTCTTCTATATCATTAAATCTATTCTTAGTTCTATATTCGATAATTCTACCTGCTAATACCTTGCCTATACCTGGTAAATCCATAAGTTCATTAAGACTTGCATTATTTATATCTATTTTACTAGTACTTACATTTGTACTAGCTACAACGTTTTCTTGAGAATTACTAGTAAAACTTTCTTCACCTTTTTTAGGTATGTATATCTTCTCTTCATCAACAAGTTTTTTAGCTAAATTTATTCTGTCTAAATCTGCTTCTTCCTTTAATCCTCCTGCTGCATTAACAGCATCTATAACTCTATCGCCTTCTTTTAAAATAACTAACCCTGGTCTATAAACCTCACCACTTATATGAACCATTATAGTTTTATCTATATTTTCTTCTTCAATATTTTTTTCTGAAGTATTAACATTTTCTGTATCTTCTATATTATTAATATCTTGTCCTACTTCATCTATCTTTATTTCATTACTTCTTATTAATTTTATCGAAACAACTGAAATAATACATACAACTAGTATTAGTATAACTATTTGTTCCTTTTTTGTAAAGGAAACCATTAAATCACCTCATATCATTTTAACATTATCTTTTCTATAATTTTAGTATTCTTCTTTATTAAACATCTCTGTCCTATTTAGTCTTTCCAAACCACCTTTTAGAGTATATGGTGCATATAAAGTTGAAATAAATATCATGTTTATAATTGTAAATATTATAAATAATCTTAAAAACGAAGCTTTGCCCTTTTCGTATCTATAAAACAACACTAAACCTAATGCAATAATTCCTATAAAAAATGTAACTATTATACTTTCATAACTTATTCCTATCAAATTTGGCATTTTAAATGTAGCAATCTGACAGATAAAATTAAGTGAAACAGCTATATAAATAGCTTTACCATTAGCTAGCCATTCATCCTTCTTAAAAATCTTAAATAATATCAAAAGTAAAACTCCTGGTATTACCCAATGTAATTTTGTCAGCAATACAATAAAAGCTAAAAATAGGTTTTTAATTATTCTGCTTGATCTTACTAAAAATTCATTTTTAAAACTGTTAAATCCAAAATACTCATTTGAACTTGATACCTTTAAAATATTTTTATTTTTACCTTCTAACCAAGCAATATATATGTCTTTCTTATCAGTATCTATAACTGAATTTGTTACTTTATTATTCTTAGTTTCGTAAATTAAATCAGTTTTTCTAAGTTTCCCATTAAAAAAGCTTAGGAAATATATATAATTTTTACCCAGGTGATTTTCAGCATTTATACTCATATATAAATCAATACCATCTATTTCTTTATTATTAACTATAGTAGGTACTTCCTTAATTTCTGCTATAGCTCCTCCTGCATCGTGTAACTCTATTTTTTCTTTTTTGACTATGTTGTTCTTTCTATTGCTTAAGTAAAAAGTTAAATAGTAATAATCCTCTTGTTCTTTAAAAAATATATACCCTTTAGCTTTATCTATTCCAAAAGCTAGCTGAGAATCCTCTTTTAAAGTATATAGTCTAACTGGATTACTAAGTTCCCCATCAGCATTTAATGCAGCATATTTAATTAAAATATTCCCTTTATTCTTCTGCTTATATAAAATAAATATCCTGTCTTTATAATCTACTTGAGCTAAAACGTTTAAAATATTTTTATCTTTGATGTTCTTTTCCCATTGTTCAGACTTTACAATAATTTCATCTTCACTACTTACAATGATATACTTTTTACCCTGATTTTCTAATATAGTAAAATCATTTATGTTTTCTAATACTTTTTCTGCTCTTTCAGATTCATTAGTCAAACAAAACAGATTTTTTTCATAAGCATAATAAACTTTATTTGAGTTTAACACATATTTATTATTTTTTTCATAAGGAATTTTTAAAAGCTTTTCATCTTTAACTTTGCCATCTTTATCTAGTACAATAATTTTAATTCCTTTTTTATCTTTTACTAAAACATTAATATTATCATCAATTTGAAAATCTAATATTTTTTCAATATTTTCACCTGTAACCTTTACTTGATTTTCACAAGGTTTTGAAAGAGGTTTTACAGCAATTGTTTCTTCTGCTTCATAGCTGCTATTGTATATCAATATAGATAATAGCATTATCACTATTAAGATTGATGTAAATATTGGTCTTCCACTAAACTTCTCTTTTAACTTTTCATTTTTATTTATTGACTTAACTGCAAATATAAATACTAGACCTATTAAGAAAATAGCTGAAAAATAAATAGGTATAGTTTTTAATGCATATAACTGTTCTTTAGAAATAACATTTTTGCTTATATCCTTTGTACTGAAAGCAAAATAATTTATTAAGCTAAGCATTAGCATTCCAGCTTCTCCTAATCTTTCCTTATCAATATTGGAAATATCATCTTCAACGGTATGTATTAAATTGTCAGCTGGATGTGTTATAGTAACAGCTGGAACTCCTCTAAGATCAAAGCTTAAGTGGTCACTATTACTCGAAAATGAATCAACACTGCACTCTATCCCGCGTTTCTCTGCTACCTGAGCTATTTTGTCTACTAGTTCGCTACTTACAAGCTGTCCTACTGTTCCTCTTTGTTGCGAAGGAAAAGTATCAATCTCAAGTTTCACTTTTTCTTTAGAGCCTATCATATCTATGTTAAAAACTTTAGTACCCATAAGTGGAAATGGACGTGAAAATACATAGTATTTTGACCCTTGAAGTCCACTCTCTTCCCCATTAAATGCTGCAAAAACGATAGTTCTCTTTGGCTTTTTCCCGCTTTCTTTTATAGCTCTAGCTAGCTCTAAAAGCATACCAGTTCCTGAAGCATTATCCAAAGCTCCATTAAATACTGAACCGTCAGGGTCAGTACCAATATGGTCAAAATGTGCACTTATAAGAATAACTTCTTTTTTTAGCTTTTCATCATTGCCTGGAATATAACCTATTACATTTGAAACTTCTACTTCTTTAAACACTAAATTAATATCTATATTTACACTATATCCTTTATTACTAAAATCAACTAATTCTTTAAATACTTCTTGTCTTACTACTATATCAATAAATTTACCTTCGACCTTTTTATCTGCCTTTTCCCCAATATAAACAGTTTTTATTAATAAATTTTTTTCTTTTCCTTTTAAATCCATAGTTGTTGGTCTTATTACAGCCTTAACACCTTTTTTAACTAACATTTTGGCTTTTTCCAAATCTCTTAAGTCGTCATAGAATAGTACTATATTATCTTTACCTGTTTCAATATCATCTAATGAACCTATATATTTTATTTTGCCGCTAACTTGACCGCCTTTTGAGTAGTCTCTTGTATTTTCAATAAAATCTTTTCTTAATTTATATCTCTTAATAACATTACCTTCTCTATCTAAAACCTCAAATTTTACTGGTTTGTTTAAAAAAGGTGAAATAATCTTGAATGTCTGAAAGTAACTCCCATTACTATTTATTGGCTCAAGTCCTATTTTTTCAAATTCTTTTGCTATATACTCCTGTGCCATTCTATTTCCTTCTGTACCAGGCAGTCTTCCTTCATACTTATCTGATGAAAGTTCAGCTATATATTTGTATGCATTATCTTTATTAAAATTATACGGGTCAATATACGACCCGCATCCTGTTAAAAATATAATTAAAGTTATAATTAAAACTATAAATTTATAATTATTTTTCACTATTTTCACCCTCTATACCTTCTATGTAATCAAGCCATTCTCCTTCTAATTCATATAATTCCTTCTTATATACACTGTAAAGTGCTTTATCAGTTTCTTCATATAAATTAGTTTTGTAGTATTCCATATATTTATCAAAACCGTATTTGTCTACAAGGTACTTTGCAAAAGAAAATATTTCAGGATAAACTATATCTCTGTTAAAACTACGATCTATTAATAAACCTGTAGTTAAATATTCTAACGGTACATAATCATCAGAATTTACAACATCCTTAATATTTATCCCACTATATTTTGAATCTATATCTAAAGCACCATATAGTCCTAATTGTGTAAATTTACTTAATGGTAATCCTGATTTATCTATCAATACCTTATATATAAAATATTTATAAAAACTATCTTTATTTTCTTTATTATAAACTTCATAAATATTCCCTAGCCAAAAATCAAAATCCCACTGTTTATAAATTTGCTTTATTTTATCACTCATGAAAAGATAGTAATCTATCTTCTCATCATAACTAATATTAAGTTTACTAGATATTTCTTCATAAGCCTTTTCTCTTTCTTCAATTATTTTATTAATATTTTTCTCTACGTTATCATTTAACGGACTATAATGGAAAATAAAATGTTCACTTTCTTTAGTTTTAAAATCATCCTTCCAAGAATTTTCGCCAATCTTATTTATAAGCCACTGTGTATCAGTTTTATTAAACATTCCTATATATTTTTCGTTTTTATTTACTTTAATAACATATTCTGCGTTTCTCGAAGGTGTTGTTACATACAAAATGTAAGGCATATATTTTTTATTCAACGCTCCATTAACAATCAAATATTTCTTCTTATTTAAAGGATTAGGTATAAGATACTTAAAAATAACAGATTCATCTTTAAAGACTTTATCACCAACTACAAGACTTCCATCTATTATTTTCATAGGAAGCTTTTCATTTATTTTTGCAAAAAGTTGATTTGTTTCAGGATTTCCTAATATAATGATATGCCTATTTTTTATATCATCTTCATTAACTTCAACATCACTTTTAATAATAAATCTGTCTCTAATTTCTTTTTGAAATCCCTGACTATATGACTTAGCTAAATTATACAAAACAGCAGTATCTTGTTTACTGCCTATTGTTCCATAAACTACTACAACTTCATCTCCATACAATACTTTATGAGAATAATCTCTCATTCCAGTCATGCTTTTATCAATTTTTTCAGAGTCTGTACTAGTAACACCACCACACCCCGTTAATGTTGATAAAATAAAAATTATAGTTAATAGGTAAACAAGAAATTTTTTCACAACCACATCCCCCATTTCCTATCATATATGTTTTATATTTAACTGTTAAAAAACTAAATTAATAATATCTTATTCTATATATTCTAAAAAAATCCTTTTTATTTTGTATATTTCATTTTTCCCATATATTACAATGTAACTCTACTGCTAAAGTCCTAAAAAGTAAAATTATATATTTTAAAATAGCGTATGCCTTAAAAAAGAACAAAATTTCTGCTATACTATAATATAGTTGATTAAAACGTAATTAAAAAACACAAGTAGAGGTGATATACGTGAAAAAAATCATAGCACTATTTGTAACCATCTTTTTACTAATAAATATACCTGCATTATCTTACGCAAATAAAAAATTAGATATTTCGGCTGAAGCTGCTATATTAATCGATGCTAATACTGGTAAAATATTGTATGAAAAAAATGCACATAAACCAATGTTTCCAGCTAGTACTACAAAAATTATGACAGCAATTTTAGCTTTAGAGTATGGAAATCTTGATGATACAGTAGTTATTGATGATAAAACGCCCTATGAAATTAGTGGAAGCCACATAGCATTAGAACCTGGAGAAATGATAACTTTAAAAGACCTATTATATGCATTGTTAATAGAATCTGCTAATGACGCTGCAACAGCAATTGCAAAGCACATATCAGGTTCTACCCAAAATTTTGCCGACTTAATGAATAAGAAAGCTAAAGAAATTGGTGCTAAAAATACTCATTTTACAAATCCTCATGGACTACCAGATAAAAACCATACAACTACAGCGTATGACTTAGCAATGATGGCTAAATATGCAATGGAAAATGATACTTTTAGAAGCATTGTAAAGAACTATAAATATACAATACCACCTACAAATAAAAAAGATGAGCCTAGATATTTGAAGTCAGCTAACAGACTACTATATGGAACAGGCTCTGGTAATAAAATAGTTGTAGATGGTAAAACAGTAAATATAAAATATGACGGAGCGGATGGGATTAAAACAGGATACACATATGTAGCACAACAATGCCTCGTTGCAACAGCAAAAAGAGGGAATTTAAGATTAATCAGTGTAGTCCTTCATGCAGTAGGAACTAATGTTTATGTAGATACACATAAGCTTTTGAATTATGGTTTTGATAACTTTACTACAAAACAATTATCTTTCAAAAATGAATTTATAAAAAATATTGATGTTATAAAAGGGGACAAGCCTTTTGTTACTGGTATAATAAATAAATCTGTTTTTTCTATAATTCCTAAAGGAAGAGAAAATGATATAGTAAAAGATATAATTTTACCTGATAAAATTACTGCTCCAATTACAAAAGACCAAGTAATTGGAAGGGTAGAATATAAATTGGATGGTGAAGTAATTGCAGCTGCCAATATTGTATCTGCAATGGAAATAAATCAAAAAGGAATTATAAGAGTTGTTGAAACAACAGATGGGAAATCATTATTTAAAAAATGGTGGTTTTGGTTTATTGTAATGTTTATAATATGGAGAATATTTATTGGTTATAAAAGATATAAGAGAGCAAAAAGAAGAAGATTAAGAAGAGAGATTACTTTTAGCTATAGTAACCGTTATAAATATTAGAAGCTGCTTAATACGCAGCTTCTAATATTTTTTGTATTAAATTATTGCAATTGCTTCAACTTCAACATTTCCATCCTTAGGTAGTCTAGCAACTTCAATACAAGATCTTGCTGGTTTATTTTCACAGAAATACTCTTCATATACTTCATTTATTTTACTAAATTGATTCATATCTTTAATATATAGAGTAACTTTAACTACATCATTTAAAGTTGCGCCACCTTCTTTAAGTACAGCCTTTAAATTTTCTAAAGCTTGCCTAGTTTCTTTCTGAATATCATCCTGTACAAGCTCACCTGTTTCTGGATTAATAGCTAATTGACCTGATGTAAAAATCATATTACCTGCTACTATTCCTTGAGAATATGGTCCAATAGCTTTTGGTGCCTTATCTGTTGAAATTACTTTTTTATCCATTTTCTCTCCTCCTCTTTATTGTTTTTTTATAATCCATTTTGTTATTTTGCAACTATATTAACTAATTTTTTAGGTACAACTATAACTTTTTTAACTTCTTTACCTTCTATAAAGTTCTTAACTCTTTCGCTATTTAATGCTAATTTTTCTAAGCTTTCCTTATCAATATTAGCATCAACTTCGATTTTATCTCTCACTTTTCCGTTCACTTGAATTACTACTGTTATTTGATCTTTAACTATAGCTTTTTCATCATACTCAGGCCATTTTTGTTGATGTACGCTTCCTTCATTGCCAACTAAATTCCAAAGTTCTTCAGCTAGATGTGGAGCAAAAGGCGCTAGTAATAATATTAAATTATCAATCGCTTCTGCTAGGATAGCATTCTTATAGTCATTGGATTCTGCATTATCCTTATATTTATATATTTCATTAACAAGTTCCATAATGCTACTTATAGCTGTATTGAAGTTAAATCTATCTTCTACATCAATAGTTACCTTCTGAATTGTAGAATGTAAAACATATCTTAAATTCTTATCAGCTTTACTTAATTGATCAATATTAATTTCGCACTTATTATTATATACTTCTTTTAGCTCTTCTACTAACCTATATACTCTGTTTAAGAATCTATAACATCCTTCTACTCCTTGGTCACTCCACTCTAAATCTCTTTCAGGTGGAGCTGCAAATAATACAAATAATCTTGCTGTATCAGCACCATAATTAGAAATTATTTCTTCTGGACTTACTACATTGCCTTTAGATTTAGACATTTTTGCCCCATCTTTAAGCACCATACCTTGTGTAAGTAGATTTTTAAAAGGTTCATTTACAGGTGAAAGTCCCATGTCATATAATACCTTAACAAAGAATCTAGAATATAGAAGGTGTAATATAGCATGTTCTACTCCACCTATATACTGATCTACTTTCATCCAATAATTCGCTTTATCTTTATTGAATGGTTCATTTTCATTCTTTGGATCAGTATATCTTAAGAAATACCATGATGAATCAACAAAGGTATCCATAGTATCGGTTTCTCTTCTTGCTTTTTTACCACACTTCGGACAAGTAGTGTACATAAACTCCTTGCTTGTAGTTAAAGGCGACTGTCCTTTGCCTGTAAATTCTACATCTGTTGGCAACTTTACTGGAAGATCAGCATCTGAAACAGGTACTATCCCACAGTCATCACAATATATTATAGGTATTGGAGTACCCCAATATCTCTGTCTTGAAATTAACCAGTCTCTAAGCCTGTAATTTATAGTAGCTTTTCCAACTTCTAATTCTTCAATATATTTTGTTATTTCGGTTTTAGCAGTTTTATTATCTAGACCATTGAATTTATCAGAATTTATCATTACACCTTCGCCAGTATATGCTTCTTTTAAATCATCCTCATCAAAATCTCCATCAACTGGTTTTATTACAGGTCTAATTGGTATGTTATATTTCTTAGCAAATTCAAAGTCTCTTTGGTCATGACCTGGTACGGCCATAATAGCACCAGTTCCATAGTCTATTAATACATAATTGGCAATATAAATAGGTATTTCTTCTTTAGTAACAGGATTTACAGCGTATCTTCCTATAAAAACTCCTTCTTTTTCTGCAGTTGTTGAAGTTCTGTCAATTTCTGATATATATTCCATTTTCTTTTTGAATTCAAGTACTTCTTCTTCGTAATCTGTACCTTTTACTAATTCATTTATATATGGATGTTCTGGTGCCATTACCATATAAGTTACGCCATAGATTGTATCTGGTCTAGTAGTGAAGACCTTTAATTTTTTATCAAAATCTTTAATTTCAAAGTCTATTTCAGCACCTTCACTCTTGCCAATCCAATTTTTCTGCATTATTTTAACTTTCTCAGGCCAACCATCAAGCTCTTTTATATCTTCAAGTAATCTTTCTGCATAATCTGTAATTTTAAAATACCATTGTTCTAATTCTTTTTTTCCAACAGGTGTATCACATCTTTCACAAGCTCCGTTAACAACCTGTTCATTAGCCAATACAGTTTCACAAGAAGGACACCAATTTACAGCTGATTTTTTCTTATAAGCTAATCCTCTTTTATATAATTGTATAAAGAACCACTGTGTCCATTTGTAATAATCTGGTAAACAAGTAGTTACTTCTCTATTCCAGTCATAGCTAAGACCTAATCTCTTTAGTTGTTTTTTCATTTCATCAATATTTTCTAATGTCCACTTGTTAGGATGTATACCATGTTTTATAGCCGCATTTTCAGCAGGTAGACCAAACGCATCCCAACCCATAGGATGTAATACGTTAAACCCTCTCATTCTCTTAAATCTTGCAAATACATCACCTATTGAATAGTTGCGTACATGGCCCATATGTATTTTACCAGATGGATAAGGAAACATTTCTAGTACATAGTATTTTTGAGCTTCATCTTCACTAGCTTTAAAAGCATTATTACTTTCCCATATTTCTTGCCATTTTTTCTCGATTTTACTAAAATTGTAAGCCATCATACCCCTCCTTCATTATTGTTCTTTTCTACAATAAGAAACAAATTAACCCTTTATTATTTAAACTATTGAAAATTTTTATTCTAAAATTGCTGACAGCTAATGACTTTTAGCTTATAGGCTACTAGTTAACACCTATACCTATATAACAAACTATATAATATAATAAAAAAACTTCTAATCCCTAATTGCTTAGGGACGAGAAGTTATCCCGCGGTACCACCCTAATTGGCTTGTAAGCCCACTCATAGGTCCTATAACGGAGACCAACCATTTTCACATAAAGCAAGTTCAGTAAACGGTTATACCAGTTCACACCAACCACTGGCTCTCTGAAATAACCTAATTTACCTACTACTCTTTATTTAATCCTTATTCTATTTACTCTATTATAGATAAATTTAGATTATATTGTCAATATCTATTTCTTTAGCATCTATCCACAATCTATCTAAATTATAAAATTCTCTGTCTTCTTTATGAAAAACATGCACTACTATATCGCCAAAATCAAGTAGTATCCATCTACCCTCTCTATACCCTTCTTTACTGATTACATCGTATCCTAATTGATACATTTTATCTTCAATTTCGTCCGCTATCGCTATAACCTGTCTTTCATTATTACCACTTGCAAATATAAAATAATCTGCTATTGTTGTTATATTTGATATATCTAAAAGTTTAATATCAAAAGCTTTTTTGTTGTCTGCGGCTTCTAAAATTACTGATATTCTATTATCTATATTTGTCACTACCTCAAACCTCCTAGCTGTTATAATCTATGTATTTTATTAACTTTCTCTTTGGATTTTCTTAAGTAGAAAATTTCTTGCCTTTATAGTTTCAATATCTAATATCCATCCATTATCTACAACATATTTTATCGTATTATCCATTGCCATTAGTACTGCTTTATCTAAATCTAGAAAAGCTAATTCTCTCAATACCTCTACTGATGGAAAATCTCTATTAGGTTCAATGTAATCTGCTATATAAATAATTTTTTCTAATAGACTCATATTTTCTTTACCTGTAGTATGATACCTTATTGCATTTAATATTTCCAAATCCTTAATCCCAAATTCATTTTTTGCTATTTCTGCACCTAGAGGAGCATGAAGTAAAGCAATATTAACATCTTTGACATCATCAAGAATTATACCAAATTCAAATGCCATTTTCAATAATTCTCTATCATTCTTAAGTTTCCCACAATCATGAATCAAACCAGCAAGTCGTGCTTTGTTTTTATCACATCCATAAACATCAGCAAGTTTTTCTGCTGTTTCCATAACCCCGATAGAATGTATAAATCTTTCTTCATTAATATAGGATTTTAGCTTTTTCTTTATTTCGTGTATTATAATACATCCCTCCTGTAGTTATTTACCTATACAAATTATTTTTATAAATATATTTCTCTACCGTTTCTGGCAAAAGATATTTAATAGTTCTACCTTCTCTTATTCTAGCCCTTATTTCAGTAGATGATATTTGCAAAGCTGTCACCATCGTAGTATGAATACTTACACCATATTCATTTTTTATTTCTTGTATTTTCCTCTCAAGCTTAACCATTTCAAATCCTGGTCTAGTTGCTGCTATAAAATTGCATAGCTTTAATAATTCACCAACATTTTTCCAAGTATGAAGTTCAAAAATAGAATCTGCTCCAGTTATAAAGTATAACTCTACATTATTGCATATTTTCCTTAATGTTTTGATAGTGTCGATAGTATATGTAGTTTCTTTCTTTTCTATTTCTATAGTAGATACTTCAAAATAAGGATTTGAAAGTGTAGCTAATAACGTCATTATATATCTGTGTCTAGCTGAAGTTATTTTTTTATTATCTTTATGAGGAGGATTTCCTGCAGGTATAAAAATCACTTTATCTAATTTAAACTCATTTCTAATTTCTTCTGCTATAACTAAATGACCTATATGTATTGGATCAAAAGTTCCTCCCATTATTCCAATTCTCTTAAGATTTTTACATTCTATGCTTTTTCCTTTATTCTCTTTTTTAAGCGCTAACTCAATAAGTGTATCAATATTCATTTGTTACACCTCTTATTTAAGTTATGATATTATATATTATTTTAAATAAACACATAAGTCAAATATTTCTTATTGCAATTATTGAACTAAATCTTTGATCTAAATAAATCAAGGAAAATTTTGTTGAAATCCATAAACGGAAATTATATATAAATTTATCTACAGTTTAATAAGGAGTATAATTTCCTATGGATTATAAACAAAAACTAGGAATATTAATTCCTAGTTTTAAATAAAGCTTCTAATTTATCTACTATAATCCTAGCCATAAGTTCAATATCTTTCTTAGTAAAACCTTTTATATTTTCTTTTTCAAGTTCTCTATATGTTATATTTGTTATAGCCAATATAAGCTGTTCTTTATCTTTTGTATTAGCAACTTCTAATATGTTTTTAGCAGTATCAATCAATATTTCTTGTACTTTTGCCTTTTCTTCAGAAGTAACTCTAAAATCTTTTATATAAGGTATTAACTTAGCAACTGCAATTCCAGCTATAAATGTTATTACAATTATTATTAGTGTTTCCATTAATCTTCCCCCTTTAACAAATCATATAATCTCATAATTAATGCTACACCTTGTTCTCTAGTCAAGTAGTCCTTAGGTTTAAAATTACCTTCACCATCACCTTTAATTAAGCCTAATTCTGCTGCCCTTTTAATATATTCATATGACCACATATCAGGAGTTACATCCTTAAATGGCATATCATAATACTTCAACCTTTCATTAACAAGTTTTAGTATTTCGCCCTTATCAACTAAAAGCCCTGGACATGTTTTATCACTATATTCTCTATGAAATACCAAAGTTGGTACTCTACCCTGTTTATTTTTTATATTTTTAATTATTGCAGCAATTAGTCTAATACTTGCTTCTAACTGTATACCTTCCAATTTCTCTTCATCAAAATTACCAATATGTTCAATAGATATTGCACCATTATTTCTGCCATATATTGATGCAGGACTTTTCTCCAAATCTCTTCCATCCCATATTGTTCCATCTGGTGCTACAGTAAAATGTTGTGCTATATCTGTAAATCTTCTTACCTCAGTATGATATTTCCACATGCCTAAAATAATCTTTTCTTTATCTTCCGCCTGTAAATAATCTTTCTTAGTTGGTTTCCACGTATGATGAAAATGTATTTCATAAATTTGTCTTTTGAATTCATATTTATCTAAAAATATTTCAATTTGCTCTATAGTATATTGTTTAAATCTCCTCATACCATCACCTTTAAACTTTTTATGATATCTTCTCAATATATCTTATTCAAAAACAAAAAAAAGGTACCATATTAAAGGTACCTTTTTAATACAAGCTATTTTCATCAATTAACTCTTTCATCTTCGTTATTTCATTTTTATCGTTAGAAATTATTGTATCTATTTTTTCCGTTTCAAAATTCTTAAAATATGCCTTAAATTCGCCATTTTCTCCATCTTCATATTTTATACACTTGAAGCCACTATCAAATAACCTTTCTAATTGTTTTAAATTTCTTTTTTCCATATTATCACTCCTTTCATAAAAAAGCAAAGAGATTGGCTTATTATTCCAATCTCCCTTTTCCACTGTCATTCATGTTTCCTATATTTTTACTTATTAATCCAGGTGTATTTGGGAACTCGCCTACAACAACACCTGTAATATTTTGAGCTTCCTTTATTGCATTATCTGCAACAGTATTTTTCTTTACGTAATTTTTCTTATCCATTCTATTATCCATATATAACCCTCCCGTTTTTTCAATATTTTATCCAGGGTTATATATATTTATTCATATTTATGGAAGCTCAATTTTTTTGTTTTCTTTAGATTCTCTATATAAAACGAACTTATTTCCTATACTCTGTACAAACTCTGAATTAGTTAATCTCGCAATTTCATTAGCTGTCTCTTTTGTTTCTAATAAACTATTATTTAAAATTTTAACTTTAATAATTTCTCTAGCTTCTAAAGCATCATCTATTTGTTTTATTAAATTTTCAGATATACCATTTTTACCTATTTGAATAATTGGGTCTAAACCATTTGCTATACTTTTTAAATAACTTCTTTGTCTGCCTGTAAGCACCAAACCACTCCTTATACTTCTATTTCCTTCTTTGACTTTCTTCTATGAATTTCATAATCTTTGTTACCTTTTTTCCAGCCACTTCTAACTTTCTCTTGTGGTTTGTAATTAGAATTGATTACTATTTCTCCTTTTGCTATACAATAATATGTTGATTCGTTTAACTTACAATTTCCACAGTTAAAACACTCCATTTATTCTATTGCCCCTCCATCTCTTTAATCAAAAAATTCAAATTCATAACCACATATACTAACTATTTCACCATCTTTTATTCCTAACTTCTTCAATTCATCAACGATTCCCCTCTTTCTCATAACTTTTTGGAAATGCCTTAATGAATCTAAGTCATCAAAATTAGTTGAATTAATTAGTTTCTCTATTGGATCTCCTTCTACTATATATTTATCTCCCTCTTTCTTTACAATAACTTTATTTTTATTTTTATTTAATTCATAAAAATTAATATTTTCCACAACTTCAACTATTGGTTCTGGATCTCCAATTTCCTTAAGTTTATTCCATATTGCATACTTAAGCTCATCTAATCCCTTTGAAGTAGCAGCAGAAATTGGAATTAATTCGTAACCAAGTTTATCCATTTCTTCTTTAATCCTAGAAAAATTCTCTCTTGCCTGAGGTAAATCCATTTTATTAGCAACTACAATTTGAGGTTTGTCTGCAAGTTTAGGACTATATTTTTTTAATTCCTCATTTATTTTATGAAAATCTTCAATTGGATCTCTTCCTTCTAAACCAGATGCATCTATTAAGTGAACTAATAATCTCGTTCTCTCAACATGTCTCAAAAACTCATGTCCTAAACCTATACCCATATGTGCTCCTTCAATTAAACCTGGAATATCTGCTATAACAAAACTATTATCATCTGAAATTCTAACAACACCCAAATTAGGTGTCAAAGTTGTAAAATGATAATTTGCAATTTTAGGTCTTGCATCAGTTAAAGTGGATAACAACGTAGACTTACCTACATTAGGGAATCCTACTAATCCTACATCTGCTAAAAGTTTTAGTTCTAATGTTATCCATCTTTCTTCTCCCTTTTCACCTGCTTCAGCAAAACGAGGGGCCTGTCTTGTAGATGTAGCAAACTTAGCATTACCTCTACCACCACGTCCTCCTTTTGCAACAATAAATCTTTCTCCTTTTTTAGTAAGATCTGCTATAACAATACCCGTTTCTGTATCTTTTACTATAGTGCCTGGTGGAACTTTTAAAATTAAATCTTTACCTTTTTTACCATACTGTTTTTTAGATTTTCCGTTCTCACCATTTTCTGCCTTATAATGACGTTTATATCTAAAATCCATTAATGTCCTTATTCCCTCATCGACTTCTAAAATAACATTCCCACCATCTCCACCGTCTCCACCTGCTGGTCCTCCAGATGGCTCATACTTTTCTCTTCTGAACGCAACTGCTCCGTGTCCTCCATTTCCACCTTTTACAAAGATCTTTGCAACATCCACAAACATAACCATCATCCTTACTTAGATATTAATAATTTCATTATACCAATTCAATTAAATGTGTCAACTATATTTATATTATGAACAAATCTATACGAATTTATCTTAATCAAGATATAATTAAATCTATGTAGAAGTTAATTCAGTTATACCAACTAAGTCAAACCTATACCTCATGCAGTCATCACTAATATCAACATTCTGTAAAAACTCACTTTTAATTTCTAAATTAAACTTCCCTTTTATAATAAATTCAAGTTTATCTATATACTCAGAAATCTCTATATTTATTTCTCTATAATTATGTTTACTGCATTCCAAAATTTTATCTATAACATATTCTAAACTTTTTGTTATATTTGCTAAATTATCTACTTTACGATAAGAAACTTGATTAAAATTATTTACATTGAATATAAATATTATTCCATTATTATACGCCTCTTTAATTTTTCTTTCTAATAGTAGACAAATAGGTGTTATCGTTAATTTATATACCTTACTAATACTTAATGTTATTTGCGATAAATCATTAATTTTCTTAATTGCCATATCATATTTACCTAATTGTAAATATCCGTATATAACTTGCAAAACATTCATCCAATCATGACGTTGCTCTCTATTCAAATTTTTTAATTTCCTAGTAAATTCTCCTTGAATCTTTAATATATCTTTGCATCTTTCTTTACCAATACAAGACTTAAATTTGCTAAATTCACATATAGATAATATTTCAAACACAAAAATCAAAATTAAAATTAGAATTTGAGCAGTTTTATTAATAAAATAATTTGTCAAAATCAGACTAAGATATACAAATAATATTAATAAACTCAATATATTAAAAATTAACCCCTTATTACATCTAAATTTATTAATCAATTTAAATAGACACCCTCCCCCTTTTAACTTTACCACTGTAGTTATTTTATCACAAAGAATTATTTTGTTACAAAAAAACCTACCGAATTCGGTAGGTTATCTTGCTAAAGCTTCTTTTGGATAAACACTTACTTGTTTCTTATTTCTGCCTTTTCTTTCGAATTTAACTATACCATCAATTAAAGCAAATAGAGTATCGTCTCCGCCTCTTCCTACGTTATTACCTGGATGAATCTTAGTTCCTCTTTGTCTAACTAATATATTACCAGCTAGAACAAATTGTCCGTCAGCTCTTTTTACGCCTAATCTTTTAGATTCACTATCACGACCGTTTTTGGAGCTACCTACTCCTTTTTTATGAGCAAATAACTGTAGGTTCATCTTTAACATCATCTTTACACCTCCCCATATTCGAGAGTTAAGTAATCAGAATATTCTTCTAATAATCCTTTTATTCCAACTATCATAGTCTCAAATACTATGTCTGCCCTCAACCTTTTTTCTTTTGTTAAATTATCAGGTATAGTCACGCTTAAATGACCATTCTCTTCATCTATATAATATTTAATATCGCTTATATCTATCCCACAGACCTCATTTAGCGCAATAAGTGCTGTCTGAGATAATACAGATATAGCTGCACATACTATGTCTCTGCCATATTCATCATAACCTGCGTGACCATCTACTTTATACCCTATTATACTTCCTCTTTTGTTTTTATAAACAGTCACTCTTGTCATAATTAACACTATCCATTAATCTTTTCAATTACAACTTTAGTATATGGCTGGCGATGTCCTTGCTTTCTTCTGTAATCCTTCTTAGCCTTATACTTAAATACTATTATCTTTTTGCCTTTTCCATGTTCTACTATCTTTGCATCTACTGTAGCTCCTTCAACGAAAGGCTTTCCTATTTTTACTTCTTCACCGTTTGAAACTAATAAAACCTTATCAAACTTAACAACTTCTCCTTCGTTTCCAGCTACCTTTTCAATGAAAAGAGTATCTCCTTCTTGAACTCTGTACTGCTTACCGCCAGTTTCAATTACAGCGTACATTCCTTCACACCTCCTCTATCCTGTCTCGCCAATGCCAGGTACTAAGTTTTCAAACCTGCATTGTGCGGCTACCTACAAGTACAAATTCTATCAAATTCTTATCATTTTGTCAACCTGTAATTATTGTTATATATTATTTGTATGTAAAGTCATTGCTCTAGCATCTCTAACCATTACAAAATGAAAACCTTAACTATTTGACTTGTTGTATTTTTTATCCACTCAGAAGTATATTCAATCGCCTTTTCTAAAGTTGTTGGTTTTTGAATAATGCTAAAAACTGCATCTATCCCCTCATTTAACACTAAATTTGAATCATGTCCTAAAGTACCCGCAATAGCTATTACTGGTATACCCATTTTTTTTGCTTCTTTTGCAACTCCTATCGGCGTCTTGCCATTTACTGTTTGTCCATCTATTCTACCTTCACCAGTTATAACTAATTTTACTCCATTTAATTTTTCAGTAAAATTATTTGCTTCAAGTACTATTTTAATTCCTGGTAATAGCTTACCCCCTAAAAACGCAACAATTCCAGCACCTAGTCCTCCTGCAGCACCTGCTCCTGGTATATTCTGAACATCTATTCCTAACTGATTTTTAACAACCTCTGCAAAATGTTTTAGATTTCTATCTAATAATTTAACCATTTCTTCATCAGCTCCTTTTTGAGGAGCATAAACGAAAGCTGCTCCATTTGGACCATATAAAGGATTTGTTACATCACAAGCTACTTTAATCCTAGTTTTCAATATTCTTTTATCTAAACCGCTAATATCTATTTCCTTTATTCTAATTAATTCCTTCCCACCAAATCCTATTTCTTCGCCATTTTCATCTAAAAAGCGTATTCCTAAAGCTTGTGCCATCCCAACACCTGCATCATTAGTTGCACTACCACCTATACCAATAATTAATTCCTCTACTCCGAAGTCCAATGCATGTTTTATTAACTCACCAGTTCCATAAGTAGTAGTTATCATAGGGTTAGCTTTATCTTTAGGTACTAACGGCAAACCTGAAGCAGCTGCCATTTCAATTACTGCCCTTTTCCCATCACCTAAAACACCAAAAAAAGCATTTACAGGAGTTCCTAATGGACCAGTTACTTTTTTATAAATAATTTCACCTTTATTTGCATCTACTAAAGCTCTTACAGTTCCCTCACCACCATCTGCCATAGGTACTTTAATTACTTGTGCATTAGGTAAAACTTTTAATATGCCCTTTTCCATGCATTCTGCTACTTCAAGAGCTGTAAGGCTTCCTTTAAATGAATCAGGTGCAACTAATATTTTCACATCTTTCAACTCCTTATTTTGAAATAATCATTTGTTATTTGCTTTTTATATTTTCAAAAAGCACTTTTATATTTTCTAATTTACCCATACTTCTTATTTTAATTTCTTTTAAGCTAATACTATCTATATAATTTATAAAGATCTTAATTCCAAATTTATCTTCAATAAGTTTAATATTATTCTCAAATTTAGAATCTATCGTTTCTTTATAAGATATATTTAAGTCAAAAATAACAGCACTTGAATTCGTATGAATTTTTATTCTCTTTATTTCTTTTTCTATAAGATTTAGAATCGAGCTATCGGAAATAATTTTCCCTTTTCCTTCACAATGAGGACAATTTTTATAAAGTTTTGAAGATAATTTTTTTCTATCTTTTTTCCGAGTCATTTCTAATAACCCTAATCTAGTCATCCCTAATATTGTTGTTTTTACCTTATCTTTTTTTAGCTCATTTTCTAAACAATCAATAACATATTTTATGTCCTCACTATTTTTCATATCAATAAAATCTATAATAATTATACCACCTATATTTCTTAATCTTAATTGTTTAGCAATTTCCTTAGCAGCTTCAATATTTGTTTTCAAAACAGTATCTTTTAAATTAACACTTCCTACAAATTTACCTGTATTAACATCTATTGAGGTAAGAGCCTCTGTTTCATCTATTACTATGTATCCTCCACTTTTTAGCCATACTTTGCGTTCTAATGCATTTTTAATCATTGCTTCTATTCCAAAATGTTTAAAAATATCATAGCATTCGTCAAAATAATGTATTTTAGATTTCAAGTGAGGCATTGTTGCATCAATTAGTTCAGTAATGTTCTTATACTTTTCTCTATCATTAATAACTAATCTTTGTATATCATCACCAAAATAATCACGTACTACTCTATCTATCAAGTCTAATTCTTTATATATTAACCTAGGGGCATATCCTATTTTACCTTCTCTTTTTATTTTCTCATATAGTTTTATCAAAAACTCAATATCTCTGATAATTAAGCCCTCTTCTACACCAGCACTTGCTGTCCGTAATATAATTCCCATATTTTCTGGTTTGTTCTCTTCAACTATTTTCTTTAACCTATCTCTTTCCTCTTCCTCTATAATTTTTCTGGATATACCAATTTGATTTATTTCTGGCATCAAAACTACATATTTACCTGGTAAAGTAATATGAGTTGATATCCTTGGTCCTTTAGTCCCTATTGGCTCTTTTACTACTTGAACAAGCAACTCTTGACCAGGTTTTACAACATCTCTAATAGAAATATCCTTAAAACTTATATCTTCACTACCTAAAAGATCATTCGATATAGCATCCTTAACATATAAAAAAGCATTTTTGTCCAAACCAATATCTACAAAAGCAGCTTCCATACCTGGTAATACATTAACTACTCTACCTTTGTAAATATTACCAAGAAGTCTTTTATTCTCCTCTTCAACATATAATTCAACTAAATCTCCATTTTCCAAAATTGCTACTCTATTTTGATTTAATCCCATATCTATTATAATCTCAGCCATAAAATCTTCTCCTATTCACAATTTAAAGGTGAAACCAATTTACCATTCTTCTGAGAATATAACTCTAATCTATGGATTTTTACACTATCATCTACTATTTCTATATTCCCAATCCTTTTTATTACATCTATTATGTATTTAGGCTTCAAGTTACCTTTGCTACCTGATTTTAATGTTGTTCTGATAACAATCCTTTTATCTTCAATAACTAGTAATTTCAAATTTTTAATACTATTTCTTATATCAACTTCTTTTATTATCTCTTTTTTGTTTTTTATCTTAACTTTTTTTATATAAATCTCATCTTTTTTAAGAATTTCTTTTATACAATTTTCTATATCTTCTTTACTGATATCACCAGTTACATAAAATTCTATAACATAATCAGACCATTCTATTAGTGACATCAATGATTTACCTGCCTTTATATATTTACCAGAAAGAATTCTGACCCCTTTAGGTAATACATCATTAAGCCTGTTAATAAACTCATCTCTATCAAGATCATTTTCTAATTCAACATCCATATATTCTCCATCACTTGTTACCCCAATTGGAAGGGCTGTAGCTAATGAAAATTTTGGATGTGGATTAAAACCCTGACTATATCTTATTGGTATATCCGCTCTTCTAAAAGCTCTTTGGAATAATCGCATCAAGTCTAAATGTGAAATATATTTCATCTCATCATTTTTTGAAAATTTTACTCTAATTGTACTCATCAGCAAACACCACCTGTAAAACTAATATTAATACCACATCCAGTGCAGCCTTTTCTGCAATCCCTAGTTAATATACCTTCTTTAGCTTTTTCATTTTCCTTAATCAAGTATTTTTTGGAAACTCCTACATCAATAAAATCCCAAGGTAATACTTCATCATATTCTCTATGTCTGTTTGCATAAAAGCTTGGGTCAATTTCTGTTTCTCTAAAGGCTTCCTTCCATTTTTCATAATTAAAGTAATCAGCCCATCCGTCAAACTTACAGCCTTTTTGCCATGCTATTATTAAAGCTTTTGACAATCTTCTATCTCCTCTGGCAAAAACAGCTTCCAGAAAACTTAATTCTGGGTCATGAAAATTGTAAGTAATCTTCTTATCTTTTATACTACTTCCTAAATATCTTTGTTTCTCTTTAAATGTTTCAATAGTATCTTGACCAAACCATTGGAAAGGTGTAAATGGTTTTGGAACAAAACATGATGTGCTAACTGTCACTTTTAAATTCCCTTTTCTCTTATCCTTAGGCAATCCAAAATAAGTATCTTTAACCTTATAAGCTAAATCTTTTATTCCAAGAATATCGTCATAATTTTCATATGGAAGTCCTATCATAAAATACAACTTTACAGTAGACCAACCTAAATAAAAAGCATCTCTTACTGAATTTATTAAATCTTCTTCATTTATACCTTTGTTTATTATATCTCTAAGTCTTTGACTGCCAGCTTCTGGAGCAAAAGTAAGTCCTGTTTTACGAACCTTCTGTATCTCCTGAATTATATCAAGAGAAAAAGAATCAAGCCTTAAAGATGGTAATGAAAGGCCTATCTTTTTATCTTTAAACTTATCAATTAGACTCTTTACTAATTCTTCAAGTTTTGAATAGTCGCTTGTTGATAATGAAGATAAAGAAATTTCTTCATGACCTGTTATTTCAACTAATTTTTGTGCATAATCTAATAACCTATCTACACTTCTTTCCCTTACAGGTCTATATATCATTCCTGCTTGACAAAATCTACATCCTCTAGTACATCCTCTAAAAATCTCTAACATTACCCTATCATGTACTGTCTCAATATATGGAACTATAACTCTATCTGGAAAATAAACTTCGTCTAAATTCTTAATTATTCTTTTCTTTATTACACTAGGATATTTATCTGTTTTTGGTCTGAATTCTTTTATAGTACCGTCTTGATTATATGTAACTTCATAAAACTTTGGCACATATACCCCTTGAATTTGGCTTACATCTTCTAAAAATTCTTCTCTAGTCCTATTATTTTCTTTCCACTTTTTATATATTTCGATTATTTCTAATATCAATTCTTCTGATTCACCAATTACAAAAAAATCAATTATATCAGCTAAAGGTTCAGGATTGTAAGCACATGGCCCACCAGCTATGATAAATGGATCTCCTTCTTTCCTGTCTTTAGAAAGCAAAGGTATATGAGCTAAATTAAGCATATTCAAAACATTAGTATAACTCATTTCATACTGCAATGTAAAACCAACAAAGTCAAATTCATTTATTGGATCTTTACTTTCTAAAGCATAAAGTGGAATATTATACTTTCTTAGTTCATGCTCCATATCAACCCATGGTGCAAATACTCTTTCACAGAATACATCTTCCTCTTTATTTAAGAGATTATATAATATATGTAGTCCAAGATGTGACATGCCAACCTCATAAATATCAGGAAAAGCAAAAGCAAACCTCACCTTTACTTCTTTTGTATTTTTGTTATAGCTGTTTATTTCATTACCAATATATCTTGCTGGTTTTTCAACTCTTGAAAGAATTTTGTCTAGTGTATCTTTATTTATCATCTCATCACCCTTACTATCAAAATGTCTAAATATATTCTACCACTTTTCCTTTTTATTTAGTAGCTTTTCTATAGTTATATCATAACCATATTTAATTACTCCCTCTAAAATTTGTTTCTCGTAAAGTGTTCCAATCACATTACCTCCCCTATCTATTACAATTATTATGTGATACTTATTAGGAAGGAAATTCTCAATAACTGATTTTATTTTCATATCATTTAAACAAATAATATGTTGTACTTTATATATACCAGTTTCTGACACTTTCTGATTTTTACAAATTATTTGCTTTAGGAAAATAAAAACTGCCATGTCTTTTTCTTTTTTGGCAGCTATAATTATAAAGATAAAAAATAGAATCAAATAAATGCCATACACATTTCTAATAAAAAATACTGCACCAATAAGAATCATGATTATAGATATTATATAAGTAAATTCTAAAACACATAATGTAGCTTTTTTAATTCCTAATTTTAAAGATAATATCGCTCTAAGTATTCTGCCACCATCTAAAGGCAAAATTGGTAGCAAATTGATAAAAGCTAAAATCATATTAGTTTTAATAAGTAAAACAATAATTTGATTTTCAAATAAGTATTTTTTTATAAATATCAAAACAACCGCTAATAAAACATTTATAGCTGGTCCAATAACAACTACCTTAATTTCCTTTAATGGTTCTGTACCAATTAACCCCTCTATCCTTGCAACCCCTCCAAATGGAAATAGTTCAACACAATTCACTTTAAAACCTAATTTAAATGCTAAATAAACATGAGCAAGTTCATGTATTAAAACAGAAAAAAATATTATAATCACTTCACTAAAATACCCAAGTATAAAATATAACACAAAAAGTATAAATAATAAATAATTTATTTTTATTTTAAATTGACCAAAACGAAAGATTGTCATTTAATCCCCCATTAATTATTTAAATTACTAATACTTACACTTATATAATCTAATGGATTTACAGGAGCATTATCTTTCCATATTTCAAAATGCAGTATTTTATCTCCATTACTATCTTCTTTTAATGTCCCTAACACCTCTCCTTTAGTTATTTTCTGACCTACTTTTACATATATATTGTCTAAATGTGCATAAACAGCATCTATTTCACCAAAATCAGCTCGGATACATTCTCCCAAAATTTTATCTTTATAAATTTCACTTATAATCCCTTCACCAATTGAGTAAATGTTTTTATCATTTGAAAGTATATCTACACCTCGGTGAAAAATAGTTGCATCTCCTTTCTTGATTTGACCAAATTTTTTATAAACTATGCCTGTAGTAGGAGTAAAATATGAGCCTACCTTTACGTCATCTTGATACTTAAAAACTGAAGTTACTTTATCTAATTCTTCACTACTTCCTTTTGCATACTTTAGCATCTTATAACCCAATTTTTTGAAATCATAATCATATTTTACTGTATCTTGAACTAATCGAATAGCATCATTGGTAAAACTTGTATTAAAAGATTTTATAAGAATTATTAGAAGTATAATTATTATACTAACTAACAGTTGATAAAACAGCTTTTTATAACTACTTTTCTGTTTTGCTCTGTATACGTAATCTCTTTTAACTCTCATAGGAAAAAGTTTAAAAATAAGTTTTCGTTTTCCCATATATTTCATCCCCTAAATATTGAATTTACTATATTATTATTTTTTTTAATACTTTTTTATTACAAATAATAGTTTGCTTACAGATTAATTAACTTTAAGTTTTTTGTATAAAAATTTTTAAAAAAATAAAGGCGACAAAAGTCGCCTTTAATATTTATTAACAATCTTTCTCCAGTCCATATCTCCTCTTTGCATTGATTTTATTAACAATTCAGCAGTAGCTATATTAGTAGCTAAAGGAATTCCGTGTACATCACACAATCTCATTAATGCTAGAATGTCTGGTTCATGAGGTTGAGCTGTTAATGGATCTCTGATAAATATAACCATATCTATTTCATTATTAGCTACTAAAGCCCCTATTTGTTGGTCCCCACCTAAAGGTCCAGATAAAAATCTATGGATATCGAGACCTGTAGCTTCATTTATAAGTTTTCCAGTAGTTCCTGTAGCATATAGCTTATGATTTTTTAAAATATCTTTATAAGCTAATGCAAAATTAACTATTTGTTTTTTCTTTTTATCATGTGCTATTAACGCTATTTTCATAAGTTCTCCAACCCTTCTTTTCTTATGTTTATTTTTCAATTGCCTTTTCCTTCATTTTTATAATTGGTATGTTGGCTACTAAAGCAGGTATAGGGGAATTGTCACTTTCCCTTCTTGTACGTGTTAATTTAATGTCTAATCCTTCTTCATCTATATCCATATAATCTGATATCACTCTTATTATATCACCTTTTATCATTTCTAAAAAGCGTGGAGATACATTAGCTCTATCATGAATAAGAACTAACTTCAATCTCTCTTTTGCAACCGTTTTGCTGTTTACTTCATTCTTCCCAAATAATTTTAGCAAATCCAAAACAATACCCCCTTACTACTATTTTCCGAATATCAACTTCTTAAGCTTAGACAACATACCATCATCTACTTCTAAATCTAGTAATGGTACTTCTTCTCCTAGAATTCTCTTTGATATATTTCTGTATGCTTTACCAGATAAAGCTTTTTCATCACCAACTACTGGTTCACCTTTATTAGTAGATATAACAATTGCTTCATCATCAGGTACAACACCAAGCAATTCTATTGCTAAAATGTCAATCATATCGTCGATATTCATCATATCTCCTCTTTTTACCATATCCTGTCTAATTCTATTTATAATTAGTTTAGGGTTATGTAATCCTTTGGCTTCTAAAAGACCTATTATTCTATCTGCATCTCTTACAGCTGAAATTTCTGGTGTTGTTACAACAATAGCTTTATCTGCTCCAGCAATAGCATTTTGGAAACCTTGTTCTATTCCTGCAGGACAATCTATCAAAACATAGTCAAACATTTCTTTTAAATCTTCGCATAATTCCTGCATCTGCTCTGGAGTTACTGCTGTCTTATCTTTTGTCTGTGCTGCTGGTAGTAAATACAGCCCATCATATCTTTTATCTTTTATTAACCCCTGCTTTAGCCTACAAACTTTCTCTACAACATCAACAATATCATAAACTATTCTATTTTCAAGCCCCATAACAACATCTAAATTCCTCAATCCAATATCTGCATCTACTACAACAACTTTTTTTCCATTCATTACAAGTCCTGCTCCTAAATTAGCTGTTGTTGTAGTCTTACCAACTCCACCTTTACCTGAAGTTATTACAATCACTTCTCCCATTTTTTCAGCCTCCTATTAATTTATTTTTTAGTTAAGTAAGGTTCTATTAACATTTTTCCATCTTTTATACTTGCTACCTCTGGCCACTTAGGTTTATCTTTTTCATCATCAGGACTACGTGCTATAATTTCAGCTATTCTAAGTTGAGTAGGTTGCAGACTAAAGGCTGCAACAATTGCATCTTTGTTTCCATCACACCCAGCATGTGCAATACCCCTTAATGCACCTAAAATAATAATATTACCTTTCGCTTTAACTTCAGCACCAGCATTTACATCTCCTAATATAACTAAATTTCCATCATACTCTACATATTGACCAGACCTTATTGTAGCCCTGATAAATTTAGTCTTACCTTCTTTAATACCTTCGAAGAATTTTTCCGTATGTAGATTAATTTCAGATATTTGCTCATCACTTTCTTCTAGATTATGTTTTTCATCAACACTAATACCATATTTATTTTGAATCAATAGTGTAAGCTCTTTTTTTTCCTCAGGTGAAAGTTTCTTTCCTTTAATACATTTAACTTTTCCTCCTTGAAAGAAAACCTTAGCCTTTTCTAATTTCTCTTCTAGTTGTCTTTTTATGTTTTGAAAGTTACCTTCTTTTATATAAATATAAATTCCTTCCTTTTTTCCTTTAAAAATTACTAAGTTTTCATCCATGTCTAACGCCTCCGCAACAATGCTGTTAACTAAAAATATTCTTCAAAATTGTTATAAATCCTTCTTTTCTTAATAGAAAAAAATAAATTAGTAAGGCAGAACTACCTTACTAATTTATTATGATATTCAAATTTTTCCTCTTCATTATTTAGCCCTAGATACTGAGCTATAACTTCTTTAGCAACTGGTGCTGCATAACCACCATGTCCACCTTGGAATATTACTACTGCTACAGCTATTTGTGGATCATCATAAGGTGCAAACCCTACAAACCATGCATAAGGGTCATATTCTTTACCTGTTACAGGATTTATAGATTTATTTTGAGCAGTACCTGTTTTCCCACCTACTTTTATAGGAAAGTTTTTAAATATTGACCTTGCTGTACCCTCAGTAGTTACTAACCCCATACCTTTTTTAACTTCATCTAAATAGCTGTAATCTTTCAATTTAATCTTATACGCATCATCTCTATTATCACTATATTCAATTATTTCTCCATTATAAGTTTCTATTTTATCAATAACACTTACCTTATGTCTTATTCCACCATTAGCAAGTGTTGCTATATAATTAGCTATCTGAATTGGTGTATACGCATTATGCCCTTGCCCAATAGCAATGTTTAAAGTATCTGCTTGTTTCCAAGAAGCCTGATTAAGGTAACTATATTTTATAATATCTGCTATATTTATCCCTTTATCATTTACTTTGTAAGGATCTACACCTAATTTTGATAAATTTTCTATAACTTCACTTCTAGTAAGAGTTTCTTCTAATTCAACCCAGCTTACAATAGTATCAATTATATTTTGTAAATCTTTTTCTGAAATGTTACTTTGTTTTACATAATTTCTTAAATTGTTATTTAAAAATCTTCTTAAACTTCTCTTAACATCAATCCTTTTAATTTGTGGATTGGGCACTATACCAGAAGATTCATTTGGTATATCTATTTCTATTCCAGTTTTATCATTTAATCCAAATTCCTGTGCTAACCTTAAAATATCATCAATTTCTACTTTGATTCCTAATTCCCGACCTGTTCTTAAATTTTTACCTAAAGTAACTGTAAAAAAATAATAGTTACAAGAATCTCTTATAGCATCATATAAATTTTCTAGTCCATGAGTACCTCTTCTATCATTCCATATCCAACATCCAAAAGTTTGATTACCTAATTTTAAATAACCCATATCTCTTATTTCTGTTTTAGGATCAATTCCAGCTTCTAAAGCTGCCAAAGCTGTTATCATCTTAAACGTTGAACCAGGCTGTATGGCTGTTTGTATAGCTATATTGTATAAAGGTCTAGGTGCGAGAGGATCTTCAGGATGTTTAGGCATTAGACTTTCCCAATCATCTTCAGTAATACCTGTTGCGAACAAATTTGGATCATAAGCAGGATAACTTGCTAGAGCAAGAACTTCTCCCGTCTTTACATCTATTGCTACTACTGCACCTGATGTTGCATTTTTAAAACTCTCTCTATAATTATAATTACCCCATTTACTCTTGAACTCTCCACCTTTTTGTATCTCTTCTAACGCTTGTTTAAGTGCTTTTTCGGCAACTTGCTGCAATTTAGCATCAATAGTCAAATAAACATTATTTCCTGGAACAGCCTTTTCCTCTTTTAAAACCTTTATAGTATTACCAAGAACATCTACTTCTACATATCTAGAGCCATCCTGTCCTTTTAAATATTGCTCAAATTTTTCTTCAATGCCTGTTTTACCTATAATATCATCAGGAGAATATCCTAACTTTTTAATATATTTCTCTATCTCATAACTCTGTGATATTTTACCTAAATAACCTAGTATATGAGCTGCTGTACTACCCATCGGATAGTATCTAACAGGTTCAACAGATACATAAACACCTGTTAAGTCTAAATTATTTTCTGCTATTTTAGAAACTGTACTAGGTTTAATACCATAAGCAATATTAATAGGATGATATGCTCTGTATCCTTGTTTTTTTAACTGTTCAATTATTATCATTATATATCTTGCTTCATACTTACTTAATTCTGGATTTATTTTATATTTATCTCTTAATAAATTAAAAGCATCATTAGCCTGACTATCTTCTGGTAGTCTATATTTTTTAAGCCAATTTATTTTATTTCTTATAGGAACATATTCAAAATCTTTAACTGAGATTTTAGGATTTATCTTATTATTAAGAACTATTTCCTGGGCAAAGTACTTTATGTCTTTATCTGTTATTAAATCATTAATAAGCTCTGTTTTTTTACCAACTTCTATTAATGCTTCTATAGGTGATAATTCTTCACTAATCTCTTCTTTTTGGCAAAATATTTTTTTACTTTTCTCATCTGTATATTTAAATGAAACTTCTTTTTTTTCTCTATCTATTTCAATATCTATAGGTAGATAAATACCTTTATTTTTCAAATTATCTATTAAAATTTTTGCAGGTATTATCTCTTGTTTCTTATCTGACTTATTACTGTTTTTAATAAAAACTGCACTAATCAATTCATCTATAGATGTTTCCATTACAATATTTATAAAATCCTCTTCAGCTGTTGAATTCATAGTAATTTTGCCAAAGTTTTTAATTAAATCAACTTTTATCTTTTTATACTCTTCATCAAACTTAAACATATAATCATGTATTTCAAACTTATCAACTAGCCCTCTATTATCTAGATAAGAAAAAATTAATTTTCTTACAATTGGATTTTTTATTACTTTACTAAAAATCTTTTCATTTTTTTCTGTTATTAAAATAAAATCTGTTTCAGGATTTTGTTTTAATGGTAAATTGTTCTCTGCTTTCCATTTTTGTATGTCATATTTTTTGTCGTATTCAAATTTAACTTCTTTTGAACTGTTGTCTACATTAATTAAAATAGGAACTGTTATGCCATTGTTCTCTAGAATAGTTTTAATTCTATCTGCAACACTTACAGTAAAATCACTATCATTACTGTTATGGATATAGTACAACTTTATAATATCCTTAATTAATTTGTTTTCTAATATAACTTTAATAATTTCCTTTTCTGGTTCTTTAGAGCTTTCAATATATTCATCATCATCTTTATAAGTTATTACATCTAGTTTAATTGGAAATTCATCTGAATAATTTTCTCCCTCTTCTTCTAAAATCTTAATTAGTTTTAATGCAACTTCATTTCTATTTTTACTTATTTCATCCTTAACGATTTGAACAGTAAAACTTGGCCTATTACCTGCTAATAATCGACCATATCTGTCTCTTATTTCTCCTCTCGCTGCTGTGATTGGTATCTGCTTAACCCTTTTATTGTCAGAAATTTCTCTATATTTATCTCCTAATACTATTGTAAGTGTTGATAATCTAAAAGCAACTAAAAGAAATACTATTGAAAGAATAATTAATAAAATATTGTATCTGTTTTTTATTTTTTCTTTTAATGTCAAATCAATCACCTTCTCACTTCTATCTAAAACTTATAGAAGGTTTTTTTTGTAATTTTACAACTAGCTTATAAATAAATACAGAAAGTAAACTATTGTAAATTAGTTCAATAAAAATTATTTTCCTTACTAAATAAAAATAATTATAGTTAACTGTTAGAAAATACATAAAGAAAGAATATACTAAATGATAAAAAACAGTCGAAAAAGCTGTTAACACAAAAGGCATAAAAGAACTATCTTTATATATCTTATCGTTAATTGATCCAATTAGATATCCTACAGTAAAATATATAAGTGCATTAATTCCAATAACATTAAAGAAAAGTATATCCTGAACAAAACCAACTATTAAACCTGTAAAAGAGCCTACTTTCTTCCCCTTTAATACGGAAATGCATACTAAAATAATCAAAGTTGTATTTGGTAATATACCAAATGCTCTTAAATGTTGAAAAATAGTCGTTTGCAGTACAAAATTGAAAATTATTAATAAAATCATATTAAAAGGCATCATTAATCCCTCACTTATACTCTTTAACTCCTGTGATCACATAAACATAATTTAGTTTTTTAAAATCAATAGCAGGCTCAACTGATATTAGTTTTACTAAATCATCTTCCTTCTTTGTAACTTTTTTTATTTTCCCTATATAAAATCCTTCAATAAAAACTTCTCCTAATCCTGAAGTTACAAGCTTGTCCCCTTCTACGATATCAGCATTAGAATCAAATAAATATCCACTCATTTCACCATTTATGCTCCCATTTAAAATACCACCATCTTGAGTACGGATTACTTTGAAACTGACTTTACTCCCTTCATCGATTATAGCTAAAACTTTAGACCAATTATCACCAACTTCAATTACCTTTCCGACCAATCCTTCTTCAATAATATCTCCATCTAATTCAACAGCTTTAATAATTATACTGCCTTCTTTAATACCATCTTTTCTTCCTTTATCAATTATAAATCTATCAAACCAATTTCCTGGATCCTTACCTATAATTTTGGTTCTAATAAAAGTATATTTTGATTTTTTCAGCATAATAGCTTCATTCCTTAGGTACACAGCACGACTTATAATATCTTCCATCTTTCTATTTTCTTCTTTTAGCCTTAGTATTTCCGCCTTCATTCTTTCATTTTCTTCTTTTAATTTAAATATATTAGTTGCAGATTTTATTGTATTAGTGATTTTTTGATCAACTGTATAAAACAATTTTTGAATTGGAGTCACTATTTTCCCAGTTAGATTTTCTATTGATGTCATATTTTGTCTATCTTTAGAAGTTAATCCTATTATAATAATTAGAATGATAGCGACTAAAGCCACTATCATTCTACTTCTATACTTTTTCATTTTATACACACTTCATCACCAACCATTATTACCTATTTGTAGTAATTAACACTCTCCTTAAAGTCTCTATTTCTTCAAGCGCTTTACCTGTTCCTAAAACCACGCAATCTAGTGGGTTCTCAGCAATATGAACAGGCATTCCTGTTTCTTTCTTTATTAATCTATCTAATCCGTCAAGTAATGCACCACCACCAGTAAGCATAATACCCTGTTCCATAATATCAGCTGCTAGTTCAGGTGGGGTTTTCTCTAAAGTATATTTTATCGCATCAATTATACTTGAAACTGGTTCTTTCATAGCAGTTAAAATCTCTGCTGCGCATATTTCTATAGTTTTAGGTAAACCTGTTACTAAATCCCTACCCCTTATCTTCATTTTTTTATCTTTAGTTTTTGGACTTAAATCTGCTGATCCTATCTGTATTTTTACTTCTTCAGCAGTTCTTTCTCCAATCATTAAATTATATTCTTTCTTAATGTAATAAATAATTGATTCATCTAATTCGTCTCCACCAACTCTTATTGATTTACTTGTTACTATACCACCAAGTGAAATAATAGCAACTTCAGTAGTTCCACCACCAATATCTACAACCATGCTACCTGTTGGTTCTTGTACAGGAAGTCCTGCACCAATAGCTGCTGCCATAGGTTCTTCAATAAGGTGTGCTTCTCTAGCGCCAGCCTGTCTAGCAGCTTCTTCTACTGCTCTTTTTTCAACCTCTGTTACTCCAGACGGTACACATACTACCACTCTAGGCTGTACAAATGAACGTCTTGGATAAGCTTTTTTAATAAAGTGCTTTAACATACTTTGAGTAACATCAAAATCTGCTATAACACCATCTTTCATTGGTCTGATTGCAACTATATCACCAGGTGTTCTACCTATCATCCTCTTAGCTTCCTCACCAACAGCTAAAACCTGATTTGTTTTTGATTTAATAGCTACAACCGAAGGCTCTCTAATGATTATCCCTTTTCCTTTAACATATACTAATGTATTTGCAGTTCCTAAGTCTATTCCCATATCTCTTGAAAAGATATTTAAGATGCCCATCGTCTTTTGCTCCTCCCTATTTCATCTTATATTATGTTTTTCTCTTTTAAACTTACGTATTTTCCATCCCCAATAATGATGTGATCTAACAAATCTATGCCTAAAATTTTTCCCCCTTCAACAAGTCTTTTGGTAATATTTATATCCTCTTTACTAGGCGTTGGATCACCACTAGGGTGATTGTGTACTATAATTATTGATGCACTACTCCTTTTTATTGCTCCTTTAAATACCTCTCTAGGATGTACTATTGAAGAATTCAAACTCCCAATAGAAGTATTTTCTATCGCAATTATATTATTTTTTGTATCTAACAAAATAGTTTTAAAATACTCTTTCTTTAAATATCTCATTTCTTCCATTAAAATATTAACTACATCATAGGGACAGGTTACCTTTATTCTACTTTCTGCATTAAAAGAAGATAGTCTTTTGCCAAGCTCAATCGCTGCAATTATTTGAGCTGCTTTGCATTTTCCAATTCCATTAAGCTCTGTTAGCTCTTCAAACGTTAATTCAGCTAAATATCTCAATCCACTTTTATCCATAGAAAGTATTCTTTGTGATAATTCAATAGCTGTATACTTCCTATTTCCTGTCCTTATGATTATAGCTAATAATTCTGAATTTGATAATGCTTTAGGACCAAATTTAAACAACTTTTCCCTTGGTCTTTCTTCTTCTGGTAAATCTTTTATGGTATAGTTCTCCACTCCACCCATTTATATCAATCCATTCTATAATAGTCTTACTCCAAAATATTTTTCTAAAACATTATCTAATTTTGATATTGGTAAACCAACTACATTCCAATAGGAACCTTTTATCCATTCTACAAGTATTGAACCAAAGCCTTGTATAGCATAAGCACCTGCTTTGTCTAAATATTCACCTGTTTTAATATATCTTTTTATTTGACCTGAAGTCAAGTCTTTAAACTTTACAATCGTTTCAGCATAATCGATAATCTTATTATATGTGCCTGCCTCGATAATAGCAAAACCAGTAATTACAGAATGGGTTTTACCACTTAACTCAGATAACATATTAAATGCTTCATTTTCATTACGTGGCTTGCCTAAGATTTTATCTTTAAAAACAACAATAGTATCAGCTGCAATTACTATTTCACCATTTGCCATTTTTTGAGATACATCATTTGCTTTCTGAAATGCTAGAGACATTGCCGTTTGCTTTGGCTCATCAAAGTCATTAACTAACTCTGGTATATCGCTTTGCACAATGTCAAAATCAATATTAAATTTAGATAATAATTCTTTTCTTCTAGGTGAACCTGAAGCCAAGATTATCCTCTTTTTCATACTATCACCTATAATTTTCTGTATATAAATACTGAAATTATCAAACCAATTACACTTGCAACACTAACGTCTATAGCTAGACCAAAAGTTAAGTTGATCACTTTTAGGTCTAAATGTATTGGAGATTTTAATCCTATTGCATAATTATACGCCAATAAAGGTACCTTATCACTTAGTAAATCTCCAATTATCCCACCAATTACAATCCCCGTAATTAATAATAAAAATAAAATCCAGGGATTTCTAGTTCTTGCTCTCATTATAACCCTCCTTAGAAATCATAAATTAAATATTTTTTTTAAATGTTTTGTCGCATAAAGAGTACTTAAACCTACAAAATATCCAGTAAATAAGCTAACTAAATTCATAACTGGTAAATACGAAAATATCTTAATATTCTCCATTATAATACTCGCAACACTTATTTGACCTATATTATGAAAAACAGCTCCTATAATACTTATACCTATAACGCTAAACATCCTTGATAAAAATCTATATACAAAATACATTGCAACTAAGCTTAGAAGGCTTCCAGCTAAACTATAAAATAAACCTGTAATACTTCCAGTTGCTAAACTGAATGTTATACTTCTTAGTATTGCTACTGTCAAAGCTTCTTTAAACCCAAAAATAATTAAAGTAGATAAAATTACAATATTGGCTAAACCTAATTTTGCTCCAGGCGCTATAAAAGGTAATGGTATGAAAGATTCAAGTATACTTAGTGCAAGTCCTAATGCTACTAATAACGATAAAAAAATAACCTTTTTTATATTATTCACTTTACTCACTCTTTCTAGTAGCTTACATCATCTATTTTATTATCTTCTTTATTTTCTCCAACTATCTCAATAGTCAATTTATGTGGTAAGCAAACTATAATTTCTCCAGGTTTTGATATCCAGCCCTGCTTAACATCTAATTTATCAGGACAATCTGCATCTATCACTCTAACCTTCCCATCACCAATTTCAATCTTGTTATAACCGTATTGTGTTCTTATATCAATAGTCTTTCCAATCATGTTTTTACCAAAAGTAATTTTTTTAATAACTTCTCCATTTACCGTTATCCTTATATACTTATAATCTGATTTACTTATATCGCTTTTGACTATACTAAGACCTATTATACTTAATAATATTATAAAGAAAATAAGGTACTTGTCCCATTTTGTCATAGAAAACACCTTTCAAAATCTATGAAATGTAAATGTATACAGAACATACATATTATCTCAATTTTAGTTTACCACTTATATTACCTAAATACAAGTAACAATTTTTTCATCAAAGCGCCTGAAGGACGCTTGGTCTTTGGCAATTCGTCATTCGCTATTTGCCTTTATTAATTACACAGCGCTCGCATTTAGTTGACAGGGAACAGGGGTCAGAAAAACCCTGCTATAAATATAGCAGGGTTTAAATTTAGTTAAGCTCAATTGCATCTTTAGGGCATTTCTGAGCACATAAACCGCAACCTACGCACTTGTCTTCTAATACTTTATGTTTCTCTTTTAACTCTCCCTCTATAGCATCTACAGGGCATTGTTTTTTACAAATTGTACATCCTACACATTTTTCTTCATCAATATGAGCTTTTTTTCTTTTTTCAAAATTAGCTGATATAGCATTAGTTGGACATTTTTCTGCGCAAATCATACAATTAGTACATTTGTCATAGTTAATTTTTGCTAAATTATTTTCAAATTCTATTGCATCAAATGGACAAGATTTTACACAAATCTTACAACCAATACACCCAACAGTACACTTTGATTTAACTTCTTTTCCAAACTCTTTACTATTACAATCTACAAAAACGTTTTGTTTATATGGTACCATCTCTATTACAGATTTTGGACATACCTCTATACATTTACCACATGCAGTACATTTCTCTGGATTTATCTTTGCTATTCCATCAACAATTTCTATTGCATCAAACTGACATGCCTCAACGCAAGTTCCTAATCCTAAACATCCATATTGACAAGATTTGCTGCCTCCAGCAACCATAGCAGCTGCTTTACAATCTTTAATTCCTAAATATTCATATTTCTCTGTAGCATTGTTACAAGTACCTTGACAAATAACTCTAGCTACTTTCTTTTCTCCTGCCTCAGCAGCTATTCCCATAATTTCGCCTAATTTTTCAGCCGTCGTAGCTCCTCCAACTGGACATCCATTCACAGGAGCTTTACCACTAGCTACTGCATTTGCAAAACCGTCACATCCAGGAAAACCACATGCACCACAATTTGCACCTGGTAATGCTTCTCTTATTGCTTCAACCTTTGGATCAACCTCTACAGCAAATACTTTTGAGGCAATTGCTAAACCAACACCAAATAATAACCCTAAACCACCTAAACTTAAAACTGAATATAAAATACTAGTAGACATGATTGTCACCTCCTATACAAGACCAGTGAAACCTAAAAATGCTATTGACATTAATCCTGCTGTTATTAAAGCAATTGGGAATCCTTTTAAAGATTCTGGTACATCAGCTAATGCCAGTCTTTCTCTAATACCCGCAAAAAGTACTATCGCTAAGGAAAAACCTACAGACGCACCTAATGAATGTACAATAGTTTCTATTAAATTATAGTTTTCTTGAATGTTAATTATTGCCAATCCTAATACCGCACAGTTTGTAGTAATAAGTGGTAAATATACCCCTAAAGCCTGATACAATGTTGGACTCATCTTCTGAATAAACATTTCAACTAACTGAACTAGTGCAGCAATAATTAGAATAAAAGCTATAGTTTGCAAATATTCTAATCCTAAACTCACTAGTATAGTATGATGTACAACATAAGTTATAATAGACGCCAAAGTCATTACGAATGTTACAGCCATTCCCATACCAAAAGCAGTTTCTACCTGCTTAGATACTCCAAGGAAAGGACAAATACCTAAGAATCTAGAAAGTACAAAGTTATTCACTAGCATTGCGCTTATTAATATTACAAATAATCCTCCTATACTCATCTACAAACCCCCTCTATACTCTAGCAGTCTTTCTTGACTTTAGCCAGTTAAATAATCCTATTAAAACACCTAATGCTAAGAAAGCTCCAGGAGGTAATATCATTATTAGAGCTGGTTTGAAAGCTTCACCAAATATTTGAATTCCAAATACACTTCCTGCTCCAAGTAACTCTCTTACAATTCCTAAAAGAGTAAGAGCCCATGTAAATCCTAATCCCATACCAATTCCGTCTACTATTGAATCAACAGGATTATTTTTCGAAGCAAAAGACTCAGCTCTACCCAATATTAAACAGTTAACAACAATTAAAGGTATAAACAATCCTAAAGACCTATATAAGTCAATTGCATAAGCATGCATAAACATGTCTATAAGAGTAACAAATGTAGCAACAATTACTATATATGAAGGTATTCTAATTTTACTTGGAATAACTTTTCTTAATAAAGAAATAACTAAATTCGAACTCACTAATACAGCAGTTGTCGCTAATCCCATTGCCATACCATCAGAAGCTGTTGTTGTTACAGCTAATGTCGGACACATACCTAAAAGCTGTACAAATGTTGGATTTTCCTTCAGTAAACCATTTTTCAAATTATCTATAAATCTCATCTCTACACCTCCAAGCCTGAAAGTACTACTGCGCAAGCTTATTTATAAATATTTCTCTAGCTAGATTAACACCGTTTGTAACAGCTCTTGATGTTATTGTAGCACCAGTAAGTGCTTGTATTTCATTTTCGCTACTTGGACTTCCTTTAACTACTACTAACTCTTTTGAAGCATCTTTATCTTTAAATTGATTTTGGAACTTAGGTTGAGTTGCATTAGCTCCAAGACCTGGAGTTTCTTTGTGACTTACTACTTTTATACCAGTTACTTTGTTTTCTAATGAAATTCCTGTTATAACTTCAACATCTCCTCCATATCCAGGAGTTGCTGTCTTTATAGCATATCCTACTAAACTACCATTTTCAGAATAACCACTATATATCTCTCTTACATTTGGATTACTATTAATTATTTCATTTAATATTTTCTCATCTAAAGGTTTGAAACTTTCAGCTAGAGGTAACACTTCTTTTCTTGCTACTTCACTCGCTTGATTTTCTACACTCGCAATAACATCTTTAGTCATATCATTAGTAAAACCTAACACTAAAGCCGCTATAGAAGTTATCAGTAATAGTATTAAACCTAATTTTATAATATCACCCATTTTGCTTCACCTCACCAAATACTCTTGGGCTAGTATATTTATCTAAAAGAGGTGCTACTATATTCATAAGAAGTATTGAATACGAAACCCCTTCAGGATAGCCACCATAGAGTCTTATTACTGATGTTATAACACCACAGCCTATACCAAAAATAATCTGTCCTTTTGGTGTTACAGGAGATGACGCATAATCAGTAGCCATGAAAAATGCACCTAGCATAAGTCCTCCTGCGAATATGTGGTACACCATGCTAGTGAATCCACCATCGAAAATCAGCATCATAACTGCAACTGTACCTATATAAGTAAAAGGAATACGCCAATTAATAACACCTCTATAAAGTAAATATGCACCACCTAAAATTAAAAGTATCGCTGATGTTTCTCCTAAACATCCTCCTACATTTCCGAAGAATACATCCTTTAAAGATGGTAAAACCTGATTAGCTGCTTCTCCTTTTAAAATAGCTAAAGGTGTTGCAGTACTTACTGCTTCTGCCCCTGGAGTTACCCAATTAGTCATAATAACAGGCCATGACGCTAAAAGCATAGCTCTTGCTGCTAAAGCTGGGTTCATAAAATTGTGTCCTAATCCACCAAAAGCCTGCTTTACTATAGCAATTGCAAAAGCCGAACCTATTACTGGTATCCACCAAGGAGCTGATGCAGGTATATTAAAGGCTAATAGTAAACCTGTAACAACTGCACTTAGATCATTTACAGTTATAGGCTTTTTCAATAATTTCTGAATTAAAGCTTCTGTTACCACTGCAGTTAATACTGCTAATACAATCAACTTTAATGCATTAAATCTAAAATAGTAGATACTAGCTAAAGTTGCTGGTAATAAAGCTATTATTACATCTAACATGATTCTATTGATTGTTTCATCTGATCTAAGATGTGGAGAAGATGAAACTATTAACTTATTATCCACTATTCTCCCTCCAATCACTTACCTTTTTTTTCTTCTAGAAATTAGTTCCCTCTTAGCTACTCTTATTGACTGCAATAAAGGTCTTTTTGATGGACAAATAAAAGAACATGAACCGCACTCAATACAATCTAATGCATGATACTTCTCAGCTTCATCATACATGCTTTTTAATGCAAACTGACTTATAAATAGAGGTTGTAAATTAACAGGACAAATATCAACACACTTACCACATCTAATACATTGTTTAGGCTCAGGTATCTTAGCCTCTTTCTCATTTAATACAAGTATACCTGATGTTCCTTTAATAACAGGTACCTCATCTGTAAACTGAGCAATACCCATCATAGGTCCACCCATAATTATTTTTCCTGGCTTTCCTTTATATCCACCACATTGCTCTATCACTTCTTTAAATGGAGTTCCTATCTTAACGATTAAATTTTTAGGTTTATTTACAGCACTACCTGTTATTGTAACTATTCTTTGTATAAGTGGCATACCTGTCTGAATCGCATCTGCTATAGCTGCTGCAGTACCAACGTTATTAACTATAACGCCTACATCCATCGGTAATCCACCAGATGGTACTTCTCTCCCTGTAACAGCATTAATTAATCGTTTTTCGTCTCCTTGTGGATACTTAGTAACCAAAGTAGCTATTTCAATGTTTGGTTCATCTTTGACAGCCTTCTCCATTGCTTCTATCGCATCTGGCTTATTGTTTTCAATTCCGATAAATCCCTTACTTACACCAACAGCTTTCATAATAGCCTTTAGCCCAAATACTACCTTCTCAGGAGTTTCAAGCATTAATCTATGGTCAGATGTTAAATAAGGCTCACACTCTGCACCATTTAATATTATAGTATCAATCTTTTTGTCTGGAGGTGGTGATAATTTTACATGAGTAGGGAATCCTGCACCTCCAAGCCCTGTAATACCTGCTTCTTTAATGATATTCAAGATTTCTTCTTTAGTAAGTGAATCTAAATCTCCTTTTGGTTTAACGTTTTCATCTACTTCATTACTGCCATCTGATTCTATCACTACAGATAATACTTGTGTACCTGTAGGACTTGTATAAGGTACAATTTTCTTCACTATTCCTGCAATACTAGAATGGATTGGTGCAGAAACAAATGCTTTTGGCTCACCTATCTTCTGTCCAATTTTAACCCTATCTCCAACCTTTACAATTGGCTCACAAGGTGCGCCTATATGCTGTTGCATTGGAATAATAACTGTTTGTGGTTCTTTTGCTTTTTCTAACGGAATTTTCTCAGTATACTCTTTAAAGTGTGGCGGATGAACACCACCTTTAAAGGTAAGATTTTTTAACTTCATACATCTCACCTCTTATTTATAATTTTAATAATTTTTAAACAAATCTTGTATACAAAATACTTAAATAGACAAAATTTTACACAAATATAGGACCCCCACTCATGGGTCCTATTATTTTTAACTTAATTATAACACCTTTTATCGAAATTGTACAGAAAATAGATTGTTTATTTATTGTCATTCTCATTGACTATTTCTATAAAGATTCCTTACATTTTCATTGATATAATCCTTTATCCACAACATTATATGAGCTTCATTTATCGGCACATCTCCTAGTATATTTTTTACTTCCTTGGTATCAAAAACAAAACAATTTCCATTATAACTATGCTTGTAAACAATTTCTATATTCTCATTTGCATTTATCAATGAAATTATTGTTTGCCCAATATCTCCTATTGGTGCTCTATCTATATGACTATGCTTAAAAATAATTGTTACTTTAGTTCCCTTACCTATTTCTGAAGATATTTTAAAATCTCCTTCACACCTTAAAGCAGCCGCTTTCATCAAAGGAATTCCTAGGCCTACTTTTCTAGTTGTTCTAGATGTTACAAAAGGATCTTCTACTTTTTTTAGTAACTCTTCGTCCATCCCTCTTCCGTTATCCTCTAAATTTATTGTCAATAAATCTCTCTCTGTATCTTCAAAAATACTAATATTTATTTTAGTTGCTTCAGCTTTTACTGAATTTTCAGCTAAATCTAAAATGTGAAGGGAAAGCTCCTTCATCTTATATTCCTCCAACTCTTATTAAGATATTCTATTAAAAAATTTATATTCTTTCTTTCTATATCTAAAAACACAATTGGTTCATTGATATCGCCAAGATAATGTGCATCAGAGTTCTTAAGTACATTATATCTATCTAAATTGATTAAGGTATCAGTTGATAAAGAAAAATAATCGCTTGAAACTTCAACTGTTTTTATATTAAGTTCATCTGGTATAAAGCCTAAATTGGCAAGTATACTATAAGATTTTTTATCAACATGCGCTGGTACCAAAGCACCATTTAGTTTATTAACAAAATCATTAATTTCTTTAATTGTATACTTAGTACTATTTAAAAGAAACTTATCAATCTTTCCTATAATGTTATCATCTTCATCCATTAACAATTGGCTTCCAAAAAGCTTTTCATTATTTTTAATATCTGGTAATCCTCTATAGATAAAATCTTGAAATTCCATACCATCTTCAATATTTCTAAAATAACATAATACGTGAACTTCTTCTTTTGTAGTTACCTCTATGCCAGGTATAACTAAAATATCTCTTTTTTTAGCTACTTTCATAACAGCTTCTACATTTTCCATAGTATTATGATCAGTTACTGAAATTATATCAAGCCCTTTAATATACGCCATATTGACAATATTATTTGGTGTCATATCCTTATCTCCACATGGAGACAATACTGAATGTATATGCAAATCATAGCTTAATCTCATACTAAACACCTAATTCATATAATCTACATGCTAACTCATATGCACTAAGTTTTGACCTTAAAACTGGTATGCCAACTTCATTGGCTTTTTTTATAGTTTCATCTTCAACTTCCATACCTTCTGCAATCAGAATAGCTGACAAACCTACTAAAGTAGCTACAGCAATTATATTTAAATGCGTTTGAATAGTAATCCATAGGTTTTTTTCATTAGCATTAGCCATTACTAAGCTTAATAAATCACCAATATAGACTCCCTCTACATCATTTTCAATATTTTTTTCAGTTAAAACTTCAAGCTCTAATTCCTTAACTATTTTATCTAATCTCATAAGTATCCTCCCTAGGCTAATCTTTGAATATACAGTCTTCTATTTTACTATACCCTCTTACTATATCCTCAGCCAAAGCTCTACAAGAAGGTGCTCCACATGAGCCACAATCAAGTCCAGGCAATAAACTTGTCAGTTTTTTTATTTCTTCTATTTTCTTAATTGCTTCAACTATATTTTCATCAAGTTTCATAGCTCCTTTAGATTGAATTTTCTCAGTCCAACAAGCAAAACCTGAATCATATAATTCTATAGCATATTCTCTTGAAACTTTTATCTCATCATTACGCTTTTCCGCTAATCTCCTAATTCTACTTTTAGCTATAAATGGATTTTCAACGCATAACGGTCCTCCAACACATCCCCCAACACAAGCTAAACCTTCAAAGTATTCAATATTATTCAGCTTACCTAATTCAATTTCTTCCAAAACTTTTATAACATTATCTATTCCATCAACTGCAATATAATTATCAACTCCAATAGACTTACTCTGGCCTCCAGCTCTAGCCCAATCTATTCCATAAGTAGAAGCTGTTCTAAAAGCTTCTATCTTCTCAACAGTATTCGAATTTTTCACTATATCTCCATATATCTGCTTTATAGAAATAGCGCCATCAACATGCGAATTTTTTATACCTATTGGATTTTTAATACTTGTAACTTTAGCAGGACATTGCGTTATATAAAATATACCTATTTCATCAGACTTCAAACCGTATCTTTCCATAGCATTCTTTCTTGCTAATCTAGCAGCTAATTCCATAGGTGACTCGATTCTTATTATATTATCAATTAATGAAGGAAATCTAATTTGTATCAATCTTAATACTGCTGGACACAAAGACGAAATAAGCGGTTTTGGCTGTTGGTTGTTTTTCAAGTTTTCTCTAATGATCAAAGTTATAATATCTGCTGCATATCCTTCATCAAATACCTCATCGAATCCTAGCATTTTAATCCCTTTAAAAACTTTATTCATATCTTTATCCAAATTAAACTGACCATACATAGTCATTGGAGAAATAGCTATCTTGTATTTATACTTCTTTAATTTATCTAAAGTATCTAACTGTGTCTGTTGAGCATGATATGGACATACCCTTATACATTCACCACAATCTATACATCTCTCTTTTATGATTATAGCTTTCTTATCTCTTACTCTTATTGCCTCTGTCGGACATCTTCTCATACAATTTGTACAACCATTACATCTATCTTTATCAAGTACAACTGAATGAAAGTACTCTTCCATAAAAATCACCTACTAGATTTTGTTTATTTACTTATATAAATCCTCATATAAACTTCTGTTTTTCCATTAGGAGTAGACTCTATATTAAATTCATCAGAACATCTTTTCATATTTGGCAATCCCATTCCAGCTCCAAATCCCAATTCTCGAATATGATTTGGTGCTGTCGAATAACCCTCTTTCATAGCTAACTCAATATCTTTAATACCAGGCCCTTTGTCTATTGCATAGATATCAATATACTGCTCTGTTATTATAACTTTAATTATTCCACCATATGAATGTATTACTATATTCATCTCTGCTTCATAAGTTGCTATAGCTACTTTTCTAACTATTTTAGCTTCTATTCCAAGCTGTTTTAAAATTTTCTTTATATTACTTGAAGCTTCACCAGCTCTTGTAAAATCATTCTGCAAAATCTCATATTCAAGCTTTATAGAATTTTTCTCATTCATCTATCTTGTTACTCCTTCTATAGAAATACCTTTCAATCCTTTTTCATATAGCTTTCCACATGATGTATACAATGTATAGTCAGTCAGCAAAACAGTAATATTGTGTGATTTTGCCATTTCAATAATTTCTTTACTTGGTTTTTTGCCTCTTACAAATACAATAGCATATAAATCTATCATTTCAGCAGTTCTAATAACTTGTGGATTTGTTAATCCTGTAAGCAAAACTGAGCCATCATCTACAAAAGCTAAAACATCACTCATTAAATCCGACCCAAAAGCAGAAAGAACTTCTCTATCTAGATATTCCTCACCAGTTAATACTTCAGCATCTAGTATTTCCTTTATTTCTTTTAATTTCACAATACCACTCCTATTATAGCTATTTAAAAATTTTTATAAAATCAAACAGCATTTTATAATACTTGTCATAACTGTCTTGTATATTTTGTTTATTATTTATTAGACTTTGTAAAATCTGTTCTCTTTCTTTGACCTGCATCCTGATATTATCTAATACATCATTGAAATCAGGGTTTTCTATATCCTTATCTATATTGTTTAGCAATTTGCTTATTTGATCATTATTTTCCCTTATTGTTTTAAGTATCTCCTGTAAATCTTTTTTTACAAGAGCATAGTGCCACAAAGCAGTCTCTTCATCAAAAGCATTCTTAAATGTTTTAATAATTTCATTTATCATATCAGCAGTTTCCTGTTCATTACTATCATATTTTATCACAAAGTCATCAACAGTTATTTTATTTACAAATGCATCTTTATATGATTCTCTAATGCTCGTTAAAACTTCATCACAAATTTCCCTGTTAAGAAAAGTCGCATAAAACACCTTATAGTCACTTATCTTAACAATATAGCCATCTACCCCTTTTTCTCTTAATTCCTTTCTTAAAGCCTTAGCATTTTCAACATTACTAAAACTACCTAATTGAATGTTATATAGATCAAATCCTTCAATTGTCAATTCTAATTTCTTTAAATCATTAATTTCCTGTTTGTCTATATCTTTAACAATATTCTCATTACTTTCATTATTACTTAAATCATCTTCAATTTTGCTTGTAAGGTTAGTATCATTAACATCTTCAAAATGAGGCATTATTATACTTTGAACAATCAAAATTCCTATAGCTATTGATATAACTGGTGCTATGATAAAAAATACAAATATTGTCAATAACTTGTCCTTCTTACTTTTCCTTTTCCTCCTCGAACTCCTCAATCTCCCGCCCCCAATCAGCTAAAATAACTACATACTTGCTGCGTATTTACTGATCTTATTTCTTCCTTGTTTTTTGGCCCCTATATACATAGCTCTATCTGCGTAAGCCAAAAGTGAAGCACCAGAATCTGCTTCCTCTGGGAATTCAGCTAATCCACCACTTATTGTTACTTTTATTTCATCTCCTTCAACACTATAAAATTTAGTATTTTCAACAACTTTCCTTATTCTCTCTGCTATATCATAAGCATGTTGTTGATCAATCTTTGGTAATATTACTGTAAACTCTTCTCCACCATATCTGAATACCTTATCATTTGCTCTGACATTATTTCTTATAATACTAGCTATTTCACTAAGTATTTTATCTCCTGTCTGATGCCCATAAGTATCATTAATTCTCTTAAAGTGGTCAATGTCAAAAATTATAAGGCTAGTTTTATTACATTTGATACAATTTTTAAAAGTACAAGTCGAACATGTATCTGTTAATGAATCTAAAGCATTAAAGAAATATCTCTGATTATATAATCCAGTTAACTCATCCTTTATAGCATTGTTATATACTTTTTTATACAATCTTGCATTTTCTATAGCTACCACAATTTGGCTTGCCAGATTATCTAAAATATATAATTGCTCTTTAGAAAATCTACCTCTATATTTACTGCTAATTAATACACATCCAATTATTTCATTATCTAAAATCAAAGGTTCATATATTAACGAAACCAAATCTTCTGGCACTTTTGCAGAATCATCGATATATTTACTCTTTCCAACATCTTCAAGCACAAAACTTTCTTTTAAAGTTAATATCTCTTCAAAGTGCTTAGTTAGGTAATCATCAATTATTTTACTATCAAAATTTATATATTCCTCTGCATTAAAATCTAGAGTCTTAGCAGTACAACTACTTCTATCAAATTCAATCAAAGCACAATAATCACAATTCACTAATTGCTTTATCCCAATTAAAATATTAGATATAGTCTCACTCAAATCAAGCTTAGAAACTATCGATGCAGAAACTTGATGAGATAAACTTAATCCTTTATTGATAAATATCAGATTTCTCATTAATCTAAATAACGAATTGAAAGTCATAATCAATAAAATGAATACAATTAATCCAACAAAACTATATTGCTGGTAAGAATATGACATTAATATAGATAATGGAATAACTATAAAATTAGTATAAAAATCCCATTTTAAAGCTTCTATTACATTTGCTATTTCATCGTTAAACTCTCCTATATTTTGCAGTAAAACTATCATCCAATTTGCAATAAATATTGTTAATCCAAATATTATACAGTTTATTATATCATCAATATTATTTATATAATTTATCTGCCTTCCCGCCGCTTTTATTATATAATGAGACAATATAAACATAGTAAAAAACATACCTATATTAAAGTATGCTCTTTTTGCTTGTTTATGATAATAAAGATAATTTGATGTCATAAATACTAAAAAAATCAACCATAAAGTCGGTATAAGCCCACTAATAAAGTAAGAGCCAAGCATTACTGCAGAACCTAGAGTTACAGTAAAATCATCAATTTTTATGCTTATGCTTTCAAGTAAAATACCTGATATACTCAAAATTGCAAATAATGAAATATCAAAGTAATAATGCTCTTTATTAGTAATAGTTAATAAAAAAAGTAATCCAAAACCAATTGTCCCAATAATGATTTCATAATGCTTCCTTAGTTTACTTAGCATACCAAAACCCCTTACCCCAATAATATATATATATTATTCAATAAATGTTTCTTTTTTCCTTCAAAATATTATTAATATTTATAATTTAAATTTTATCAGTTAACTTTTTCTGTGTCAAAATAGTAGATTTATCTATATAATGTATTAAACTCGAAAAAATATATTTAAAGGAGGTTTATTCATGGCACAAGGTCTTTTTGATGGTTTATTTGGCGGTGGAAATGAAAGCTTACTTTTCTTCTTTCTAATACTTGTAATTCTATTTGGTGGCTTTGGTCATAATTACTAAAAAATAAAATCAAAATCTTTTTCACCCATTTTGAACTCTAATCATATTATATAGTGACCAAGAAAATATAGTAGAAATAAGGAGGTTATATATATGGCTGAAGGAAAAGGTCTTCTAGGCGGATTATTTGGTTGTGACGGCGGCAGCGAATTGTTATTCTTCTTCCTATTGCTAGTTGTAATATTCTGTAATTGCTATGGAGGATTTGGTTGTAACAGATAATTTTACAAAAATATTTTAATATTCAAATTAAATATCTTTAATAACTATATTTCAAGTATATGTAAATGCCAATATAGGAGGGATATATATGGCTGATACTCAATGCGGATGCGGCTACAATGACAGCTTATTGTTCTTCTTCTTACTATTAGTTATACTATTCTGCTATTGCTATTAAGAATAAACTTAAATGAAAAAGGGAGCTAAATGCTCCCTTTATTATCTTCTGGTGCCGTGGGCGGGACTCGAACCCGCACGAGCATCAGCTCACTACCCCCTCAAGATAGCGTGTCTGCCAATTCCACCACCACGGCGCTTATTAAACACTTTCTTAGTATAGCTGCTAATTTTATTAATGTCAAGTTCTAATCTAATTAATCATTCTTATTCTCTTCTTGAAATTTTTTTGGAATAAACCATTTGTCAATATCATTATATATATTGGCATAATTTGGTTTGATTTCGCCTTTTATTTTATTATCAACAAGTATTGCATTATTTCTAAAAAATAAACTTACATAAGGTAAATCTTTAACTATTAATTTTTGAATCTCTTCATAAACTCTTTTCTTTTCTGCTCTAGTAGTAGCTCTAAAAGCTTTTACTAAAAGCTGATCCATACTTTCATTTTTATAATTAATAAAATTACTTCCTTCATCTATTTGAGTTGAATGAAAAGCGAAAGATAAATCTGGAAGCAAAGATAATTCCCAACCAAGAAGTACTAAATCAAAATCACCGTTTTGAATTTTATTAACCATATTATTCCATTGTCTTTCTGCAGTTTCTACATCAATATTATCTACTGTAGTATCATACTGTGGAATTACTTCTATTCCAACGGCTTTTAAATCTTCTATTATCATGTTCGCAGTCTTTAATCTTAATGGATTATATGAATTTGTTAACAGCCTAAACTTTAGTTTGTTGCCACTTTCATCCTCTAAAATACCATCATTATCTGTATCTTCCCATCCAGCTTTATTTAAAATTTCTTTAGCTTTATCTATGCTATAATTGTAAGCATTTTTTTGAGATAATAACCAAGAATTCGGATGAATTGGTACATCTACTTTTGTTGCATGACCTAAATAAACTTTATTAATTATATTATCCCTGTTTATCGCATATGCAATTGCCTTTCTTAAAGCTAAACCTTTTTCACTATTGATTAACTTATTTCTAAAATTAAATCCTAAAAACTCATACTTTTGAGTAATATATTCATATATTGCTACTTTATTGTTTTGAGCATATTTTTCCCAATCCACACCTTCTGCCCTAGTTAAATCTAATTGCCCAGTTTCAAATGATACTACTGCTAGTTCATTATCTGATAATATTTTTCCAATAATTTTAGAAATATAAGGTCTACCTAAATGCCAATCATCATTTCTTACAAGCTCAACCCATTTAAGCTTATTATATTTGTTAAATTTATATGGTCCTGTACCTATAGGAATAATATCTTCACTTAAAGCTTTTAAATATGTTTTCTTTTTTATCTTAACTCCTTCCTCAACAAACTGGTGCTTAGGTATTATTGGAAATGTTAAACTTTCAAGCGCATTACTATAAGCTCTATCAAAATGTATTTGTAAATTCAAATCATCTATAATTTTAACATTTAGAATATGCTGTATATCTGTAGGTTTAGCAGCTTTAAATGCAGTTTCTAACATATCTTTATATAAAACATCATTTGCACCATATTTTATTACATCTACTGTAAACTTTACATCTGAAGCAGTAAACTTATACCCATCATGCCATGTAATATTATCTTTAAGCTTAATATCTACAGTCTGACCATCCTTACTAATTTTATAGTCTTCTACTAGTACTTTTCTTAAGTTTAGATTTTCATCAAAATCAAATAAACTTTCATATATTAATTTATTAAAATAATATAAACTCTTGTCACTACTCAATAATGGATTAAATGTTTTAATATAGGAAATAGGTACCACTATCTCTCCACCAAAAGCTGGTTCATAAACTTCGTTTTGATCTGTATTATCACTTTCATTTTCCTTGCCTTTAATATCATCTAGTTGATTATCAATACCGCAGCCAATCAAACTAATTGTTAACATAAGCGCTATAAATGCTACTAATATTTTTTTGAGTTTCAAAAAAATTCCTCCTTGTTTTTTTCTTCATCTCTTGTCTAAAATTTAAGTATATACACATTTTAATTATAACAACTATTTTTTAGCAAGTTCAATAAATTTTAAGTTTTATTAATTACAAAATATCTTTGTATAAAAATCTATAAATTTTATATGTTTTGAGTACTTTTTCAACATATTCTTTAGTTTCTACAAAAGGAATTTGGTCAAGTTTTTTTCCATCACTACTATACATAGGATTTTTTAGCCATTTCTCTACATTCCCACTTCCACCGTTATAAGCAGTTAAAACTAATTTAATATCATTTTTAAACTGCTTATGTAACTTATTTAAATACCAACATCCTATCATAATATTAATTTCAGGATCATACAAATAATCTTCATTATAATCTAATATACCTATTTCTTCTGCCGCCCATCTTCCAGTAATAGGAGAAATCTGCATCAACCCTTTAGCTCCTCTATGTGACTTCGCATCTTTATAATACTTACTTTCAACTTTAATTATAGAAGCAACTAAAATTGGGTCAATATTATATTGATAAGAATATTTCTTAATATAATCTTCATAATACAATGGATATATAATTTTTCCTATCCATTTTAAATTCGTGAAAACTGCTATAATTACTACTAAAGTACATATTATTGATAATATTTTCCTGTATTTTTTTAAAGGCAAAAAAATCCCTCCGAAAATTTAATACCTATTTAATAATTTTATAATTTGGTCTTTCAATTCGCTTATCCCTCTATTATTATCTATAACAACATCTGCAATTTTTAGCTTTTCAGTCATAGGCATTTGAGCACGTATCCTATTTAATGCACTTTCCATATCTAATTTATCTCGCTCAATTAGTCTACTTAACTGATTCTCTTCATCTGCATATACCAACCATATTTCATCAAACTTTAACCCTTGCTTTTCTAATATATTTTTTTCCTCTATCAATAAAGGTATATCTAAAAATATTACTTTGTTTCCATCACAAAACTGTTTTATTTTATTTATCATTTCTTGAATTATCCTTGGATGAACAATTTGATTCAATTTTCTTCTTTTTTCTACATCTTTAAAAATAATTTCTCCAAGTTTCTTTCTATCTATTTGATTATTTTCCTCTAAAATGTCTCTTCCAAACTCTTTTACAATATCTAAATATGCTGGCTTACCAACCTCAACTACCTCTCTTGCTATCTTATCAGCATCAATAACTATATATCCAAGCTCTTTCAATAACTTAGTAACTGTACTTTTACCAGTAGCTATCCCACCTGTTAAACCTATAATCTTTGTATTGCTTGTTCTATTTTGTTTCATACCAGCTATCACCTATCTTCATATCAACTTTTAAAGGAACGCTTAGTTTAAACGCATTCTCCATCTGTAACTTAAGTATCTGCTTAACCTCATCCAATTCATCTTTATGAGCCTCTATAATCAATTCATCGTGAACCTGTAATATTAACTTTGATTTTAATTTTTTCTTTCTCAATTCATTAAAAACATTCACCATGGCAATTTTTATTATATCTGCTGCACTACCTTGTATAGGAGTATTCATTGCCATTCTTTCACCAAAAGATCTTATATTAAAATTCCTAGACTTTAATTCTGGAAGATATCTTCTTCTATTCATAATTGTTGTTACATATCCTTTTTCTTTTCCTTCTTTTATTATATTATCCATATATTCCTTAACTTTTTTGTATTTTGAAAAATAGTTCTCTATATAAAGTTTTGCTTCTTTTCTGCTAATCTTCAAATCTCTTGCTAATCCATAATCACTTATGCCATATATTATACCAAAATTCACAGCTTTCGCTCTACTTCTCATAAGAGGTGTTACATCAGCTTTTGACACATTAAATACCTCAGCTGCAGTTTTAGTATGTATATCCTCATTATTGAAAAATGCCTCTTTTAAATTTGGATCATCTGTAATATGAGCAAGTACTCTTAATTCAATTTGTGAATAATCCGCATCAACTAACTTATACTCTTCACTACTTGGTATAAATACTTTTCTAATTTTCCTTCCCTCTTCTGTTTTTATAGGTATATTTTGAAGATTAGGTTCAGTACTGCTTATCCTTCCAGTAGTAGTAATTGTTTGATTAAAGGTTGAATGTATCTTATTGGTTTCTTTATCTACTAATGAAATCAAACCATCAATATATGTAGTTTTTAATTTCATTATGCGTCTGTATTCAAGTATTTTTTCTATAATAGGATGTTTATCTTTTAATTTTTCTAGCACTTCAGCATTTGTTGAATAACCTGTTTTTGTCTTTTTAATTACTGGTAATTCTAGTTTTTCAAATAGAATATATCCTAGCTGCTTAGTTGAATTTATATTAAACTTTTCACCTGCTATGCTATATATCTCGTCTGTAAGCTCTGCCATTTTTGTTTCAAATTCTTCGCCTAGCTCATTTAATTTTTTAATATCTACAGCAAATCCCTCAAACTCCATAAATGCTAATACTTCTATTAGAGGTAATTCAACTGTATAATACAACTCATTCATGTCGCATTTTTGTATCTTTTCTTTTATCGCATTTTCAATTCTCGATATTATTTCTAGTTGAGTAGAAAATATCTTAGCTCTTTCTTCTAATGAAATATCTGTTATCTTTTTTCTACTTTTTCCTTTACCTAAAATATCATCTTCATCTTCAATAAAAACAGATAAATATTCCTTAGCTAGTTCTTTAATGCTGTAACTATTTTGTGAAGGGTTTATTATGTATTGACCTATCATACTGTCGAATGTTATTCCATTTAAATATATTCCATTTTTCAAAAGTATTAAAATATCTTCTTTTAAATGATGTCCTTTCTTTTCTATATCCTTATTTTCAAATATATTTTTTAATTTCAATAAAACTTTATCTTTAAACTCTTCTTCAACTAAATCTATATAATACGTCTTTGTCATTTCAGTTTTGACTGTAAGACCTACTATTATGTCCTCTTGAATAAATCTTAAATATACATTTTTATTTTTATTTATGCTCTGTATTATATTGTCTATTACTTCTAAATCTTGTACTATTTCATAATTGCAATCAATATTTATTGTCAAATCATTAGATGTTTCTTTATCACTTGAAATTTTACGAATTCTACTTAATAAACTGTTAAATTCAAGCTTCTTATATAAATCTATAAGTTCATCATAATCGGGTTCTCTTTTCTTTAGTTCTTCTAAATCTATACTAATAGGTACTTCTGTTATAATTTTGGCCAATTTTTTACTCATAAAAGCCTGAAGTCTATTCTCTATTAATCTCTCTTTAAGCTTTTTACCTGAAATATTTTCTAAATTCTCATATATCTCTTCGAGCGAACCAAATTCCTTTATAAGTTTAATTCCCGTTTTTTCACCAATCCCAGGTACTCCAGGAATATTATCTGATTTATCTCCCATAAGTCCTTTTAAATCAATTAATTGTACTGGACTTATCCCATATTTTTCTTTCACACTTTGCTCATCATATATTTCCAGATTAGTTATACCCTTTCTAGTTATCAACACTTTAGTCTTTTTTGTCACTAACTGCAAATAATCTTTGTCACCAGTAACTAAAATAGTTTCTAACCCTTTCTTTTCACCTATTGATGCTAACGTTCCTGCAATATCATCTGCTTCAAATCCATCAATTTCTAAAGTAGTTATATTTAATTTACTCAATACTTCCTTTAGAATATCAAACTGCATAATCAATTCATCTGGAGTTTTAGCTCTATTTGCTTTATATTCTGTATACTCCTTATGCCTAAATGTTGGTGTTTTCTTATCAAACACAACACATATATATTCAGGAGAATATTCTTCAACTATTTTATTTAGCATTGTCAAAAAACCGTAAACTCCATTAGTATATATTCCCTCTTTAGTTTGTAATGGTGGTAATGCATGAAATGCTCTATGTAATAAACTGTTACCGTCAATTACCATCAATCTTTTTAATGACATTTAACCAACTCCTTAAGACTTCTTTAGTATATAGTTAATTTCTTATATTAAGTATATAAGAAATAGAATAAATAGTAAACAAATAAAACCCTTGATGTATCATCAAGGGTTAATACTTATATATTACATTTACTTTTGCTCTTATTTCAAGTTCTCCTTGTGAAATAGGTGTATTCACAGCATCTTCTTTTAGGTATGCAAATGAATCTCTATATCCTCCTACTACAGAATAATTCATATTAGATAACTCATTAACTTTATATGGTTTATCTAATTTAACTCCAAAAGTACTAGCAATAGCAGCCCCTTTATTTTTCGCATTTTCCATAGCCATTTTTAAAGCTTCTAAATAGTATTTTTCTTTATCTTTTACACTAAAAGTAATATTAGTTATATAGTTAGCTCCAACTTCAGAAACTCTATCAATTATTTTGCCTACATTATTTATATCTTTTATAGTAATTTGCACAACGTTTCTAACCATATATCCAGTTATAACACTTTTTCCTTTTTCTCTGTCATATTCCCTCATGGCTATAATATTGTATTCTATAGTTTTTATATCTTCATCTTTTATCTTGAAGCTTCTGATTTTACTCATTATATTTGTCATTTTATTCTTATTTTCTATCTGTGCATCCTGACTATTCTTGCCAATAGTCTCAATCCCTATATTAATATAAGCTATATCTGGTTTTACCTTAACTACTCCCTCTCCACTTACTGTAATTGTATTTCCTAAATCATTTTTTTCATCAGCTAATACATTATCTACAGTTTGAGAAGTCGAACCTAAAACATAACCTCCAATTAAAACTAAAGCAAATAAAATACTCAATATAGCAATCTTATTTTTCACATTAATCCCTCCTATACTTATATTTTTGGTATAAAAAGTAAGCTATTGCAAACAAGATAGATATTAAAATAATTATAGGTAATATAGTTATTAAAAATATAATCGTTTTTTCAAACAACTTAATTATATTATTTACTGTTGTAATAAAACCTTCCTTAGATTTTTCAAATATGCTTTTATCTACATTTTTTATTTCCTTATTTAATATTTCAACTTCATTTAAACTTATATTAATCGTAGCTAAAGCTACTAAGCTATCCCATTTTTTTAATACACTCGTATTTTGATCTATTTCGGTCCTTATTCTTCTTAACTCATTTTCAATCATAAGTATTTCTTCTACTTTTTCAGCTTTTCTTAAAATCTCTCTTAATCTTTCCTCTTGTATTTTTAAATTCTTAACTCTATTTTCAATGTCATAATACTGCTCTGTTATATCTCTTCCAGTTAAATTTTTTCTCTTTATAATTCCCAAACTATCAATATATTTAATAGCATCTTCAAATTTATCAGATGGCACTCTGACTCTTAAATAACCTCTTTTTAACGGCTCTTTTTCTTCTCTAAACTTATTGTATTGATATCCTGACTCTGAATTTTCTATATAACCACCTAAGAATTTTACATAATCTATTATTTCATTGAAAACTTTATCATAATCTTCTACATCTAATTCTACATAGGCTTCATCAATTATTTTTCTATTTTCTAATTTACTTTGTTTTGCATTTTCTTCATCTGTAAGTGTAATTGACTCTGCTCTATTAGAATCTGTACCATAGCTAGTGCTATAATCAGAAGCTTCTCCTCTATCTAATTCTGGTTGACTTGGTTTAAACTCACTAGCCATTTGCATAGGTGCTTCTTGAGTATCATAATTCGCTCTTTCTTCTACCATGCTTTTTCCCATTTTAAAATTGTTACCTGGAAAATTTATCACCATCAAAATAGCCGAAACAGAAATTATTACTATTAAGAAGGCAGCAGCTATCGTAGATAATACCTTGAACTTATTTTTATAACCTTTTGGTTTCTTAATTTCTTTAAGTTTTATTCTAAGCTTTTCATTAAAATCTTCAGGCAATTCTATTTCTTCACAATCTCTAGCGTAATTGACAATACTATTCATGTTCTTAAATAAGGTTCTGCATTTACTACATTCATTTAAATGCTGCTTAAACTCATTTTTTTCAACTGCATCTAGCATATCATCTATATAAAGAGACATTTTTTCTTCAAAACTTTTACAATCCATAGTCTCCCTCCTTTCATTTTTTTTGACTTGAATTCACTTCTTTAGGTTCCATTTCTTTTAAAATAATTTCTTTTAAAGCAATTCTTCCTCTACTTATCCTAGATTTAACAGTCCCAAGCGAACAATCTAATATCTCTGAAATTTCGTCATAACTAAACCCCTGTATATCTCTCAATATTATAACCGTTCTATGTATATCATCTAATTTATCTATCGATTTTTGTACTAATTCCTTAGTCAGCTTTCTTTCCAACTCAATTTCAGGAGTATTTTCATAATCTGCAACTTCTCTTTTTATATCGCCTTTTTCAGATTTAATAGTTTCATCTAGTGAATAAATCACCTTTTTACTTCTTATAAAATCAATTGTAGTATTAACTACAATTCTGTAAACCCATGTTGAAAAGCTAGATTTAAATTTAAATTCTCTTATAGATTTATAAATTTTGATAAATGCTTCTTGCACAACATCCATAGCATCCTCGGAATTTTTTAACAATCTATAAGCTATATTATAAGCCCTTTTCTCATATTCTTTAATCAACTCTTCAAAAGCATCAACATTTCCTTCTGAACTTTTTTTAATTAAGATATGTTCAGATTTTTTCACAGACTCACCCCTTTCTACTATCCTTATACAATTTAGACGAAAAACTTAAAAAAAAAGTTCCTAAAAAATAAAATCTTAAATTGAACAAAATCTTTAATTTAAATAAATTAAGGAAGATTTTGCCTATATCCATTACGGAAATTATATTCAAAATTAACCACAGCTCAACAAGGAATATAATTTCCTATGGATTATAAAAAAGAGCTTCCTAAATACTAAGAAGCTCTTTAGTTTATTCAATCCAATATATTAAATATCCTTTTATTTAAAGCAATCCTGGTTCCATAATCATCTATTATTAAATTGAATAAATTTTTAACTTTCTTAAAAGGTATATATCTAGTATCTTCTACACATATAACAGGTATCCTTTCAAAATTGACAAAAATATTATTAAAATCTATATTACCATCATCTTTTATTAAAACATTAAGCGGTATGTATAGTTCATTATCATATAAAATACTTTCGTAAATAACACCATCACATATTATCATAGGGTTTTTAGTTATTGTTAATTGCTTTCTAAATGTTGAAATATCTAATGTAAGTTTTGTATTCTCTTTTAAGTAATTTGCATCAACATAAGGTATTCCTTCATAAAGTTCATATGGAATTTCCTTTCCATTTCTCAAGTAATATTTTATTTCATTTTGTTCAAATTGAATACCAATATCTAGATATTGACTGATAACTGACAACCTTATTTTGGGATTTGTAGTTATATTCAAAACTTGATTAGTTAAATATTTATTGTTAAGAAATACTGCGTCAGTACTTAATTCAATCAAATACGCATCCTTATTTATATCTAATTGTCCTCCTAAAAGTTTCTGTATATCTGATAAAGCTATATAGTGTTTATTATCGACATATACTGTTTTAATAAAGCTTCCCATTACATAAGCATAGCTCTCTTTATATATAATTGGTACATTAGTATTCAACCATTTTCCGAACTTATTTAAGTTTATATAATATACTCCTTCTATAATTTTCACATCGTCAGTTATATATTTTTTATTTATAAAAAAAGTTAAATTATTGGAAAAAACAACTTTTTTGTTCTTAGCTAAATTAGTTACTTCTTCTAATCTTTTCTCTGATATCTCATTATATAAATTTAATTCTTCTAATTTCTGTTTAATTAATTCCTTTATATCACGAACTTTATTATAATAGTCTGGATAAATAATCAAAATAGGCTCTTCTCCATCTATGTCATTAACTATCTCTATTAAGTCATATTTTATCTGAACTGGAGTGCCTATAGGTACTATATCGAATATTTCTTGAATATCTCTTTCATACATTCTAACACATCCGCCTGAAGCAAAGGTACCAATTGAACTAGGATCACTATTTCCATGTATTCCATAGTGTGGCTTAAATCCCATCCATCTGCTTCCTAAGGGATTTCTTGGACTTCCTCCAGGTATGTTTTTTTTAGCATAATAAGGATTTATAACTTTATTTATTATTTTAAATTCACCAATAGGGGTTTGAGTTTTTGATTTTCCTACGGCAACTGGATATTCTTTAATAATCATATCATCTTTAAATAAAGTTAATTTTCTAGAAGGTATATTAATGACTATTTTATACTGATTTTCAACACTCTCAGCATAAACATTAATGTTTAGTGTGAAAAATAATACTGCCAATATTATAAGTAGTAGTTTTTTCTGCAATAATCTCAGCCTCCTTAATTTAAGTCTCAATCTATAATATTGATATTGTAAATTATTTATGCAAAATATAATATTTACCAATTTAGCTCAAAAAATGCAAAAAAATAGAGCTGTATTTAACAGCTCTATGCAATCTCTCTTTCTTCTACTAATATCTCTCTTTTTAAACTATACGGATGGAATATAGTTTTAACTATTTTCTTTTCAAAATTAAAAACCGCCGTAGCATGATGCATAAATTCATTTCTCAAATAATATCTCAAATCTATTACTCTTAAGATAATTTCTTCACCCTTATCTATGACTTTAATATGCTTTATAGGTGTAAATTCAGAAAAATATCTACCAAGCTTAGTTTCATCGAACTGCTTAATAAGTTTATGATTAGTTTTTTTAAATTTCTTTCTTATTGTAATATTTTTATTTAAATAATAAACTTGTCCCACAATGTTCGAACCTTTAGTTTCTACAATAAAATCCCATTTTAAAGGATTAAAAAATGAAGGTAAAATATTAATTCTTTTAATACTACTTTTATTTTTAAAACTATTATAAAGTACTTTTGTAACACTACTTCTCATATGAATTCTAAACAATAAATAAATTGCAAAAATTAATGAAAATACAATTCCTTTCATAACTGTGTCTTTAAATAAAAATACCATGCCTAACGATAAAAATATTATAAAAGGATCAAATAACATTAACAAACTTGCTGAAAACTTTCTCTTTGTAAATGGTAATAAAAACCTAGCACCATAAGAATTAAGCATATCAAACACAGAATGTGATAAGCTACCTAAAAAGGTCCAGATAAAAATTCTAAAAAATGAATAATCTTTGAATATTAAACTTAAAGCTGCAGATATTACTAAAGAAATAAAACCTATACCCAAAATTGAATGTGTCATTCCTCTATGATGTTTCAAATATTCATATTGCCCTTTTAATCTAAATACTATGTCAATATCGGGTGACATAGCCCCTATAACACTACCTAACATTAAAGGGTTTGTAATATTTATTGGTTCCCCACTTAAAGTAGATAATCCTAACCCTATTATTCCATGTGTAATTGGATCCATTTAAAACACCTCCAAACTAGCTACGTATAAAATTATAGCACAGATTGCTTATATATTTCTTTGGTATATAATAGCATTCGTAACTAAATTTTTTAGCAAAATAACTTGACTTTTATATGTTTTTTTGGTAACATACAATCTGTAGCTAATATGCCGAAGTGGTGGAATTGGCAGACGCGCCGGACTCAAAATCCGGTGGTAGCAATACCGTGTGGGTTCGAGTCCCACCTTCGGCACCATTGAAAAACCCTAGGTTGTAATGACCTAGGGTTTTTGTTTAAGTAATTTTATTGACTAAAATTTATCCAATATCATATATCTGTAATAACTTAAACAAAACAAGCATTTAATCTAATATTGACTCTGCATTTTTATAAATTTCTTCTATTTCATCCTTTGTTAATAAAAGATTTAAAATATGTGCTATTATAATAATCCCTGGTATATCAATTAATAATCTAGTCACAGCAAAACGTACGCCTAAAGCTGACATCTCAAATAAAAACATTGGAACTTTGGTAGTCGACCAAGCTCCTATAAATATCAGTACATTGCTGAATTTTACTCCTTTTTTCATAAAAATTGCAGCTATAGGAAAAGCTCCATATAAAGGTCCTGCTGCCGCTGATCCTAAGATAATAGCAAGAATTACACCTTTAAGCCCTGAGCTTTCTCCCATATATTTCACCATAGTTTCTCTAGGAACCCATATATCTAATAGTCCTAAAAGTATAAAAACTGGTGGAATAACTAAAACCATTTCTTTAACACCGTATATTGCTGTATTGAAAGTTTTCATTCCTAATTCTCTATTAAATAAAGTAATGATTGTTATAATAAAAATACCTACTAATGGGAAACTATATCTTTTTATTATTTTCATATTCCTCCAACAACCTTTCCTATAACATAAGCAACTAAAAATGAAAATAAAAATGCAAAACTGTTTCTCAAAATAGTAAGCTTTTTCCCAAAATATCGATTCTCTACTGGTATTGTAATAATTCCTACCATCATTAATGCAGAAACAAAAGCACCTATTTGCATATATCCAGCCCCATTCTGTAAAAGCAAAGCCGCTGTTGGAAAAGCTACAAATCCTGGTATTAGTGTTATTGCTCCTACAACAGCTGATGCAACTATCCCAATCCATCCTGATTCTTTACCTATTAATCTAGATATAACATCAGCATTGAATATTGAAAGAAGCACCCCTACTAACATAATAACTCCTAAAAACTCAGGTAATATATTATTAAATGCTCTCCACGATTTTTTTAAAGCTTTTTTAGTTTTCTGTTTGTCTTTTCTAAAAGATATTCCCAGCAAAATAAAAGTAATAACATAAATAATATAATTTATCATTAGCATCCCCTCTTTTAAATACTTAGTCAATTTTACAAGTGCAGCTAATTAGCTGGACTTTACTTATTTGTTGAAAAAATCATGTCTAAAGTATTAGCTTTGTATCTTCCATAGAATATTTCATAAACAAATTTCGCACATATTGTTGCTAATAAATATCCTCCTACAACATCTATTACATAATGCTGCTTTATAGTAATTGTAGACAATATAACCATTGTAGAAAATATATAAGAAAATATTTTTGTTGATTTCTTTATATCTTTTAGATTTAAAATAGCCACATGAGTTAAGACTGACTGTAAAACATGAATGCTTGGAAAAGCATTTACTGGATTATCGTTTGAATATATTAAAATTATTAACTTACTAAAAATATCATTACCAATTACTTCAGGTCTAATAATATATGTTGGATATAATAAAAATATTATTAAAGAAATAGTTTGTCCCAAAATTACTGCTAATGAATGTGTAACAAATAACTTTTTGTCTTTAATTAATAAATATAATAAAGTACTCCATATATAGAAATACCATAATACATAAGGTATAACCATCCAACTAATAAAAGGAATATAATTATCCAAATGGCTTATTAAATGATGCTTTCTCATATCTAATGTATTTATTACTAAATACATAACTTTAAGCATTATCAAAACTACTATAAGTAACACATATTTATTTTTTTTTAAAAACTTCATCATTTGTATTCACTCCTTCTTTAATATTCTAAATAAGCCTAGAAATAAAATCAAGTTTAAAACAATTTGTTGACAAATTGTAATTTATTAATTACGATAATTAAAGAATATGAAAGTGGTGATATTATGGATTTTAGACAACTTGAAACTTTTGTTGAAGTAGTAAAACTAAAAAGTTTTTCTAAAGCTGCTGAAAAACTATATTTAACTCAACCAACTGTTACAAATCATATTCAAAATCTAGAAAATGAATTAGGAACTTTATTATTAAATAGAACTGAAAGAAAAATAACCCCAACAGAAGCAGGTAATATTTTATATAAATACGCAATTGATATTCTTAATACAAGAGACATGGCTTGTTTTAATTTAGGTGCATATAGAGGTAAAATAGAAGGACATCTAGAAATCAGTGCTAGCTCAATACCTAAGCTATATATTCTGCCACAATTAATCAAAAGCTTTTCCAAAAAGTTTCCTAATGTAACATTCTCAATAAATAATAAAGATTCAAAAGAAGTTGTAAAAAACATATTAGATGGAATAACAGATTTCGGTATAATAGGAGCTAAATATTATTCTAAACACCTAGAATACATAGAACTAATAGATGATAATATAGTCTTAATTACTCCCAATAATGAAAAATATTCATGGGAAAATAACGAGGAAATAGATCCTAAAATATTATTAAATGAAAGAATAATACTTAGAGAATTAGGCTCTGGTACAAGACATGTAGTTGAAAAGGCATTAAAAGAAAACAATTATAATTTAAATAGTTTTAATATTGTAGCTTGTGTTGAAGATAATGAAACTATTAAAAAGTTTACAGAACTGGGAATTGGAATTAGTTTTATATCTGAAAAGGCTATTGAAAAGGAAGTAATGAATGGTACACTGAAAAAGTTTAAATTGAAAGGTATAAACTTAACGAGAAAATTCTACTTAATTTATCATAAAAATAGACAACTATCTCCTTTAAATCTAACTTTTAAGGAATTTATTCTCAATTATATTAATGGAGAAAAATAGGTACTAGATACTGGGTACTAGATTAAAATGTAAAATTTAAGATTAATTTTGGCTATTCGTCGTTCGCTTTTCGAATGGCGAATGACGAATAACGAACAGCTAATAATACTAACAACTGTTGACTAAAAACTATTGGCTAATAACCATTGATAAAGAAAGAGGCGGCATCGATTAGATTGCCGCCTGTCTTTTTATGCATTAAAGAAAGCTTTATAACCTTTATATGTCATATATACATCTGACTTGCTTACAAGTTCATATGGAGCATGCATGCTTAATACCGGCACACCACAGTCAACAACTTCCATTCCATAATTAGCTAAAATGAAAGCTATTGTTCCTCCACCACCTTGGTCTACTTTACCTAATTCACCAATTTGCCAAACAACATTGTTTTCATTAAATATTCTTCTAATTTCACTAATATATTCAGCATTAGCATCATTACAACCTGCTTTACCTCTTACTCCTGTATACTTAACTAAAGTTACCCCTTTTCCAATAAAAGGTGCATTTCTCTTGTCTAATACTTCAGGATAATTTGGGTCAAAGGCTGCACATACGTCAGCAGAAAGAACTCTTGAATTAGCTAAAGCTCTCTTTGTTTTTAATTCACTATAGCTTTCAGTTGTAAGCTCTATTAATTCTGACACTACATTTTCAAAGAACATTGAATGCATTCCTGTATTACCATAGCTTCCTACCTCTTCTTTATCTACAAATAAAGCTACAGCAGTTTTTTGTGGTGTATCAATTTCTAGTATTGCTTTAAGTGACGCATAAGCACAAACTCTATCGTCATGTCCATGAGCAGCAATTAAACCTCTGTCTATACCAACGTCTCTAGCTTTTCCTGCTGGAACTACTTCTAATTCAGCAGTAGTAAAATCTTCTTCTTTTATACCGTACTTTTCATTTAACAACTTAAGTACATTTAATTTAATTTTTTCGTTTAACTCTTTATCTCTATATGGAATACTTCCTATTATTATATTTAAACCTTCACCTGTTATACCTTCACCTAACTTTTTAGCTACTTGATCTTTTGCTAAATGAGGAAGAAGATCTGTAATAAAGAATACAGGGTCATTTTCATCTTCACCAATAACTATATTTACTTTCTCACCATTTGATTTAATTACAACTCCATGTAATGCTAAAGGCATTGAAACCCATTGATACTTTTTTATTCCGCCATAATAATGAGTTTTAAGTAATGCTAACTCTCCATCTTCATAAAGAGGATTAGGTTTTAAGTCAATTCTAGGTGCATCTATATGTGAACCTATTATATTCATTCCTTTAGTTAAACATTCTTTACCAATAACAAACATTACTACTGCTTTTTCTTTGTTAACAGCATAAATTTTCATTCCTGGTTCAATTTTAGTACCTTTTTCAATAATTTCTTCTAAAGATATGTAACCATTTTCTCTAGCTATTCTAACTATTTCTAATGCTGATTCTCTTTCAGTTTTTCCTCTGTTTAAAAACTCTTTATACCCCTCAGCAAACTCGAAAACCTTTTCCTCTTCAGTAGCTTCCATCACTTCCCAAATATTATCCCATTTATGTGTTAATTCTTCCTGTAAAACTTTACCTTGTGACTTTTCGCTCATCCTATCCCTCCTATTTAGTTCTAGCATATAAATATTATCTTACTTTTTGTCTACAATTGTCAATAAAATAGATTTTTTTCTTAGTATTATTACTAAAAATTAAAATTTTATTTGTTTTTTTAAAGCTTTTTAATATTATTTCTATAAGCGTATATCGCTGCTTGTATTCTATCATTTACATTTATTTTTCTAAAAATATTTGAAACATGATTTTTAACCGTCTTCTCACTTATATATAATCGTTCAGCTATCTCTTTATTATTCAAACCTTCTGCGACTAAAGTTAATACTTCGTATTCCCTTCTGGTTAATACATCTTTAACCGAGCTTTTATCACTATCTTTATTTGCAGCTTTATACTCTTTTGCTAAATATGTAGCAAGACTTGGTTGAATGAACGATTTCCCACTATAGACATCACGTATTGCTTTTATTAAAGTTTCTGAATCTGCGTCCTTTAATACATATCCATCTGCACCTATATTTAAAGTTTCATATAAATACTCTCTATCATCATGAATAGTAAGCATGACTATTTTCGAATCTACTCCTATATCTTTTAACCTTCTTAAAGCCTCTATACCATTTATCAAAGGCATATTTATGTCCAATAACACAACATCAGGTTTGTATTCAAGAGTCATATGAATTGCTTCCTCACCATTAGAAGCTTGTCCTATTACTTTGATATCACTTTCTAGCTCTAATATTTGCTTTAGCCCCTGTCTCATCAAAGAATGGTCATCAACTATAAGTACTGTTATCTTTTTTTTCAATTTAATCATCCTTCCCATCTATTGGTATTCTAAAAATAATACTAGTTCCTCTCCCAATTGAAGAAATTATTTGAAACTCACCATTAAGCAGTTCTACTCTTTCTCTCATACCTAAAATTCCAAATCCACCTTCAAATATATTAGTTTCTTTTAACTTTTTCTCTACATCAAACCCGATACCGTCATCTTTTACAACTATATTAATTTTTTTCAAAGTAGTTTCAATTTTAATCTGAACATTTTTAGCTTTTGAATGTTTTTTTATGTTATTCAGAGCCTCTTGTATAATCCTAAATAATGTAATTTCAACAATAGATTCCATACTTTTAAATTGACCTATTACAAAAACTTCAACATTTATACCTGTCTCCTCAGAAAAGTTACACCCATATCTTTTTATAGTAGGAATAAAACCTAAATCATCAATTGACATAGGCCTTAAATCGTATATTATTTTTCTTATATCCTTAAGACTTTCTCTAACTATATGTTTCAAATTCTTCAATTCATTTCTAGCTTTATTCACATCAATATCTAAAAGTCTTTCACATATTTCTGTTTTAATTACAACATTAGCAAGTGACTGTGCTGGACCATCATGGATATCTCTTGCCACTCTTTGTCGTTCTTCTTCCTGAGCCTTCAAAATTTTTATTCCTAGTAGTTGTTTCTTCTGCATGTCCTCAATAGTTTCGCTTAAATCACTTAAATTACCACTTAAGTACTCTAAAGCTACTCCAACTTGAGTAACCAATTTTTCTGCCTTTTTAAGAACTTTTTCAGCATTAATTAACCTTAGTTCTAGCTCCTTCCTTTTATTTATAAGATCTTTTTCTTCCTGTCTTTTCAGCATTAGTAATACCTGCAAATTTTTCGCATTATCATATGCCCTTTTAATATCATCTTCATTGTAAAGTTTAAAATTTTTACTTACAGCCATTAAATTTTTCCTACTTTTTTTTTCTTCAATTTCTAAAACATCTACTTCTTTCACTAATTTTGAAACTCTCTCTTTTAATTCTGCTAATTCTCTTCTTATAGATTCACATTCTTTTCTAGCACTTTCTGCTATATCAAATATTTCTTCTTTTCCTTTATTAATAGATTCTATAGTTTTTTTTAGGACTTCATTTATACGGTTAATATCTACTACATTTCTTTTCATAATTACACCTCATATATTTGCTTTATATGTAATACTACATATTTCGATTTTATTTTACTTATATCCTGCTTTTTTATCTTTGTAATATATGGTACTTTTGTACTATTTTTTACACACAAAAAAAGCCGATAATATATCGGCATTAACTAAGTGGCTTAAATTTTGTTAATAAAAACTTATTATCTACTTTTAATAACTCTATTTCATATTTAACTACTTCTGTTAATTCATTTTCATAAGATTTTATATCCCATTCAATTTCAGTTATAAAGCTGATTTTTTCTAAATTATTGTCAACAAATGATACATTTAATATTCTCAAATCATAAACATATTCAAAATCCGTTGGGTTCTCTTTTAAATAAGTTAAATATTCTAAATCATCCTTTAATAGTACATCCCCTTCTATTCTTTTTAGTTTTTGCTTTGCTATATCTAAATCTAAACCTTCATAAATACATGAATTTATTATATCCATTCTACTTACCAAAATCGTTCTAGTTGTTCTTATTACAAAATCCTCATTTATCATATTATTATAAATTTGTGCCTGTCCAACGCCAAAAAACAGAATAATAATCATTAAAACAACCATAATAGTTAAAATTTTTTTCATTCCTATCCCCCTAACTTTACTATCCATAATTCAAGTATAGAGGAATAGGCTTGAAAAATTTATCATATGTTGACAGCATCAAAAATTTTCGTAATACATATTATTACATCTTAATATCCATTTCGTCAAAAAATCTATACTTCCATAGATTCTATCTTTTTCTTTTCATCTTCTGTTAATATTTTTTCTAAATCAACTAAAATTATCAGTCTTTCATCAAGTTTACCTACCCCTGTAATATACTTACTATCTACTCCTGCTACAATATCAGGTGCTGGGTCTATATCTTTATCATCTAATCTAATAGTCTGAGAAGCTTCATCTACTATAAAACCTATTTGCTTATCTTTCAAGTTTATTACAATGATTCTTGTATTACTGTCAATGTCCTTTTGTTCAATATTAAATCTTTTATGAAGACTTATTATAGGTATAACATTCCCTCTATAGTTTATTATTCCTTCAACAAAAACTGGTGCATTAGGTACTTTGACACTTTTTTGATATGGTCCTATTTCTTTAACATTCATAATATCTATACCATACTCTTCATTACCTATTTTAAAAACTACATATTGCTTTTCAGCCATTTAAATTACCCCCTAATTTTTTTCCTTATATTCATTTATTCTACATATTTTTCATTTATCCTCTATTCTTTTTCTTCTACAAACTTGATTGAGTTTAACTGTCTTCTAAAACTTTCTCTAAAATTTTTAAGATATTCTTCTCTTAGAGCTTTCTGTTCTTTCTTCTCCTCTTCTGTTAAGCCTTCTATTTTGGATTTTCTAGCCAAATAGTTTATTCTATTTAATTTTTCCTTTGATAGCATAATAACACTCCTTCCTTATGATATCGTCATTGGTCATTAGTCATTTGCTATTCGTTAAATAGGCTATATTTCATCAATATATATGGATTATAATAAAAAAACATATGTAAGTCAAAACTTACATATGTTTGTCTGTTGGCTGTCATCTGTTAGCCAGTTTTATTCTAACTCACCTATATATGATTCTACTTCTCTTAAAATATCACCTGAACTAATTAATTCAAAACTCTTATTAATATCTTTATATAAAATTCTATCTTTATCTACATAAGTTATATTCTCTCTAATTTTATTATATGCAGCTTTTGTGCCTTTTCCTAATTTTTCACTTTCATTAAAATCTATAGCTTGAACAGCCGTTAACATTTCAATTGCCAGCACATTTTGCACGTTAAATAATATTTCTTTTGCCTTTCTTGCTGCAATAGTACCCATACTAACATGGTCTTCTTGATTTGCAGAAGAAGGTATTGAATCCACGCTAGCAGGATGAGCTAATACTTTATTTTCAGATACTAATGAAGCAGCTGTATACTGAGCTATCATAAATCCAGAATTCAAGCCTCCCTTTTCTGCTAAAAACGCTGGTAACCCACTTAACTGTGGATTTACTAATCGTTCAATTCTTCGTTCTGAAGAATTAGCTATTTCAGACAAGGCAATGCCTAAAAAGTCCATAGCCAAAGCAATTGGCTGCCCATGGAAATTACCTCCTGAAACTACAAATTCATCTTCACTAAAAATCAAAGGATTATCTGTTGCTGAATTTATCTCTATACTTATTTTTTCTTCTACATATTTTATAGCATCTTTACTAGCACCATGAATTTGTGGTATACATCTTAAAGTATACGCATCTTGAACTCTTATCTCTCCTTGCCTTGTTATGTTCTTGCTATCTTTACATAATTTTCTGATATTACTAGCTGTTTTAATTTGCCCTAAATGAGGTCTAACTTTATGGACTCTTTCATCAAAAGCATCTATTATCCCATTAAGTGCCTCTATTGTCAATGCTGCAGATATATCTGCAATCTTCATTAATTGTTTTGAATCGTAAACTGTTAAAGCTCCAATAGCTGTCATTATTTGAGTACCATTAATTAGTGCTAAACCTTCTTTTGATGTCAACTCAACTGTTTGGATACCAGCTTTGTGCATTGCCTCTCTTCCACTCAATCTTTCTCCTTTGTATATTGCTTCTCCTTCACCTAAAAGTACTAAAACCATATGTGATAGAGGTGCTAGATCACCACTTGCCCCCAAAGAACCTTTCTCTGGTATTATTGGGTGTACTCCTTTATTTAACATATCGATTAAAGTTTGAAGAGTACTTAGTCTAATTCCTGAATTTCCCTTAGCTAAAGCATTTGCTCTTAAAAGCATTACAGCCCTAACTACCTCTTCGCTTAAAGGATTTCCTACTCCACATGAATGACTCATAATCAGATTTTTCTGCAATTGTTTTGTCTCTTCTTTTGAAATAACCATCTCACTAAACTTTCCAAATCCAGTTGTAATCCCATACACAACTTTTTCATTTTCAACAAACTTATCTACAAGCTCTCTAGCTTTTTTAACTCTTTGAACCGCATCATCAGATAACTCTACAATGTATCCTTTTCTCGCAACATTTACTACATCATCAATTGTTAAGTTGTGACCATCTATAATCACTTTCCCCATTTTTTCAACCCCTTCTAAAAATTTTACTTTAATTTTCACTCCCTTTCTTATTCTCCAATATTTAATGTTTTCCCTTCAAAAAATTTAAATTTTAAGAAATGTTCAAAATTTTAGTAATTTAATAATTTATCACACTAAATTTATGATACTTTAACCTAAACGGAAATTCCCTACAGGTGTATATATTCTCTTACCACCTATTAATTCACTATTCATAAGCGTTAAGTTTTTTAATGTAAAACTATATTCTAAATCCTTTTCTATCAAATCATCTATAAAATACTTTCTTGATTCAAATACTACATCTCTTGCTAAAGTTATATGCGGGGTATATTTTCTTTTTTCTTTTGTAAAACCATACTTTATTAACTCTTCATCAACTGCAAATTTTATTTGTTTAACCTTTTCTACTTCTCCTGAAACCCCTAGCCATACAACTCTCATCTTACCCTTTCCAGGAAAATAATCTAACTTGTCCAATTTAAGCTTAATTTCATCGAAATTAGAAGCAATCTTTCTAAGGCTTTTGTTTATATCACCAACATAGTTCTTGTCTACACTACCTAAAAACTTCAAAGTTAAATGAAAATTGTCAATATATACCCATCTTCCCTTCGAAGAATTGTTTTTCACCTTCTTCTGTATTTTGCCTAATCTCTCTTTTAATTCTCTATCAAAAGATAAAGCAATAAACAATCTCATTTTTAAAACCTCCTTTATAACTTTATAATATAAAAAGTATAAAAAGCAGCTTAAAGCTGCTTTTATTTAAGTAACCCTTTCAATTGATTATACACATCTTGAGGTGATTTCCCAGTTGCATCTATAACAGGCTTCTTAGTCACACTATCATGTATACCCATAAAATTACTATCTTGACCTGAAACTACAATAGCATCACAATTATCTAGATTATTTTTACTCTTACTTAAACTTTCTACATCATACCCTCTACTTGAAAGGAAATCCCTCATATTTTTTAATCCATCTTCAACTGCAATTTTCTTTTTCACAGTATTCACCTCCAAATACTCTCATTTTTATTATGAGTATATGGAGATACTTTTATTCTTATTTATCTATAATCCATAGGAAATTATATTCCTTATTAAACTGTGAATAATCTTGAATATAATTTCCGTAATGGATATAGGCAAAATATACATTGTAGTTATTTTCAAATTGAAGATTTTGTTATTTTTATTGAGCTATCTCTCTTCTGTAAATGAAATGGTAATATTGTACGTTTTTCTTCTAATGGTTCTTTTTTTAGTTCTTTAATTATTCTTCTTATTGCAACAGCTCCTATATCATAGAATGGTATCTTAATTGTTGTTAATCTAGGTCTTAAATTAGAAACAATACTAATATCTCCAAAACCTACAACCGAAATATCATCTGGTATTCTAATTTTATTATCGTAACAATAATTCATAACGCCAATCGCTAACTCATCATTACTGCAATATATAGCTGTAAAATCATTATAATCCTTAAATATTTCTTTAGCAGCTTCATATCCATCTTCTATTTTATATCCCTTTGCAAAAGAAATAATGCTATTTATCTCCTCTTCTGTCGAAGCTTTCTCAAATCCTTTTATTTTCATGTTTTCTAACGAATTAACATCTTCCTTTACTCCTAGATATAATATATTTCTATGTCCTAAGCTAATTAAATACTTAGTCATTTCATAAGAAGCATCAACATAATCTATAGTTACTGTTGCATAATCCTCTTGGTATGAAAATCTACTTAAAAATACAAATGGTATTTCATATTTATCGATTTGTTCTTTAATTTCTGAATTTAAAACATCAGATACCAAAATTATCCCTTCAACCTGCTTCCTATTAAGTAGCTGCATATATTTTAACTCTGCTGTCTTATCACCATACGTACTACATAAAAGAATATCGTAATTGTACATTTTTCCAACTTCTTCAATACCTCTTACCATATCTGCTATATATGAATTACCGATATCTGTTACAATTACACCGATTAAAAATGATTTCTTTGTAACTAAAGTTCTAGCAATTTCATTTGGTTTATATCCAATTTCTTCTATTACGTCTAAAACTTTTTTTCTAATTTCTGGGCTAACAGGTTTAGAATTATTAATAACTCTCGATACTGTTGAAATAGATACACCAGCTATTCTGGCTACATCTTTAATAGTAACTGACAATAAATCACCTCCAAAACATCTTCTTTAGTATTTACAAACAAATATATGATATTATATTCTATTCATTAAATCAAATAATAGCTGCAATTATATCTGCTATTTTACAAATAAAATTATATGAATTATAATCAAATTCCTTTTCCTTAATTGGTACTGAAAGATATAAAATACCCTTAATCTTTCCATTTATAATTGAAGGTACAGCAATTACTGACTGCCAATCTGGTTTCCCTGTTACAGGATCAATCTTGCCTATATCTTCCCAATCTATTAAAAATTCACCTTTACTACTATCTATCACTTTTTCTATAATTTTTTTATTATATCTAGGGCAATTGTCCCATTTCTGTTCCATTCTTCTTCTAGCATACATATTATTTATACTTAAATCTTTTCCAATCGTAAATAATATTGCCTGATGAATTTCCATAACTTCAATTAGTCTACCTAAAATCTCAAATATCTTGTATTCTGCTTCTTCATCTAATTTTAATAAATTTAAAACATCAATCATTAAAGAAACAATACGTTGATCCTGTACTGTGTTTCCAGTTACTATACCAGCAAGTTTATCAAATCTTACTGCTTTATCTCTAATAGAACTATCCCAAAGAACAGACTTATTCCTTCCTGTATTTTTGGCATGATACAAAGCTTTATCAGCATTTTCTATAAGTTCGTCCTTAAATTGTCCATGTTGTGGATAATTTGATACTCCTAAACTAATAGTAACTGGATAATCTTTACTTATTAAATCAGCGTTTTCTACCTCTTTTCTTATTTTTTCTGCAACCTTTAATCCTTCATTTCCTTCAGTATCGTGTAGAATAACTATAAATTCCTCACCGCCATATCTCCCTACAATATCAGTATTCCTAATATTGTTCTGGATTATTTGCGCAACTTTGCTTAAGATTTCGTCGCCTTTCTGATGCCCAAATATATCATTTACGTTTTTAAATTTGTCTATATCTGCCATTATTACCGAAAAACTATAGTTATTAACTTTCGAAAATCTTAGTATTTCATCAAATAGAAAGTCAAAATATTTTCTATTATAAATCCCAGTAAGTTTATCTGTTGATGAGGAAATTTTTAAATAATAATTTTCAATATTTAAGTAAGCAATATAAGATAGCATTTTCATTAATTCAAAAGTTCTTTGATTAAACCTATTAAAAATCATATCTGAATCTAAGTAAAAATATCCTATAATCTTATCATTTGAAAAACTCTTTATCTTTTTTCTTCTTTCTACTTTATTTAATAAACTTTCCTTTCTAGTTCTAAAAATTGGAATGCAAATCATAGATTTAATATCACCAAATAAAAGCCTATCTGTTTCATTTTTTACCTCTTCAAAAATATTTTTTAAAATAAAAGCCTTCTGTTTCTGTTTAATTATAAATCTTATTTTTTTCAATTCTTCCTGATCAATATTATCTATTGTAGAAGCAATAACTTCTAATTCATTTGTTACTTCATTATTTATGAAAATAATGCCTCTGCTAGCTAAACTTTGGTCAACTGCAAAGCTTATTAGTCTATACAAATTATTTTCATAATCATCATTGAATTTTTCTATCAGCTTTGTTACCTGCAATATATTGAGATATGCATTTGTATCTTTACTATTTACTTCAATAGTCCTATTTATTTTATTAAATAAGTTTACTAAAAGGTCGATATCTTTCAGACTATTATCTTTTAATTTTTTAAGCACTTCATTTGCTTTTTCTACCAATAATTCATCTTTGTCCGTTAATAAAATATCGATTATCGCACTTACTCTTTGTATTATCTTATACTTACCATGGCTACTGAAATAAGTTAATCTAAAATTCTCATCTGGTATCTTTTTTGAAAGCCTTTTTAATAAGTCCAAAACCATCAGATAGTAATTGGCTGCTTTATAATACTCTTGTTTCTTAAAATACTTTTCACCAATCATATAATAAATAAATAATTCAAACTCTAAGAATCTATTATCTCTAACCAGTTTAAGTACTTCTAATAACCTTTGAATTCCCCAATCTTCTATACATATATTTAACATTCTTCTAACTATATCTAGATAAATTGTAGATACTCTTTTTGATATTTGGGCATCTTCTTTCAATAACTCTAATGCATAATCTATATCACCAATTTGAATAGCAACATATGCTATCCTTAAAAGGAAATCTCTTCGGCCAGTATTTCTGTTTCTAAGTTTAAATTCATTTCTTATTTTATTAATTTCTTCTTTGTCTAATATACCAGTTTCATAATATTTAATAATGGCTTTTAAAGATATCGCATTAAGTTTATATTTGATATCAAATTTAGTACTATTTTTTATTGTCTTATCACAATATTCTTTCGCTTTATCCCATTTACCAAATTTATAATAAAATTCACTTAAAAAGTTATAATATTCAGTAACATTTATTTTACTTATATTAGATTTTTCAAACTTCTCTTGTATAATATAATAACAATCAAAACATTTATCAAACTCCCCTGTATGAAGATATATAGTAGCTAAATTTTTCATAGCAAGGAAATACGTATCTTCATCTTCAAGCTCTTTTGACAATTTAACAGCTCTTTCAACTACTTCCTTAGCCTTTTCATATTCATTGATACTCAAGTATAATTCACCTATATTATTTAAAAATACTACTTCACCTTGTGTAGAATTATACTTCTGAGATATCTCAATTCCTTCTCTCATGTATTTCATTGCTTTGTCAATTTCATCAAAATAATCTGCGTAAATTATACCAATATTATTAATAGGACGAGTAGATTCAACAAATTCATTAGCTTTTTGGAATAGCTTTATACTTTTTTCAAAACATTCTCTCGACAAATTAATTTTTTCTGTAAACATATGAACAAGACCCATATGATTATAGATATTGCCTGCATATCTATATAAATTTTCTCCTAAAGCTAATTTTAAATATTTTTCGCTAAACCTCAAAACTGAATCATATTTACCCTTCCAAATATTGATTTTATTTAGTAAAATCACAGCATCCAAGATATCTTCAATTGAATCTATAGCTTTAGCCTCCAAATACGCTTCCGTCGCTAATCTTCTACATGTATTCAAATCATTTCTTAAATAAAAAATATTCGCCATATTTATCTTGCATCTAATAACTAACTGTTTGTTATCTGTTTTTAGCGCTCCTTGAAGGGCTTTTTTATACATATCTATAGCTTTATTATTTTCACCCTGATAAGCATATAATTTACCCATATTTATCAATACATATAATTTTCTTATATCAGTTGGTTTTTCCTTTAAGAGTCTATATGCCTTTTCCCACAATAACATCGCACGTGAATTTGCAAGTAATCTTTGCATCTTCTTAGCAAATGTAATAGCATAGTCAATAGCTTTATCTATTTCATTAGATAAAGTTAAATGGAAAATTAATTCATCAAAATTTACTCTATCCTGTTTCTTGTAAATATCCTCAAGAATTTCAGAGGCTTGCTTATGCAGTTTACTTCTTTCATTTTTATCAATGCTGTTATATATATATCCTTTGACATTTCGATTATAAAAAGTATAAGTATAACCCCAATCCTCTACTCGTTTATCCAATAGTTTCATAGAAACTAAATTTTCAATTAATCTTAATAATTTTTTCCCACTTACCTTTACCATTTTCTCTATAATTTTTTGAGAAACTGGACTGTTAAATATAGAAATTATTTTAATAATACTGTATAAATCTCTATCTAACAGTTCAATTTGCTCTTTAATAGCTTCATCGATATTTACAGGTATAGGGAGTTGGTCAATACTTTCAATATTTAATTTCCATCCACCTTTTTTGTCCAAATAAAGCTCTTTTGCTACATACAGTTTTTTCAAAACTTCTTCTATATATCTTGGATTACCATTAGTTTCTTTTATTATTCTAGCTGTAAAATTAATAGGTTTATAGTCAATATTTAAAATATTACTTAATAATTCCGATGTTTCATGTAAATTAAGTTTAAGTAATTCAAGTTCTTTAACTTCATCAAAATTTTTCCATTCATCAATAATATCTTTTACCTCTGACCTATATCTTATTTTTTCTTCATCATAAGTAATAATTAATAGAAGAGGTACCGAACTACTGTTTTTTATAATAAAATTCAACATTCTAAAAGTTTCTAAGCTTGCATTGTGTAAATCATCTATCATAATATAAGTTGGCGTCTTATTTATATAATCTACAAGAAAATTAGTAATACGATCATATAACCTTAACTTTTCCTTATCTGCACTTAAAACTGGTGATGGTTTAATATCTTTTTTAATAAGTCTTATTTCTGGTATTATTTTCACTAATTCTGCACCATATTTCTCGATTAAACTAATATCTGCATTCTTTACCATCTGTTTCAAAATCATTTGTATTGATGAAAAGCCAACCGAATTTGATATATCAACCATAGTTTTAAATAATGTTCTGCTACTCATTCTTAATCTAAATCCTATTTCATTGAGAAAACGTGTTTTACCAATTCCACCTTCTCCTTTAATTAATACCAATTTTGTTTTATAATTTCCTGTATTGAATTGACTGTCAATATCAAGCACTTCTTTTATTTCTTTGTCTCTACCCACTATCGGTGTTTTAAATATTAAATTTCTATTTGTAAAATTAAACTCAAATTGCCTTCCTGTAATAATATTCAAATCATTAACTAATTGGTAAATATCGTCATATCTCTTGCTAATATCTCTACTTATACATTTTTTAATAATTTTAAAATAATCATCATCTAAGCTTTTTACTTCCTCTAATATACTTTGATAACTAAAATCTGTTTTATTAAAACCTTTTAACAAAACATAAAATAATATACCAATTGAAAATATATCTGTTCGCTTATCTATCTTTTCTTTATCAAAGGTAAATTCAGGTGCAATAAATAATCTATCATTATAGTCAAAAGTTCTGCTTAAAATATGTTCTTTTACTGAAATAATATCTTGTAATTTAATTTTTATTTCATTTTTAGATTTATCTATAAAAATATTTTCTGGGTTTAAGAAAATATAAGTAATTCCTTGTAAATGTAAATGATATATTATATCACATATTTGATAAATAATACTGATTACTTCTTTTTCTGTAAGTTTATCTACAACGTCAATAAGCTTAAATCCACTTTTTATTTCAGTTGTATAAAAATACAAAGGTTTTTTTGACGCTTTATTATCAATTGTTTTAACTATATCAAAGCTATGACTTTTGATAATATTAGGATGTGTAATAGTACTATATTTAATAAAATTTTGTGTTAGGTATTCTACATACTTACTAGTATTCAAAGTTTCTTTATATAATTTTAGAAATTTCTTTGCATTGTTTTTTATTAAGTCTCTTACTTCATATGTAATACTTTCATTATTTTCTTCAATAATATTATTTATAAAATACCTATTGTTTATTAATTCCATAAAATCCCCTTCCCCATAACAAGCAATACTTTATATTGTAAGTTTCAGAAGATATTGAATTTAAATAACATTATACCATAAATCAAACTTTAAGGGTATATTTTACCATATGTTATCATACTTGTATGCTTTTCCATCTACCAGATCTAAATCTAATAAATAATAAAAATCCCCTTATAATTAAATCAATACTCATAGCTATCCAAGCACCAATTAAACCAAGTTTTAAAACTATTACAAATAGGTATGCTAATGTAAGTCTTATTCCCCAAATACCTGTAAAAGTAATTATAAGTACCCATTTAGTATCACCTGCACCCCTTAGCCCCCCTGCAAATCCCATTACACCTGCTAAGAAAGGCTGTGATATAGCAACAATTCTGAGACACCATCTTGCACTATTTAATATGTCCTTGTCTCTTGTAAAAATCATTAAAAACATATCAGGCCAAATAAAGAAAAAAAGTCCAAATATGCCCATCACTATAGAAGCCATCTTTACAGCTATATATCCACTTTTCTGTGCTAATTTAGGATTTTCAGCCCCTAAATACTGACCAACTAAAGTAGTTGCTGCTAATGCAAATCCAAACCCTGGCATAAAAGATATAGATTCAGCAGTTAATGTAATTCTATGTGCTGCTATCATTGTTGTACCAAGACTTGTTACTATTCTAAAAAACAAAAGTTGTCCAAATCTCATAAAAAATTGTTCTATTGCAGCAGGTATTCCAATATTAAAAATACGTTTAATAATCTGAAAATCAATTTTATTATTTTCTTTAATATTAATTTTTAATTTACCTTTACCTTTGATAATGATTAAAAAAATAAAAAAACCGGCAATACTACGAGCAAAAGCTGTAGAAATAGCTGCACCAACCACTTCTAAACCAGCACCTGGTATTTTAATAAATATACTTTTATTTAATATAGGAATACTTATGTCTATTATTCTAGTATGGTAAATTAAGAAAAAGTTACCGACTATATTTATTATATTTGAAACACCATTTACATACATAGGTGTCTTAGTATCACCTGTTCCTCTAAAAACACCACTCATTATAGTACCTATTATCATAAAAGGAAACGATAAACTTACGATTCTGAAATACTTTATTGCTTGTGGGATTACATCTGTTTTTGCTCCCATTAGAATAACTACCGTCTTAGCTGATAATTGTCCCAAAAGACTAAAAAAAATTGCTAATATAAAACTAATAATTAATGCTTGCTTAGCTACATCATTTGCTTTTTTAATATCCTTAGCTCCAATAAATCTTGCAACTAAAGCTGTAGTACCAACGCTTATTGCCGCAAAAAATGTCAATGCGGTCATTATAGGCATATCACTTATGCCAATTGCAGCAATAGCTGAAGCTCCAAGACTTCCAACCATAGCCATATCAGCAAAACCTAGTAAAGTTTGCATTAACATCTCCATAATTGCAGGAAAAGCTAATCTAATAGTTTGTCTCGTTAGATCTTTATCTATTGGTGTTTCTTCTATAACTTTTCTATTTGCATTTTTTACAGCTTCCACAACAAAGCCTCCCCTAAAGTTCTCTTTCCATAGCTATATATAACTTTTTTAAACTTTTAACAAGAAACTGCTTCTCTTCCTCTGTAAACGAGTTTAACTTCTCTTCTAAATAATCTATCCTTCTATTAAGAACCTTATTTAATATTTCAAATCCCTTATCTAATACTTTTATTCTAACTACTCTTCTATCTTTATCGTCTCTTACTCTTATAACCAAATCATTTTTTTCCATTCTATCAACTAAATCTGTTATTGTACTATATGCAAGGGCCATTTTTTCACTTAGTTCTCCTATAGTCAAATTTCCTTCTCTTATCAAATACTGAAGTGCGTTAAATTGAGGTCCTGTTATATTATAATCTTTTAAAATCTCCCTTCCTTTTTTCTTTATTATGCAGTCAACTTTCCTCAAATATTTCTCAATAGCTTCAACATTATTAAACTGACACATTTCTTCTACCTCCTAATATTTCGATACTCTAAATTTTATTGCTATAATTATAGTACCATTTGATCCATTTTAGTTCAACAGACTAACCTTAACTTGCATACAAAAGGAATAAATATTTTTATAGGGACATACATATCTATATAACATATTTTTTCCAAATTAATTTCTACAATTTTCTCACAATATAAAGAAGGATTTATAAGACGCTTATAGAATAAGTAATTTGTGGCTTTACTTACCTTAATTACTTATGAAAGGGGGGGAAAGTTGAAATACATTCATACTAAATCAAAAAAGCCAAAATATTTCTCTTTGCTTATCGTTCCCCACTCTAACAATATAAAACAATTAAAAATAGCCACGTGGGTTCCTAAATTCTTAATACTTCTCATTACTATCATTTTATCTACGACGGGTTTTTTATTTTATGCTTATCGAGAATTAAAAAATGAATATCTAGCAAAGCTCGACGAGCTAGACTATGTAAGTAATGTCAACCTAAGGCAAAAAGCTGAAATTGAAACTTTAAGACAGAAAACTGCTGAAATACAGGAAAAACTTGATGCTATTTCTACATTTCAAGAAACAATTAAAAATATGGTTGGACTTAAAGATAATAAAAAAGAAAAAAAAGCGACAAATTCTTCAAGGAGTGGAAATTCATTTTTTAAAGAAAAATTAATTTTAGAAGAACTTGATAATAGCATAACATCGCAAATGGATGATTTATCAAAGCTTTTAGATAATAGTAAAGAGGAATTAAGTAAACTAATAGTAGATGTAGAAAAAAGGCTAAAATATTTAGATGCAAAACCAAATTTAATGCCTACCGAAGGTAGAATAACCTCTGGTTATGGTTATAGACGTAATCCATTTGGTAGAGGAAGAGAATTTCATAAGGGATTAGATATAGCAAATAAACCAGGAACAAAAATTAAGGCTGCTGGAAGTGGAGTTGTAACTTTTGCAGGTTATTATGGGGGATATGGGAAAGTCATAATAATCAGTCATGGATATGGATATCAATCTATATATGGACATAATAAAAAACTTTTTGTAAAAGTCGGACAACATGTTAAAAAAGGAGAAGTTATTGCTGAAATGGGCAATACAGGTAGAAGTACAGGTCCACATTTGCACTTTGAAATTAGGTACTATGGCAAACCCGTCAACCCCAAGAATATAATTAATAACTATGAATAATTTTATAAGGAGCGATTCGTAATGTTTAACAAAAAGGAAGTAAAGCTTGATAAGATTGATACACTTATTGGTAAGAATACGAAACTTGAAGGAAAAATTGAATGCAAAGGAACAATAAGATTAGATGGCGAACTAACAGGGGACTTAATCGTTGAAGGAAATGTTATAATTGGCGAAAGTGGAAAAGTTAATGGAAACATAACTTGCAATAATGTTTTTATATCAGGTATTGTAAAAGGCAATGTTATCTCAAAAGAAATGTTAAGATTAACAAATACAGCCAAATTATATGGAGATATTCAAGTAAAAACTTTTATTGTGGATGAAAATGCTGTATTTGAAGGCTCATGTAAAATGGAAGCTACTAAAACTTCAAATGAAACAAAAGTTAATAAAGAATCAAAAAAATCAAAATAAGGAGCAATTCTAAAGCTCCTTATTTTTATCTTACAAAAATCCTAAATGCTTGTGGGGCTATCTCAAATACAGCTGGTAACATTCCAAGATATTCTCCATCTACATCAACATGCACTTTATCCTTAGTACTGATTTTAATCCTTTTAGTTTTAAAATAAGCTACATTTGGATGTTTTATATGTTCGCCCTTTAATAGATTTATAAAAATAGAAACTATATCAGTAATTTCTGATTTCTTTATTATTATACAATCTAAGTAACCATCTTCTACTTCTGCTGCTGGAGCAAGCCTTTTAAAACCTCCAATTGATGAACTATTAGATATAAGAAATAATAATACATCTTCATTAGCGCTATATTCATCACTTTCAATTGTTAAGTTTATTGGCTTAAACTTTTGTCTAGGTATTTCTTTAAGTCCTTCTATATAATAAGCCATCCTTCCAAGTACAGTTTTCAACTCTGATGGCACTTGATGTGCAACATTAGTTAATAACCCACCAGCTGCAACATTTACAAAGTACTTGTCTCCTACTTTCCCTAAATCTACATCTATTGTCTTGTCTGATAATATCATATCACAAAAATCTTTAACATTCCTTGGTATATCCATAAAATTAGCAAAATCATTTACAGTCCCAGCAGCAAGTATACCTACAGGTATCTTTCTACCACCTACTACAATACCATTTGCAACCTCATTTACTGTACCGTCACCACCGCATGCAATTATTATATCCCAATCTTCTTTGCAGCACTTTACAGTCTCATAAAAAGCATCATTCTTTTTTTTCGTTGCAAATTTGCCTACTAAATAACCGTTATCCATTAAAATATTACAAATCGTATCTATTCTTCTTTGAACTATCTGTCTTCCTGAAGATGGATTATATATAACTTTTACTTTTTTCATTTGTATCACCTGCTGCATATTTGTATTTAAAATACTATATTAGCTAAATCATAGTATAACATAATAATCATCTATAGACAAAACCTAAATCTTATTATTTAATTTCAAGATAATTAGCTATATTAGCATCTGATGTAATCTTTCCTTTAATCAACTCTTTTTTACAAGTCATTATAGTAGTTATTCCAGGTCCATGTCCCATCTTAATACAATCACTATGAATTACAATCCCTATACTAACAGCTCCTTTAAGATATCCTCTACCATAAGTATTATCACAATCTTTCAATAATACTAAATCACCAAACTTTAGTTTATCTAATCCCAATTTTTTAATTTCCTGTCTATCTAAAGTCATAATATCATAATCTCCACTAAATGAATTCGAAGAACCTATACCAGAACCCATTAGATAAGGTGGTACTTCACATGCAACAGGAACTTCTATTTTACCATCACCTATTTCTTTAATACCTAACTTTAAAAACAAATTAGGATCTATGTTCATAATCTTTATTTCAGGGAAATCTAATAATTGAAGTCCTTGTCCATAGGCTTTAATTAATATTTTGTCATCTATAGCCATTCTTTCTAAATCTTCTTCTTTAAAATAGATAAGAACGTGGTCAATCCCACCATGTTTACCTGTTACAAAGCCTTTTGCCCCTTTAGCATCACCAGAAACCACTATTGCCTCATTACCTATACAAGAAAATAAATTTAGAGCTACATTCTCATTCTTATTTTCATTACGTATACTAACTCCAGGCTCTACATGGTCACCAACCCAGCCAAAAGCACAATCCCCTACTTTCACATTATATGTTATACCTCCAGTAGCTGGTAGTACATTTGGTATACCATCTCCACTTATTCTATAAGGAAAGCTCTGAATAGGATGATGTATTTTCCCTTGAACTGATTGCTTAACTAACTTATCAATATTTGTCTTTAGCATATAAGTCACTCCTATCATTTAAGTATTATTCTAGTCATTGCAAAAGGTACATATAATAGGTTTGATAAATATATATTAACAGCTATAAAAAATACTAAAAAACTATTGTAATCTAATTTCTTATTCTCTTTATAAAAAATATACATTATACTGCCAGAAATCAAATTTAAAATTAATGGCATTATATATGGAGCAAACTTAAACTTTAGGTAACTTGGTAAATAAAATACTGTATAACCACTATAAAATGTACTTTTAAATAATAATAAATTCAAAACTATATATAAAGATAAAAATATCATAAATTTAATATTTTCTCTATCAATCCTATATTTTCTAAGAATAAAACCTACAGGTAAAAAAATAACTAAAACATATAGAAAACTCTCCATTCCCTTTAAAAATCCAAATGCCAAAGCATAAAAAGGAGATGCTAATGCTCTATAAAATGCGGTTACATAATCACTTTTTGTATATCTATTATTTGCCAAAATAAAATCTTTATTTTTACTATTCATAAACAACTTATAACCACTTACTTCAATATCTAACCAAGTTAAATAATCCCCAAATTTAGTCCTTATAAATGAAGGTCTTTTTGATTGAGATTCAGTATTAGAAATAAAAACTACATTTGATATATTACCTTGTTTATCAATCTCTAATTCAAAAATGTCTGGATATATAGCATATTTATTTCTCATATTTATCCCTGAACATATAAGTTTAATTTTCCCATTCTCTTTATACAAAGATATACTTTCTCCTAATGCTGTTACACCATCTATATGACTATCTGTAATTTTTCTACTAACTTCAGATTTTAAAGTTTCTACATCTAAAACTTCTAACTGTAGATAAGTCCTATTTCCACCTTTGGTATTAGTAATTGGATATACTAAAAATATTTTATTATCCACTATCTCAACTTTAACATCTTTAATTACCGTATTAAAATTACTTCTAATATTAGTTATTTTTCTAATATTATTATCTAATTTATCAAGCTTTCCTAATAATATATTATTAATATTTAAATCTACTCTATCTATAATGAATATATGCTTATTATTATTTATGTCCTTTAAATAAATATTTCTTATATTCCATTTATTATTAAATTCATGTATTTTCTTTAATCTATCATTTTCAAATTTATATATATCGATATACTTATCATCATATGTTCCAATATATAATTCATTCTGCATTTCACTTAAAGTAAATCCTTCTACATTGTCAAGTAATTTAACTGGCTCAGTAAAACCTATACCTTCATTATAATAAGATACCTTAAGCTTATTATCCTTTACATAAAACAACTTGTTTTCAAGCAAATAAATATTTTTAATCTTATTTATATTAATATCCATATCAGATAATTTACTTTCTAAAATTTCTCCTGTTTTTGACGCCAAATAATATAAAAGCTTCCCTTCTTCATTAAAAGTTACTATTAATATTTTATCTTTGTAAGCTCCGATAATAGGTTCTTTATTAACAAAAGATTTTCCTATTTCTATTCCCTTACCCCATTCATTAGAAAATTTTAATGATTGGATTTTTAAATAATTGTATGTATGAAACCCTATAAAAATAATAATTGTAAATAGGAGTGCAAAAATAGTTTTAACAATTTTAAGTTTTCTCTTCATAGCTCTCCCCCTCTAAATAGCTATAATATTTTTAATAATAGTACCATTAATTAACAACTATTTCAATTATCAGAATATTAACAATTATTAATTTAATGTAATAATTCAAGTGAAAACATTCAGTTTTTTAATACAATAATTACAGTTACACTTAAGTAAAATCTTAACTATTTTAGCGTTTATGTTATAATTATATAGATATATAGTTAAAGAAAAACATTAGATTAGGAGTGATATAAATGTACGATTTTCACGTTCACAGCAGTTTCTCAGGCGACTGTAAATATACAATGGAAAATATGCTAAAAGGAGCTTTAAAAAAAGGAGTTAAACAAATTTGCTTTACTGACCATTTAGATTTTGAATATGGAAACGATTTAATAGATTTTGTGTTTGACACAAATGACTATTTTAAAGAAATTAATAGATTAAAATATAATTACAAAGGTATAATTGATGTGTTAAGTGGTGTAGAAATTGGTATGCAGCCTCATCTTGCTGATAAAAAGAAAGAGTTTATAAAAACACATGATTTTGATTTCGTGATAATGTCAATTCACACTGCTAAAGGTCAAAGCATCCATGAAGGTACTTTTTTTAAAAATAAAAACGTAAAAGATGTTTATTATGAATACTACCAAGAACTTCTTTTTTGTATTAATGCTCTTATGGACTTTGATGTTATCGGTCATATTAATCTGATTGAAAGACATGAAGACTTTATGGAAAGAACATTAGAATTAAAAGAATACTCAGATATCATTGAAACAGTATTAAAAAGAATAATAGATTTAGGAAAAGGAATTGAAATTAATACTTCAGGAATCAGATATGGTATAGGAAGTTTTCATCCAAACACTGATATACTCAAGCTTTATAGAAGCCTAGGTGGTGAAATAATAACTTTTGGCTCTGATGCTCATAAACCAGAAGATGTATGTGCTTATTATAAGGAAGCTATTGAATTGTTAAAAAGTATTGGTTACAGATATATAGCCATATACAAAAATAGAAAGCCTCAATTTATTAAAATAGAGTAAGGTTTTTACATCCTTACTCTATTTATTTTAACTCTCTTTTCAAAACCACATCTTTCACACTTAAATAAATGGCAGCATTTTTCATGCTCTACTCCATCAACAAGCTGCGTTATATCATTTGATAGATAAGGGCTATATTCATCTAAGTAGTCCACTATCGCCCCTGTATCTTTTAGTCTGTCACCACATCTTAAGCAGTATATTTCATAATTTAACATACCATTACAAAGTGGACAAACCAACTCCATTATCTACATCTCCTTTTAATTAATTTTACTTCAATAACCCTACTCTTAATCTTTGATATACACCTTAAACATATTCTTAGTTTCTTAAATAAATGTTAAATTTTCAAAATTAATATATCTTCAGTAATATTATTCCTTTAAATAAAATATGTATAATACAGTAAATATTTTGGGGTGATAGCTTGAAAAAAACTAGCTTTATATACGGTTCAATAATTCTTGCAACTGTAAATTTCATAGTTAGGTTTATAGGTTTTTGCTATAAGATAATTTTGTCAAAACTTATTGGGCCTGAAGGTATAGGCTTATTCCAAATGGTTTTTCCAGTTCTCATGTTTTTTATAACTATTACTACTGCTGGAATTCCTATAGCAGTCTCAAAATTAGTTGCTAAACAAAATTCTATCCATAATTTAAAAGGTGCAAAAAAAGTTTTTAAGATTGCCTTGTCTATAACATTCTTAATAGCTTTTGTTTTGAGTTTAATCATTTTAATAGGCAGCGACTATATTTCATTAAAGATTCTTAAAAATAAGGAAATAAATAAAAGCATCATTATGTTAGCACCAGCAGTATTAATAATTTCAATTTCATCAGTATTCAGAGGATATTTTTACGGCATGAAAAAAATCAGCCCAGCTGGTATGGCTCAAATAATAGAACAAATAATAAGAATTGCTTTCGTACTGGGAATAATCTATTATATGTATCCAGTAAGTTCAAAGCTAGGGGCTTTTATAGCAGTTTGTGGAATAAGTATTGGAGAAATTGCAGGTTTAATTTGGATGGTATTAAACTATAAACTTTTTGGTAAAAATAAAGCTATAAGCTCATCAAAACCTGTATATACTATACAAATACTTTCACAAATCTTCTATATATCAGTACCTATCACTATATCTAGATTAATTAATGTATCGATGCAACTTATAAATGCAGTACTAATTCCTCAAAGATTAATAGTAGCAGGTTACAGCCAAACAGAAGCTGTTTCAATTTTTGGTAGAGTTATTGGAATGTCAATGCCAATCATATTTTTACCATATATCGTTACATCAGCTCTTGTAATAAACATTATTCCAAATCTCTCTGAAGAATTAGCTTTAAAAAGATACAAAATGATTAAAAATGATATTCTATTATCTTTGCGAATAACTTTACTAATTTCCATACCTCTAACATTTATATATATCTTTTTCTCAGAACCTATAGCTATGTTTTTCTACGAAGATAAAATTGTAGGCATTTACTTGGGTATACTCGGTTATTCAACAATATTTTTATCACTGCAACATGTATTATCAGGTATACTTCATGGTTTAGGAAAACAAGTAATAGCAACAATAAATTATCTAATAGGAATGTTAATTCAAATATCGTCCACATATTTTCTAGTAGGTAACCCAATATTCGGTATTAAAGGTTTTTTCTTAGGCTTTATTTCAGCAACAATTATCATTAGTCTTTTGCATTATATTAGTATAATAAGAATAATGAAAATTGATTTTAATACTATAGACTATATAATAAAACCTATAATATCTTCAGTTAGTATGACTGCAATAATACTGATTATTTATAATTACCTTAGATCATTAAACACACAGAACTATATAAATTTCCTAGTATGCCTATTTATAGGTGGTTTTACTTATTTTCTAATATTAACATTGATTAAAGGACTTCCTCCTTCTCTACTTAAAAAACTTCTACACAAAAATAACCCTTAAGCTAATGCTTAAGGGTTATCCCGTGGTGCCGTCGCCCTTCTAATTCGCACCCGCTGCTCACACAGGTGGGTGTTCTATCTGTAGCTTTTGACTTCCTAATTAATTAGGCATGTCATACACTACAGAACCCGAACTCCCGGATGTCTAATGTCGGTCGAATTATCAAGGGCTTACGAACATCTCAGGATTTTTGTCTGACTTTATTATAACACAAATTTAAGCTTTTTAAAAACCTAAAAAAGCGTTATTAAAAATGTTAAAACGTAAATATCTCAAGTTATGTAAACTTTATTTGCTTTTTTGATGAAATTCAGTAGTTGACAAGCTCTAAAATACTAAGCCCTAAGACAAAGTCTTAAAGTTTCATGCTTAATTGTAATAATTGAAAAATGAAAGCGAATAATTGCAAAGCTTTAGCAAAGAAAACTTGATGAAGAATTTCAGAAAAATCCGTAGGCTTAGCATGGACGCTAAGCCAGCATCCTACAAGACAGGACGTCTTGAGTGCGTTAGGATTTTTCGAAATTATAAGTCTATGTTTTCTCTAAAGATTTGTCTATGAGCGTTATTTTTCAATTCATTAATGAATATAACTTTATTTTTAATTTAATGATTTATCAATAAATTCAATTCCTCTTCATTAATAGTCTCATTACAAATCAAATAACTAGCTATTTTTTCTAATAAATCTAGATTATCTCTCAATAACTCCAATGTTTCTTTATATAACTTTTCTAGCAAATCTCTTGTCTTATTTACTATAAAATTATTGCTGCCTAACTTATCGCCTAATAATGTTTCGTAGCTTACTAAACCAGCGGATTCTTCCATACCAAATCTACTAATTAATAACAAAGCCATTTTAGTAGCTTTTTGTAAATCATTTGAAGCTCCAGTTGTAATTTTATCTTTTCCAAAAATAATTTCCTCTGCTGCTCTACCACCAAGAGATATTTTTATATTTTTAATTATATCTTCCTTAGATTGATACATACTATTAGGTGGTATATTCATACTAAAACCTCCAGCACCTTTGGTGCTTGGTATTATTGTAACCTTTGTAACTCTATTTTCTGGTGCAATAAGTTTAGTTACTAAAGCATGTCCAGTTTCATGATATGCTGTTATTCTTTTATCCTTTAAGGATATAGTACTTTTATCCTTCTTTTCTTCACCAGCTATTACTGTGTAAAAAGCTTTATCTATGTGTTCCATTTTTATTGTTTTTTGATTACTTTTTGCAGCTATCATAGCAGACTCATTCATCAAATTCTCCAATTTAGCTCCACTAAAATATACTGTTTGATAAGCTATTTTCTTTAAATCTACATTTTTATCTAAAGGCTTATTTCGGCTGTGTAATCTTAATATCTTATACCTAGCATTTACATCTGGAAGTCCCACTTCAATTTGTCTATCAAACCTACCTGGCCTTAAAAGCGCTTCATCCAAAGTATCAATTCTATTAGTTGCTGCTATTACTACTATTCCTTCATTTCCTTTAAATCCTGACATTTCAGTTAATAAAGCGTTCAATGTTCTATCACTCTCATCACTTCCACCACCTACATTTCCTGCTCTTTTCTTTCCTAGAGCATCTATCTCATCAATAAATATTACACATTTACCAGCTTGTCTAGCTTTTTTGAACAAACTTCTAATCCTACTTGCTCCTAACCCTGCATAAACTTGTATAAAATCCGAACCTGTAACAGCAAAATAAGGAACATTTGCCTCTCCAGCCAAAGCCTTAGCCAAAAGAGTCTTACCTGTTCCAGGTGGACCATACAATAGTACGCCTCTTGGCATTCTAGCGCCATATCTCTCATATTTTTCAGGATTTCTTATAAAATCTACTAATTCTTTAAGACTTTCTTTAGCTTCATCATTCCCTGCAACATCATCAAAAGTTATAGACTTAGTATTACTAAAGTCACTTTCTATAGAAGACATATAAGCCATTTCCTTCTGAGCTTGCTTAGCTGTATTTTTACTTAAAAAGTATCCTATAAATCCGAAACTACCTAAAACTAATAATAAAGTAAGCAAATTCATTATTGCCGCATTTTGCTCAATTTCTTCAACATTTATACCTTTTGTTAAAAGACTTTCTTTAAAAGACTCTGATCTTGGATTATCTGTTATAAAATATGTCCCATCTGCTAATTTACCTTTAATCTTAGAACTATTACTTAAATAAACAGTTTCAACATTACCTTTTTCTACATACTCAATAAATTTTTTATATGAAATATTTACATAATCTTTATTATTTATTTGAAAATATATTAAAACAGAAATTATAACTATAAAAGCTGCTAATGCAAAAAATATTATCTTTCGTTTTTTAAGCACCATTATATCCCCACTTTCTAGTTTACATAATACATTTTATAGTATATCAAATTCATCATTATATGTCTAATCTACAATATTTGGTATTGTTCACATAAAATTTTTTGTATATAAATCAACAAAAAAACTTCGAGCTATGACGCTCGAAGTTCAAAATTTACTCTTTTATATCTACTTTTTTAAGTACTTCTACTAATTTATCTAGTTTTTTAGCCTGCTCTTCATTTAAAAATGGTCTTATTTTCTCAAGTTTTTTAATCTTATCCATATATTCTTCCTTTGTCATATCCTTTGAAAAGATTTTGCTATATTTCATAACCTCTAACATTAGTTCTTCTTCTGTCTTATTTGAATACTTGCTTGCTAATTCTTTTAATTCTTCTAATTGTTCCTGTTTTATCTCTATTTTACCCTTAAACTTTTCCAAAATTTCTTCAAGATTTTTTATTCTGTCGTTACCTAATTCACTACTCATGTAGACATCCCCCTTTTAACCTTTTTTTCTATATTATGTAAATAAATATGTCCATATTACACAATACATTATATTATATGATTCTCAGCAAAAATTGTGCTTCTCAATATATCTACGAAAATACACTATAAAGTGATATTATATACCCAATATACACTAGCAATAGTATTAAACCATTTAGTCTAGTAATTTCATTCCTCCTTGATAATGGAATTAACAATAATAACATCAATATTAAGGCTATTGGAAAATCGAAAAAAATATTCTGTTTTAAAAGTTTTAATGAAGTTATTACCCCTGAAATTCCAATTACTAGCGTTATATTTAAAATATTAGCCCCTATTATGTTACCTATAGATAAACCTCCATGCCCTTTCCTTAATGCAGTAATAGCTGTAACTAATTCTGGCAATGAAGTACCTAATGCTATGAGCGTAAGGCCTATAATTGCTTCTGGTACACCTAAATATCCTGCTAAAATAACACCATTATCTATAAGTAAATTAGCACCTATTAATATAGCTGTTATTCCAAGTATAAAGTTTATCGCAATTTTAATTATCTCTTTAGAAAAAATTCTCTTATTACTTTGAACCGATATTAGTGTCTTTCTACTTTTAATGCTATAAGAATTGTATATTACATATATAATAAAGAGTACTATCAATACTATTGAATCAACTCTATTAATAAAACCATTAAAGCCTAGGATAAAAAGTAGTATCATATATAAAACCATTAAGAAAGCTTTTCCACTAAATAAACTTTTGTCTATCTTACTTGGCATAATAATATTAGTAAGTCCTAGTATTAATCCTATATTACATATAATAGAACCAATAGCATTCCCTACACTCATTGTACTATGTCCTTTTACTGCAGCTGCTGCAGAAACCATAATCTCTGGTGAAGTAGTTGCTATACTTACCAATGTAGCTCCTATAAATACTTCTGGTAAACCTGATATTTTTGCTATTTTTACTGAAGAGTCTACAAACCAGTCTCCACCTTTTATAACCAAAATCAAACCAAATATAAATAGTATTGTTGAGATAAACAATATATATCACCCTAACTTTATATTTTGTTCTTTTTAAGTTAATATAACTCTTCAACATAATTAATATTTATCTATTATAGAACAAAATCTTTGATTTAAACAAATCAAGGTAGATTTTGCCTATATCCATAAATGGAAATTATATTCAAAATTATCCACAATTTAATAAGGAATATAATTTCCTATGGATTATAATAAATATTCTACCTAACATGTAACAAATTTATAATAAATATCATACTATACTGTACGAGGTATTTTAATTTTAACTATCTAGGAGGATTAAAAGTGAATAAGTTGCAAATAAGTACACCAAAACAAATTAATATAAGTCCTCTTAATAATAAATTATTATTATTTGCAGCTCTAATTTTCGTGCCAAGGTTAATTAACCAAGGATTTTCTTTGCAAAATCTACTAAAAACATCTATACTTAACAATCTTGATAAGAAAATATACATTCTAAAAAAAGTAGGCCCGTATCTACCTGAGCAAATAGTAGGCACATTAAATATTTTTATAATTAACCTTGAAAAAATAAACAGAATAATGGGACTATATGAATTTATTACAAAAGGAAAAACTTTTGAACCAATAACCCCAGTAACTAATATAACTCCAAAAGAACGTATAAATAAAATATTCCTATCTTTGCAAGAAGAAATTCCAGATGATAAACTACCTACTATAAAGCCTATGCTAGATTTAATGGTAAATATTGATAAATTTAAACCTATTATATCAACTTTATCTAAAATTACTTCTGCGAATGATAAATCAGAAATAAAAATTGATGACATGATTGACATAATAAAACCTATGCTTGGTGATGAAGAAGCAAAAAATATTGATAAAATGAAAGATATGTTCCAAATGATGGAATTACTTAATGTGCTAAATAGCAATGACGAAAGTTAAGAGAAACCTAGATAAACAGATTATCTAGGTTTCTTTATATTTTAGTAAGAAGCTTTAGTATGATCATTATTTTCATACTTAAGTTGAGTATTAATTTTTACAACATGTGAATTTTTATCATAATCTATATTTATATTAGTTGGTCTTCCATCATCTTGATGATACTCTAAATATAGATTAATTATATCTTTTGCGTGACTATCGTCTATATCCTCATAAACATCAAAATACTCTTTTTCTGGTATTGTAAGCTGGAGATGATATATTCCATTATTATCTCTTATTCGTGTTTCTAAAACACTATTTAACATTAAATCACCTCACATATTATTATTTTCCCCAAAAAAGTTTATTTTCCGCAATTATTATTTGTTATATCTTCTATTTATTAACTTTAGAACAAAATCTTCGATTTAAACAAATTAAGGTAGATTTTGCCCACATCCATTACGGAAATTATATTTAAAATTATCCACATTTTAATGTAGTTTATAACGACTCTGGCATGTAAACATGCCAGACAAAGTTTCAATAAAATCAACATTAAATTTCTAAAATATAAGATTTTATTATAATTTCCTATGGATTATCAAAAAGCTCAGATAATATTAATTTTTATAGTTTAATCATATTCTTAAAAATATATAGTATAATAGAATAAAAGGAGGAACGGAAATGGTAAAATTTTTTAGTTGGATTTTAGTGTTTTGTTTCGTTTTATATTTAGTTGGAACAATAATCCTAATTCCAATAAATGAAAAAATAATCGGCCCTTTTTTATTTGTATTATTTATAATAGCACTTATAAGCTCTATATGCTTATTAATTACAGTTATTAGAGAAAGAATAAAAGATAGAAAGGAGGAAAACAAAGATGATTTTAGTAAATACTAGTGATATTGTAGGCAAAGAAATTATAGAAACTTTAGGTATTGTTAAAGGTAGTACAATAAGAGCGAAGCATATAGGAAAAGATATAGCAGCAGTTTTCAGACATTTAGTTGGTGGTGAACTAAAGGAATATAGCGAAATGCTTAATGAAGCTAGACAAATTGCTACTAAGAAAATGGTTGAAGAAGCTGAAAAACTTGGTGCCGATGCAATTATTAATATACGTTATTCTACATCAGCAGTTATGCAAGGAGCTGCAGAAATTTTAGTATATGGTACGGCTGTAAAAATTAAAGATGCAGATTAAAAATAGCGGCTTTTTTAGCCGCTTAGTTTTTCTATAAGCAACTTCATATCTTCAGGTAACTGAGCAAAAACTAATTTTCTCTCTTTTTTTCTAGGCGTTATAAAACTAAGAGAGTAAGAATGTAGTGCCTGTCTATCAATCAATTGACTAGGTCTATTATATAATGAATCACCTATTATTGGATGTCCTATATGACTTAAATGAACTCTTATTTGATGAGTTCTACCTGTTTCTATATGTATTTCTAGTAATGTCGCATTTTTATAACGCTCTAATACTCTATAATTCGTTATTGCTATTTTCCCATCTTCTAATACAGTTCTTTTTATAGAAATATCATCATATCGTCCTATAGCCTTTTTTATTGTGCCCTCATCGTCTTTTACTATACCTTCCACTATAGCTAGATATCTTTTTTCAACTATATTAGATTCAAATTGCTGCGCTAACTGCTGATGTGCAAAAGGATTTTTAGCAATAACAAGAATACCAGATGTATCCATATCAAGCCTATTTACAAATCGCACCTTCTTTTTTATCTTTTTTTGCTTAAAATAATATGCAACCCCATTTGCAATCGTATTATCTGGATGACTTTTAGTAGGATGTACAACTATTTTAGGTGGTTTATTTAATATAAGTAAATCAAAATCTTCATATATAACCTCTATTGGTATTTGCTGAGGTATATTTTCATCTATTTCATCATCCATAACAATAGTTATTTTATCTCCCTTTTTAGCAATTTTATTAGTTTTTATTCTTGAACCGTTTAAAAAAACCGATTTAGTCCTTTCAAGTTTTTTTAAAAATCTATCTGAAATGTTAAATTTGTCTTTTAAAATTTCTTTTATTAACAAACCATCCTCGTCTACATAAAAATCAATTACACTTTCACTTTCTTTTTTTGCAGTCATAAATTGCCTCCAATCCATATATTCTAGTTTGTTGTTAAGATTAGTATTATTTTATGCTATAATTATTATAGCATAGTAATTACAAATAATAATATAATCAACTTTATTGTTTCAAATCATTAATTCTAAATTGGAGGGATAATTTTGTCCTTTGCAGGATTCGACAATAATATAATCAATATTATACATAATAATAGAAATGATTCTATTAAAACAGCTGAAATTTTGAAAGAAAAGCTAACCCAAAAAGGTTTTCAAATTGCCGAAGGTTATGATTATAGTGCCGCATTAAATATTTGTATTGGTGGAGATGGTGCTTTCCTTAAAGCTGTACATAATTATGACTTCCCTGATATACCTTTTATAGGAATTAACACAGGACATCTTGGCTTTTTTCAAGAAGTTTCTCCTGATAAAATAGATAATTTTATAGATAATCTAGTTAAAGGCAAATATAAGATTGAAGAAATTTTTCTCGTAGAAGCATTAATTTGTACTAGAACCAGCTGTATTGAATTAATTGGAGTAAATGAAATTGCAATTAAAGGAATAGAATCAAAGACAATTCATCTTGACATATCGATTGATGATACTTACTTAGAAAGACTTAGCGGCGACGGTGTAATAATATCTACTCCTGTAGGCAGTACTGCATATAGCTATTCCGCTGGTGGAAGTATAGTTCATTCATCTTTAAGAACTCTTCAAATAACTCCTTTAGCACCTCTCAATTCTAACGTTTATAGAGCATTAACTTCTAGTATAATTGTACCTGAAAATATGTCTATTAAAATTAATCCTGAATATAGATTTGAAAATTCTATTCTAATTGTAATGGATGGTCAGCAGTATAAATTTGATAATATAGTTGAAATAAACTTTAAATTATCTGACATGACAATAAAAATGCTTACTTTAAAAAGTAAAAACTTTTGGAATAAAATAAAAGAAAAATTTTTATAATGCAAAAAAGGCGGCATTGCCGCCTTTAAGACTATAGACAAAATAAAGTTATAATAATTGAAAAATAAAAGTGAATAATTACAAATCTTTAGCAAAGAAAACTTGATGAAGAATTTCAGAAAAATCCGTAGGCTTAGCATGGACGCTAAGCCAGCATCCTACAAGACAGGACGTCTTGATTAGGTGCGTTAGGATTTTTCGAAATTATGAATCTTAGTTTTCTCTAAAGATTTGTTTATGAGCGTTATTTTTCAATTTCTATAATAAACTCTCCATTTCATCAAGTAATTTGTTAAATAATTTTAGAGCATTATCTACAGGTTGTGGTGTAGTCATATCTACTCCTGCCTTTTTAAGTACGTTAATTGGATAATCTGAACTACCACTCTTCAAGAAATCAATATACTTGTTTACTGATTCTTTACCTTCTTTTAGAATTTTCTGTGATAATGCTATAGCAGCAGAAAAACCAGTCGCATACTGATATACGTAGAAATTATAATAAAAATGTGGAATTCTTGCCCATTCCATTGCTATTTCATCATCAATAACAATATCTGGTCCATAATATTTCCTATTTAACTCTTTATACATTCTACATAAACTATCAGCTGTTAATGACCTTCCGTTTTCAACTTCTTCATGAATCAATTTCTCAAATTCTGCAAACATAGTCTGTCTGTAAACCGTTCCTCTAAACTGCTCTAAATAATGATTTAAAAGATATAGTTTTTCATCTTTATTATTAGTTTTATTAATCATATACTCCATTAATATAGCTTCATTAACAGTAGATGCAACTTCCGCTACAAAAATACTATAACTACCATATATATAAGGCTGATTTTCTTTTGAATAATAGCTGTGTAAAGAGTGTCCTAATTCATGTGCTAATGTAAATACACTATCTAAATTATCCTGATAATTTAATAGTATAAACGGATATGAATCGTATGTACCCCAAGAATAAGCCCCACTTCTTTTACCTCTATTTTCATAAACATCAATCCACCTTGAGTTAAATCCTTCTCTAACTATTTCTATATATTCATCTCCTAAAGGTTTAAGTCCCTCTAACACTATTTTCTTTCCTTCTTCATATGGTATTTCCATCTCTATATCTTTAACTAAAGGTGTATATAAATCGTACATATGTAATTCATCTAATCCAAGTACTTTCTTCCTTAACTTTACGTATCTATACATTGAAGAAAGATTATCATGTACTGCTTTAATTAAATTATCATATACTTCAATAGGAATATTGTTCACATCAAGTGCAGCTTCCAATGAAGAGTTATATTTTCTTACCTTACTGTAAAAAATATCTTTTTTTATGTTAGCTGATAATGTTACAGCAAAAGTATTTCTATATTTGTTATAAGTATCGTATAATCCTTTGAATGCATCTTTTCTAACTCTTCTATCTTTACTTTCCATTAGTTTTATGAATTTTCCATGAGTTATAGTAATTTCATTTCCGTTTTCATCTATTATAGTTGGAAACTTTATATCAGCATTATTTAACATCCCAAATATTGTTTCAGGTGAATTAGCTAATTCTCCAGCTTGTGCAATAATAGCTTCTTCTTCTGGTGAAAGATAGTGTTTTTTCCTTCTTACTATTCTTTCAATATAATGCCTATACAGTTTTAATCCTTCAACATTATTTAAATAATCATTCAAAACACTTTCTTTTATCGAAAGTATTTCTGGCACAATAAAAGAAGTACTTTCTTCAACTTCTACCATTAAACTTGTTGCTCTGTCTGTTAAAGCCTGATACTTATCATTTCTTGTATCTTCATCTTTCCTCATTTTTGCATATGTATAAACATTTTCAATCATTCTTGACATTTTACTTTCTAATTCTAGTACTTCTAATAATATTTCTCCACTTTCCCCTACTTTACCCTTATACTGCTTAATTTCCTTAATAAGTTTTTTGATAGTTTCAAAGTCTTCCTCCCACTTATCATCATTTTCATACATACTCTCTAAATTCCATTTAAATTTTTCTTCGATTTCATTTCTTTCCTTAAGTACATCCTTAGCACTACTCATCAACAACTCCCCTTTCCCAACTTAGTTAAAATACACCTAACATTATTTTATACTTTATTAATAAGGTTTACCACTTTTTTCTTGTTTTTCAACAAAAAAAACAAACAACAGACTATGAACAAAATAAATTTATACTTTTTCAACAGCCAAAATTAATGTATAACATTAACTCTTTAGTTTCTGTAATTTTTCACGTTTATTGCTTAAAGTTAAACTTTAACTTTAAATATACGACTATGTCGCCTTTAGTTTTTATCCTAATATAATCTCTACAACATGTTCTCTATTATCATTAACTAAATGTATAAATTTTTCTCTTACAATGCTACCATCTATATATATCTTATCTACTCCTCTGTTTACTTTATTTGGATTTTTAACTTTTATTTTATAAATTGTATCTTTATATCTATACATAATCTCATATTCAAACCAATTTTTAGGAATGCATGGATCTATAATAAGTTTATATCCTTCTTTCTTTAATCCTAAAATATATTCAATCCCAACTCTATACATCCAACCTGCTGCACCTGTATACCATGTCCAACCTCCCCTGCCAATATGTGGACTTACTGCATAAACATCTGCAGCCATAACATAAGGTTCTACTTTGTAAGTAACACATTCAATAGATGTTCTTGTATGATTTACAGGGTTTATCATGTTATATAATCTCCATGCCTTATCACCATCTCCCATCATTGCAAAAGCATTTATTACCCATGTAGCTGCATGTGTATACTGTCCCCCATTTTCTCTTACTCCAGGCACATATCCTTTTATATATCCAGGATCTAACTCACTTTTATCAAATGGAGGTGTAAATAGAAGTATTAGCCCCTGATCTTCTTTTATTAAATATCTTTCTACAGAAGCCATTGCTACTTTTACTCTTTCTTTATTTCCATACCCTGATATTACAGCCCAAGATTGTGCCAATGAGTCAATCTTACATTCTGTATTTTCAAAAGAACCTAATGGTGTGCCATCATCAAAATAGGCCCTTCTATACCACTTACCATCCCAAGCATTTTCCTCAATAGCTTTTGCAATTTTTTTAGCTTCTTCTAGATATCTTTTTGCTCTTCTGTCGTCTCCTTTTTTTTCACATATTGGAGCAAATTTATTTAAAATACTACATATAAACCATCCTAGCCAAATACTTTCCCCTTTTCCTTTGTTACCAACCTTATTCATTCCGTCATTCCAATCTCCTGACCCTATTAAAGGAATTCCATGCTTTCCAAACTTTAAAGACTTTTCTATTGCTCTAATACAATGTTCATAAACTGTTGATATTTCATTCGATACTCTTGGTATTTCATATCTCTCATCCTCGTATTCTTTCAAAGGCTCACTTTCAATAAACCTAACCTTTTCATCTAATATTTTAAAGTCACCCGTTTTATTAATATACTCAACAGTCGCCAAAGGAAGCCATAGCAAATCATCAGAAAACTTCGTGCGAATTCCTTTGTCTACATTAGCCGAAGCTGTCGGATGCCACCAATGCTGTACATCTCCTTCTACAAACTGATGTGAGCAATGAAGTAAAATCTGCTTTCTAACATCCTCTTCTATAGCATATATTGAATTCATAGCATCCTGAAGCTGATCTCTAAAACCATAAGCACCTCCCGATTGATAAAAGGCAGATCTTGCCCATAATCTACAAGATATAGTTTGATATAAAAGCCAGTAATTTAACATTATATCCATTGATTTATCTGGTGTTTTAACTTTAATAGCTCCAAGAATGCTTTGCCATTTATTCTTAACTTCTTTTAGAGCTTCCTTACATTTATTAATATTCTTGTATTTGTGTACTGCATCCTTTACATCGTCTAAATTATCATATTGTCCTAGCATAAAAACTAATTCTTTTTCTTCATCGGCATCCAAATCAATAATAGTTTGAATTACAGCGCATGGATCAAAACCTGCTCCTACTCTATTAGATAACCCTTCTCTTTTTAAAGCTTCTGGCGAACTTAAATCTCCTTTATATCCAATAAATTCTTCTCTATCGCCTGTATAACTTCTCGCTGACTGAGAAGTATTTATAAAAGTAATACGTTCAGGAAAATCTGTATTATACGGGTTTTTTATTATCAATGTACCCGTTTCGTTTTCAATTTGCGTAATTATATGCTGCTGTGTAATTTGGTCGCTTACTCCTAATACAGGGCGTACATAGTATGTTAGCGTAAGTTTTCTACTGAATCCAGAATTATTTTTTAATCTTATTAAACTAATTTTTACTTGATCTTCTTTAGGAACAAACACAGTAAGTTCTTGATTTATTCCGTTACTATTATGTTTAAATTTTGAATAACCAATACCATGTATTATAGTATAAGATTCGTTTTCTCTTATTGGTAGTGGAGTTATAGACCAAACCTTACCTGTGTCTTCATCTCTTAAATAAATTACTTCTCCTGGTGTATCACTTACAGGGTCATTTGACCAAGGTGTTATTTTATTTTCTCTGCTGTTTTCTGCCCATACAAATCCTGAACCGCTCTCTGTAACCAAAAATCCAAATTTTTTATTAGATATTACATTTACCCATGGTGCTGGTGTATATTGATTTTCCTTAAGTTTTATTACATACTCACTACCGTCCTTTGTAAAACCTCCATATCCATTGAAATAAAATAAATCTAAATCTTCCTCATCTCTATTTATAAAAATCACATTATTTTCATTAAAGCTTTTTTTCTTTGGATAATCAAATTTAACTATATTTTGCTTAACCTGCGTTCTTAGTAATCCTCTTTCACCATCTAAAACAACTCTAGCTACTGTATACAAAAGTATTTTATCTTCATTAGGCATATGACTTGCGTTTAAAATAAATATTCCTCCTCTTCTATTTAACATATCTTTACTTCTGCTATTTAACACCGTATCTCTAATTAATTCTTCTAAAGGTTTAATATAGCTACTTTCATATTCATTAAGGATAACTAAATCTACTTCTAGCCCTTTTATTCTAAAGAATTCATGCATTTTTAAAGCTTCTTTTAAAATATCTATTTGCTGTTCATCATTTATCGAAACAAGTAAAATAGGAATATCACCCGAAATGCCATAAGCCCATAATCCTGGCTGTCCTTTTCTATTTTTAGATATTTTATCCTCATTATATCTTCTTAAAGGACTTAAATAAACAATATGAGATAATAATTCTTCATAAGTATCAAATTCTTCGTTTTCTAGATCTAAATAACTAGTCTCTACTTGACTTCTTAAATCACTAAGCTGAAATGCCCGTGATATTGAATAAATATCATGATACTTTCTTACAAGATCAATAACTTCCTTTCTACTATTTCCAATACCAACAACAAATGATATTTTAATACTTTCTCCACTTTTAATTTTAACTAATCTTCTTAAACTCATTATTGGATCTAACACTATGCCTGTTATATTACTTAAAGGCTGGTCTAAAAATTTCGCATTTTTTAAACTTCTGCATCTACCAATAAAGTTTGCTCTATTAGTTTCATATTGCAGTTCCCCAACACTTTCACCATCAACAAAAACTGAATGAAATGCCCAAACAGACTTTTTACCATGTTCTCTTGGTCTTCTAGAAGCTATAATACTGTTATATTCAAGTATAATCTCTGTCCTTATAAACAAGTTATTAAAAGCTGGGTGAGCAACATCTGCCATGTGCTGTGAAATAATTGATTCTAAATAACTAGTAACTTCAAGTGTAACTTCTTTTGTATTATGGTTAGTTATTGTAACTGTTCTAATTTCTACATTATCATCAGATGAAGTTATAATCTCTGTTCGTGTTTCAATGTTATCATCTTTTCTGAAAAATTTAGCCTTATTATACTCGAATTCTACCTTATATTCGTCAGGTTCTTTATAAAATGGTTTATACGTTGCAGACCAAACTTTATTGTCTTTTAAAGATTTTATAAGTATAAAAAATCCATAATCTCCCGTAAAGATATCTTCTCTCCATCTTGTTATATGTATATTTTCATATTTACTATATCCACAACCTGTATTTGTAATTAAAATTGTATATCTACCATTAGAAATCAAATGACATTTTGGCAAAGTTCTTTCTGGCATACCAAATTGTCTTATAAATATCTTATTCTTAGTTCTTATCCTTCTTTTAGGCTCTATTTCTTCCTTATTTTCCTTTGTAATAATCGCATACTGAGGAATTTTTTCCTGTAGGAGTACTTCTCCTGCCTTTATCATTGGTTCAGAATGAAAATGTGAAATAATTATATTATTGTTTAAGAAATTATTAATTGAAGTTAATATCATCCCTTGATGATGGGCCATATAGCTTTTTACAATACCTTTTTCTACACCAAAAGGTATTCTTTTTTCAGTATAATCAACAGCTTCATAAAACCCATATTCACCCTCTAGTCCTTCTTCGATAAGTGCATCCATATTCTTTAAAGCTTTTTTTCGGTTAAAAATCAGAGCCAAAAAGGTTGAATATGGCGATACTACTATATCTTCAACAAGACCTCTCTTAAGTCCTAAATCTGGTACACCAAAAGCTCTATATTGGTAATTAAAATACATATCGAAAGTATAGTATCCTGACTCAGAAATCCCCCATGGTATACCTCTTAATAAGCCATATTTCATCTGTGCTTTTAAAGCTGCATTATAAGTTTCATGTAATAATGTATTTTTGTAGGTTTTCATAATTAAAGCAGGCATGAAATATTCAAACATTGTACCAGTCCATGAAACGAGACTTCTATATCCATCTACTACTGTTAAAGATCTACTTAACTTAACCCAATGTTTTCTAGGTATCTCACCTTTAACTATTGCAATATAGCTTGCTGTTCTTGCTTCTGATGCAAACAAATCATAAAATGTAGTAGTAAGTTGTTTTTCTGAAACATTATATCCTATTGCAAAAAGATTTCTTCTATAATCATATAATGACTCAAATTTAGTATTATCAATTATTTTCTCTATTCTACTTACTAATGACTTAGCTTTATCTATTAAAACAAGCACATTTTCATAAATTCTACTTAATTCTTCTTTGATATCAAATAAAGTTTCTCTATTTTCATCTGAAAAATTGCTATCAATTAATATATTTATTTCTTTTATCAAATTCCTATAAATATCTTCTAATTGTAAGATTGAATATTTTTCAAGTTCTTTTAAACTTTCAAAACTGCTCGATATTTTTTTATTGTTATCTAAAAATTGTTTAAATAAACTTTCTATATGCTTTCTATCAACATACAAACTCTTACTTTCTTCATTAAAGTATTTAAGCATATTAATTAATCTTAAACTTAAATTTTCTTCCTCTCTTAAAGACAATAATTGATTTAATATATCTTTCCATTTACTATAAGTTAAGTTATCTTCTTCTATCAATTCTAGAAGTATTGGAATCATGATATTATCTCTCTGTTCATATATATAGACTGTATCTAATAATCCTTTAACATGATTTATATCTATTATCGGTTTATTTAAATAATATAATAATCCCTGCTTAACAGTTATCAAATAAGCAATAAAATTTCCACTATCTACTGTAGATACAAAATACGGCTTTAGTGGCTCTAAAGTTCTCGTATCATACCAATTATATAAGTGACCATTCCAAGTTTCTAATTTCTCTACTGTTGTTAATGTTTTATCTATTCTATTTAACATTTCTGTAGTAGAAATATAACCTAAATCTCTTGCAGTAAGTATTGAAAGTAATAAAAACCCTATATTAGTTGGAGATGTTCTATATGCCAATCCATTTGGTGGATATTCTTGATAATTGTCTGGAGGTAAGTAATTGTTTTCCACATCTGAAAAGTCCTCGTAATAAGCCCAGGTTTTTCTTGCAACCCTTCTTAGTTTTTTCTCTTCTACTTCATTTATATCATCAATTGACTCACTTTCTATACTACTTAACTTATAAGCTAAATAAGGTGATAAAACCCAACTTATAGTTATTACTGCTGAGATTATTGTATTTTCAGGTCTTACAAATATTGTTAATACAAAAAACAATATTGTAAGTAAAACTGCCTTATACATTCTTTTTATATAGCTAAAAAAATCGTTAGCAAGCCTTTTTTCAATGTCAGTTGCTGTTGTCCATTCTAGTAAATTCCTTTTAGTTACAACCAATCTCCATAAAGTCCTCACAATAGCATCTAACATCATATATGCCTCATATGGTAAAAATATAAATCTATAAAATGTCTGATACAAATTTCTCTTAATATCGCTAGTTAAACCTTCATTAAACTTTTTTCCAAACTCTAAATAACCATTTAACAAATAATCTAATAATCCTAAAAATAATTGAACAGTAAGAGATAGTCCAGCTAATCCTAGCCAAATCAACTTATTTCCTGGGAAAAAAGCAATTGAAATAATAATTAAAATTAGTGTGAATATAGGAACAAGACTTCTTCTTAAATTATCTAGTATCTTCCACTTAGATAATGTAGAAATAGGATTATGTATAATATTACCTTTTCTATCCCTAATTTTAGGCAGTAGCCACCTTATAAGCTGCCAATCACCTCTCACCCATCTGTGAAGTCTCATTATATATGAGCTATATTTGGTTGGATAACCATCTATAAGTTCGATATCTGTAGCTAATCCTGTTCTTAAATAACTTCCTTCAAGAAGGTCATGGCTTAATACAGTATTATCTGGTATAGCATTTCTTAAAGCTTTATCAAAAATCTCTACTTCATATATTCCTTTACCTGTAAATATTCCTTCATTAAACAAATCTTGGTAAACATCAGAAAAAGCAGTAATATATGGTTCTAATCCTACCTGTCCAGAAAAAATATTGGCAAAAGACGAGCTGTTTGAGCTTTCTATATCCACACTAATTCTTGGCTGTATTATTCCATAACCTTGTTTAACAATACCACTTTTTTCATCAAACACAGCTCTATTAAGAGGATGAGATATAGCTCCTATCAGTTTTTTTGCTGTCTCTAAAGTTAGTTTTGTATCAGAATCTATCGTAATTACATATTTTATTTTGCCTATCAAATTTTCAATCTTTCCAACTGTATAGAAAAATGAAGTGTCATTAGCTCCTTTTAAGAGCTTGTTTAATTCGATTAAAGCTCCTCTCTTTCTTTCCCACCCCATCCATCTGTTCTGTTTTTCATTAAATTGTCTCTTTCTATGCAAGTAGTAAAATATGTCTTTTTCTGCAGCATACTTTTTATTAAGCTTGTCAATTTCATATTTAGCTTTCTCTAATATTTCATCATCATAAATTTCTTTTTCAAAATCAGAATCTTTAAAGTCTCCAACTATAGCGAAGTATATGTTATTTAATCTGTTAGCTAAATAAAAAACCTCTAATTTACTAGTTAACTCTGTTATCATTTCCTTATTTGATATTAATGTCGGTATTATTACTAAAGTACTTAATTCTTTAGGAATATTTCTTCTAAAATCTATTTTAGGTAAAAAAGTTGGCTTTATAGCATGTGTAATTAACCAATTTATAAACATTATAACAATATTGCTTACTGGTATAGATATAACTATACCAGCTAATACACTTAAAATAACACTTTTTCTCACTGATGTATTATAATGATAAAATACAAGCATTATAGTTATTGAAAGCGTCAATAACAAAATAGGAGCAATATAAACAAAAGTAGATTTTGATCTGAATCCATTTATACCTATTTTCCCTAGCGTTTTAAATAAATCATCCCTACCCTTATCTATAATATAATAGCCAATATGTTTCTTCTTTTCATCATCTATATCAGCAACTTCAGATAACTCATGAGCCCTTCTTGCTACAATAAGTTCTGATGTGTTACATAATCTAGAAATATACTGTATCTCTCGTCTATAGAAATCTCTTGATTCATAATCCATTTTAGGATATACACCACTAGGGTCTTTTTTAAGTACATTTTCTACTACAGAAATTGATTCAAAAATTTCATTCCAATCTATAGTTGATATCAGCTTTAGACTTAAAATTGCATTACCCATAGATATTCTTCTAGCTGATTGTTCAGTATGTTCGTCTTTAATAATAACATCTAAATTCTTATTAACATCTAATAATTTTTTATTTAAAAGCTCTCTTATTTCACCTTCATCTTTTTTTGTTCTTTTTACTTTTCTTATAAGATATTCAAAAAATGAAGGTGATAATTCATTTATATTATCCAAATAATCCTCTAATACTCTAACTAAATCACCTTGTTTTTTATATGTCAGATTGTTAGCTTTTTCCCAATCATTATGGGTTTTCTCGATTTTTTCACATATTATTCTAATAAACTCTATTAACGCAAGTCTCATCATTACTGATAAAGACCATATTTCACCAATAGAAAGTATATTTTTAGTTTGATATTTATTGATACAATTAATTAATTGATTTTCATCTAGTCTGCCATCTGTATGTGATATAATCTCAAGTGCTACTGCATATATTCTTGGATATCCTTTAAGATATCCATCAGTTAGTACTTCTAATACCATGTATTTATCGTTTCTAAGCCTTTTTCTCATCTCTTTAAACTGCTGCTTAATTATATAAAAATTATCAAGCAACCATTCTGAAGCATAACTTACATCTTTGCCTCTTTTTAAATCAAAATTTAATCTTTCATATAACTTAGATATATATCTAAAGTTGTCTTCAAGCCTATGTAAAAGCAATTTATTTACTTTTTTCCTAGAAGAAACATTATGCATTTTAGCTACATCTATAATATGTTCTTCTAACTCTTCTGGGCTTAACAATATATCTTTTACGCTAACTTTTTTTACTAATCTTTGTTTCTTTTCAGCAAATATTATTACAAGAATAACTATAGCTAACAAAGCAAAAGCTACACTCATAGGCTCGATTCCTCCTTTGTTACGAACAAAATCAAAGGCTAAATGCCAACTTTATTGAAAAAACAAATTATATATGAAAATAAAAGCAAATGCTTAAAAGAATTTAGTTAAAAAACTAGGTAAAAATTTTGAAGAAAATCCGTAGGTTTGACAGGATGTCAAACCAGCATCCTACAAGACAGGACTCTTGATTAGGTGCGTTAGGATTTTCTAAAAATATAAGCCTATAGTTTTTTCTAAATTCTTTCGCATGAGCGTTATTTTCATAGACATTTTTAAAAGTTTTCTAATTTTCTAAAACTCAATGCCTTTGATTTTGTAATATTTTCTTTACTTTATCGATGTAAAAAGTAGATATTTCTTTAGCATACTCCTCTGTTAATCCTTCTGCGTAAATATTAAATACAGGTCTTTCACTATCTGGCAATATTAATGCCCAACCATTTTCCGAATTAAATCTTACTCCCTCAAACATCTCTATGCCTAGATCTTTATTTTCCTCAATAATTTGTCTGATTACTCTGCCTTTATCTTTCCAATCACAAGTAACTTCGCTTTTTATATAATGTATATCTGGTATTTCATCATGAAGCTTTGCTAATGTTTTATCTGAATTAACTAAATAATCTATTATCTTACCTATTCCCCATATACCATCAAAATTCAAAGTATATTGAAGCATAATTGATTCTTCATCATCTTCAATTTTTAATATACTGTTTATAATATCAGAAGGATTATTTTTACTTCTGATCACGTTAGTATAATACTTATTAGCAATCTTATCTATAACTTGAGGTGCATTGTATGGAACTACTAAATTCTTTACTATACCACTTTTTAGTATTACTAAAGATACTAAAACCATATATTCCTCTTTATTTATAATTCTGCCTAATTCATCTATTAGAATGGTATTCTCTCCATTCTCGCTATAGATTATGCCCATTTTATATTCACCATTTTTAACCCTATTAGACATATAATTTAAATAATCATCAGTTGAATCAAAATCTACAATTGAATAATCTAACTTGACTTTGCAGCCTAAATCTGTCAAATAATCTTTTGCTAATTTCATAATATCTTCAGATCTAGAACTTATTAAAATCTTCAAATTTTTTCTTTTTATATCATTTACGTTTTTAAGAATGTCTTGACCTTTTTTTATATAGTAATAATAAAAATTATCTATATGCATAACCTTTTTTATCGCCATAAATTTACATCTCTGAAAATCTCCTCTATTAAATAAATTTTCAACTTTTCTCTCCATAGCTCTATTTAAGTTAGAACCATTTCCATCTAATAACTCAATACGGATCATATCTGGCTCTAGATTATCTGTCCTAACATGTAATCCTCCATCAGCTTTAAAATATCTAATAGCAAATCTACTCATTGGTATAACTGAATTATCTATCTCAATTACACCTGCTCCTGTTGATAGTATTCCTGATATTAAAGACTTTCTAATTAAAATAGAAGCATCTGAATTATCGCTAGCAATTACATATATTCCATCTTCTTCCTTAGTTGAAGCAAATGCTGAAGCTAAACGTGAAGCAAATTCAGGAGTAATATCAATATTTACAACTCCTTTTATATCTCTGTAACCAAAAATATTCTTTGAATACTTTGTACCCCAAACTAAATTTTCATTTATTATAGTATTCTCTTCAATTTTTTTATCAGGCCAAATCTTACAGTTAGGCTTTATAATACTACCAGATAATATATTACAGCCCTTTCCCACTACTGAACCTTCAAAAGTTGATATATTTTTTTCCAGTTTTGTATTGTTGCAAATAACTGTCCCTCTTAATTCTGAATTATTACCTACTATAACATTTGACCAAAGTACACTTTTCTTTATGGAGCAGTTGCTTTCTATCTTGCAATAATCACCTATAACCGTATATGGTTCTAGCTTAACTTTTTCTTTTATAACTGTATTTTTACCGATATAAACAGGTGGTATAATACTAACTTTATCTCCTAGTGTTACTCCTTCTTCTATCCATACTCCATCATTTTCTTCTTTGCATTTTAATTGTATGTCAACTTTTTTACTAAGAATATCAAAATGAGTCTGTACATAAGATTTTAAATCACCTATATCGCACCAATATCCATCTGCAATATAACCGTAGATATTTTCTTTGTTTTTTAATAACTTTGGAAATAAATCCTTGCTAAAATCAAAATTATCTCCTTTTTTATAATAAGATAATGCTTGAGGTTCTAATATGTAAATTCCTGTATTAATTGTATCGCTAAATACTTCACCCCAACTAGGTTTTTCAAGAAAGCTTTCTATTCTGCCTTCCTTATTTGTTATAATTACTCCATATTCAAGAGGTACTGGCTCTTTTTTTAGTACAATCGTCGCTAAAGAATTCTTAGTTTTATGAAACTCTATAGCTTTTTTAAGATTTATATCTGTTAAAGCATCACCACTTATTACAATAAAAGTATCATTTAGAAATTCTTCTGCATTTTTTACACTACCACCTGTACCTAAAGGTACTTCTTCAATAAAATATTTAATATTAACGCCCCATTTAGAACCGTCTTCAAAATAGTTTATTATTACATCTGGTAAATAAGCTAAAGTAACTGCTATATCTCTAATTCCATATTTTCTCAATAATTCTATACTATATTCCATAACAGGCTTATTAAGAATAGGTACCATAGGCTTTGGTAAATCACAAGTCAGTGGTCTAAGCCTTGTTCCTTTTCCACCCGCCATAATTACAGCTTTAATAATAATCACCCCTCATAAAGCCTATTAATTACATAATGTTATTTTATGAAGGTTCAATTATTTTATACATAAAGAAAGCTACTAAGAACTTACTCTTAGTAGCTGTTATTGTTCTATTCAAAAACCTTAACAAACTTAATAGAATACAAATCACAAACCATTAAATCATTTGTTTCTGCCTGTCTTAAAACAATATGGTCAATTCCAACTTCTTCTAAAGTTCCTTCTTTATCTACAAACATATTAGTTCCAACAATGAAATCTACTCTAATAAATTTTCCTATTAATGTTTTTAAATATCCTTGTAAATAATTCTTATCAACAATTACTGGTGGTCCGGGTTCTATCTCAAAATCTACTGGATTCTCTATTTGAGGTGGCATACCTACTGGATAACCTGGGCAAGGCATCGGCATCATTGGCATTTGTGGCATCATTGGCATCATTGGTTGCATTGGAGTACTAGGTTTCTTTATATCTTTTGGAACCTGATTTATCTTTCTTCTCATAAAATCCCTCCTTCTGATGTAATAATTCGAGTTCTATATTAAACCAAATAACATGAATTAAGTGTCTTTATATAGCTCAGTTGGTGAATAAAAACAGTGTTTTCTTATTCTAGTTCTTATTGACCCTGTTCCATTCCAAGGAAAAGTAGTTGGACACGTTGGCTTAAATGGATTCATATACCACAGGCAATCTCCTATATTATAAGTTTTATTACCTGATAAAGCCCAATCTGCAATATCGTAATGTATCTTTTCTGGTGGGCTAGCCCAAATTGTCTGAGGATTAGCTCTACCAGCTATTGTGCCTTTAACACAATCGAATTGTCCTTTCTGATAAATAACTTTTCTTAAATCTCCCTGACATACCCTTTGATACTCTCCATAAGCTACATGAACCCTGTTCATTATTACTGTTGCAACTGCCTTCATTCCTAATTCGCCTTCTCCTCCTGCTTCACATTTGATTAGTCTAGCAAACAACTCACGTGTGGAGTATGGCATATTCACACCTCCTTTATGCCTACTGCTACTAATAATATATTTATTGAAAATATAAACTGGTACACGTATTTAACAATTTATTGATAAAAGTTTTGAAAAAATAGTAATTTTTAGAGGAATTCTTTCAAAAAAATTTAATAAATATAGATAGAAAATATAAATAAAATCTTCGATTTAAATAAATCATTAAGGAAGATTTTGCCCATATCCATTACGGAAATTATATTCAAAATTATCTACAGTTTAACAAGGAATATAATTTCCTATAAATTATTAAAGAAAGGAGTTTTAAAAATGCAACAAAAATTATATCGTTCAACTAATGACAAAATGATTGCAGGTGTTTGTGGCGGCATAGCTGAATATTTTAATATCGACTCTACTTTAGTTAGATTATTTTGGCTTATATTAGGATTTACTATGGGAATAGGTTTTTTGGCATATATAATATGTGCTATAGTAATTCCTGAATCACCTGTAATTTCACACGAATATAATTGGCAAGATAAAGATAATAACAAAGATAATACTGATAGAAATAGAATATTTGCAGGTTCAATCCTAATTCTACTCGGAACCATATTTCTACTTAAAAAAACATTATATTGGGTTGATTTTGAAAAGTTATGGCCTGTTTTGCTTATAATTGCAGGTATATATATAATATATAGTCAGAAAGTGGGGGAATGACTTGAAAAATAAAAATTTTACAGCAGGTTTTATTTTGATATTCTTAGGCATCTTTTGGCTTTTAAGTAATCTCGGTATTTTAACTTTTTCTGTTTGGGCTATCTTCTTTGACTTATGGCCTGTAATTTTAATCATTTTGGGATTAAATTTAATATTCAGAAAAAATAAAAGTATTATTATTATTGCTTGGATATTATTTATAATCTTTGCTATATTTTATGGACTTTATTTGGAAAACTCAAATTCATATAAATTGGAAAATCCAAACATTGTTTTAGAAAAAAGAAATACTATGACTAATGGTATTTTAGAACTTAAATTATTAGCAGGTAACTTTAATTTAAAATCAACAAAAAATGAACTTCTTAATGCTTATATAACTGACCCAAATATTTACTATGAATCTAAAATTAATGACCATTCAAAAATTGCACAAATTGAATTCAAACACAGAAAGAATAAGAAAATAGCAACCAACAAAGGATATGAGTATAAATTTAATATTGATGAAGATATGACCTGGGATATAAATGTTGATATGGGAGCTGTAGATGGCACTTTTGATTTGCAAAGTATCAATTTTAAAAACTTAGACATTGATGCTGGTGCTGGAAGTATTGATATTTTATTAGGCCAAAAATTGAAAAACTCAAAAATCGATATTGATATGGGAGCTGGTAACATTGATATAACTATTCCAAAAGATTTAGGTGTTAAGATTAGATTTGGTGGTGGTATAAAGCATAGCAATCTAAAGAAGCTTAATTGGATACATAAAGATAATTATTATATATCCCCTAATTATGATAATGCTGATAAAAAAATTTATATAACTATTGATATAGGTGCAGGCAATCTTAATATTAGATATGAATAAAATCAAAGTCCCATCTTTTTTAGGTGAGGTAAGTTTTTTGATAAAGTTATATTTGCTAATGAATTGAAAAAATAACACTCATAGACAAATCTTTAGAGAAAACTAAGATTCATAATTTTGAAAAATCCTAACGCACCTAATCAAGACGTCCTGTCTTGTAGGATGCTGGCTTAGCGTCCATGCTAAGCCTACGGATTTTTCTAAAATTATTCATCAAGTTTTCTTTGCTAAAGCTTTGTAATTATTCGTTTATATTTTTTCAATTATTATAGTTTATTTTGTCTATAACCTGCCCCATCTTTTGTAGATGGGGTCTCTTATTGTTCCGTTATAATTATTATTGTATCTGCAAAGACTAGGTGTTAAAATAACAATGGAAGATTACATAAGAAGGGAGATACAAATGAAAAATTATAGTACATTTGATATATTAGGTCCTATTATGATTGGTCCTTCAAGTTCCCATACAGCAGGCGCAGCAAGACTAGGTAAAGTTGCCATGGAAATAGCAGGTAATGATTTTGAAACTGTAACTTTTTATTTGCATGGGTCTTTTGCAAAAACATACAAGGGGCATGGTACTGACAGGGCTTTAGTTGCAGGTATTTTAGGTATGGAGCCTTATGATGAAAGATTGAGAAATTCTCTTAATATAGCAAAAGAAAAAGGAATAAAAATTAGATTTGTTGAAACTGATTTAGGATATGAGCACCCTAATACAGTAAAAATAGTATTTTATATGAAAGATGGCGGAAAAGTAGATGTAACTGGTTCATCTATAGGTGGTGGTAGTATTGTCATTACTAATATTAATGGATATAATGTTGAATTTTCTGGTATGTATCCTACTCTAGTAATTAAACATATAGATAAAAAAGGTATAATCAGTAAAGTTACTACAGTTTTAGCTAAACATGATATTAATATTGCAACTATGAAAGTAAATAGAAAAACAAAAGGAAAAGAAGCTTCCATGATTATTGAAACTGACCATAAAATTAATTCAATAGTTATTGAAGAACTACAAAATATAAAAGAAATTATTAATGTAAAAGCAATTAATCCTGCAAAGAAGGAGTGTTAGAATGTTCAATACTGGTGAAGAATTACTTAAAATAGCAAATGAAAAAGGACTTAAACTTTGGGAGATTATACTTGAAAATGAAGCACAAGCTTCAGAAACAAGTAAAAAAGAACTAAGAAATAGAATGAAAGAAAATCTTCTAGTAATGAAAGAATCTTCAACACATGGTTTAGAAAATGATATTAAATCTATAAGTGGTCTAATAGGTGGAGATTCCAAAAAAGTTGAAAATTATAGAAAAAGTAAAAAGACTTTATGTGGAGATACCATAAACAAAGCTATGGCAAGAGCATTGTCCTGTTCTGAAGTAAATGCTGCTATGGGTAAAATTGTAGCTGCTCCTACTGCTGGCTCTTGTGGAATAATACCTTCTGTTATTTTTACAGCTGCAGAAGTTTTAAATGCAAATGAAGAAGATATTATAAATGCTCTTTTTACTGCTGCAGGTATAGGCCAAGTTATTGCTAAAAACGCAACAATATCAGGTGCAGAAGGTGGTTGTCAAGCTGAATGTGGAGCTGCATCTGCTATGGCAGCAGCTGCAGTTGTTGAAATGGCTGGAGGAACACCAGAAATGTCCTTGCATGCAGCAGCTATTGCTATAAAAAATATTTTAGGCCTTGTATGTGATCCAATTGCTGGTTTAGTAGAAGCACCCTGTGCAAAAAGAAATGCTTCAGGTGCAGCAAACGCATTAATTTCTGCTGATTTAGCTCTTGCTGGTGTCAAAAGTATAATACCTTTTGATGAAGTTGTAGAAGCAATGTATAATGTAGGAAGATCTCTTCCTGTTGAATTAAGAGAAACTGCTTTAGGAGGCCTTGCTGCAACCCCTACTGGTAAAAAGTTAATGAAAGAAGTGTTAAGATAAAATGGAAAAAACCTTGATTTGCTTGGCAAATCAAGGTTTTTTAGTTAGATTAATTTTCAAAATTCCAAACTCTTAAATTACTCTTTCTCATTTCATTTTTCTCTTTAGCAGAAGCGCCCCAATTATATTTATATATAGCACCTTCCCATTCACCATACATTGGGTTAGGTAGTACTATAAATTTTGAACCAAAATAGTCTTTATACTCATCAGTAACTGCAAATCTGTCTTGCACAGATTTTTTCTCAAAAACCTCTGAAAAATCGTTTAGATTATCACCCATAAGTAAAACTATTCTATAGTTCTCATCTACTTTCTCTCTTCTTGCTTTTTTACTAGATTCTGCAGTTCTAAGCATTATATGCTCTTCATCAGCAAATGGGAATCCTTTTTCTTTTAAGTTCTTTAATGTACCTTCAAAACCTACCATTTTTCTGTTTGAAATATAGAAAACTTCTACTCCTTTATCTGCAGCATAGTTTAAAAACTCTACTGCTCCTGGGATAGGTTCTGCTATACCTTCTGCCATCCATGGATTCCAAGTTTTTGATGAATATCCGTAATCCTTACCAATTAGGTGTGCTTCATATGCACTATTATCAAGAACTGTTTCGTCTATATCTACAATAATTGCTCGTTTCTCAGTTGAATCATTAGTAGCTAAGTCATTATCTAGTATCATTTTTGCAAGATTGAAAGCTTGATAACATAATGCTCTATATTCAGCTGAATTTTGAACCCAAGAAGTAGCCATTACTAACTGTTCATTTAAGTCTTTTGTAGTATAGTCTGTTAATACTATCTCATCTCCTGGGAATATTAGATGAGGATTTTTTAATTTATTAACTTCCGCTAATTTTTTCCAATCTAATCCGTGTTGCTTTGCTATTTTACCTAGTGTATCACCAGGTTTTACAATATAAACATTACTACCAGCTATTGCAAGAGCATTTACGCCAACTAAAACAATAACCATTAACAATACAAATACTTTTTTTCTTTTATTGAACACTAAAAAAACCCCCTTATATTATTTTGGAATTATAAATATAAGTATTATATTCTACATTTATATAATTTTTCCTTCTTTATTTTTTTAAATAGTTTTAACAATTCTTATTACTAAACATCAATATTACTTCATATTTTAGAAATTAATTTACAAAATAACCAATCTGTGTTATCTTTTTATAAGAACATATGTTCGTTTAAAGAGGATTTAAATATGACAGAAACAGAAAAAGCTTATATAGCTGGTATAATCGATGGAGAAGGAAGTATAATGCTAACTAAATTCCATAGCACCCAATACCCATCTCCATGTGTATCCATTGCCTCTACTGACATTGAATTATTAGAATGGATCAAAAAAACTACTGGTAAAGGCAAGATTTTAAAAAAGAAAAACTATAACAAAGATAAACACGAAGATTCTTATTCATATAGAATAATTTATAATGATGCTATTGAATTTTTAAGAGATATAGAACCTTATCTAGTTATTCATCAAAAAAAGCTAAGGCAAAACTTATAATAGACAAATACAAAAAATAACATCTAGAAATGGTAAATATAATGAAAAAACAAAAAAATTAAAGAAGCTTTTTATGAGGAATTTATGTCAATATAGATATCTTTTATAAAAGTTAAAATTACTCTAAAAAAAGCCTTGATCTACATTAAATGTAAATCAAGGCTTTTATTTATTGGTGGAGGCGGTGGGACGTGAACTCCATTAGTTTCCTAATGGCACTGACTATATCTTGAACTTCCTTCGGAAGTCCTCTGGCGTATTATGAAGGTAAAGTTTATATACATTTTCCCTTCATCCTAGTACTGCATATCCAAACGGACTTAGCAGCCTATGAGTCGATACAGGGCTGTTGGATTTCTCCACATACCCCTCGGTGTTAGCATAGCCTAAAAGCCTTAGCCTTCACCGATTAAGCCAGATTTTCACCTGTAGATCGCTCTACAGGGCGACTCAATCTGAATCGAACCCACGTCCGAAAGCACTTTGTCAAGAGCTTCTCCGAGCGCAGTTGCTGTACTACATTTCGCCAAGAATGACGCCCAGCAACAGGCTTCATTCTCAGCTATCTCCAATTAATCTACTATAGGTCGGAGAACCCCTACAGCAGTTCCCTGCAATTTATGACACTTACACTCTAATAGGCAGGTCTATTAGAGGAAGCGGCCGCGTATTTCCTTACGCAGCTAAAGCGTAATTATCGTTTGCGTTTATTTTTAAATGCCACTTTTAACGTTGCTTGGCGACAACGACTCGCTACTCTTGACTCCATGCCCCCGTCGAAACCATATTCGCCCCCAAGTCAATATATATTATATTTTATATTTTTATCAATCTCTACAACTAATAATTGTTTTCTAACTGTACTTCGCACTTAAATGTTTTTGTATCCTTCTTTCAGCATCTCTCTTAGCAATATCATGTCTTTTATCGTATAATTTCTTTCCTTTAGCTATTGACAATTCTAATTTTACTAGCCCATTTTTTATATATACGCTTAAAGGTATCAAAGAATAACCCTTTTGCGTAGTATAGCCAATCAACTTATTTATTTCTCTTTTATGAAGCAATAATTTCCTTTTTCTCAATGGATCAGTATTGTAAATATTTCCCTGTTCATAAGGACTTATATGCATATTATTAATAAATACCTCGCCATTTTCTACAACAGCATAGCTATCCTTAAGATTAACTCTACCTTGTCTTATTGACTTTACCTCTGTACCTGTTAAGACAATACCTACTTCAAAGGTTTCTTCAATAAAATAGTCGTGCCTTGCTTTTTTGTTTCTTGCGATTACTTTTATATTATTACCTTTTCCCATATTTACCACCACAACATATTTAGTGCAAAGGTAATTGTAACATATATAACTATCTTTGTCAATACATAAAAATCACAGGCTTAGCATGAACGCTAAGCCTGTGTTCTACATATCGTATCAGTCAATTAGTTTTACTCTACAAATATAAAATCAATCTCTCTTTTATCTATATCTGCTTTCATTACTTTTACTTTAACTACATCCCCTATTTTATAAGTTTTTTTAGTTCTCTCACCAATAAAGCTATGATTAAACTCGTCATATATATAATAATCGTCAACTAAAGTACTTATATGAACTAAACCTTCGATAGTGTTATCTAACTCGACAAAAATACCGAATGGCATAACACCAGATATTATACCCTCGTAAATTTCGCCAAGTCTTTCTGACATATATTCTACTTTCTTCAAATCTTCAGTTTCCCTTTCAGCCTCATCCGCTATTCTCTCTCTTATAGATGATTGTTCAGCTACATGAGGTAATTTCTTCTTTAACTTTTCAATTTTGCCCCCTTTCAATTCACCATTTATAAAAGCTTTTATTATCCTATGAATCTGCAAGTCAGGATATCTTCTTATAGGTGAAGTGAAATGACAGTAATATCTTGCTGCTAATCCAAAATGACTATCAGGTTCAGCACTATATCTAGCTTTTTTTAACGATCTAAGCATTAATGTATTTATTACTGTCTCTTCCTTAGTGCCTTCTACTTTTTTCAACAAATTTTGAAGTTCTTTCGGATGGATTTGCTGAATACCCTTTAGATGATATCCAAAATTATGAATAAATTTATTAAATTCATTAATTTTTTCTTCATCTGGATCTTCATGTATTCTATATACAAATGGAATTTGCGACCAATACATATATTCTGCTACTGTTTCGTTACAAACGAGCATAAACTCTTCAATAATTCTATTTGCTATTCTTCTTTCTGCTTTCTTAATATCTATAGGTTTTCCATTTTCATCTAAAATGATTTTTGCTTCATCAAAATCAAAATCTATGCTACCTCTATTTTCTCTTTTTTTCCTTAATATATTACACAATTCCTCCATAGCCTTTAAATCTTCTAGAATATGACTATACCTTTTCTTTAATTCTTCATCATTATTTTCTAAGAGATTTGAAATATCGGTATAAACCAATCTTTCTTTACTTTGTATAATACTTTCTACAATTTCATGGTCTACTACTCTACCATATTTATCAATTTCCATAAAAACGCTTAAAGTAAGTCTAGGAACTCCTGGATTTAAACTACAAACACCATTTGATAATTTTCTTGGAAGCATTGGAATAACTCTATCAACTAAATATACACTTGTGCCTCTCTTTAAAGCTTCTTTATCTAAATGAGACCTTTCCTTTACATAATAAGTTACATCAGCAATATGAACCCCTAATTTAAAATTTCCATTTTCTAATCTTTCAATTGATACTGCGTCATCTAAATCTTTGGCATCTATTCCATCTATAGTGAAAATGTTTTTATCTCTTAAGTCTAAACGTCTATTTATCTCTTCCTCAGGAATTTCTTCAGGTATGCTATCAGCTTCTCTCAAAACTTTTTCAGGAAACTCCTCTGTAAGACCGTATTTTTTAATTATTGCCAATATATCTGTACCTACATCACCTTTGTAGCCTAGTATTTCTATTATCCTACCTTCAGGATTTCTCCTTTTTTCAGGCCATTTAGTAATTTCAACAACAACTTTTTGATTTGTCTTAGCTCCATTTATTTCTGCCTTTGGAATAAATACATCCATACTTATCCTGTTATCATCAGGAACCACAAATCCAAAATGTTTACTCTTTTCAAATGTCCCTACTATTGTCTTATTAGCTCTTTCAAGTATCCTTATAATTTCTCCTTCTTCTCTCTTGCCTCCAAAACCTCTACTTATTACTCTTGCTACAACTCTATCTCCATGTAATGCTCCATTTAGATCTTGTGAAGGTACAAAAATATCTTTAATCTCTTTATTATCAGGCACTACAAAGCCATATCCTCTAGGATGTCCCTGTAAAGTACCTACAACCAAATTCATACGCTCAGGTACACCATATCTGTCATTTCTAGTTTTTATGATTGTACCTTCCTTCTCCATTACATCTAACAATTTGTAAAAATCATTTATTTCGTTATCTGCTATTTCAAATATCTTTACAAGCTCTTCTTTAAGCATTGGTTTATATGCTTCTTCTCTCATAAATTGTACAATTTTTTCTTTTGTACTCATAACACAATACCTCCAAACTATTACAATCCTAATTCTTCTGAAATTTCTTGCATAGAACTTAAACCTATTTCAATAAATTCTTCTAACTCTAAACCTAATTCTTTACAAGCAGCAATTTGATCTCTATTTGCACCTTTTGCAAAAGATTTTTCTTTAAATCTGTTTAGCACAAATTTTGTATCAATTTTATTTAATTTCTTTTCAGGTGATATTAAAGCTGCTGCAACTATTAGCCCTGTTAATGGGTCACTTGAGTATAGTGCTTTATCCATTAAACTATTTCTTTTTAAACCATGCATATCATTATGCACCTTTACTGCATAAACTATATCATGATCATAACCTAACTTTTCTAACATTTCTGCACCAATTAGACTGTGCTTTTCCGGATTCTTAGCTGTCTTTTCATAATCTATATCATGCAATAGTCCCGCAATCCCCCATTTTTCTTCATCTTGTTTTAATTTCCTTGCTAATCCTTTCATAACTGCTTCTGTAGCTAACATATGTTTAATTAAATTCTTATTTTTTACATTAGCATTTACATGTTTTAAAGCTTCTATTCTATTCATTAGAATACCCCCCATTCAAATTTTTAATAAGTTTATTTCAATTAAAAATTTTTTAATTTCATTAAATACTTTTTCTCTTTCTAAATCTAAAGTTACTACATGACCACTTTCTTTTAAATATACTAATTTTTTAAGCTCAGAACCAACTTTTTCAAAAATATATTCAGCACTTTCATATCTTACAGTTTTGTCATTTTTTGATTGAATTATAAGTATTGGAGACTTAATTTTTCTTAATCTTCTCTTAGTAATTCTGATTAATTTTAATAAATGAGGAATTGCAGCTACTGGTGTCCTATCGTAACTTATACAGTAATCTTTTAGATCATCATCAAATTTTTTCTCAGGCTTTGGTATATATTTTTTAAAATACTTGATTACTCTTGCAAAATACACTTTTCTATTTACTATTTTTATAGGTGCAGCAATGCTAACTACTGCATCTACATTGAACCTTTCTGCTAATTTAAGTGCTATAATTCCACCCATCGATAATCCAATTACAACTACCTTATCACATTTATGCATCAAATCTATCAACTCTACTTCTGCCGATGATAACCAATCTTTCCAAGTAGTCTGTTCCATGTCTTCAACTGTAGTTCCATGCCCTTTAAGCAATACCCCTTTTACTGTACAGCCTTGCTTATTTAGAAATTCTCCTAATAGTCTCATTTCTGCTGGAGAACCTGTAAAACCATGAATTAATAAACAGCCAATATTGTTTCCTCTAAAATAAAATGCCTTAGCATTATCATGCAAATATTTCATTTTTAACACCAACCTTTATTTGTTTCTATTCCATATTATAGCATATTTTGTTTGCATAAAGATTTAATTTTAAACAAATAATGGTTAATAGCTGTCATCTAAAAAAAATTGGGACTGTTATCAGCCCCAATCATAATTAATGCTATATTTTACTACCTTCATTTTGAAAATCTATTTTATTAAACAAATTGACATCATAGGAATACATATTTTTATTTTTTTCATCATGGCTCTTTATTGCAATCTCTATTAGCTCATTTATAAGTTCTTTAAACGATATACCCTTTGGCTCCCATAGATAATAAGCTATTGAACCAGGCATTGTATTAATCTCATTTACATATATATTATTTTTATCATCCAATAAAAAGTCAATTCTTGCTATACCTCTGCAGTCGATTGCCATAAAAGCTTTTTTCGCTAATTCTTCTATTTTAACCTTAATATCATCAGGTATATCCGCTGGTATTATTCTCCTGCCATTTTTAGTTCCTTTAGTATTACTCTTAATATACTTGTCTTCAAATGATAATAATTCTTCCCAACCAACAGGTTCCTCACAAACTGAAGTTTTTAATTTATCATCATATCCAATAACTGAACAATTTATTTCTCTAGGTTTTTCTACCCCTTTTTCCACAATTATCTTTCTATCATATCTAATAGCTACTTCTACTGCTTCTATCAGATTTTCTCTATCCTTAGCTTTAGAAATTCCAATACTTGAACCTAAATTAGCAGGTTTCACAAAAACTGGATATCCTAATGTATTTTCTATATCTTCAATTAATTTTTCCTTATCTTCTTCCCATCTACTTCTGTAAAACCAAATATAATCAACCATTGGCAACTCATATGACTTAAAAACAGACTTCATCATAACTTTATCCATTCCAACAGATGAAGCTAATACACTACCTCCTACATAAGGTATATTCATTAATTCAAATAACCCCTGCAATGTACCATCTTCTCCATTAGTCCCATGAACTGCAGGAAAAATTACATCTAAAGTTTCTAAAATTTTCTTGCTAAAAAAATTAGTTTTCTCTGGATGAGAGTATATTTTATGGTTATTGTAGTTTGGAGTTATAACTACCTCTCTGACATTCTTAAAATCTTTATTTTTAAAGTTTTCAAATTTGCTTAATGAGTCACCAATAAGCCACTTACCTTCTTTATCTATATATATTGGTATAACTTCATATTTTGACTTATCAATATTTTCTATAACTTGTAACCCTGTTATAACGGACACTTCATGCTCAACACTTCTGCCACCAAAAATTACACCTACTCTTTTTTTCATAAAAAACCCTCCTAAAAATTATCGTCAATAGTCATTCGCCATTCGCTATTCGTCAAATTAATAATCAAAAGAATAAGTTTTCATAAAACATTTGACATTACCTAAAATCAAATGATTACTCATTGTATGTATCTGGTAAATCATTTTCAAATAAAACTACGTCGCCAGGTTTCACTAACTCCTGTAATTTTATAGTAGCTTCGTTTAATGTATTAACTACAAAAATATTATCTTTACTATAATTCATTTCTCTTAATCCATCGAAAATCGGTTTTGTTCTATTTTGTCCAATAAGAATTACATAGTCGCATACGTTAGCTATATTTTTACCGAACTCTTTATTAGCTTCAGCCTCTTGCTCTCCTAACTCAACCATACCAGGAGTTACTATTATTTTTCTTCTATTTTTAAACTGATTAATCACATCAAGTGCAGCTTTTGCTCCTACAGGATTAGAATTAAATGCGTCATCAATAACAATAACCCCAGTACCTGGATTTATCAGTTGTAATCTATGTGGAACAGGTTCTACTTTTTCTATACCTCTAGCTATCTCATCTAAAGTCAATCCTAAAGCTCTAGCAACAGCAGCTCCTGCAAGTAAGTTCTGTATATTATGTTTGCCAAGCAATTTTGTTTTACACTTGATAGAATTTCCTTCTCTATCATTAAGTATGAAGCTAGAACCAAACTCTGATACTTCTAAATCTGTAGCATAAATATCTAATTTTTCAATATCTTCCATTCCGTATAATATCTTTTCCTTAAAAGTTTTATCAGCAAGCTTTCTAATATATTTATTATCATAATTAAAAATCGCAATACCTTCTGGTGGCAATTCTTCGATTAATTCATACTTAGTTTTCATTATGTTTTCTACATTCTTAAACGTTTCTAAATGAGTAGGCCCTATAGCTGTTAAAACTCCTATTTTAGGATTTGCGAGTCTAGCTACTTCCTTAATATCACCTATATTCCTTGCTCCCATCTCTACAACAAAAACTTCATACTCATTAGTCAAATCATTATTAATAACTTTACTGATACCCATTGGAGTATTATAACTTTCTGGTGTTTTTAATACTTTATACTTTTCTTGTAAAATCGTTGATGTTATAAATTTCGTACTTGTCTTTCCAAAACTTCCTGTAATTCCTACAATTTTTAAATCTTTAAAAGTTCTTACTTTATCGTAAGCTTTGTCGTAGTAATATTTATTAATCTTCTTTTCTATTGGAGCCACTAATATATTAGCCAATATCATATTATATGGTTCAAAGTAATATATAGTGCTTAACAAAAACAAAACTAAAGGATAAGTATAGTACTTATCATAAAGTAGCATTATTAAAATAATATTTGCTATCAAAATTTCAATTATTATTACTACAAAGTTTGAAATAAACAATCTTTTTGCTCTTTTAGTAAATACTAATTCTTTTTTCGCTTTCTCTTTTTTAAATTCAATTGAATAAATTATGCCGCTTATCCAAATCAACATAAATATACTTAATAAAATATCAGTTTTAACGATAATTGAAGAGATAATATAAATAACTGTAATTATCACAATACTGAAGAATGTATATTTCTGTTTGTTAGAAAAGGTTTTATAGTTAAATTCATTAATCCATTTTTTAAAATTATTATTTTTATACCCTTCAAGTTGTATCATATGTAAAAAATACTTACTTCTATGATATACAGCAAAAGCCCAAACTCCAAATGTCAGGACAAAACTTAATTGCCAAAATATTTTATCCATTTAATCCACTCTCCTCTAAGAACTTATCAACAATTACTATAAATCTATTATATTGGTCAAGATATGAAAAATGCCCTGCATTTTTCAAAACAACTAAACCACTATCTTCAATTTCCTTTTCCATAATCTTACCCATATAAACAGGGGTTGCTTCGTCATTTTCACCCCATATCAGTAAAGTAGAAGCTTTTATCCCTCTAAGTAAAGATTTCAAATCTTCATTAACAACCTTTACTAAAATTTTTCTCATATCACCAGCTTGTTGATAATCTTTGGAACCGAATTTTTTATAAAACCTTTCCATAGCTTTTTCTTTATCTTTCCAAAAGAATAGCAACCTGTATAAAAGCTTTAAAGTCTTAAAAGTATAAACTTTAATATAATACTTCAAAGTTCTCTTCGGTATTAAACCAGCACTATCAACTAATATCATTTTTTTTATGAGTTCGGGATATTTATTAGCTAAAACTATTGAAACTCTGCCTCCAAAAGAATGCCCTATTAATATAACTTCTTTCATATTCATTTTGTCAATAAATTTTTTTGTCAGCCTAGCATAATCATAAACTCCCCATACTTCATTAGGCTGCTGACTCTCACCGAACCCTGGAAAATCTATTGCGTAAACTCTAAATCTATTTTTTAAATGATTAAAGACTGGTAGAAAACTATCTATATTTCCACCCCATCCGTGTAATAGAAGTATGTTTTTTCCTTCTCCTTCACACTTATAATTTATTGTTAAACCATCAATGTTTATTTTCATCTATATCACCCTACTGTTTAAAATTTCTATTACATATTATTATGTTCATCTACTTGATTATAACTAATTACTTATTTAAGTATACCAAAACTTTTTATATTAGTCGATAGTCGTTAGTTAATAAGCTAATAACTTAAACTGTAGACAAACTTTATATAATTATGAAAATATAAGCGAATGCTTAAAGAATTTAGTTGAAAAAACTAGGTAAAAATTTTAAAAAAAATCCGTAGGTTTGACAGGATGTCAAACTAGCATCCTACAAGACAGGATGTCTTGATTAGGTGCGTTAGGATTTTCTAAAAATTTGAGCCTAAAGTTTTTTCTAAATTCTTTCGCATGAGTATTATTTTCATAAGTAATTTAACTATCGGCTTTACTAAAAAAAAACCCTTCTCTAAAAGAGAAGGGTTTTTTTGCTAGAATAATTTTGTTATTAAACCACCAAACTTTAAGAATAATGGTGCGAATACTAAAGCAACAATAGTCATAAGCTTAATTAATATATTTATAGATGGTCCTGAAGTATCTTTGAATGGATCACCGACAGTATCTCCAACAACTGCTGCTTTATGAGCCTCACTACCTTTACCACCATGATGTCCTTCTTCTATATATTTCTTAGCATTATCCCATGCTCCACCTGAATTAGCCATGAAGATTGCCATAAGAACACCAGTAACTAAAGCACCTGCTAAAAGGCCTCCTAGAGCTTCTGTTCCTAAGATTATTCCTGTTAAAACTGGAGCAAGTACTGCTAATAAGCCTGGAACCATCATTTCTCTTAATGCAGCAGCTGTACTGATATCAACACATCTCTTATACTCAGGTTTAGCTTTACCTTCCATAATACCTGGTATAGTTCTAAATTGTCTTCTAACCTCTTCTATCATACTGAATGCAGCCTTACCTACTGCTTCCATAGTTATTGCTGAGAATAAGAATGGTAGCATTCCACCTATTAATAAACCTGCAATAACTGTTGGGTTTGTTAAATCTATACTAGCTAATTTAACTGCTTGAGTATATGAAGCGAATAACGCCAATGCTGTAAGAGCTGCTGAACCTATAGCAAACCCTTTACCTATAGCAGCTGTAGTATTTCCTACTGCATCTAGTTTATCAGTTATATTACGCACTTCTTTTGGTAGCTCACACATTTCTGCAATACCACCAGCATTGTCAGCAATTGGTCCGTAAGCGTCAACTGCAATTGTCATAGCAGCAGTTGATAGCATACCTACCGCAGCTAATGCAATACCGTATAGTCCTTCACTTGCACTAACTGCTCCACCACTAGCGTAGAAAGCTATTAGGATACCTACAGCGATAACTAAAATTGGAAGAGCTGTTGATAACATACCTACAGCTAAACCGCTAATAATGTTAGTTGCGCTTCCTGTTTCTGATTGATCTGCAATTTTTCTTACTGGTTTAAAATCTCCTGAAGTATAATACTCTGTAAGTTGTCCTATAATGATACCTACGATTAAACCAGTTACAATTGCTGCAAATGGCTTAAGTGAACCAAGTAATGAATTGCTTAGGAAAAATGCAACTACAATCGTAATTATTCCACTAACATAAGTACCCATTTTTAAAGCTTTGTGTGGATCTGAATCTTCTTTTCCTCTAACAAAAAATGTACCAATAATAGATGCTACTATACCTGTACTTGCTAAGAATAATGGATATAATGCGCCATTTATATCAAAAGCTAATAATCCTAATGTAATTGCTGAAATTATAGAACCTACATATGATTCGAACAAGTCAGCACCCATACCTGCAACGTCCCCAACATTGTCACCAACGTTATCAGCAATAACAGCAGGGTTTCTTGGGTCGTCTTCAGGTATACCAGCTTCTACTTTACCAACTAAGTCCGCTCCAACGTCTGCAGCCTTAGTATAGATTCCACCACCAACACGACCGAATAGAGCTATTGATGATGCTCCCAAACCAAAACCTGTAATTATCGCAGGATCTTTAAATATTAAATATAAAGATCCAACACCTAATAAACCTAATCCAACAACTGCCATTCCCATAACTGCTCCACCTGAGAATGCTACATCTAAAGCTTTGTTCATTCCTGACTCTTTTGCTGCATTTGCAGTTCTTACATTTGCTTTAGTAGCAACTCTCATTCCAAAGAATCCTGCTAAAGCAGAAAATACTGCACCTATAATGAAACAAATTGCTGTATACCAGCCTATACCAACCCCTAAAATTACAAATAATATTGCAACGAAAATTACAAGTGTCTTATACTCTCTTGATAAAAATGCCATTGCTCCTTCCTGTATGTAGGAAGATATTTCTTTCATTTTATCAGTTCCAACATCTACTTTATTAATTGAAGCTGCTTTGTAGTAAGCAAAAATTAATGCTACAACACCAATTATAGGCACTATTATATTCAATTTAATACCTCCCTTATTTAATTTTTTATTGTAAAGCTGCAAGTACTAATGCAGATAATACGAAAATAATAGCTGAAATACTAGTAACTTTACTTAGTATTCCTTCATAAGTTCTACCTTTATTTTTTCCCCATATACTTTCAGCACCACCAGCTATAGTTCCTGATAAGCCAGCGCTTTTACCAGATTGTAATAATATACTTGCTATTAAAACTAAACTTGAAACTAAAATTAGTATAGTAAATAGTATCTTCACCCTTACACCTCCCCACCTAATAATTAACAAAGCTATTTTAACATAGGATATTAATAAAATCAATAAATTTGTTCAAATAAATAAGGGTAGCATATACCTACCCTTATTATTGGCAAAAATTTCTTTTATATTCACTAAAGTAATTATTTAAGATTGTAGAATACTTCCTTACCTTTATATTGAGCAGTTTTACCTAACATATCCTCAATTCTTAATAACTGATTGTATTTAGCAACTCTATCAGTTCTTGAAGGTGCACCTGTTTTAATTTGACCAGCATTTGTAGCTACTACAAAGTCTGCAATAGTCGCATCTTCTGTTTCACCTGATCTATGTGATACAACTGCAGTATATCCAGCTCTTTTTGCCATTTCAATTGCATCTAGAGTTTCTGTAATTGTACCAATTTGGTTTAGCTTAATAAGAATTGAGTTAGCAACACCTTTTTCAATACCTTTTGATAATCTCTTAGTATTAGTTACAAATAAGTCGTCACCTACTAATTGTATTTTATTGCCTAATTTTTCAGTTAATAATTTCCATCCTTCCCAATCTTCTTCATCTAAACCATCTTCAATTGAAATGATAGGATACTTTTCAACTAAGTCACTATAGAAGTTTACTAATTCTTCAGCAGTTAACTCTTTTCCTTCACCAGCTAATCTGTAAACTTTCTTCTCTTTATCGTAAATTTCAGTTGCTGCAACATCTAATGCTAGTGCTATCTCTTCACCTGGTTTATAACCAGCTCTCTTAATAGCTTCAACAATAGTTGCTAATGCTTCTTCGTTTGATCCAAGGTTTGGAGCAAATCCACCTTCATCACCAACTGCTGTATTTAAACCTTTTTCTTTTAGAACTTTCTTTAAATTATGGAAAACTTCTGCACCCATTCTTAAAGCCTCTCTGAAGTTTGGTGCTCCAACAGGCATTACCATAAACTCTTGAATATCAACATTATTATCAGCGTGCTTACCACCATTTAAAATATTCATCATTGGTACTGGAAGAGTTTTAGCATTTACTCCACCCAAATATTGATATAAAGGCATACCTAATGCATCTGCTGCAGCCTTTGCAACAGCCATTGAAACGCCTAAAATAGCATTAGCACCTAATTTACCTTTATTCTCTGTTCCATCTAACTCTAACATTTTCATATCTATTGCAACTTGATCAAGAGCATCCATACCAATTATTTCAGGAGCAATTATTTCATTTACATTCTCAACAGCTTTAGTAACACCTTTTCCTAAAAATCTAGTTTTATCATTATCTCTTAATTCTACTGCTTCAAAAGCACCAGTTGATGCACCTGATGGTACTGCTGCTCTTCCCATCGCACCACTTTCTGTCCAAACTTCAACTTCAACTGTTGGATTTCCTCTTGAGTCTAGTATTTCTCTAGCATAAACATCAATTATCATTGTCATTTTAAATTCCTCCTTTTTACTTTATATTTTAGTTATTAGTTAATAGTTTTTAATCTATAGTTGTTAATAACTTATAGACAAGTATCTAGTATAGCTACTTTATCTGACAATTAGTGACTGTCCTGTCATTTCGTTTGGCTTTTCTATACCCATCATATCAAGTATAGTTGGAGCAATATCAGCTAGTATACCTTCTCTTAATTTTACATTTCCCTCACCTATAACTATACAAGGAACCTTGTTTGTAGTGTGAGCTGTTATTGATTTACCTGTATTTTCATCTATCATTTCTTCAGCATTACCATGGTCAGCTGTAATAATGGCTTTACCGCCCTTTTCCACTATTAATTTAACAACATCCCCTAAACATTCATCTATTGTTTCAATAGCTTTAACTGCTGCTTCAAATTTACCTGTATGACCTACCATATCTGGGTTTGCAAAATTTAAAACTATAAAATCATATTTATTTTCATTTATTCTCTTCATTACTTCTTCTTTGACTTCTACTGCACTCATTTCAGGTTTAAGATCGTATGTTGCAACCTTAGGTGAAGGAATCAATACTCTTTCTTCTCCTTCATTTGGTTTTTCTACACCACCATTGAAAAAGAAAGTAACATGAGCGTATTTCTCAGTTTCAGCTATCCTTAACTGCTTTAATCCTTTTTTGCTTAAATATTCACCTAAAGTATTTACATAAACCTGTGGTTTATATGCTATTTCTACGTTATTAATAGTTTTATCATATTGAGTCATACACACAAAATACACATTTACCTTTTTATCTCTAACAAATCCATCAAAGTCATCATCAACAAAAGCTCTAGTTATTTGTCTAGCTCTATCTGGTCTAAAATTGAAGAATATTATTGAATCATTATTCTCTATTACTTTAATAGGATTATTGTCTTTTACTATAACAGTTGGTATAACAAACTCATCTGTTATATCTTCGTCATAAGATTTATTTAACGCTTCAATAGGTGTCGAAGCTACTCTACCTTTTCCTAGCACCATAGCATCATAAGTTTTCTTTGTTCTATCCCATCTTTTATCTCTATCCATTGCATAATATCTACCTGATATAGTGGCTATTTTCCCAACACCTAATTCTGAAAGCTTATTTTCTAATTCCTCAATATATTTCTTAGCACTTTTAGGTGGTACATCTCTACCATCCAAGAAACAATGGATATATACATCTTTTAAGCCATATTTTTGTGCTAGTTCTAAAAGTGCATATAAATGTGTATTATGACTGTGAACACCACCATCAGATAATAAACCCATTAAGTGTAAGCTTGAATTGTTCTTCTTAGCATTTTCAACTGCTTTTATAAACTCCTGTTTTTCAAAAAATTCACCATTTTCTATTGCTTTGCTTATTCTAGTAAATTCTTGATAAATAATTCTACCTGCACCTATATTTAAATGTCCTACTTCTGAATTACCCATTTGACCTTCAGGTAATCCTACCGAAAGCCCACTAGCTTCTAGTTTGGTACTAGGGTAATTCTCTAATAACATTTTGTAATTAGGTGTGTTAGCTTTCAAGATAGCATTTCCTTCATAGTCCTTGCCTATTCCCCAGCCATCAAGTATTATTAGAGCTACTGGTTTGTTAGTCATTTTTTTCCTCCTCATTAAAAGTTTACAATATTAATAAAGTCTTCTGCTTTTAGACTTGCTCCGCCTACCAAAGCTCCATCAATATCGGATTCATTCATTAACTCAGTAATATTATGAGGTTTTACACTACCTCCATATTGTATTCTTACTTCTTCAGAAATATCTACTCCATATTTATTTTTAATTGTCTCTCTAATAAAGAAAATCATATCATTTGCATCTTTACTTGAAGCAGTTCTTCCAGTACCTATTGCCCAAATAGGCTCATAAGCAATAACTATATTAAGCATATCTTCAGCACTTACATTTTCTAATGCTTTGATAACCTGCTTACTAACAACATCTTTTTCTATATTCTTCTCTCTTTGCTCAAGAGTTTCCCCAACACAAATAATAGGCTTTATCCCATACTTTAAAGCTGAAAGCACCTTTTTGTTAACAGTCTCATCAGTTTCATTGAAATATTGTCTTCTTTCAGAGTGACCAATTATAACATAATCAATTCCTATTTCTTTTAACATTACAGGAGAAATTTCTCCTGTAAACGCACCTTTTTCTTCCCAGTGCATATTTTGAGCTCCTAATTTTACTTTAGTATCCTTAAGCTCTTTCTTTATTTCATTTAATGATGTAAAAGGTACACATACAACTACTTCAACATCTGTATTATCAGCTACATCTTTAATTTCTCTAACTAACTTAATGCCTTCTTCAATAGTATTATGCATTTTCCAGTTTCCAGCTATTATAGGTCTTCTCATAATGCTCCCCCTTACTTATTATCAATCGCTGCAATACCAGGTAGTGTTTTTCCTTCAAAGAATTCTAAAGATGCTCCACCACCAGTTGATATATGAGTCATTTTGTCGTTGTATCCTGTTTTTTCAACAGCTGCAGCACTATCTCCTCCACCAACAATAGTTACAGCATCTGATTTTGCCATAGCTTCAGCTATTGCTTCTGTTCCCTTTGCAAAGTTCTCCATTTCAAAAACACCCATTGGTCCGTTCCATACAACAGTTTTAGCTTTTAATATTTCTTCAGCAAATATTTTTCTTGTTTCTTCTCCTATATCTAATCCCATCATATCTGCTGGTATTTCTTCAACCTTTACAGTTCTAAATTCAGTATCATTCTTAAATTCTTTTGCTACAACAGTATCTACAGGTAATAATAGTTTTACTCCCTTTTCCTCAGCTTTTGCCATAAGCTCTTTTGCTAACTCTATTTTATCCTCTTCTAAAAGAGATTTTCCGATTTCATATCCTTTTGCTTTTAGGAATGTAAACATCATTCCTCCACCTATTAATAAACTGTCTACTTTATCCAATAGATTTTCGATAACACCTATTTTATCTGAAACTTTTGCCCCTCCAAGTATAGCTACAAAAGGTCTTTCTGGATTTGACATAGCCTTACCCATAACTTCAATTTCTTTTTTAACAAGATATCCTACAGCCGATGGTAAATGCTGACTAACACCAACATTTGAAGCGTGTGCTCTGTGAGCTGTACCAAAAGCATCATTTACAAAAAGGTCAGCTAATGAAGCTAATTCTTTTGCAAACTCTTCTCCATTTTTTGTTTCTTCTTTTCTATACCTAGTATTTTGTAGTAAAACTACATCTCCTTCGTTCATTTCTGCAACAGCTTTCTTAGCATTTTCCCCAACTACATTATCATCAGCTGCAAAAATAACCTCTTTATTTAAAAGTTCAGATAATCTCTTTGCTACTGGCTCTAAACTGTATTTAGGATTAGGCTCTCCCTTTGGTCTTCCTAAGTGTGACATTAATATTACTTTACCACCATTATTAATTATGTATTCAATTGTAGGAATTGCACTTCTAATTCTTCTATCATCAGTTATTTCACCATTTTCATTCATTGGCACGTTAAAATCACATCTTACTAGTACTTTTTTACCTCTAACATCTAAATCTTCAACTGTTCTTTTATTTAACATACTACCCCTCCTTAAAAATCGTTATTGGTCGCTCGTCACTCGCTTTTCGTTAAATTAGAAAGTTAAAAACGAAAAACACAAATTTTTCATAAAACTTTTGATATTAACGAAACTCTTTTTAAAGGTAAAGCCGGTTTTGTAGATAACTACAAAACCGGTCAGCATCTTTTATAGTCCTCTTTCAATAATGTATTTTACTAAATCAACAACTCTTGTTGAATATCCCCATTCATTGTCATACCATGAAACAACTTTCACCATATTTCCACCGATTACCATAGTTGATAAAGCATCAACTATTGATGAATGAGAATCTTTTCTGTAATCAATTGATACTAGTGGTTCATCTGAATATCCTAAAATTCCTTTTAATTCTCCTTCTGCAGCTTCTTTTAAAGCTTTATTTACATCTTCTACAGTAGCTTCTTTCTCAACTTCGAATACTACATCTACTACTGAAACTGTTGGAGTTGGCACTCTCATTGCCATACCACTTAATTTTCCTTTTAATTCAGGTAATACTAATGCAACTGCTTTAGCTGCTCCTGTAGTAGTAGGAATGATTGATTCAGCAGCTGCTCTAGCTCTTCTTAAGTCTTTGTGTGGTGCATCTAATATTCTTTGGTCATTTGTATATGAGTGAACTGTAGTCATTAAACCTTTTTTGATTCCAAATTTCTCTAATATAACTTTAGCAACTGGTGCTAAACAGTTAGTTGTACAAGAAGCATTTGAAATTATATTGTGATTTGCTGGATCATAATCTTTTTCATTTACACCCATAACTATTGTTACATCTTCACCTTTAGCAGGTGCACTAATTATAACTTTCTTAGCTCCTGCTTTAATATGTTTTTCTGCACCTTCTCTGTCTCTGAAGATACCAGTTGATTCTATTACTATATCTACTCCTAATTCTCCCCAAGGTAAATTTTCAGGATTTCTTTCACTTAAAACTTTTATTTTCTTTCCATTTAATACTATATAATCTCCTTCTACTGCTACAGTTCCTTCAAATTTTCCAAAACATGAGTCATATTTAAATAAGTGTGCTAAATCTTCTGGTTTAGCCAAGTCATTGATTGCTACAACTTCAAATTCAGTAACTCCATTTTCTAATGCTGATCTTAAAACATTTCTTCCTATTCTTCCAAAACCATTAATACCAACTTTAATAGCCATTGTATACTCCTCCTTTATATTTTTTGCTACACAATGTAGCTTATTTGACTAATTCTAATATTTTTCTAGCTGCTCCCTCATCTGTAATTAGAGTCATATCTCTCTTAAGGCTACAAATAGCAATTATAGCTTCAGCTTTACTTACACCACATGCAACTCCAACCACATTTTTTAAATTCTCAAAATCTACTAGAGATAAACCTACTGAATTTGATTCCCAAACTTTTTCTCCTTTTGTATTAAAGTAATGTCCAAAAGCTTCTGCAACTGCACCTCTATTCTTTAATTCTTGGATTATTTCTGGACTAAGCTGCCTTCTTCTTGCCATAACATCTGCTCTACCTATTCCAAATACTAATACATCTAGCTTCTTTATAGCTTCAACAATCTCTCTAATTTCTGGTATTTGCAAAAGTGCGTCAAGAGCTTCTTTCCCTATATTATCAGGTACATGTAGTAATTTATAATGCCCACCTAGCTTTTGTGCTAGCTTTGCTGCTACATTATTAGCCTGTACCTCTACATTCCTTCCAAGCCCACCTCTAGCAGGAAGTACAAGTATATCATTTTCTCCTTTTTGATTTGGCATTTCCTCAGCGAGTTGAGCCATTGTAGTACCGCCAGTTATTCCTATAATACTATCGTTTTTTATGATTTGCTTTAAATACTTAGCTGAAGCTTTACCAATATCCTTTAAAATTAAATTATCCTCATCATAATTACCAGGTACTACTATAACATTGTTAATATTTAATTTTTCCTCTAATTTTTTTTCTAATCCATTCAAACCTTTTAATCTATGTATAAAATCTTTCAAATCCTCAATTATTATTTTGCCTTCTTCAGTAACATTCATACCTTGAGATTTTATTTCCAATAAACCCTGTTTTTTCAATATGTTAACTTCTGTTCTTATTATTCTCTCACCAATATTTAAACTATTAGCTAACGTTCTTCTGCCTATTGGTTGATTATAATATATCTTTCTTAGAATATTATACCTCTTTTCTAAAATCTCAATCATTTCAGGTACAATTTTTCTTTGTAGCTCTATAATATCTTTCATAATTTCTCTCTCCTTATGGACTTATGGTGTCCACAATGACAGTATATGTCCCACATAGTCCATTAAATAATTAATAAAATATAGGAATAATTACAAAACCTATGGACGTTTAATGTCCCGCGTATATTTATTATGTCCCATTGCTTATAAAAAAATTTACCAACAACTATATTATAATCAATATATTTTTAAATTTCAAGATTAGAAACCTTATTTTTTCTTTAATATCTTTTTCTTAAATTTGAAGAAGGAATGTTTAATTCATCTCTATATTTCGCTACAGTTCGTCTAGATATTTTTATGTTTTTCTTTCTTAATATATCTGTTATTTTTTGGTCACTCAATGGCTTTTTAGGATCCTCATTTTCTATTAACTCTTTTATCATAGATTTAACACTAGTTGAAGAAATTTCTCCTTCATTCGCTGATACTCCTCTTGAAAAGAAAAATTTCAACTCAAATATCCCTCTAGGAGTTTGTATATATTTACCATTTATTGCTCTACTTACTGTAGATTCATGTATTTCTAACTCATCAGCTACCATTTTTAACGATAAAGGCTTTAAAGCTATTTTTCCCTTTTCAAAAAACTCTCTTTGATGTCTAACTATTGCCTCCACTACTTTGTAAATCGTCATTCTCCTTTGTTCTATACTCTTAATTAACCATAAAGCAGAATCAAGCCTACCTTTTATAAATTTAGCAATATCCTCTTCAATTGCTTGATTAAGTAGCCTTCTATAGTAATTATTCACAGTTAATCTAGGGGCTGTTATATCATTTACATGTATAATATATTCACCATCAATAATCTCTAAAGTAACATCAGGCTTTATAAACTTAACATCATCACTACTGCTTATAAAACTTCTTCCTGGCTTCGGCTCAAGAGATTTAATTAAATCACATATCCATTGTACCTTTTTTATACTAATACCCAATTCTTTTGCAATTTTAGTAAGTTTGTTACACCCAATCTCTTCTAAATAACTATCTAAAACTTTGTAAACGTATGGGTCCTTTATTTTCCTATCTTCTAACTGTATTTTTAGACACTCCTTCAAATCTTTAGCTCCTACTCCAACTGGATCAAAAGTCTGAATTATCCTTAAAACGTTTTCAACTTGATTATTTTCAATTTTTAACTGATTTGCTATCTCATCAGTTGTAACTCTTAAATAACCATTTTCATCTAAACTTTCAATTATAAATTCACCTATTTTTTTATCCATTTCGTTAAATAACGTCAGATTCAATTGAAACAAAAGATGTTCTTTAAGTGTAGTTTTATATGTTATATAATTTTCTAAAATCCAATCGTTACTGTCATTCTCTTTATAACCACTATAACTTATGTCATCATATTTTCCTAAGTATTCTTTCCAATTGATTTCAGTTTTTAATTTATCTAAATCTATCTCTCTTTCTACCTTACTTTCTCCAGATTCAACTTCTAATAATGGATTTTTTTCTAATTCTTCCTCAATAAACTTTAGCAATTCAAAATTTGTAAACTGTAATATTTGAATAGCTTGTCTTAATTCAGGTGTCATTATTAATTTCTGAGACTGCTGAAGACTCAATTCAAATCCAAGTCTCATATATTTCACTCCTAAAATGTTTAATTTATTACTATATCTATAGTATTAACTACTAGTTTATGACTAATTTGTTTCTTTAAATATTATATCAAAAAAAACACAAAATAAAAGCTCTCTGCCTTATTTGACAGAGAGCAAAATACCTTTTTTATATTATCTTTCACCTTTTTCATAAGGTATACCATCTGCTGCTGGAGCAACAGCTCTACCTACTACACCAGCTAAAGCTAAGATTGTAGCTATATAAGGTATTGTTTGTAAAAACTCTGATGGTATAAAACCTAATCCAAGAGTTGATGCTTGTATTTGAATCGCTTCTGTAAATCCAAAGAATAAGCAAGCTAGAAAAGCTCCTACAGGATGCCATTTACCAAATATCATAGCTGCTAATGCTATAAAACCTTTCCCTGCAGTCATACCCTCTCTGAATAAGCTTATCGCACCTAGTGATAGAGCTGAACCTGCAATTCCTGCTAATGCACCACTTATCATAACACATATATATCTAATCTTATATACATTAATACCTACTGTATCAGCTGCTCTCGGATGTTCACCAACTGCTCTAACTCTTAATCCAAAAGGTGTTTTATATAAAACATAATATGAAACGATAACTGCTAATATAGCTAAATACACAAAAGGTGTTAGCTGAGAAGTTAAATCTCCAATAATCGGAATTTTATTTATTAATGGTATTGGTTTAGCTCTTATCGCACTTTCAACCGGATCAGTTTGACCTGACCTGTGCCATACCATTTCTAATAAGAAAGCAGTTAAACTTGCTGCAAGTAAGTTTATTGCAACTCCAGTAACTACTTGATCAGCTTTAAGATGAATAGCTAAGAAAGCAAGAATTAAAGAAGTCAATATACCAACGATAGCCGCAACTAATACTCCTAACCAAGGTAAATCTGTAAATTCAGTAGTTAATATTGAGAAAAATGCCCCGTTTATCATAATACCTTCAAGCGCTATATTAACAACACCAGACCTTTCAGAGAAAACTCCTCCTAATGATGCGAAAATAAGTGGCGTTGCTAATCTTAAGGCTGATGCTACTACAGCTATTATAACTCCTAACACTTAATTCACCCCCTCAACGTTGCCTTTTCTATTTCTGCGTTCTCTTATTTTAGATACAAATTTAACAATTCTCTCACCTGCTATGAAAATGATAATTATACCTTGTATGATTCCAACTACTTCCCTTGGAATACCTGCAATTTGCATTTTTCTAGCACCATTACTCAAAATACCAAATAAAAGTGCACTAGCTAATACTCCAAGTGGATGATTTTTACCAACTAAAGCAACAGCTATACCTGTAAAACCATATCCAGGTGAAGCAGGAGCCATATCTACTTTATATGTTAAACCTGCTACTTGTGTAGCACCTGCTAATCCTGCAAACATACCTGAAATAACCATCGCTAATATTAGATTTTTTGAAACACTTATTCCACCATATTCTGCTGCATAAGAGTTTTGTCCAACTGAACGTATTTCATATCCTAAAGTTGTTTTAAATAATATAAAGTATGCTGCAATAGCGCAAATTATAGCTATAAATATACCTGTATGAACACTCGAATAACCAAACCAAGGTATAATTTCTCTTAATTGAGTTAACCTTGCAGATTCAGGTAGTAAAACAGTATGAGCTTTTTGTGTAGTTCCCTCTAAAGTAGAAGGGTTTAAGGCAGTTCTAACAAAGAAATTACTTACATGAATACTCGTATAGTTAAGCATTATTGTAGTTATTACCTCGTGTACCCCTAACTTTGACTTAAGAAAACCTGCAATTGATGCCCAAAGCGCACCACCTAAAGCACCTATTATCATAATTAAAGGTATAAGTATAAATCCTGGTAAATCTCCAAATACAGAATTAAGTATATAACCAGCAGCTACTGTAGTTAACGCTCCAATTACATATTGTCCTTCAGCTCCTATATTAAATAAACCACATCTAAAAGCAAATGAAACTGCTAAACCAGTAAATATTAATGGAGTAGTTTTTAAAAGCGTTTGCCCGAACTTGTCTAAACCTCCTAAACTACCACTAAAAAGTGCCCAATAAGCAACTAAAGGATTGTTACCTGTCCAAATAATGAATAAGGCACCTATTAAGAAAGATAATAAAATTGCTAATAATGGGAATTTTATGTTTTCAATAAATACTTTTAACTTGCTATCCTTTTCCATTGTTTCACCTCACCTTATTAATATTACAAATTTATGCTTTGCCTCCTGCCATCATTATACCAAGTTTTTTCTCAGTAGCTTCTTCTGCATCAAGAATTCCAACAAGCTTACCATCATATATTACACCTATTCTATCAGCTAATGCCATAACTTCATCTAACTCTAGAGAAACTAAAAGTACAGCCTTTCCTTTGTTTCTCTGTTCTACTAACCTTTTGTGTACAAACTCAATTGCCCCAACATCTAAACCTCTTGTAGGCTGTGCAGCAATTAATAAAACTGGATCTCTATTTAGCTCTCTTGCTATAATAACTTTCTGTTGATTACCTCCTGAAAGTGACTTTGCAGTAACTTCTTCACTTGGTGTTCTAACGTCAAATTCTTTAATTAACTTTTTAGCATGTTCGTGAATAACTTCGTAATTCATAATACCATTCTTACTGAATGGCTCTTTGTAATGATTTCCAAGCACCATGTTTTCTGCAAGTGTATGCTTAAGAACTAATCCTCTCTTATGTCTATCTTCAGGTATATGGCCTACACCTTCTTCAATTATTTCTCTAGTTTTTGATTTGGTAATATCTTTGCCTTCTAACAAAATCTTTCCTTTTGTTGCATTTCTTAGTCCCGTTAGCACTTCTACTAATTCAGTTTGACCATTGCCATCTACACCTGCTAATGCAAAAATTTCTCCAGCTTTAACCTCAAAACTAATACCTTTAAGTGCTGGTACTCCTCTATTATCTAATGCATGTAAATCTTTAACCTCTAATACTGGCCTACCAGCTTCCTGTTTTTCTTTTTGAACTACTAAATTAACTTTTCTACCTACCATTAACTCAGCTAATTCTTCACTATTAGTATCTTTCGTATTTAAGGTATCTATAACTTTACCTCTTCTTATAACTGTTACCCTATCACTCATAGCCATTACTTCTTTTAATTTATGAGTAATTAGAATTATAGATTTACCTTGATTAGCAAGGTTTCTTAAAATAACTCCAAGTTCCTCAATTTCCTGTGGAGTAAGAACTGCTGTTGGTTCATCTAGTATTAAAATATCTGCACCTCTATAAAGAGCTTTTAATATTTCAACTCTTTGTTGCATACCTACAGAAATGTCCTGTATCTTTACATTTGGGTCTACAGCTAAACCATATTCGCTTGAAATTCTATTTACTTCTTCTACTGCTTTTTCCTTGTCCAATTTCAAACCACCGTACAATGATGGTTCAGTACCCAGGATAATGTTTTCCGCTACCGTAAAGGGTTCAACCAACATAAAATGCTGATGCACCATTCCTATCCCTTTTGCAATAGCGATGTTAGGGTTTTTTATTTCCACCTTTTCTCCTTTAATATATATTTCACCAGATGTCGGCTCATATAAACCATATAATATATTCATTAAGGTAGTTTTTCCAGCTCCATTTTCACCTAATAAAACGTGAATCTCACCTTTCTTAACAGAAAAGTTAACGTTATCATTAGCAACAACACCTGGGAAAACTTTAGTAATGTTTTTCATCTCTACTACATAACTCATCCAGATTCCCTCCTTTAGACACAATTAGGTCAGATGTAACATCTGACCTAATTATTATAACCGATATTATAAAATTTTATCAAGTATAAATATTTTTACAATTCTGGAGCTTCAAAAGCTTCAAACTCTTCTTTAGTTTTAGGAACGCTTATCTTACCATCTATAATAGCTTTCTTATATTTTTCAGCTGCATCTTTTAATTCTTTAGTTAAGTTACCAGCTTTATCGCTATAACCTACACCTTCTTCTTTTAAACCATAAGTATAAACTTTACCTTCAAATGTTCCTTCTTTTACAGCTTTAGCAACATAGAATGTTGCATTGTCAACTCTCTTAACCATTGAGCAAAGAACGTTTTCTGGAGCTAGAGCTGATTGGTCTTTATCAACACCTATTGCCCAGAATCCTTTTTCTTTAGCTGCTTCGATTAATCCAACACCAACACCACCAGCAGCATGGTATATAACGTCAGCGCCTTTTTCGTGTTGTACTAATGCTATTTCTTTACCTTTAGCAGCATCTTCAAAAGAATCAGCATAGTTTACAAATACTTCTGCATTAGGGTTAACAGCTTTAACACCTGCTCTAAAACCATATTCAAATTTCTCTATTAGAGGGAATTTCATTCCACCAATAAAACCTATTTTATTAGTTTTAGTTGTAAGTCCAGCTATAACTCCTACTAAGAATGAACCTTCTTCTTCTTTAAATGTAAGTGATGCAACATTTGGAGCATCAACCACTGAGTCGATTATAGCAAATTTTTGATTTGGGAATTGCTCAGCTGCTGTCTTCATTGATTCATTGAATAAGAAACCAACACCTATAATTAAATCCATATTTTCTTCAGCAAAACTAGTTAAGTTTGGTAAATAATCATCAGCAGTTTCAGACTCAAGTACTTTTCTTTCAATACCAAGTTCTTTTTCTGCTCTAGCTAAACCATCCCAAGCAGAATCGTTGAATGACTGGTCACCCAATCCACCAGTATCAGTAATCATACCAATAGTTACCTTTTCAGTTTTACTAGTACAACCTACTGCTAAAGTAAGTACTAAAACAGTAGTTAATAAAAGTGCAATAATCTTCTTTGACATTTTGAAATACCTCCTTAAATATTATTTAGTCTGCAAACCAGTTTGCAGAATTAAGTGACAAATTATAATATTCTATAAAGTTTTAAAAATTCCTCTAAAAAATCTCAATTTTTTATAATTCATAGAAAATTATATTCCTTGTTAATTTATACTGATTTAAAATATAATTTCCATTCATGGATTTCAACAAAATCTTCCTTAATTTATTTAAATATTTTTTTAAATCGAAGGTTTTGTTCTTCAAATTTAAAACTTTCTAATACTTGTTTACTATAATAATTTATGTAAAATGCCCCAGGAATATACCTAGGGCATTTACTAACATGGGTCTGATTCCTTAGATGTATAACCAGCATTCGCCAGTATTTCTATAGCTTTTTCTAACTTTGATTCATTAACCATTACTATAGGACCTGTACATCCCATTCCACTTTCTGCATAAATGCCGTTTTTCCATAATGCTTTAACAGCATTTTCTAATTCTAAAATATCTATACCTGAAATTGATCCAGTTACAACTTCCTTTGGCGGAGGTGCAACCTCTTCTTCTACTTCTTTAACTGCTGCTTCTTTTTTCAATCCCTTTAATATATCGTCTAATTTAGCTTTCTTTGCTTTATTAAACTCTTCTTTGCTAATTCTTATTAAATCACCTTTAGCAAGCTTTGCAGCATAAGAAATAGCATTTGCTACTACTGGAACGCCTGAAGCTCTTGAAAGTATTAGGATTATTCTACTGTAATCTTCTCCAATTCCAGGACCATATCCATAACCTATAGCTTCATAACTTCCTCCTGTTGTAAATGAAGAGAAAATCTTCATAAGTAAATTACCTGTTAATGTATCAGTAATCATTACATCAGGTGTACCTGCCAAAAGGTCATTTCCTCTCATTACTGAACCACCATCAGATCTCATTGATTCAGTAAAGTTTATCTCATAACCATTTGCTGATAACTCTTTTAGAGCTCTTTCAACCTGTCTAGCTCCATCAACATTAAGTATCCCTACAGTAGGATTTTCTACTCCCATTGCTTTAGCAGTTATAATACCAAAAATTCCATTTTTAATCATAGCCTCTACTCTATGTGGAGAAGATGTTCCAGTTGTAGTAGCTATAAACATTTCTCTACCTAAACCAGGTGTAATAACCCTTCCTACGGTTGAAACACCTATTGGGAAATTATAATGCATTGTAACAGCACTATGAATTTCACCGCTATCTAGTAGTTCTTCCATTTTCTTATGAGCTTCTTCTTCAGTATTAGCCTCAACTATTTCTAATTTTGTATCTACTTTAGGTCCTATCAATACTACTTCAATTGAATTATCTCTCGATTGAGCTATCTCTGCTCCTTTAACTATATTCTCAATTCCATGCTCACTACCTAGAATTGTAATACCCACTCTTATTTTCTTTCCAAATTGTCCTGTTTCTATTGCATCAGCTATGTCATTAAAGACTTTACCAATGAGCTTTTTTACGTTGTTATCTGACATCTATATCACCTCTAATCTCTTAAAAGATGTGATGCAAATTCCCTCATAGCTTCTGCTACTAACTTTTTAACTTCTTCTTCAGAAACTCCTTTATTGCTATCCACTTTACCACTATTTCTTTCAATTACGATTGACACACCATCAAATAGATTTGTCATACGACCTAAGAATAAACTACCTTTACCAACAATCATAACTCTATTTATTTTACCATTAAGTAGTTCTTCTCTTGCAAAACCAATATAAGGAACACCAGAAGGAATATGTCCTTGAGTTGGAGCCCATCCTGGCATACCATGTTCTTTAACGAAATTCATTAAGTCTTTTCTGTCTAGTTCTTTTCTCTTAACACCTAAAGCAGCAATCATCTTATAGTTCGATGTAGGAACATCTCCTGCTCCAGCAGGCTTTGTAACATCTGGGTTTTGCATCTCAACAGAATACTTATCTATGTCTGTAATTTTTAGATTTCCTTTATCAAGAGGAGCTGTTATTAGTGAAGTTATTACAGCCTGTGGTGATGAACCTGTTCCAACTGTATGGCGTCCTACTAAATCAGTTCTTAATACAGGATTTACACCATCATTTTTGCTTACTAATACTGCAAATCCACCTAAAACGTCCTCTAATACAGGCATACCTTTTTTCACGTGGTCTTTTCCATTCATTCCTAATTTTGCAGTTGCTCCTCCACCTACTATTACAACATTTTCATAAACTCCTGCTTGAACTAAAGCAGCAGCCTCTATTAATGCATGAGTAGGTGCAGCACAGAATCCTCTTGTGTCTGAACCAGTAGCGTTGATGCAACCTACAACTTCTGCAATTGCCTTTGCGAAGTTTCCACCACCTCTTTGGTTCATATCTCCGCAAGCTTCTTCTGAACATTCAATTACATAATCTATATCTTCAGCTTTAAAATTGTTCTTAGCTAGTAAATTTAATAACGCTAATACACCTGAAGCTTTAACAACTAAGTTTTCAAATAAAGTATGAGCATTCAAGTTAATATCAATATCATGTGCTCTCTTAACACATCCAACTATTTTACCTTCATTATAGATAGGTTCAGCATGCTGCTCATTAATCAATTTTTCTATTTCAGAGATTTCTTCTCCTTCTTTAAGTTTTGAAATTAGGTTATCATTTATTAATGGATGTTTTTCTAATTTCTCTTTAACAACATTAGTAAATTCTTTTTCAAGTTTTACTAAATCAAATGCATCAGATATCTTCATAAGACCTATAAATTCGTCCTGAGGCATTATTTCTCCAAACTTACCAAATCTATCTGCACCTTCAACTTTTTTATCATACCAAGGCATCTCAATTTTAGCTAAATCATCTGGCGAAATATTTCCGATATAAGTTTGATTTGGTGCATAACTTACAACTTCATCAAAATTACGCAAATGCTTTGGAAGTTCTTTTAAATATTCTGAATCAGGATTTATTACTCTCTCTGAAGTTTGAGTAGTACCACTGTGTATAACCATATCAGGTGCATGTACTAAAACATAACCAGTTCCTTTAACTACTGCAAAACTCATAGTTTTCACCTCCATAAATTCTCGTCATTGGTCTCTCGCCTTTTGATATTCGTTATTTGATATCCAAAAAACGAATAGCATATGTTTTCATAAAACATCATTCTGCTATATTTTAATAAAGGGTGATGAACCTATCATCACCCTTATAGTTTTATATGATTAACTTACTCTTCAAAAACTGTCTGTCCATCCACTTCAGTCTGTAAAGCTTTTAATGCTCTTTCAACTAAGCTTCTTCTTAAAGCCTTCTCTTCTTCTTTGCTAAGGCTTGGATTTCCAAGTGGATGTGGTATCGCTATTGTTGGAACTATTCTATTAGCACCAACAGTTAATGATATAGGTACTACTGTACACATGTGAACTACAGGAATTCCTGCTCTTTCAATTTCTTTAACCATCGTTGCACCGCAACGTGTACAAGTACCTCATGTAGATGTTAAGATAACAGCATCTACACCATCTGCTACTAACTCTTTTGCAAACTCAGCTGCAAAAGCTTTAGCGTTAGCAACAGCAGTACCATTACCAGTTGTAGTATAGAAGTATCTGTGAAGTTCTCCAATTTTTCCTTCTTTTTCAAGTTCTCTAAGAACATCTACAGGTAATACCCTATCTGCATCTTCATTTGCATATACTGGGTCATAACCACCATGTGCTGTTTCATGTGTTTCTGGTGTTAAATCATCGAATTGTGAAATATCATATTTACCATACTTAGATGCACTTGAAGATTCAATATGATCCGGATTGCCCTTTGGTACTATACCTCCAGAAGTAACTAAAGCAATCTTAGCTTTAGTAATATCCTTTACTGGAGGATTTGGTTCTACTCTGTCAAAATCTGGCATTGGATACTCAGTTTTAAATTCCTCACCTTTAAGCTTTTTGATAAGCATTTCAACGGCTCTTTCTGAACCTCTTTTTTCTGCAAAATAATTCTTTCTTATACCTCTAGGAATATAACCTTCCACATCAGGAGTTCCTATTTCTTCGCCTTTTGCTAGTTTTAGAGCTAGAGCAGCCATTGATTTAACAGCTTTTCTCATACCAGCTGCACTATTTTTAGTTTCTACTATATAAACGCTCTTTTTGAACATGTCTGCTCCAGGGTTTTCTGGATACATACCTGTTAATACTGGTATTCCTAATTCTTTATTAACAGCTTCAGTTATAGTACCGCAAGCAACCCCGTATCTACCAGCATTAAACGCTGGACCAGCAATAAATAAGTCAGGGTTATATTTTCTAACCATTTCAATTATTGTTTTCTTTGCTTCTTCTATATTTTCATTGAAATATGAGTCACCACAGATTATAGTTGCTACTATTTCTGCTTCGTCACCAAATCTTTTGCTAAATTCCATTCCTGGACCTACAACACCTTCTCTTACTTCAGGTTTGTGGTCAGCTTTCTCTTCTCCACCAATTCCTGCAAAGAATTGATTAATATAATGAACTACTCTTATTTTGCTCATTTTTCCCCCCCTCTCTAATTCGGGTCTTATTTAGTCGTTAAATTTACAATATTCTTCTCTTATATCGCTAACTTCACTTATAATCTCATCTACATCTAATACCATTTCCATCATACCAATTTGCTCATCATAAACTTCTGGATCAACTTCATTTTTGAATTCTGGTTCTACCGCATGATATACTCTAAGTCCTAACTGGACTCCTGCTAATGGACCTGCAAAAGTAGGGTCTCCTGCTGTAACAGTTTCAGCTGCTAGCCCAGCAGCTTCTGCTTCAGCAGCTCCTAATATTACAACAATATTTTCAGCACCATATTTTTCAGTTAAATCTTTAACCCTCTTTTGATTTTCTAGGTCCATAGCTCCTGCAGCAGTTCAGACAAAACATTCAGTTGATGCAAAAACTACTTCAGCTTCAGTAGTCTTTAAGCACTCTTCAATAGCTGGTGCAGGAATTCCATCTCTGTCACCAATTACGATTACTTTCTTACCATCTAGTAATCCCATTCTTACCCTTCCTTTCTATCTAATTTTTATTTCAGTTTTCTTTGTTTTGTACACTATTTATAATTTACAAGTAAATAGTTTAATATCCTTTAGCTGTTAATTTATTAAATCCTAGCTCATTAGTAGCTCCTGTTATAGCTTGTAACTCAACTACAATTGAACCATCTTCTTTTAAGCTACCATCAAATCCACCAGCAATCTTATTAGCAGGTTCAATGTGTCCTATCACTTTGTCCATAGGTGGTAACTCGATAACTTCATTAGCGTTACCTCCTGTAACAACTGCATTTGCTAGTGGGTCTGCATCTGCTAATGATTGTGAAGCTCCATCTCTTCCTGCATATTCATCTGTTACAATAACTGTTTTAATGCCTTTTTGTTCTATTTTCTTGCAGTTCATAATTAAGTCTGTATCTGGGTTACCAAAACCTTCTTGTGAAATGATAACACCATCTACACCTAAATATTCAGCTAATTTAGCAGTCCAGTTTGATGAACGTTCTTTATCAGCTAAATATACGTTTTCATTAGTTATAATAACACCAACAAAATTCAATTCTTTTCCATGTTTCTTATAAAGGTCATGAATTATTGGGTTATTTAAGTGATGATAAGTAGTATTCTTGTCGCAAGCTGATACACAGTTACCACTAATAATAGCACCATCCATTAACTCAGTTGGGCTTATTAAAGTTGGTAATATCTGTTTAGCATCAACACCATATACATAAGTATCATGTAATAAACCTTGGCTTTGAAGCATTAATACATATGCTACCTTTGGTAAATTTGGATATTTTTCAATACTCTTAAGTAATGGTAAAAATTCGTAAGTTTCAACATCATCTGGCTCTACATTCTTAGCTGCTTTTCCTAAATACTCTGCAGCTTTTAATCCAGCCATTCTAACAGCTTTCTCATGTTCATGTTGCTTTAAACCATCAACTGGCTCACATACTAAAACAACATTATTTAACTTTGAAAAAGGTGTATACTCGGCTCCTGGGCCAGTCATATCAATTATACCTTCTTGGAAACCTACTATTTTACCAGTAGTTACTACAGCAGCGCCTTTCAAAACATTAGTTCTTCCAGAACCTACTGTTTCTACCTTTGATATTACACCAGGGAAAATGCCACCTTTTCCTTCTACTTTAACTCTAGGCTCAATAACATCCTTTACAGGCATTATTCTTACACTTTCACCTGGTCTAGCTAACTCAACATCTACACTCTTTAGATGTTCATCTTCTGATATGATAGAAATCAATTCTTCTTTATTTACATAAAGTACTCCATTTTCAACCTTTGTTTCATTACCAAATTGAACATCTTTGATATAGATATTTCCTAGTTCTAGGCGCATGCAATTCACCTCCCTTTAGTTTTCAATATATTCAAAGAAAAAATTTAGATATACTTCTTAATCATTTCTTCTATGTTTGCAGGTGTTGCATCTTCTTTTGTTAATTCATCAATTTTTTCTCCATCTTTATAAATAGCTATTGTAGGTAATCCTAATACTCTTTGCTTAATAGCTAGTCTTCTTGCTGATGAAGTATCAAGTTTACAGAATTTCATCTTGTCTCCATATTTTTCTGCTAATTCCTCTACATGTGGTAATAAAGCTTTACAAGGTTCACAGCTTTTTCCCCAGAAATCTACTAATACATATCCTTCTGCATTTAGTACTTCAGCTTCAAAAGTTTCCTTATTTACTTCTAACATCATAACCCCTCCTTATTTTATTCACTAAAATTATTCTCGATATATTTTTCAGCCTGTGTAGCAGCTATTGCTCCATCTGCACAGGCAGTAACAACCTGTCTTAATGACTTTTTCCTACAATCTCCTGCCGCAAAAACTCCTTCAATATTTGTTTTCATATCTTCATCAGTTAACAAGTAACCTCTTTCATCCATATCTAATATACCTTTGAATAAATCAGTTTGTGGCATATATCCTATGAATACGAATATACCAAAAGTACCATCTTCTTCATTTGCATGTATTTCTGTTTCTTCACCAGTCACTCTGTTTCTTATAACCATTGATTCAACGATACCATCGCCTTTTATTTCCTTTACTTCAGAATTCCAAATAAAATCAATTTTTTCATTCTTAAACGCTTTTTCCTGAATAGATTTAGCTGCTCTTAACTGATCTCTTCTATGTATTATAGTTACTTTTCTAGCGAACTTTGTCAAATAAATAGCCTCTTCTACTGCTGAATCTCCTCCACCAATTACATATACGTCAAAATCAGTAAAGAAATCAGCATCACAAGTAGCACAATAAGAAACTCCTTTTCCAGTAAACTCTTTTTCTCCTGGGCAATTTAGCTGTCTAGGTTTTGCGCCTGTTGCAACTATTACAGTTTTAGCTCTGTATTCTCCCTTTTCTCCTTTAAGCACTTTGATTTTTCCTTCTAATTCAACTTCAGTAATAGTATCAGAAACTCTTTCTGCTCCAAATTCTTCAACTTGTTCAACCATTCTTGCGATTAAAGAAGGTCCTGTTGCATTTCTGATTGATCCAGGATAATTAGCAACTTCATCTGTAGTTACTATTTGTCCTCCTGTTCTCTCTTTTTCAATAACTAAAGTCTTTAACCTTGCCCTTCCTGCATATAAAGCAGCTGATAGACCTGCTGGGCCTGAACCTATAATAACTACATCATATAAATTTTCCATAATCAACACCCCTTTTAAAATTTTGTTCCAACTTAACTAAATTTTCTCTCTTTAACGCTTTTTTTATGCAAATACAGCTTTTTAAATTATACCTTTTCGTTTATAACAACATCCTTAATAAGAGACAAATCTATAGTTTGAAAATCCAATAAAATCTTTTCTGGCCAATTTGGAGTTTTAAAATCTCTTAAAAACTTTTCTGCAGTTTGTATACTCCCCTCAATAATTATCAGTGAATCATAATCTAATTTTGCTCTATCACTACTAATAATTATAGATTTGTAAGGTGTTTCATTAGGTTTAACACTACCTGATAAAGGATGTGATAACAACTTATGACCTAGATGTATTTTATCTCTAACTTTTCTCAAAATATTCAAATAGTCCGTTTCATAATACTCTACTACGATATATTCCGATAATTGCTCTTTTACTAAAGGATTATTGGTTATAAGTATTTTACCCAATCAATTCACTCCTTAAAAGGAAAAGGTTTTCAGTAAAAATGACATAAAAACAGAGCAAAAGCCCTTTATAGGTGCCTTTGCTCTGTTTATAACCTGAGAGTTTCTTCTTTTACAAGAATTGCTCCTTCGGTGCCCTAAGGCTCTCCAGAGAACTGTCGAAATACGGTCCTTTTGCCTGAGAGCTTCATTACATACCGGCACAAGGTATATAACTTACTCCTTCGGCGCCTTAACGGTCTCTCCCGCATCTCTCATCCAGTTAAAACAATATTCAATTATTAAACTTCTTTATACTCATATTATAATACATAAATTTTTCTTATACAACAAATTTTTCATTTATTTAATTTCTATTAATTCATAATTTACACTACCTAATCCAATAGCTTCTCCATACTCTAATATTCTATTAGCATCAACTTGTGGATGTAAACCATGAAATTTATCTTCACCTGGTTTGTGTCCCTCTTTCAAATCACTATTTTTTATACCAATTTGCTCATTTATTAAATCTATACTTGCCTTATCTATTGCTACTGGGTCAAAAGAAGCTAATATACCTACATCATTAACTATTGGTACATCACTCCACGGAACACAGTCACACATTGGAGTTACATTCATCACAAAATTAAAGTATGCAACTTTACCTTCTTTGTTTTTAACAGCTCCATAAGCGTATTCAGCCATTTTTTCAAGGAAAACATCTGAATCTGTCTCCCATTGTATTTGAATTGCACGTTTAGGACATATTGTTATACATTCACCACATCCAATACATTTGTCTTTATCTATAACTGCTTTATTATCTGCCATTTCTATAGCTTCAACAGGACAGTGCTTAACACATAACTTACAACCAACACACTTCTTACTAATGACTTTAGGCTTAGCATCAGAATGCTGAATTTGTTTTCCTGCAGCAGTCGCACAACCCATTGCTAAGTTCTTTATAGCACCACCAAATCCAGCCATTCCATGTCCCTTAACATGGCTTAATACAATCATAGAGTTAGAGTAATAAATATCTCCAGCTATTTTTACTGTTTCAAAATGATTTTTGTCTATTTTAACTTCAACTGAGTTTTTGCTATATATACCATCAGCTATTATTATAGGGGCATTTACTACAGCATACGCAAATCCATTTTCTATTGCTGTTTGTATATGTGTAACGCTATTTGTCCTGCTTCCTGTATAGAGAGTATTTGTATCTGTTAAAAAAGGTTTAACTCCACATTCTTTTGCTTTATCAACTATTTGTCTAACAAAAATTGGATGTATAAAAGCACTAGAACCTTTTTCTCCAAAATGCAGTTTTATTGCAGTTAAATCATCATTTGATAATATTTCTTTAATACCAGCTTTATCAAATAACCTTTGAATTTTATTCGGTATATTATCTTTTTTGCTTCTCGCTCTTAAGTTTACAAAATAAACTTTACTTGCCACTCTATCACCTTCCTGTAAATAATTACGTGATTCGTCTTTTAATATATCCACAATTTATCAATAGATTTTTATTCTTTTTCATAATATATAGCAAATGCACCAGTACCAGCAAAAATAGCTACTGTACAACCTACTTCACCAAAAACTATTTCTCCAACATCAAAATTTTCTTTTATAGCATCTATAAGTACTAAAGCAAATTCCTTATCTCTTGCATAATTTATACCTATTGTCTGATTGGCTAAATTTATATTCTCATTTTCTATTTTCTCTACAATCCATTTAATTACTTTTTTCCTTCCACGTATCTTATCCATCTGCACAATATATCCATCTTGCATAGTTATAACTGGCTTAATTTTAAGTTTTTCTCCTAAAAATGCTTTAGTAGCAGATATTCTACCAAGCTTCTTTAAATTTTCTAGTGAATCAACTACAATGATATATTCTAATTTATCAATTAACTCATTTAACCTTTCTATAATTTCATCTTTGCTTTTACCATTCTTAGCCATACGAGCAGCTTCTAATACAATTAACCCTTGCCCCAATGTAATACCTTTAGAATCTACAACTATAACTTTATCTTCAATCTCTGCTATTTGAGCTGCTGTAATAGCCGACTGATATGTCCCACTTAGTTTTGATGATAAAGTTATCACAATTAAATAATCATAATCATCTTGGAATTTTTTATATGTATTTAAAAACTCCATTGGAGTTACCTGCGAAGTAGTTGGTAACTTATCACTTTCATCCATTTTTTTATAAAACTCATCGACTGTAATATCAACCTTATCTTTATAGCTTTCATTTTCAAAATTAATTGTCAAAGGAACAACCTCTATATCATATTCATCAATATATTGCGAAGGAATATCAGAAACACTATCTGTTATAATTTTTATTTTTTCCACCTTTATTTCCTCCTTATCTAGACAATGTCTTTAAACATTATTATATAATTAAAAAATAAAGTACTCAAGAAAAAAACGTCACTTCCTATTCGCTTTTCGTAATTTGTTTTTATTAGTCAACAGTCAATAGTCGATAGTCTATTAACTATAAACTACAAAAAAAGAGCCATAAAAGGCTCTTTTCAGACTGTAGACAAACTTGTTCTTTTATAAATCTATGAAAATAAAAGCGAATGCTTGAAAGAATTTAGTTTTAAAAAACTAGGCGAAAATTTTAAAGAAAATCCGTAGGTTTGACAGGATGTCAAACCAGCATCCTACAAGACAGGACGTCTTGATTAGGTGCGTTAGGATTTTCTAAGAATTTGAGCCTTAAGTTTGTTCTAAATTCTTTCGCATGAGCGTTATTTTTCAATTCATTAAGTAATATAACTTTGTCAACAAATAGAAAAGAGCCATAAAAGGCTCTTTTTATAATCCGTAGGAAATTATATTCTTTATTAGTTTTTAGATAATTTTAAGTATAATTTCCGTAACGGATTTCAAGAAAATCATCATTAATTTTATATTTATTTAAATCGAAGATTTTCTTATTTAAGTGCATCTAAAATTGTTAATGCAATATTTGACGCATGGTCCGCTATTCTTTCCAAGTTACTTATCATATCTAAGAATACTATACCTGAACTTGGATGACATAACTGTTTATTTAATCTTTCAATATGATTTGCTCTTAATTGCTTCTCCATTAAATCAATATCTTCCTCAAAAGCTATTACACTTCTAGCTATTTCTGGATCTGCTGTTTTATATGCCATAAGAGCTGTTCTATATGAATTTTCTACTTTTTCAAACATCATTTCAAGTTCTCTTAAAGCTTCATCTGAGAAATTAAGTTTATTATCTATTGCATATTGTGCAAGTTCAGCAATGTTATCAGCATGGTCTCCTACTCTTTCTAAATCGTTAACTGTATTGAATAAAGTAGTTACCCTAACTTGTTGCTCATCAGTTAAATCAGCATTTGAAAGTTCTACAAGATACTGAGTAATATCCTTTTCTAATTGATTAATAAATTTCTCTTGTTCAAATACTTTATGTGTTAACTTTTCACTCTTACTAAAGAAAGATTCTTTTGCCATTTTAAGAGAATTTTGAGCAATTTTTCCCATTCTCAAAACTTCTTTCGCAGCCTGCCCTACTGCAATAGAAGGAGTTTCAATAATTCTAGTATCTAAATATTTTAATCCAGTATTATCTTCTTCAACTTCCCCTGGTATTAACCTCTTAGCAGCCATAACAATAAATCCTGCAAATGGGAATTGAACTATTACGTTAATAATATTAAAGAATGTATGTGCATTAGCAATCTGTCTTTCAACATCTTGAGGTGTTAAACGTGTCACTAAATGCTGTATTGGATATCTTAATACAATCATAAATATCAATGTACCTATAATGTTAAATAATAAGTGCATAAGTGCAGCTCTCTTTGCTGTTTTGTTTGCACCAATACTTGATAATAAAGCGGTAACACAAGTACCAATATTATCACCAAATAATATAGGTAATGCTATATCTATTGTTATAAGTCCTTGACTGGCTAATGCTATAAGTAAACCTATTGAAGCACTACTACTTTGTACTATTGTAGTTAACCCAAAACCTACCAAAATACCTAAGAATGGATTTTCTAAACTAGTTAATAAGTCTTTAAAAGCTTGTGACCCACTTAAAGGTTTTAAATAATGCTTCATAAAATCCATACCAATGAAAAGTATACCAAATCCTATAAGTATCTCAGCAATCTCTCTGTGCTTCTTCTTTGAACTAAATAGCCAAATAGCAACACCTATTGCTACTACAACTGGTGCAACATCTGTTAATTTAAAAGCTACCAACTGTGCTGTTACGGTTGTACCAATGTTAGCACCCATTATTACTCCAATTGCTTGGCTTAAAGTCATAAGTCCTGCATTTACAAAACCTACAACCATTACGGTAGTAGCACTACTACTTTGAATAATCATTGTTACTACCGTACCTACAAGAACTCCCATAAATCTGTTATTTGTCAAAATTTCAATTAATTTTTTTAATTTTTCACCAGCTGCTTTTTGTAGCCCAGTTCCCATTAAATTCATACCGTATAAAAATAGTCCTAAACCACCAAGTACACCAAAAGCAATTTCCATATTAGTACCTCCAATCATTCTTTTGTTAGCACAATACTAATAATACAATATTTTTTATTATGTTTTGTTAATTCTATGTTAAATTTATTAATTTTTCATTTTTTTTGTTAATTCTATGTAAATTTTATTTTTATTACTTGAGATTAGGAAAATTCAATTGTCTTAGAGCTTCATAGGCTATAATTGCTACAGAATTAGATAAATTTAAAGACCTTGCATGCTCACTATTCAACATAGGTATTCGCATACATCTATCAATATTCTCTTTAAGCAAGTCTTCTGGTAACCCAGCCGTTTCCTTGCCAAACACAAGAAAACATCCATCAAAAAACTTAATATCTGTATAACTTTTTTTCGCCTTAGTAGTTGCATAAAAAAATTTCTCTTTTCCGTATTTTTCTAATAATTCATCGAAACCATCATAATAGTGTATGTCTAAAATATGCCAATAATCTAATCCTGCTCTTTTCAAATACTTATTATCTAATGAAAAGCCCAGTGGTCTAACTAAATGTAAAGATATACCTGTAGCTGCACAGGTTCTAGCAATATTTCCTGTATTTTGTGGAATTTCAGGTTCAACTAAAACAATGTTTAAAGCCATAAGAAAACCCCCTTATAAATTTTTGTTATCATTCTTTTTTAATATAATATTAACTTCTATCACATCACTTCCTGCTCTAAACGGAATACAGTATATGATCCCATCACTTACTGTATATTTTATTTCTTGACCATATATTAATGCTGGTATAGACAAATCAATTGCAATTCCAGAATTATAAATATCTGAAATAGCATTGCAAATTAACATATTACTCATATCACACAATATTTTTCTACAAGAAGCATCTAGCTTAGCAATTGGAACATCATCCAAAATACTCGATACAATTTTTTTAGATATTGACTCTGAGAGTTTTATTATAATCTGTCCTTTTAAATTGCCAACTAAACCAGTAATTATCCCTATATCATCCTTTAATTTAACCTCTTTCTTAATATAAGGTTCTTCAATTTCCACAAATAACCTTATTGCCTGGGAAAATATTTCTTGCCCCGATTTTATCAAGGCACTTATTATAATATCATCCATATATCCACTCCTTCAACATTTAATACTATCATTGATTACCATGTATACCTTTTATCCCATTTTTATCAATAACTATATCCTGATTATAAGCTCTATAGCTAAAAATTTGTTCTGCTGTTTTTAAATCTAGTCCTCTCATATCCACTTTCTCTAATTGAGCCTCACCCAACCCTTTTTTATATAAATCATACAGATAATGAACAGCTTGAGGTAAAAATCCAAGTAGTCTTGCACCTACAGTATCACAAGCCACAGGATCTGTACCAGCAATTATTATTCCAGGAGTATCAACAGCCTTTCCATCCGAAGGACCAGTTCCAATCATTGCCTTATCTGCACTAATTATAGTTAAATCTATAGGTATTTTTTCTGCCATAGCCACTATAAAATGATGTAAATCTTCATGTATCCCTAAAGACTTTTTAGGAAATCCATGAATTTCAGCAGGCGGCCAACCTAAAGCAATATTCTTAATCCCAGCACTAATAGTAGCTTCTTCGTGTATTTTCAATTGTGTGAATGATATTAATACATCCATTTCTTCATAAAGCACATTAATTTTAGTTTTAGATGGTTTATTATGATTTAATTCTAAATCTACATATGGTCCATAGTTTAAATCAATAAATTTCACATTATTCTCTTTTATTACTTTATCATAACCTACATATTTCATAACTTTATCAGTTGGGTCTCCTCCTGAGCCAGTTGCTATTATTATTTCGCATGGATTAAATCTTTTTATTATCTTTATGAGTCTGTCTAAAGTATTAGGTCCAACTACAGTGGCAGTATTTGGTTTCTTTGCTTTCACCCAGTTTGGTGTTATAACTACTCTATCGCCTTCTTTTAATATCCTCTGCAATGGTAAATTATAAAGACATTCTTCTAAAGAATCTCCTTCATTAGAATCTTTTGCTATTGAAACAATTGGTTCAAAAACCCTTCTTACTTTCACTACATTCCCTCCAAAAAATAATAGATTTTAAGATTTTTATCTTAAAATCTATTATTTTATACATAGAAACTAATTATTCAATTCATTAATATATTAATTCTTTTAAAGCCTTATAAACTCCATCGTTATCATTTGTATCCGTAATTATATCAGCCTTCTTTTTTACTTCCTCTTCTCCATTCCCCATAGCTATACCACAACCTGCAAATTCTATCATTGATAAATCGTTATAATTATCCCCAATAGCTATTACTTCACTATTTTTAATATTAAATATATTGCAGAGCTTTTCTAACGCTTTACCCTTAGATACACCTTTACTCATTATATCAAAACTACCTTTCCATGAACTTACAATTTCGATATTCTTATTCTTACTAAGTATATTCTTTACATAATTTAACTTATCCAAATCATTATCCATTGTAACAAATTTATAAATCTTAGGTTTTCGTTCTTCAAATAATTTGTTGGCATCATCAATTAATTGTATATTAATTTTATCCCCTGGTTTCTGTTTTTTATTCCAATTGTAATATTTTAAAGAATTATAGTTCAATTCTTTGGTATAGAAGGTATCATTATCATAAAAATGAAAATACATATTGTTATCTTCTAACACTTTAATTATTTCTCTACAATCAACAGTATTTATCGGATTTTCATAAAGCACATTATTCCTATGATATTCACAAATATATGCTCCATTACAAGCTATTATTGGAGTCACAATACCTAATAACTTTGCGTAAAATCTTGCTGATGTAAATATTCTGCCAGTTGAAATAACTACCTGTATTCCTTTTTCCGTAGCAATTCTTAATGCATTCTTATTTTTTTCTGAAATCTCATTGTTACTATTTAGCAAAGTACCATCCATATCTACTGCTATCAATTTATACTTCATGCATATCACCTTTTCTACATTAGTTTTAAAATATCTTTTTTAACAACTACTACAAAGAATTCTTACAATTGTTTAATCAACTCATCAAAATCATTAAAAACTTTCAAACCAATTTGTTTCATATTTTCTAGAATTTTAACAGCTTTTCCACCAACATAGTCAAAATTATCATATTCGTTATTATTATTAAACAGATAAATAGTTTTTCCATCTTTAAGACCTTTATAAGCTGCTAGTAAATTTTTTAAATTACCAGAACCATAAGGTACATTACAAAGAATTACAACATCACTTTTATCTATTGCCTCCAGATTTTTCTCAAACGCTTTATCACCAATAGCTGTAAAAGGTAATTCCTCCACTATTTCTAATGATAATTTCCTGCCTAATTCCCAATCTGTATCTCCTATATTAATAACTCCTAAAGATACTTGATATCCCAAAGAATCAAGTTTACTTATTATCTCAACACCTGTACCTCCACCGCATATAACATGCACTTTCTTATCTAAAATGTTAGTTTGCACCTTATTTTTTGGTGTTAAAGGCATCAAATATGGACTATTAGTATACAAATCCTTAGTAATAACCACATTTAAATTATACGCCGCTTCTATATTTTCATATGTAATTACTTCTTTAGGCTTCCCAATACTAAGTATTTCACCTTTATTAAGTAAAATCATTTTATTGCTATACCTTGTTGCTAGATTTATATCATGTATAACAATCACTATAGTCATATTTTTTTCTGTATTTAGCTTTTTTAGTAAAGAAAGAATTTCTAACTGATGATTAATATCTAAATGTGATGTAGGCTCATCTAAAAGTATAATTTCAGGTTGTTGAGCTAAAGCTCTAGCAATGATTACCCTTTGTCTTTCTCCACCACTAATTTGATTGATACTCTTATCTTTTAAATGCAAAGTATCTGTAAGTTTCAACGAATCTTTTACTATTTGAAAGTCTTTATAGCTTTCCTTTTGAAATCGACCTAAGTATGGATTTCTACCCATCATAACTACATCAAATACTGAAAAATCATAAGCAATATTTGTATCTTGTGGAACTATAGCTACCTTTTTAGCAAGTTCCTTAGCTTTATATTCTCCTAACTCTTTCCCATCTATTTTAATAAGACCTCTACTTGGTTTATATATAGAAATCATATTTTTTAATAGTGTTGACTTTCCTGAACCATTAGGACCTATTATGCTGACAAATTCTCCTTTTTCAATTTTAAAATTAATGTCCCTTAAAACTAAACTATCTCCATAACTAAAATAAAGGGATTCAACTTCTATAGCTGTTTTCATCTATTTCACTCCTGAATTAGTAAGTTTTTTTCTTCTTTAACAAAAGATATAGAAAAAAGGGACCACCAAACATAGCTGTAATAATACCTACAGGCACTTCTGTCGGTGATATTATAGTCCTTGCTATAGTATCTGCAAATATCATAAATATTCCACCAAACAAAGCTGAAGAAGGCAGTAAAATCCTATGGTCAGGACCTATAATAAGTCTTATTATATGTGGTATTATTAAACCAACAAAACCAATAATACCACTTACTGAAACTACCATTGCCGTCATAAAAGCACATATAACTAAAATAATCAACTTTACTCTTTCCACATCTATTCCCATACTTCGTGCAGATTCTTCGCCCATAAGCATAACATTCAAATCTCTTGAAAAGAAATTCAATATTACTATTGAAAGCAAAACAGGTATTGCAACTGGAATTAATTCATCCCATCCTTTTGAAGAAAAACTGCCCAAAGTCCAAAATATTATCTTACTTACATCTTTTGTATAAATAACCATCAGAAAAGACATAATAGCCGTGAAAAGTTGTCCAACGGCTATTCCAGACAATAAAAGTGTATTTATTGGAACTTTATTCTTTACCTTCGAAATAAAGTAAACTACAAAAGTAGAAAGCATAGCTCCTAAAAAAGCACCAACTGAAACACTTGAAAGTTTAAATAAACCAATATTTAGCCCTGAGATAATTATTATAGAAGCACCTAAAGCTGCTCCTGATGATATTCCAATAACATATGGATCAGCCATAGGATTTTTAAACATTCCTTGAAAAGCAGCCCCAACACTTGAAAGGGCTGCTCCTACTAATACTCCTAATAATACTCTAGGCAATCTGACTTTTAAAATAATGATAAAATGAGACTGGGGTATTTCATTAATGTTTATATAACTGCCGATATAAGGCAATCTTGAAGCCACTATCTTAATTGTCTCTAATACACTTATACTAGCAGTACCTATTGTAGCAAATATACAAACACTCATTACTAATACAATAATTAATGTCAAAAACACTATGCTTTTCTTACCTTTAATTTTAGCTATTAATCTCATATCCATCACTACTCAATCCTATTTAAATGCTTCTGGATGTATTTTTCTTGCTATTAATTCTAAGCCATCTACTATTCTAGGTCCTGGTCTTGATATTATATTAGGATCTAATATATAAACTCTATCATTCTTAATAGCATTTATATTTTCGTATCCATCTCTTGCTTTTATACTATCTACTGTCTTATCTTCTCTATCCTTTGCTGTCAAATATACATCTGGATTTCTTTCAATAAGCTGCTCTAAATCAAACTGAGGATATTTCCCTTGTGCATCTTTAGCAATATTTTCTCCACCCGCTAAGTTAATAAGCTCATCAATAAAAGAACCTGGACCTGCTGCCATTAACGGTTGATCCCACACCTCATAAAACACTTTCACTTTTTCTTTTCCTGCAACTCTTGATAATATAAAATCTCTTTTTGTCATCATGTCAACTATAGTCATTTTAGCAGCTCTTTGACTATTAGTTATTTTGCCTAATTCATCAATTAAATTAATTACATCCTCTATAGACTCTGGCTCATAACTTAATACTTTAATACCTGCTTCCTGTAATCTCTTGTTAACTTCTTCTTTACCCTGTCCATATTGTATTACTAAATCTGGAGATAATTCTATTATTTTTTCAACATTTACATTAAAAGAATCTCCAACTTTTTCTTTATTTTTTGCTTCTTCTGGATAATCACAGTAATTTGATACACCTACTACTCTCTCACCCAAGCCTATTGCAAATAAAATCTCAGTATGACTAGGTGCTAAAGATACTATTCTTAATGGTTCTTTTTCTATTGTTACTTTATTTCCAAAGTCATCTTCTACTTCTAATGGATAAATTGTACCAGTAGTATTAGATTCATTATCATTTATTTCGCTTTTATTATCAATGTTTTCTTCTTTCTTTTTAACACAACCTGTAAATGCACCCATAATTAATATTAAAGATAATAATAAGACTAATACCTTAGTAAATTTGCTTTTAATCATCTTGCTCCCTCCGTTTATTATTTAATATTCGATTCCTTTTCTTGCTGGTATGCCTTTTTCAAAAGGATGTTTAACCATTTTCATTTCACTAACTAAATCCGCCCTATCAAGTATAGCTTCAGGAACATTTCTTCCAGTTAATATAATTTCCATATTCTCTGGTTTAATATCTAAAATATGTAAAACTCTATCTATTGAAACTAGTTTATTACTTATAACCCCCATAACTTCATCTAAAATAAGAATGTCACAATCATTTTTTTCAATTGTTTCTTCAATAAAATCAAAAGCATCACTAATTTTTTTCTTTAATTCTTCCTTTTCAGCTTCATTCATATTCCAAAAAAACTTTTTTGATTTATCAAATCTATATATTTCAAAATCTCCATTAAGTTTTTTCGTACTAAATAATTCTCCAGAATCACGCCCTTTTAGAAATTGTATCATCTTTACTTTGTAACCATAGCCAACAGCTCTCAATCCTAATCCTAACGCTGCTGTAGTTTTTCCCTTACCATCACCTGTATAAACTTGAATCAATCCCTTGTCCACCTTTCCTGCACCCCCTCATAATCTTAGTAATACATAAAAATATCAACCCTATCAAATGGATTAATTGAAAAAAATAACGCTCATAGACAAATCTTTAGAGAAAACTAAGATTCATAATTTCGAAAAATCCTAACGCACCTAATCAAGACGTCCTGTCTTGTAGGATGCTGGCTTAACATCCCATTAAGCCTACGGATTTTTCTGAAATTCTTCATCAAGTTTTCTTTGCTAAAGCTTTGTAATATTTGTTTTATAATCCATAGGAAATTATACACCCCATTAAATTGTGGATAATTTTAAATATAATTTCCGTTTATGGATTTCAACAAAATCTTCCTAAATTTATTTATATCGAAGATTTTGTTATTTTTTTCAATCATTATAGTTTTTTGTATACAATAGGTTTTTGAGACCTCAATATGATAATATCAAATTGTATTTATTTCTTCAAGTAAATGACTGTAAGCGTCACTATCAAATGAAAGGAAAAAACATGAATAAAAAATAAATGGAAATTGTATTCGAAATCACCCACAGTATAACAAGGAATATAATTTCCTATGAATTATAAAAAACTATTATTTTTTTAAATGACATACATTTATTGTCATTATCGTAATATTTTGTATAGTATTATATAATATATGGTGTGACAAGTAAAAAAGGATGGTTTTGTATGGGAAAATTTTTTTTAAAAGTTTTTATATTCCTTCTTTTGTTGAGTTCGCCACTCTTTATAGTAATTATCAATAAAAAAATAGATGCTGTAAAAATTAATGAAATGGATAAAATCATTGAAGTGATGAAGGAAAACTCCAAAATATGTGAAGAAATTATTGAATTATATGAAAAAAATTCACCTACTAATTCCATTGGAACGTTTAGAGATTTTGATGCTGAAACTCGAGATGAAATTTATAGGAAATATGAAAAATTTAACTATATTCAAAAAGTAATTATAATGAATGAAATAGAAAAGTTGCTCAAAGATAATCAAAAGCATAGCTATACTTTTATTAATATTATTATTCCTGATGATGAAAAAAGAGAAAAAACTTATTATCAATTATATATTCCTTTTCGAGGTAATGTACCAAAAATTAAAGGCTCATACTATTACTTTAAAGAACAGAAAGCTTTGCTTGATCATGTAATATATATGTATGAATATTTTAAAGAATTCAGTGAAAAGAAAAAACTCCTTATAGAGTACTATAAATACTATATTCCATTTGATGCTGGATATCAACGTGCATTAGATAATATCTATAAAAATGAAAATAAAAGCCCCAAATAAAAATGGGGCTTTCTTCAAACTTTTCTCTATATTTTTAATATAAAACTCTCTTTATTTACAGCTTCATCAACTTTTTTAACTATACGATTCTCATCACCTTTTAATACCATCACTTTAGTTTGTTTATCTTTTTTAGTTTTAATATTTACTGTTAAATTTTTAAGCCTATCATTATCCATTATAATCCAATACAAATCCTGTCCTAATTTTTCAACATATAATTCTCCAGCCCTAATATATCTATCGTTAAACATAACATTACAACCTCTATTATTACTAATAGAAATTTTTTCTACATTACTAGCAATAATACTATAAACATTCACCATTTTTTTGTGCCTTGCTCTCATAGTTCTTCTAGCTCTTCTGACATTTAAAATACTAGATAAAATACCTCCACATTCCTTTAAAATCTCAACATGATCACTTTTTATTTTGTATCTATCTCCATATACTGTATAAACACTATCTTCTGTTACCGTTCCATCCCCTCTAATCGTATAAACTGCATATTTGGGTTTACCATCAAACCATTTAATAGATTTGGGTACCTTTTCAACACACAAATACTTCCTAGTCTGTTTTCCTGTTCCTGTTATAAGATAAATTTTTATGCCTTTTTGATACATTTCATATATGTTTTTATTTAAAGTATTCAAAAACTCATTTTGACTACTGATTTGAGAAATAGGTATAAATCGCACAAATCTATCGTTATTTTCTATAAATAAATAATCCCCATACTCATTACTAGGTAATAAATCTTTGATTGACGGAAAATAATTGTGTAATAAACTCAAATTATCTTTTTCTTTATGAATGAACTTTAAAATCCAAATAAAACCTTCCCATAGAATTTTATAAAATAAACTTTCGTTATATTCTTTATAAGGCAACTCTCCTCCTTCCCAAAAATAGTATGCATTTGCTGATCCACTATTAGGCGTTGCAATCATAACAAGTTTGTCTACATCATTTTCATAATAATCACTCTGAATATAGGCTCTTGCAACTATACCTCCCATACTATGACAAATAATATTAACTTTTTCTTTTTTTGTCTTCTCTTTTGCTTTTTTAATTACAGGAATTAAATATTTTTGTGCAGAATAAGCATTTTCTTTTCTCCAATCATAAAACGCTATAAAAAGATTTTCGTCAAGCCTATATCCTAATTTATTAAGGTCTTCTATTATTGGTCTATATACATAGTCAGCTGGTCCAAATCTAAACTTACCTGCACCAGGAATTATATCACTACCTATTGAACCAAAAAGTCCTGGTATAAAAACTATTGGGTAGCCATTTGATTGCTTAAACAAACTCCTAAAAAAGAAAAACATCCTACCACCTTCTATGCTTTTTTTAACATATTATGCAGTAGGATACAAAAATGCACAAAATAAACGGCTAATACTCAACTATATATTTTTCTTTCCTAGCTTCTATTTTAACACCTTCAAGCTTTAGTAATTTAATTTTGTAATCAATTCCTCCTCCATATCCACCTATCTCTCTATTATTATTTATAACCCTATGACACGGTACAATAATAGGAATAGGATTTTTGTTATTTGCTCCACCAACAGCTCTAAACCCCTTTGGTTTCCCTATTGCCAAAGCTATATCTTTATAAGACCTTACACTCCCATACGGAATCTTAAGTAACTGTTCCCATACTTTTTTCTGAAATTCTGTACCATAAAATTCTACTGGTATATCAAACTTTTTTAGTTTTCCTTTCAGATATGACTTTATTTGCAAACTATACTCTAGCTCTTCACCATTATACTCACTAATTTCATCAAAATATATTTTAAGCCAATTAAAAAAATCCTTTTTTTCTTCAGTATGTAAACTTAACCTTACTAAACCTTTGCTAGTAAAAGCTAAATAAATTTCACCAAGCAAATCTGAATTAAAACTGTAATAATAGGCTCTCATTTAAGTTCCTACCTTTCTCCTTTAACTAAATACCATTGATCTCTCACTAGCTTGTCTAGTCTTGGGTTGTTCTTAATAGCTCTATTAGATATAACCCTACTAAACCATGTTAAAGCTTCTTCTCTATCTCCTAACCTTCTATGCAATTCTCCAATTAAATAAGCTAATGATAATTCATCAAAAGGAGATGAAGGAATATCTTCGTTGTAATATGCATTTCTAAAAAGTTCTGCACTTAATCTCAAGAATCTCTCTTCTTCCTTATCTCCATTCAACCTATTCATCCATGCTAGTCTTAAAGTTATATTTCCCAAGTCATAATTTTTGAAGTTTAATAATTGACCACAATATAAAGCTAACTTATAACATGTAATTGCTTCATCCACACTTCTTTTTAAAGAAAATTCTCTTTTCATCCATTTATTTGATACATTTTGCTTAATCACTTCAATATCTTTAGATTTTATCTTGTCAAATTTATCCTCTAATGCAGCATAACCGCATTCTGGACAAACAAACACGCTATATTTTAAAGGATTTTCTCCTTTATAATATGTGAAAAAATCCGTATCTCTTTTTTCAACTCTTAGCTTAGAACGCTTAACTTTACTCGTTGTAAAATCATTTTTACAAACAGGACATTTTATCTTTTTTGAATATAACTCCTCCATTTTTCCCCTCCGTATATTACTAATTATAATGCCAAATCATTTAATTTATTTTATCCTTTTGTTCAGGACCTACCTTGACAATTTCTTTTCTAGGTTTGTAATAATCACTTGATATAATTTCTGTCTTTATTTTTCTACCATTTTCATAAACTTCCTTATACGTTTTAACTTTATACCCATATCTTCCTCTTTGTAATATATTTTTTGTTCCAGGTTCTAATTTTTCGTCAATTTTTATTTCTACTTCTGGTTCTAATATTTGAATAATCTCAGATTTTATCTTAACTACTCTATTTTTTTTTGCCTTCTTACCAAAAATCGTTATTGTTAAATTATTATCTTTAACCTCTGAATGTATATATATAGGATAATTTGTATTATTACTAAATTTAAAATCTAAATAATCATATGCCACAGTTGCATCTAATCCTTTTTCAACATATGTTGCTGGTATAGAATGAGGATGTCTCTCTTCTATTTTAAGATCTGACAATAAAACTGCATTATACAATGTTGTAGAAACCTGACAAACTCCTCCTCCAATACCTGGTGTTAAATCTCCATCTAATATTATTTTTGCCTCTTTATATCCTGCATTAGCATCTCTAGGGCCTGTAGTTTCATTAAAAGAAAAAACCTCACCTGGTAAAAGGATCTTCCCATTAATACTACTAGATGCTAAATTAATATTATGTTTTCTTCCTAGACTACTGCCTGCAAAAGTAGTAGTAAAACTTCCTAATCTATCTTTTATTTGCTTTAGCATATCCTTAGTAATTTTAGGTTTTTCTATATCAACTGGGATTTCTACAAAACCCCCTACTAAAACTGCATTTACTATTCTACTTTTCAATTTCTCTCTATTAACCTTTCTGCCATATACTTCAGGAAATACTTTAAAACCATCCTTACTATAAATTATATAAGCATCTTTACTTTCCACATTTATATCTTTAGAAACTTTATTTATTATATTTCTTAAGCGAATATCATTATACAATAATCCCATTTCTATATTGTATCCATTGGCTCTAACATATAATATATCTTTAATCCTCTTTATTATAGTACCTTGTCTACCAATTAAAAAAGCTTCATCAATAGCTTTGTAATAATCATAAGTAATACCAAGTTCTTTATATTCAATTATATACTTGTAATCTCCATAAATTAGTTTAACAAATTTATTATTAAGTTTATAACCTAATTCTCTTTCTAAATATAATAAAGCTTCACTTCTGTTTAGTCCACCTACATCTATATTGTTAATTTTAACACCTTTATATATAGTAGTTATATTCAACGAGATAAATATAAATATAGTAAATAACAAAATTAAAATAATTAATATAGCCACAAATACATTTACAAAATATCTATTTAAATTAAACATAATATGCCTCCTTAGACAGTAATAGCATTATCTTATTAAATACTATTAATTAATAGATAATTATATGAAAATTAACTGTCTAAAAGAGGCTGATTAGACATTACTTTGCCCAGTAGATATTTATAGTATCACCATCTTTTAATTCTTGCATCAACTCAGCCTTTTTGCCATTTACTTCTAGCTTTAACATCCCCATAGGTTTTGATAAATCAAAATCGATGTAATCAAAAATATCAACAAATATAAAACTCTCTTTTTCATAAGAAATAACTTTATCTTCGCCATTAACTTTTAATATAATTGTATTATGTCTATCAATTTTTTCAATATCTTTTTCTTTTTTTATTTCAACAGAAATTTTATCATTATTTTTAAGTTCACAATCATTTGATACTTTATTACCATTAATAAATATTTCATTTTCTTCAGTACTTATATTGCGTTCCATTAGCAACTCAAATAAAGTCTTTATTTCATCATATACAATTTCATCATTTTCATTGATTATAATATTATCATCAACTCTTCTTCCATTTACAACAACTTTTTTAATTAAATCTATTTTCTCTCCATTCAAAAATACACATTTATTTATATCTACTAAATCATAAAGTCTTGGTATGACTTTTTTACCCTTTGTAGCTGCTTCAATAATAACTTCATCTCCATTATCTAATTTATGCTCTAAATTAGCAGGTCTTCTATTGACAAATATCTTTGCTGCTTGTCCAACCTCTCCTTTAATTATTTTTTCTTTACCATTTATAAAACATTTAAAGTTATCCCCTCTTTTAGGTATAAGATTTCTTGGATTATATCCAATAAGTACAAGCACATCTGATACTTTTATCTTTTTAGAATTAAACAACTTTACCTTTTTGCCATTGACGATTATTTCTAAGAAATCTTTATATTTACTTTGTATTGCAGTAATAGCTATTCCTATAGGGGTAATTGCATGAGGTCCGTTTAATTCTTCTGGTATACCCTCTATATTTTCAATAGAATTTGTATCTCTGATAACAACTCTCTCTTTTGGTAAATTTAAAAAATTAGCAACTAAATCAGGTAGTCTTGGTATGTTACTACCCCCTCCTATTAAAAAAACAGCACTAGGAGATTTATCATTATATTCTAGTATTCGGTTTGCAATTTCTTTTGCTAAGTTTTCAATGGATTCTATTATGCTATCTAATATTTCTTCGCTTGTAAGTTCATGTTCTATTCCAACTATATCTGTGAATTTATGTTTAATTTCCTTATTTAGATTTACTTTTAATTTCTCAGCAGTATCATAATCTAGTAAGTAAGTTTTCGCAATTTGTTCTGTAATTTCATCTCCAGCAATAGAAGCCATTGCATACGCTACTATTGTTCCATCTTTTGTGATTGCTATATCTGAGGTTCCAGCACCTATGTCAACAAGAGCAAGATTTAATAGCCTAAGATTTTTCTTAATAGCTACATTAATAGCTGCAATTGGTTCTAAAGTAATATTTATTACTTCTAAATTTACCCTATTCATTACTGTATATAAACTATCTACAACTACATGAGGTAAAAATGTAGCTAACAAATCAACACCTATTTTATTTCCTCTATGCCCTTCTAAATTTTCTATAAAATTATCATCTAGATAATAATTTACTACTGTATAACCGACACAATAATATTTAGATTCTTCCATACCTTTGTTGACCTCTAACAGTTCTTGTGCCTTTTGCACAGCTTCCATTTCTAAACTTTCTATCATTGTTTTATCTATTTCTGCTCCTATTTCTGTATTTCTATCAACTCTTACTCTGTAAGTCTTAAGTGCCCTACCTGCTGCAGCTATTGCAACTTTATCTAATTTTTTACCAACTTTATTTTCTAAACTTTGTTTTACTTCCTTAACTATTTTAGCAACACCGTTAATGTCATGAATTTGTCCATCATACATGCTTCTTTCTTCATGTTCTCTGATTTCGCTGGCTATTATTTTGAATATTCCTTCATCATCATAAATTCCTACTAATCCAATAACAGTTCTTGTACCTATATCTAAAGAGAAAATCAATCTTTCTTTATCTATATTAGAAATCTCATAGACCACTTGAAACACCCCTTTTATAATTTAACCAATTAAACCTATTCTCCATAAATCCCTATAATTCCTTTTATAATGTCAAAAAAAGTCCCTCAATGGGACTTTTGAGCTTGTTGACAAAGTTATATTCCTTAATGAGTTGAAAAAATAACGCTCATAGACAAATCTTTAGAGAAAACTAAGATTCATAATTTCGTAAAATCCTAACTCACCTAATCAAGACGTCCTGTTAAGCCTACGGATTTTTCTGAAATTCTTCATCAAGTTTTCTTTGCTAAAGCTTTGCAATTATTCACTTTTATAATCCATAGGAAATTATATACCTCATTAAATTGTGTATAATTTTAAATATAATTTCCGTTTATGGATTTCAACAAAATCTTCCTAGATTTATTTAAATCGAAGATTTTGTTCTTTTTTCAATCATTATAGTTCTATTTTGTCTACAGTCTGAAAAGTCCCTTAATGAGACTTTTCATTTTCTACTGCTATATTTTTAATATATTTTAGTCTTCTATCTTCAAACTCCAAAAGAAATATATCAGGCATTTTTATAGTTTTCCAGAAGTTAAAATCATATTTTTTATCAAAATAATTCAGTATCACTCCTAATATTGTGCCATGAGTTCCTACAACAATACTTTCATTTTTATATTTATCAACCACATCAAATAATGCTTTTATTCCTCTCTTCTGAACTTGATTTAACGATTCTCCACCTTCTAAAGAATAATCAAAATCTTTCCACTGAAGTTCTGAAAAAGTTTCAAAATCTTCTATATAACTGTTAGCTACTTTTCTTTCTCTAAAATCATCTACAACTTCAATATCTAACCCTTTGTCCTTCGCTATACCTTCTACAGTATGTAAAGCCCTAATATAAGGACTTGATAAAACTCTAGTTATGTTTTTGTTTTTAAAAAATTCTGTTACTTTCTTAACATCTTCCTTCCCTTTTTGAGATAAAGGTCTACTATAATCATCTGGTATAAGCTCAATTTCTGCATGTCTTACTAAATATACTTTTGTCAATTTTTACCTCCCCCTTTTTCTTGCATGGTTTATTAGATTTTTTTATTGTAGATTTATTTCTATATTAACACAAACAAAATAAATAATATCTATAATTTACTTCTGTTCATCTAATTTTTTAATAGCTTCATCACAGATTTTTTCTAATTTCTTATATGAATCTCTGATAAAATGTCTAGGCTTTTTTTGATAAAATGAATTTTCTTCATAAAAGTCCATAAGTGTTGTATACAACCTAATACTTGCTATTTCTTTCAATACTTGTCTGTCATGATCAGAAAACCCTTCTTTACTCAAAACAAATGACCGTTCTAATCTATATATATATCCTTCTAACTTATGAATATCGAAATCAAAATTACTGTTTAACTCCCTAGCAAATCCCAATGGAAGATCACACAAATTCAATTTTCTTTCAATATCATTTAAAGTCTCTATTACATATTTTCTATCTTTGATTTTTTCTTCATCTACTTTAACCAATTTATCTTCTAATTCTGATAGAATAATATTAACTGTTTCAGCAGTACTAAAATTACATAATTTCAAAAATCTATCAATCTTTTTTTGTTTATCAAACAATGCACTCAACAAATAAACATTAAGTGAAATAGATATGCATAGTAAAATAGGTAAGCTTTTATTAATAAGTTCTTTTACTTTCATATAATTAATTATCCCCCTGCTCCTGATTTTTCAAGTAAATCAAAGTGCAACTTCTTATAATATGCTACAAAGTTTATAGTTTCCTATTGCCATTTTTATCAAATAACTTCTTTAAATGAATCTCTGTAAGTGGAAGTACTAATATAATTAAAACACAACTAACAATAGTTGAAATTATTGCGCTAATTTTAGGATTTACTATTTTATAAATAGCAAAACTGATTATGATAGAAATAACCCCCATAGCTATAAGCATTTTTGCACTATAACTATTTCCTTCTTCCCAAGTTTCTTTATTCTTCATAGATAAATATGTTCTATATCCAGATATAAAATTGATTTTCTTAGGTGGAAAAATTTTCAACATTATACCTACAAGCACCATTGAAATACCTGTAATAATATTAAAAAACAAAGTCATTTTAACCACTCCACTATATTTTAAACCTTATACAATTTATTTAAATCGAAGATTTTTTTCTAACATTTTTACTCATTATATTCTTTATTTATCTGCTCTAGTATAATAGTTCTAGGCAAAAATCCATATTTCTCATAAAATGATAGAACTTCTTCATTACCTACACTTACTCCTATACATATTGATTTGACCTTATTTAATTTCATCCAATCTAGTGCATTTTTCATAAACTTATTACCAATCCCCTGCTTTCTATAATCTGGTTCAATATATAGCGATTCAATTTCTCCTATATTTCTATCATTTATTGTACTAATGCAATAACCAATATTTTTGTTTTTCTCTATATCTCTTGCAATTTCAATTTTCATGAGACCTTTTTTAGCTTTATCTATTAATCCTTTTTTTCTAACTTCAAATGAAAATTTTGAAAATTTTTTTGAAAAGTGTTTTGAATTATTCTTATGATGCTTATTTAGCTTCTCCCATAGAAATCCAATACTATCTAATAAATCTTCATTGCCAGATATATACTCAATTTTTTTCATTTTGTACCTCCATATTTGTAAAATCTCTTATTTGCTACTTTTTAATTCCTTATTGTCGTTATCACATATAATAATTTATTCTATTTTTACATATCCTTCTAAATACAAAACGGCTTTGCCCGATATTTTAATTTTATCTCCTAAATCTTTACAAAATATCACTCCACCTCTATCGGACATCTGGTACGCAACAAATTCATCTTTTTTTAGAACTTCTGTCCAATACGGTACTAAAGTACAATGTGCTGAACCTGTAACTGGATCTTCATCAACTCCTGCTTTGGGAGCAAAATATCTAGACACAAAATCTACTTTTTTACCTTTTGCTGTTACAATTACCCCAAATGAATCTAATTTTTTTAATTCTTCCATATTTAGATTTAGATTTTTAATTTCTTCTTCAGTTTCAAATACAGCCATATAATCTCTTGATTTATAAACTTCTTTAGGTTCTCTTCCCAATCCTTTTATTAACTCATTTGGAACTTTACACTTATCTCCTTTTCTTGATGGAAATATCATAGAAAGCAGGTCATTTTCCTTAAATACTTCTAAAACTCCGCTTTTTGTTTTAAAACTTATCTTTTTAATATTTTTATCTAAATAAGTAAATACAACATAAGCTGTTGCTAATGTAGCATGACCACACAAATCTATTTCTTTCTCTGGAGTAAACCATCTCAATTCATATATGTCTCCCTTTTTCACAAAAAAGGCAGTTTCAGATAAATTATTTTCTTTAGCAATTTTCTGCATTAAATCATCTTCAACCCATTCTTCCAAACAACATACTGCTGCTGGATTTCCTTCAAACTGTTTATTTGCAAATGCATCTATTTGATAAATAGGTATTCTCATATTCCTCCCTCCTCTGACAATTTATTTAAATTATGAATTAATACAATTTAGGTATCAAAGCCCATGTTTTAGAAATGTATTCTTTATATCCTTTAAAATTATTTATTAAAAATTTTTCTTCAATTTTAATTCTAATCAATATACCAATAATCCCCGCTATTGTAATAATCCATGTAAGTTTAGAAATCAGTAATATAGGGCAAGCCAAAAATAAGAAAATATTACCTAAATAAAGTGGATGACGTATATATCTATACAGTCCTGTATCAACCATGCTCTGTCCTTCCATCTTTTCAATATACATTGAAAAACCTTTATTTAAGTCTATATGTGCTTTTACACGTAAAAAAGTCGCTATAATAAAACATATCGAGCCAAATATCATAGAAATATATCCTGGATGTGGTTTAAAATGAAGATACTCAAATATTGGAATAATTATAATTAAATAATATGGAATTACTATCAATAAAACAGATCTATCTTTTGTTATTTTATATCTGTTAGTCTTATTTTTAGTCATTACAAAATTCTCACTTACTTTATAAATTCCAAGTAAGATAAAATATAATAGCAATCGATTATCCATTTATCCCCCTCCTACTTTTAGCAACATTAATACTCATTCTTATTTATTAAATCTAAAATAGCTTCCCCTCCATCCAATTCATCTTCTAACTGATTTGTAAATAAAACTATAAAATCCTTTTTCTTCTTTAAAATTTCTTTTGCTGTTGATGTTTTTAATTTGAGCATTTTTCTATTACAAAAATCAATTTCAAAATTTCTTACTCTATCTAATAACTGATTAAAAAAGAATGGAGAATTATTATCAACTCGATTAGCTGCCATAAATATTGAAAGTACACCAATTTCATCTAATATATCCGCATCTTTTAACACTTTACAGCAAAAGTCATCTTCATAATTGTCTTTATTTGAATGAGTTTCAATCATATAAAGAAGTTTTTCAACATCTTTTATCTGAGAAGATATTTTATAATTCTTATCTAACCAACTTTCAACTATTTCTGCTCCAATTTTGGCATGTTGCTGCCTATCATCAAATCTACCTATATCATGGAGAATAGCAGCAATGCGCAATAACTCAACTTCCTCACTGCTTATTTTTTGTTTTTCACCTTTAAGTATTTTCATTACATATGATTCAACTCGAAATGAATGGTATACAACAAACTCCCAACCTTTTCTCCAAGGGTAATTGGTTTCATTTGTATATTTTTTTCCTCTTAAATATGTAATAAGGAATTTTCGTGCTTCACTTAAAACATAACTTTCCACGTATTTTTTCTCCTTCCTTGAACAATATTTCATGTTGTATATTTATAATAAATTTAATTTATATTATCAAAATAAATTTAATTATCATCTTCAATAAGAACTGGTGTTCCAGAAATAGAAAACAGTATCATGTTGCCGCCAATTTTCATATATTCTGCATCTGCACCAATAATTGCATTTGCTCCTAACTTAACAGCTTTATGTATCAAATCGTCCATTACTTTATTTTTTATTTCTTTCAGTTTATCTGAATAGGCTCCTGTTGTTCCAATTAAATCAATAACTGAAGCTCCTAATTCTGAAAATATACCTGTTCCTATAACTAATTCTGATACTATCATATTATAATATTTAACAATTCTTTTACCTTCTATTTTAGGAACAGTAACTACAATAAACTCATCGAATCTTTTTTTCATTTTTTCTCTTACATTTAATATTTTCTCTAGTAATTCTTCTTCCGAAATCTCAGGATACTTCTTCTTAATCTTATAACACTCACCACAAATCAGCATTCCATTAACTTGATATGTATCATATGGATCTAATTGAATATTACAAATACTACAATATTTAAATTTAGCCATGCTATTCCTCCTTCAATCCTCTCCTCTATTTGATTAATTATCCAACTTTTTTATTATTTCAGATAATTTCATATCAATTTCTTTAAGCCTTAGCTCTATTTTGCCAATTTTTTCTTCATTCTTTTTAATCAATTTCGGCATTTCATATACAACTCTATAAATCATATAACCAATTAAAAGTAATATTATTGAAATTTCACCCATGTATTATTCAACCTTTCTATTAATGATCAATGCTTTCTCTCATATTTTCTGTATCTGCAAATTATTCGCATACTTACAACAACAAATGTCAAAAACCACATAGTTATTTAACTTAACAATATCTATTAATTTTCTCCATTTATTAACAAATTCCTCCAAAAATTTAATTTTTAATTGATTTAAAAAACAAAGAAGAGCCTAATTCTAATACAGCTCTCCTTTCTAATAACCTATAGTAGTTTTATTTAACCTTCTCTTATCGGCATGTATAAGTCAAGTTGAAGATTTTCAATTAATTCATCAACAGTCTTTTCATTTATTTCTTCATCACTCAGTAAATGTTCTTCCAGACATTGATGAGTACCAAATCCGTATTTACTAATCTTTATCCAAGAGATAAACCTATTCCAAGCATTAGATATATCACTTAACGATGTATTTATTACTGCATACTTTCCTCCCTCAATTTTTTTTATTTTTATTTCTTCGTCACCTTTAATATTTTCGTCCTCACTTACAGTCATCCAGAACTCGTACCCATACTCATCTCTATCAGGGCTAGGACTAGGGTTATCAAATCCAAAAAATCTGTGACTATTATCACCATTAAGTAAATTATTCTTTTTTGCCCAGCTAAGTACTTTAGTAATCGCTATTATTTCTGGACTTTTTCCATATGCATGATAGTAAGCTACACGCATAGGTTTTAATTCTTTTAGCACCTTTATGTCAGGATATTTATCTTCTATTCCATGAGATTCAAAATATTTCTCCATTAAATTCACCCTTTCCATGCTTTTAATTCCTTTTTTAAATTTTCGATATCTCCCAGGAGTTATTTCAAAATAATTTCTAAATGCTCTCGTGAAGGCTTCTTGAGACTCATACTGATAATCTAACGCTATATCTATAATTCTCTTTTTAGTATTTAATAGCTCATTAGCTGCACAGGATAATCTTCTTTTCCTTATATAATCTTTCACTGTATGACCTACAAGAGCATAAAACATTCTATAAAAGCTCGAAATAGACATGAATGATTCCTGTGCAACCTTTTCAATTTCAATTGAACTTTTTAAATTTTCTTCAATATAATCCAAAGATCTTTGAATCCTCTCATAATAATTCATTCTCAACTCACCTTCTAAAATAAAAATAGCATGAAAAGAGCAAATGGTTTTGATATTTTTTACAAAACTTAAAAATCTAATAACCCCATATTAATTTATTAAAAAAGCTACGTGGTTTTTTAGAAAAATATTTTCCTCCATAATATAAATCCATAAGACCCTTTGGAACATATTCTCCTTTTATAAGTAACTTAATTCGCTCTACTCTATTTGAATTAGCTTCTGGATTTTTTATCACATTAAACTTATTTGGAGCTATTATCATAGCAACTAGTGATATATATTCATCTTCATTTAGTTCACTAAATGATTTTCCAAAATATCTTTCTGAAGCATTTGCGAAACCATAGATTGGGTTCCCATCTAAATTACCTAAATATACATAGTTGATAAATAATTTAAGTTGATCTTCCTTTGACACCAAGGGGTTCAAAGCAAAGCGAGCTATTAATGTCTGTTTAATTTTTGCAATACCAGGTCTAAAATTATCAAAATAAAATTTTTTAACTAAACCTTGAGTTATTGTTGTTATTCCAGCACCTGGAGTTTTAAAATCTATACCTTTATGATTATAAAAATTAGGATCTTCTACTTTTAAAAGAATATCTATTTGCTTTTCTGATAAATCATTTAATTCTAAAACAATTCTTTCTGAGTTTAATGCTCTACTAATTATCGTAGGTGTATTTTTACGAGCTATAATTACTATCATTGTATAGTAGACAAAAATGCTCATTAGAAATATTAGAAATATTGTAAATAACAAATGTTTTACTGACTTTAATCTAAAAAATTTCACAAAAATCCCCCTTTCCTTTTTTCTATTAAATAATCAACTTTTTCTCTCATATTTTCTGTGCCCAAAAGCCATTCTTATACTTATAATAACAACAGCTATTGTATACGGTATTGTTGTATTAATATCAAAAATCATTCCTATAATTGATATAACTATAATAATAAAACTCATTAAAAATAAATAAAAACCTGTAAATCTAGCAAGCCCTTCTTTATCTGCAACTCTTTTTTCATTATATCCTGCTATCAACCAAAGCTTTTTATATCGCCATATCATATATCCAAAATATATAAAAATAAATCCTGATAGAAAAAATATAAAATTTAATAAAAACACATTTTATGCCTCCCTAAAAAATAAATAAGTAAGAATGTCTCGATTTCTTTTATTTATAAACTCCTTTTCCTTAATCATTCCTAATTTTTCGGCTACTCTTATTGAAGCGTAATGATTATATGGCATGTTTGCTATAATTCTTTTCATCCCTAGCTCTTTAAAACCATATTCAAGACATGCTTTTGCTGCTTCTGTACCATATCCCTTCCCTCAATATTTTGAATAAATTATGTATCCTAAATCATTTTCTATCTTGCCATCTATTTCAAGTATCAAAAATCCACAATCACCTATTATTTCACGACTGTTTTTTAATTCAACTATCCATCTACCAAACCCATATTTTTTATAATTCTCAACATTTCTATTAATCCAGTTCTTTACCTGCTCTGGTGAAAAAGGCTTTGGCCAAAACTGCATAGTAACAGGGTCACAAAGTATTAATTTTAATGCTTCATAATCATTCATATTCATTTTTCTTATCAATAGTCTTTCTGTTTCAATCATCTAAAGCACCTCATTTTAAATAATAAATCATATATAAAAACTTTTTATATTACGATTAACTTTATTAACAGTTGAAATATAGCTCCATAATACTAATTTATTTTTATTGATATACCTATAAATATTCGCTAATATCTTATTTAAACAATATAATGTCTTATATTTTTTCAACTTGTATATGATGAATATAAATATTTATATAAACTTCAACAAAGGCTTATGCGAATTGCAAAGTAATTTTGAGAATAAATGTAAATTAGTGAGTTTTTGTTCAAAATTAGGGGGTCAATCCGGCATATAACAGTCTGAGTGTTTGAGATGTACTATAGGTTTTTCATAGTATATCTTAAACGCTATGTTAGCTGATGTTATTTCTTCCACCAATTAAATTGTCGCCCAAACTTTTTAATATTTTCACTAAAAACATACCTAAGATTTTCTTTATTTACTACTTCTCTCATAATATCAATTTGTATATCTATATCTTCTGTCGGAAAGTCTGAACCGAAAAAAATCTTATCATATCCAATCTCTTCAAATATTAGTTTTACTTTTTCAATACCAATATTCTTTTTAAAAATTGGTAATACTCCTGAAGTCTCAAAGTAAACATTATCGTAATTTAACCACGGCATTAAATTAAAATATGGTACTCCTCCAAAATGGGCAATTATAAAACTTGTCTTATGAAAAACTCTAACAATCTTTTCAATATATTTTGGATGAGAATTTTCTATTAATCCTGGTGATGAACCTGGATAACAATGAATCATAACAGGTATATTTAACTCTCCAGCTAATCTATATATAGGCAGCAGTCTCCAGTCGTCTCCATTAACTCCTAAGTTCTGTAAATGAATTTTTATTCCTTTTAAACCTCTTTCATATAATTCAACTATTTTTGTTTCTATATTTTTAATGCCACCTGCATAATGCATTTTACTTATATCTATATCAATGAATCCTACTATATCTTCGTCATTTTTAATTATACTTATCATATAATCATTCATTTCATCAACAGGTTGCCAAGATATATCATTAATAGGAACAAAAACAGCTTTGTCTATACCCCTACTTTTCAATCCTTCTTTTACTGTTTTATATCTAACATCTACTTGTCCTCCACACATGATACCACATGCCAGAGAATGTACATGTGCATCGATTATTTCCATAGATTTACCTCCTTTTTAATTTCAGCTAACTCTAGTATTTGCGAACTTTAGTTCGCTTTTTAGCATAATATAGTAGGGTTTACGAATATAGGTTCGTTAACATCTACTTATGTACGTTTTTATACTATTATTTATCGTCAACGCCCCCATCTTTTTCAATTCTTAAGTAAACCATCTATTTAATACAGTGATTTAGATTTAACAGTATCTATTAATTTTCTCCATTTATTAACAAATTCCTCCAAAAATTATTTTTTAATTAATTTAAAAGACAACAAAAATGAAATAAGAGGCATGGAGAAAAACTTACAAAACCTAGTTACTCTCTATGCCTCAAACATATACAATATCTTAATCAAATATTTTTATAGTAAAGACAATATTTTGTTAATGGACAAATCTCACATTTTGGTCTTCTTGCTTTACATATTCTTCTTCCATGATATATAAGCCAATGATGAGCATCCGACCAAAGCTTATGTGGTATATTTCTCATTAAATCTTTTTCTGTATCGTAAACATTATCACTTGAAGCTAAACCAATCCTATTGGATACTCTGAAAACATGAGTATCTACTGCAATAGCATCTTTTCCAAAAGCATTGCTTAATACAACATTGGCTGTTTTTCTACCAACCCCTGGTAACTTCATTAATTTTTCTCTATTATCTGGAACTTTACTATCATATTCGTTTACCAAAATCTCACAAGTTTTTAGTATATTCTTACTTTTATTTCTGTAAAAACCACAGCTTTTTATCATCTTACCTAATTCTTCTTCAGTCAGTACGAGATAATCTTCTGGGCTTTTATATTTCTTAAATAGTTCTTCTGTAACTTGATTAACTCTTTTATCTGTACATTGAGCTGCTAATATAGTAGCTATCAATAATTCAAATGCATTTGAGTAGTTTAACTCAGATTTAGCATCTGGATAAAGCTCTTGTAATATTTTTAGAACTTCCTTAATTTCTCTCTTAGTTAGTCCTTTCTTCATATGCAAATCTTCCTTATTTCTTTTTCTTGATTTTCCAACCTTTTTACTTTTTTAAAAACTATAAAATCTCAATATCATAATTTGTAATTTCTACCCTACCATCATTTTCTATAAAATTTATTACATTTGAAATTATACTATTTGCATGTGAAGTATCATTTGTAACACACGCAAACCCTACAACCGATTTTCTCCAAGTATCATTCAAATCAACCTCAGCTATTGAAACATTAAATCTAGACTGTATTTTGCCTATAAGACTTTTTATCACATGCCTCTTTTCCTTCAATGAATTAGCTTCATATATGAACAAATCTATTTTGCAAGTTCCTACAATCATAGAATCACCTCAAGCAATTATCGTCGTTTGCTTTTCGCCATTCGCTTTAATCATTTAGTCTTTAGTCGACAGTTGTTAGTGTTTTTTCAAGCCTGACCTCATTGTCCTAGATTAGACTACTAATTTTTCATTTTTAATTTTTAATTTTCTATTTCTGTCATCTGTCCCCTATTACCTGTTCTCTAATTCTAGTACCTAGCCCCCAGTATCTAGTACCTAGTCCATAAAAAAATATCTTCATAATTATACATAAAAGGTGCAGAACCCTGCACCTTATTTTTAAAGTAATCTCATTTCCTTTCCAACTTTTTCAAACGCTGCAACTGCTCTATCTAATTGTTCTTCAGTATGTCCAGCAGTTACCATACATCTTACCCTACCAGTTCCTTTAGGTACAGTTGGATATACTATACCTGATACGAAAACTCCATTTTCAAATAACTTTCTACTAAATTCCATTGTCTTAGCTTCATCTCCAATTATTACAGGAGTTATTGGAGTTTCACTATTTCCTGTATTAAATCCTAATTGACCAAGTTTTTCTTTGAAGTATCTTGCGTTTTTCCATAATCTATCAGTGTATTCTGTAGTTTCCATAAGCATTTTAATAGCTTCGATTATAGCTCCTACTGCTGCTGGTGGTAAAGCAGTACTGAATAATATTGGTCTTCCTCTATGATTTAACCATTCTTGCATTGTTTTGCTTCCTGCAACATAACCACCAATAACGCCAATAGCTTTTGATAATGTACCAATACTGAAATCTACTCTACCATGTAAACCAAAATGGTCAACAGTTCCTCTACCACTTTCACCTAAAACTCCTGAACCATGAGCATCATCAACATAAGTCATAGCTTCATATTTTTCAGCAAGTTCTACTATTTCAGGAAGTTTAGCTATGTCTCCATCCATACTGAATACGCCATCAGTAATAATTAAAATATTTCTATATTTATCTCTATTTTCTTTTAGAACTTTTTCTAAGCTGTCCATATCTGAGTGCTTATATACAGCTCTATCAGCCTTACTCAATCTACAACCATCTATAATACTTGCATGGTTCAATTCGTCAGATACTATCAAGTCACCTTTTTCAGTAATAGCTTGAATTGTACCTGCATTACAATTGAATCCTGATTGGAATACCATAGCTGCTTCTTCTCTTTTGAATTTAGCAAGTAATTCTTCTAATTCCTCATGTAAATCCATATTACCTATTATAGTTCTTACTGCTCCTGCTCCAACACCATATTTCTCAACTGCTTCAATTGCAGCTTTCTTAAGTCTTGGATGATTTGCAAAACCTAAATAGTTATTAGAAGAAAGATTTATAACTCTTTTACCATTAAGTATTACCTCTGCTTCATTTGCTCCTTCTAATATCGGTAATTTTCTATAAACTCCTTGATCTTTTAGCTCTTGAATTTTTTCTTTCAAGAATGTTAGCTCATGCACATTACTCATATTTTTACCTCCTTAAATATAAATTATTTATTAGGATACAATACTACCTTTCCACAATTACCACTCTTCATTAACTCCATACCTTTTTCAAATTCTTCTAATGGTAATTTATGAGTAATTATAGGCTCAAGGTTTAAGTTGCCTGAAGCAAGTAGTCCTTTTACTTGATACCATGTATCATACATTCTTCTACCAACTATTCCTTGCATTGTTATCCCTTTGAATATAATATCATTTGCAAAGTCTAGCTCAACATTTTTAGCAGGAATTCCAAGTAATGACATTCTTCCACCTAATTTGATATATTTGAATGCCTGTTGTATTGCTATAACATTACCAGACATTTCTGCAACAACATCTACTCCATATCCAGAAGTTTCCTCTAACACTCTCTCGATAACGTTTTCCTTGATTGGGTTTATAACAACGTCAGCTCCCATTTTCTTAGCCAATTCTATTCTGTATTCATTTACTTCAATAGCGATAACTTTCGATGCACTTGCAGCTTTTGCAACAGCTACTGCCATTAATCCTATTGGTCCACAACCTACAACTGCAATACTCTTTCCAACAATCTCACCAGCTAATACAGTATGTACTGCATTGCCTAATGGTTCTTGTATTGATAATAATTCTACAGGAACATCTTTATCATTTACCCAAGCATTACTTTCAGGTATTGCTACATATTCTGCAAATGTACCATCAGTGTCAACACCTAATATTTCCGTGTTTACACAGATATGTGCATTACCGGTTGTACAAAGAGGACAAACTCCACACACAATATGAGTCTCAGCTGAAACTATATCTCCAACTTTTACAGATTTTACATTACTACCAATCTCTACAACTTCACCAGCAAATTCATGGCCCATTACTCTTGGTGGTTTAATCCTTTTTTGTGACCATTCATCCCAGCTATAAATATGATAATCAGTACCACATATAGAAGTCGCTAAAACCTTAACCAAAACATCATTAGGTCCTATTTTAGGTATATCTTTTTCTGAAAGCACTGCTCCAACACCAGGTTTATCCTTTAACACAACTTTCATTTTACCGTTCATATACTTGACCTCCCTAAAAATAATATATTAAATCAAAATACATAACCAATATTAATATACCACATTTAAAACCATTTTTCCTTCATTGACAAATATTTTTAATATTTTGTCATATTTTTAACATAATTAATCTGTTATCCTATCAAAATAGTCAATAAATTTATGTATCTCTTCTTTGACCTCTATTGATTTTTCTTTTTCTAAATGTAATAGTAACATTTTTTTCCCTAGTTTCCTATCTATTTTCATTAATGCCCATGCTGAATACTCTCTAATCATTGGACTTGAATCTTCTAAAGCTTTATATAATAACTCTATAGCTCTTTTATCTCTTAAGTTCCCTAACGCTATAACACAATTTCTTTTTAAAATATTTTTTCCTCTCCAGCTTCCAGTTATATGACCGTATTTCTTCTTAAACTCTTTGTTTGATAGATTAAATATTTCAACAATATCTAAATACCCACCTGTTACTTTTGGAATAAACTCTTTAGTTTTACCTTTTCTAGCATTCTTATTCTTCGGACAAACTAATTGACAAGTATCACACCCATAGATTTTAGTACTCATTTTATCTCTTAATTCATATGGAATTTTCTCTTTTGTTTGAGTAAGATACGAAATACATTTTTTAGGATTTAATACATAAGCATCTTCTAGTGCTTTGGTTGGACAAGCATCTAGACAAAGCCTGCAATCCCCACACTTACTAATAGATTCACTATTAACCTCAATCTCAAGATTAGTTACAATATACCCAATAAAAATAAAAGAACCATATTCATCATTTATTATCAAGCAGTTTTTACCATACCAGCCTATTCCTGCTCTTTTAGCTATTTCTCTATCTACTAGAGTACCAGTATCAACAAAAATTTTATATTCTATATTTTTGACCTTTTTAATATAATTAGCTAATGATTCCAATTTTCTATATAACACATTGTGATAATCAATTCCCCATGAAGATCTAGAAAGTCTACCTTTTAAAATATTCTTTGTATCAATATTAGTTTTGAAATCAACATTATATGAAAGACCAGCAGTAATTATTGTTTTAGCTGATGGCATAATTTCTTTAGGATTAACTCTTAATTTTATATCTTTTGGTTCAAACTCTGTTACATATCCTTTCTGTTTTCTAAGTATTAAATACTCCTTTATTTCATAAAATGGCTCTGCACTACAAAAACCTATTATATCTAATCCAACTTCTATTGCTTTTTCCTTTACAAACTTCTCTAAATCCATTGCACCCATCCTTTGTACTCATCCTTCAATCAGTTATTCCATCACCATCTCTAGGATACTCTACCGCTAATGTTGTATCACCCTTAATAGGCCATATCTTCGTTACTGCTTTTCCCACGATATTTTTTATTGGTACAAATCCAAAAGTTCTGCTGTCATTACTGTTATTTCGATTATCACCTAAAACAAAAACATATCCTTTAGGTACAATCCCCTGTAAAATATTATAATCTCTTTCTATGTATTTTTCATCACTAATATATTCTTCTATCAAAAGTTCATCATTTATATATACATGATTACCTACAATCTTAAACTCATCACCTTCTACAGCAATAACTCTCTTAATAAATAGTTCACCTTTCCGATTCTTTAGTGGTGGTTTAAAAATAATTATATCTCCACGTGAAGGTTTTTTATAAATATATGATAACTTATTAATAAGCAACCTATCATTATTATTAATTGTATTTAGCATAGATCCTCCTTTTACTAAAGTAATGCCTATTATATACTTCTCAATTAAAATAGTTGTTACCAATGTAATAAATATAATTTTTAAGCAATCAGTAAAAATATTGATTTTATTTTTATTAATCATAACACCACTTCCTATTACTTGTGTTTTTTCCTAACTTTAAATACTATTTTAAAGTTTTGCCTATTCTTGGCTATATTATAATTGGAACTTTTAATAACTTTTAATAATGTTTGGTTATTGTTAATTGAAATTGTATAGACCCTTTTAAACAATATTCGAATAGCTTGAAAAAAATTCAATTTAATGAACAAAATCTTCGATTTAAAATCAACTACAATGTAATTACGGAAATTATATTAAGAATTATCCGCAGTTTAATAAGGTATATAATTTCCTATAGATTATAAAAAAAGAGAGTATCTCTACTCTCCAATAACAGTTCTAAATATTATCATAAGTATTAACCCTATAATAAACCCATATGTAGCTAACATCTCATTATTATTACAGTGACTTTCTGGTATTAATTCATGCGATACTACATAAAACATAGCTCCCGCAGCAATTGATAATATTAATGGAAGTAACTTATCTGTTAATCTTGCAGCAAAAAAACCTATAGCAGCAGCAATAGGTTCTCCTATCCCTGTTAAAAAAGAAAAAAGTAGTGCTTTACCTCTCGGATATCCCCCTTCAATTAATGGTGCAGCAACAACTAACCCTTCTGGAATATTCTGAACTCCTATGGCTAATGCTAAATTTAGACCTGTACTCATATTACCAGTTCCGTATCCAACTCCTATAGCAAAACCTTCTGGTACATTATGAATGGCAACCGCTATTGCTAAAAGTATATTTTTTTTTAGCACGCTACCATTATCATTTTCCTTATAGTTTTTTGTATGTGTATGAGGAACAAAATATTCTATAAAAGTTAATAATAGTGTACCTATTATTATACCTCCAATAACACTTATTAAGTTGCCTTTTTCTAAAGCTGGCTGTATTAAATTAAAAGAACTTGCAAATACCATAATCCCTCCAGCAAAACCTAGAAGCCCATCCTTTAAAGCTTGTGGAACTTTTTTTATAAACAAAAAAGGTAATGCTCCTAATCCAGTGCATAAACCTACCAATATACTCACTAATATTCCTTGCACTTAAATCCCTCCTGTTAACCATATATATATTATCTTTTTATACAAATAAGTTTATTCATATGTAAAACATGAAAGTAAACTTATTTGATGTAATTTTCTAAATAGCAAATGTATATTAAAACTTATTGTTGAAAAAAATAACAAAAAAAGAACAAAATCTTCAATTCAAATAAATTAAGGAAGATTTTGCCCATATCCATTACGGAAATTATATTTAAAATTATCCATAGTTTAGTAAGGAATATAATTTCCTATAGATTATAAGTTAAGGGGAATTAATATGCAACAAAATCATCTTCTTGAATTACATGTTTTACTATTTATATCTATAGGTATCTTAGTAGGCTTTATAAGTAGATGGTGGATGCTCAGAGGAGATGTAAGACAATACCCTACTTTCCCAAATGGATATTTAATTCATTTAACAACAGGCTTCATAGCAGCAGCTATTGGAGCAGTTGCTTATCCAGCTCTATTGGGTAAGAACTACGTTGCTGTAACTTTTTTAGCCTTAGCTATACAGCAATTTAGAGATATTAGAAAAATGGAAAAAGAAACTCTTCATTCACTTGAAAGAGATAGTTATGCTCCTAGAGGTGAATCTTATATAGATGGCATAGCTAAAACGTTTGAGGCCAGAAATTATATTGTTATGATTGTTTCGCTCACAACTACAATATCTGCATTCATGATAAGAAAATATATCAAAACAAATTCCATAATATTAATTCTTGCAACAGTAATTGGCTTTATTGTTGCATTTCTTCTTAAACAATACACTAAAGGACATACATTAAAGGATATTATTACTATAGAAGAAGCCCCTCTTAAATTTAAAGATGGAGCAAATTTATATGTTGGAGACATTTTTGTAATGAATGTGGGTTTATCTGCTACTAGAGAAAGAATATTAAAAAACGGAATTGGTGTTATATTAAAACCTAAAGGTGATAATGAAAAAATAATATTGAATCATCAAGGGCAGAGAACAGCCATTATTCATGAATGTTCTAGACTACTTGGACTTGAAAGATATGTAGCTACTAGAAGAAATTTTGATACGGGAGAATTAGCTTTAGTTATTGTTCCCATTGTTAAAGATATAGATAAGTTAAAAGAAATTATTCTTAATGTTCCTATACTTGAAATGAATAAAAAAAGACAAGAAAAAACTAAATAAAATCAAAGGAGAGTTTAATATAAATGAAAGAAAGTCAAACAAGAAGTATATTAGCTGTTGTTACTCTAGACAAAAATTTAGTAATTCATTCAAGTGCTCCTACTTTTTTAGCCAAGGACAAAGAATCTCAAGAGAAAATAGCTTCTGAACTAGGTAGAGTATTAGCAGGTAATATTTATGGTCTAGCTAATGGAGTTATTATAATAACCCAAGAATAAAATACCTCGGGCATGAAGCCCGAGGTATACTAATTAAATATTATTTACATTTAAAACTCTCATTGCATTTAATACTGCTATTAAAGCAACACCTACATCTGCAAATACTGCTGCCCACATTGTAGCATATCCTAATGCACCTAAAAGTAATACTATTCCTTTAACACCTAATGAAAATACTATGTTTTGCCATACTATTTTTCTAGTTCTTTTTGCAACCCTAATCGCAGTAACAAGTTTTGATGGCTCATCAGTCATAAGTACTACATCTGCTGCTTCAATAGCTGCATCTGAGCCTAATCCACCCATCGCTACTCCTATATCAGCTCTTGCAAGAACTGGTGCATCGTTTATACCGTCTCCAACAAATATTAACTTACCTTTAGTTTGTCTCTCTTTTTCCAGCATTTCAACCAATTCTACCTTATGTTGAGGTAAAAGCTCTGCATAAACTTTATCTAACCCTAACTTTTTACCTACGCTATCAGCTACTTTTTTATTATCACCAGTAAGCATCACTGTTTTATTTACGCCAATAGCTTTTAATTCTCTTATAGATCTTTCAGAATCCTCTTTTATTTCATCTGAAATAATGATATAACCTGCATATTTTTTATCTATTACTATATGAACAATAGTTCCTGCTGCATCGACACTTTCATAATCAATATTCTCTTTTTTCATTAATTTATCATTTCCTGCAATTACAACTTTACCTTTTACAACTGCTTTAATTCCATGTCCGGAAATTTCATCATAGCTTTCTATATCATCCTTATTTACTTCTTTTCCATATTCCTTTAAAATCGAAACTGCAATAGGATGATTAGAATAACTTTCTGCATATGCAGCAAATTCCAATAACTGCTCTCTAGAAATACCATTTTTTTCTTTTATTTCAGTAACTTTAAATACCCCTTTAGTTAAAGTACCTGTTTTATCAAATACTACAGTATCTACATTATTTAAAGCTTCTAAATAGTTTCCACCTTTTACAAGAATTCCTCTCTTAGATGCTCCTCCTATACCTCCAAAGAACCCTAATGGTATAGATACAACTAAAGCACAAGGACATGATATTACTAAAAATACAAGTGCTCTATAAATCCATTCTGAAAATGTAGCACCTTCAATTACAAGTGGAGGAATAATAGCTAAAGCTAAAGCACCGAACACTATTACAGGCGTATAATATCTTGCAAATTTTGTTATAAAGTTCTCAGTTGGAGCCTTTTTGCTACTTGCATTTTGAACTAAATCAAGTATTTTAGATACAGTAGACTCTCCAAATTCCTTAGTTACTTTAATAGATAAAAGACCATTCTTATTAATGAATCCACCTAATATTTCATCTCCAACGTTAACCTCTCTTGGCATAGATTCACCTGTTAGTGCAGATGTATCTACCATAGATTTACCTTCCACAACTATTCCATCTAGTGGAACTCTTTCACCAGGTTTTACCACAATTATATCCCCAATATTAACTTCATCTGGCGATACTTTCTTTATATCTTCTCCAACTTTAAGATTTGCATAGTCTGGTCTTATATCCATAAGCTCTGCAATAGATTTTCTAGAACGATTAACAGCTATATCTTGCATAAATTCTCCAACTTGATAAAACAGCATAACTGCTACACCTTCTGGAAACTCTCCTATTGCAAAAGCTCCTATTGTTGCTACAGCCATTAAAAAGTTTTCATCAAATACTTGACCTCTTAATATATTTTTACCTGCTCTTAATAATATTTCTCCTCCTATTAATATATAACTCATAAGAAATAGTATAAACTCAACCCAAAATGAAAATTTAAAAATTATAGCAATACCAAAAAATGCTGCTCCTATTAATAATCTTATAAGCTCTTTTTTATTATCTCCTTCTCCATGAGAGTGACTATGTCCATGTTCATGAGAATGTCCTTTATGTTTTTTATTGTTTTTACTTTCATCAATTACATCTACTTCTGGTTCTATTTTCTTTATTATTTCTACTGCTTCTTTCGTTATTCTATTTAAATCTTTTTTATTAGCCTCAATAATTAATTTTCCAGCGGTAAAATCTATATAAGCATTTTTTACTCCCTTTATTTGTTTTACTTTTGATTCAATTTTAGCTGAACAGCTAGCACACATAAGCCCCATTAATACTAATACCTTTTTTGATACTTTTTCTATAATTTTTTCTTTAACAATTACATGAGGTTCAAATTTTTTTACAATATCCTTAGTTTCTAAAATAACCGATTCTATTTTATTTTCATCAAATAATTCAATAGTTAAAGTTTTAGTAACAAAATTTAGATTAGCTATCTTAACATCAGCTAATTCATTTACTTTTGTTTCTATTTTAGCTGCACAACTTGCACAATCTAAACCTTCTAATATCAATTCTTTTCGAATTTTTTTGCTCATTCAAACACCCCTTTACATACCTTTATATATGAACAACTATTCATATGTTCATCTGTGTATTATTATATACCCTTTTTTTCGAAAATACAACTATATTTTTTGATTTAAAAAAATCCTCTGGAATGTAAATAATAAATTTAAAATCCTCGGGTTATCTACCCGAGGATTAATTTCATAACTATATAATTTACTCTTTTTCAGTTAATAACTTTATCTCATCCCTATATCCCTCAAGCTCATTAGGAGTTTCTAAAATAAATGGTAAATCTTTTAGCTGAGGATGATTTAATACGTTTAAAATGGCTTCAAGCCCTATAGTTCCTTTTCCTATTTTTTCATGTCTGTCTTTCCTACTGCCAAACTCTTTCATGCTATCATTTAGATGTATAGCTTTTAGTTTATCAATACCTATAATTTTATCAAACTCTTCTAAAACATTATCCAGTTCATTAACTATATCATACCCTGCTGAATATATGTGGCAAGTATCTAAACAAACTCCTATCAGTTCAGAGTATTTCACTTTATCAATTATATTCTTTATTTGCTCAAATGTATAGCCTACCTCTGTTCCCTTTCCAGACATTGTCTCCAATAAAATCATAGTATTTTCATTGCCTGTAATTATCTCATTAAGTCCTTGAGCTATTCTTTCTATTCCATAGTCTATCCCCTTACCAAGATGATTCCCTGGGTGAAATGTAAAATATGGACAAGGAATACTTTCTAATCTCTCTAAATCCTCTTTAATCACTCTTTTTGCTAAATTCCAAGTATCTTCTTTATGAGAAGCAAGATTAAGTATATATGGAGCATGAGCTACTAATGGACCAAATTTATGTTCATTTAATATATTTTCAAATTTCTTTATATCCTCCATATCTAGTGCTTTTGCTTTTGCACCTCTAGGATTTCTTGTAAAGAACTGAAAAGTATTAGCTCCTATGCTAATTGCAACTTCTGCAGCCTTTGAATAACCTTTAGAAATCGTCAAATGACATCCTAAAAACATTAATATCACCTCTAATATATCTTCTTTTTATCAATATAGTTAATTAATCTTTTTCTTACAAAACTTCTTAAATATTCTTCATCAAAATAACTTACAACTCCGTTTTCCTTCTTAAAATCATACCCGAACACTTTCGAATATTTATCTAACCTTCTTAGCCTCTTTATATGTTCTTCGCTCATTCTAAATACTCCAATATTAACATCTCTTATAGCCTCTGATGGCATTTCTGTAAATACTTTATCTATAAATTTACCATAAATCGCTTCAAACCCTTTAATTTTCATGATAGGTTCAAGAGATATCCTTACTTTTAAACCCTTTGAAATAGCTAACTTTATGTCATTTAGCCTTGCAGTAAGGCTAGGTGTCTTATATTCAAAATTATCAATTATTTCTTGAGGCGATAGAGTCCAAGCAAATATAACATTTGCTGGTATTTCTAAATCTTTAATGCTTCTAAAATTGCTGCTCTTAGTTCTTATCTCTATAAGTAAATTATTATGCTTACTTGCAAATTCAATCCATTTTCTTACAAAACCAGTTATATTCTCAAAAGCTAATATGTCTGAGTCGTATGAAATACATATATATGCTCTTTTATCTTTAATTGTTTTATTGATTTCTTCAAAAAAATCTTCTATATTAACAAAAATTACAATATTAGAAGATGAATACAAACCTCTTAAATAGCAATATTCACAATTATAAATACAATTAAATATATTTGAAGAATAATAAAATGAAGTTTCTCCAAAATCTTCACATAAAGATGAACCTTCATACAAACAGTTACTAGTTTTTTTAGCCAATATCAATTTAGGGGACTTTTTTTGAATTATAAAATTTTGTCTTGGTCTGTTGAAAACATCTTTGTAATTTTCTATTTCTACTACCTTGCTGTTTGGAAATTTACTTAATATTTCTAAGGTTATATGATGATTTAAAACTTCTTTTTCTACATATATGTGTGAAAAACTATTCATAAAGCTTGTTGATAAGTTTCTTGAACTCTCTTTTACTTTCATTTTTATCTTGCACCCTTACGTTAAGTATATTTTTTATAAATTCTGGACTTTTACTTTCCCTTATTTTATATCCAATATAAGCCTTGTTAAACTGAATTTTTTGGTTTTCTGTTAAATTAAGTATTAAGCTTATCTTATCTATCATTTTTTTATCCCAAGCATTAAGTAAATCCTTTTTTACGAAACTGTTTTTCATTTTATTTATGTAATCATCTATTGTTAAAATATTTTTTTCTATCAGATTCTCAACAAATTCGCTTGTCAATCTTACGCCATCTAAATGGTCAGAAACGATTTTTACAAGCTGAATTTGGTGAGGAGAAAAAAACTTTGATGAAGCCTTAAAAAAACCACTTCCCTCCATATCACATATATCTTTTATATCAAAATCAACCACTGGTTTTGAAAAAGTCTCTAAAGTACCTTCTTCAAATTGATGGTTAATCAATATATCAGGATAATAGTCTCTGCCTGTTTCAATATCATGAATTTTATTTACAAGTACTACCTCTCCAATTTCTCTACTTCTGCTTCCGCAAATACCTATATTTATAATAATATCTTCATCAGAAATACCATATTTAGAAACAATATGTGCTAAAGCTATTGCAGAATTTATTTTGCCTATACCAGATATGATTAACTTTATATCTTCATTTTCGAAAACTTGAAAAAACTTATTTTCATTAACCCTTTTTAATTTATAAAAATTTATTATTGGTTTTGCTTCATTATAAAATGCACAAATAAAATATAACATAACTATCACCCTAAATTAAGTACTATATATAGCATTATAGCATAAAACCTTAAGTGTCAATCAAACTAAATCTTCATAAAATGAATAATATACATAACGCTCATAATAGTTTATTTTTTCAATTTATTATCTAAAGGGGGATTTTTATGTTTCAAAGCAAAACATATACTATATCAAATATTCGTAAATATGTTGTAGGTTTAGATAAAAAGGTAATCTTAAGGAATGGTAAAAAGGCTAGATATATCAATTTTGACAATGCAGCAAGTACTCCAACCATTAAGCCAGTTCAAGATAAAATAAACGAATTTTTACTATGGTATTCAAGTATCCACAGAGGAACTGGATATAAATCTAAAATATCAACTGAGATTTATGACAAAGCACATGAAATAGTTTTAGATTTTGTTAATTGTGATAAAGAAAAAAACGTATCTATTTTTGTTAAAAATACAACAGAAGCAATAAATAAGCTCTCATATAGATTAGCTCTCTCTAAAGAAGACATAGTAATTACTACTTTAATGGAACATCATTCTAATGATTTGCCTTGGAGAAATAAAGCTAAGACACTACATGTAAATCTACTTAAAGATGGTAGACTTGACCTAGACGATCTAGAGATAAAATTAAAAACCCATAAAGGTAAAGTAAAATTAGTTACCGTTACAGGAGCTTCAAATGTAACTGGCTATGTAAATGATATTCATTATATCGCTTCACTTAGTCACAGATATGGAGCTATGATACTTGTAGATGCTGCTCAACTTATCCCTCACAGGAAAATCAATATGAAAGGATATAAAGATGATGATTATATTGACTTTCTAGCTTTTTCAGCTCATAAAATGTATGCACCATTTGGCACAGGAGTTCTAATTGGCCCTAGAAAAATATTTAAAGAAGGTTCACCTGAATACGTAGGAGGAGGAACAATTATAAGCGTAACAAAATATAATCAGATTTGGGCTAACTTACCAGACAAAGAAGAAGCAGGTACTCCTAATGTTGTCGGTGCCGTTGCACTTATACAAATAATCAAAGTATTAGAAGAAATAGGAATGGAAAACATAAAAGAACATGAAAAAATATTAACAACCCATTTACTAAATAAACTTAAAGCTCTTCCTAATATAAAAATTTACTCTGTTTTTAAACAGTCTGAAGACATGGTTGGAGTAGTTACTTTTAATGTATCAAACATACCTCACAATCTATTGGCTTCATTACTATCTTATGAAGGTGGAATAGGAGTTAGGAATGGTTGTTTTTGTGCCCATCCATATATTCATTATCTACTAGGACTTAGTCAAGAAGAAATAGCAAAACTCCAAAAGGAATTACTAATGGGTAATTTAAAAAATACACCTGGCTTAGTTAGAGTAAGTTTCGGAATGTATAATAATTTGGAAGAAATAGATAGTTTTATTGAAAAATTAGAATATATTATCAGTAACAAAAATAGTATTATAAAAGAGTATATATATAATAAAAAAATTAATGAATACCAACCTAGTATTCTTCCAGAAAATATGTTTAATGACTTTAATTTGTAATATGAAAGATTAGAGTTATTTTATGTATATTAAATATATGATATAATTTAGATAGCTTAAAATAACTTAAGAGAAAGGAAAAGCTAAAATATGTTAGAAAGAAAACTTTGGAGAAAGTTTGATTATATATTATTTATAACAATAGTTTTATTATGTATATATGGTTTCATAGTAATTGCAAGCGCAACTTCTAAAACTAAAGGAAGCGATATACAATTAGGCATAAACTTGTTAAAACAACTTATTAAAAACCCTTTTCTTAAAACTCAAATCACTTCATTTGTATTAGGTTTAATAGCTATATTTATTTTAATCTTATTTAATTATGACACATTTGGTAGATTATATCTTTTAATATATGGATTCTGTAATCTTTTATTAATAGCAGTTTTACTGTTTGGAACTGGTGAAGAAGCTTGGGGTGCTAGAAGCTGGTTATCTATTGGAAGTTTTAGTTTCCAACCTTCAGAGATTGTTAAAATAGGTATTATAATCTCCGTAGCAAAGTTTATAGACAATAATAGAGAAAAAATTAATGACCTTTTTACATTATCCAAAATACTTATGTTTTCTTTAACCCCGGTTGCATTAATTCTTATGCAGCCTGATTTTGGGACAGCCACTGTTTTTATGTTTTTCATCTTAATAATGTTATTTGTAGCAGGTCTCGATATAAAATATATTTTGTATGCTGCTGGTTCTGGACTACTAAGCTTTCCTATTTTATGGTTGTTTTTACTAAAGGATTACCAAAAAGAGCGTATTAGAGTTTTTATTGATCCTAGTCGTGATGCAATGGGATCAGGTTATCAGGTTATACAATCAAAAATAGCAATTGGTTCTGGTAAAATACTTGGTAGAGGTCTTTTCCATGGAGTACAAACACAGTATGGCTTTCTACCTGAGAAACATACCGATTTTATATTTGCTGTAATTGGTGAAGAGTTAGGATTAATAGGAGGACTTATTTTACTTTTGCTTTACTTTATTATGTTATATAGACTTATAGTAATCGCCAAAAACTCCAAAGACCTTATGGGATCTTTGATAGTTATAGGTATAGCTTCAATGATTACTTTTCACATTATAGAAAACATAGGAATGACAATGGGATTGATGCCTGTAACAGGTATACCTTTACCTTTCATTAGTTATGGTGGTACTTTCTTATTGGCAAATCTAATAAGCATTGGATTAGTTCTCAGTATTGGAATGAGAAGGGACAAACTAAATTTTTAAGGGATGCTTAAAACATCCCTTTTTAACTTATAATATTTTCAACTGATTCTCTTGTAAAAGGCTCTTTAGCATAAATATGTCCCATCAAACTTTCTACTTTCTTACCATCAACTAAAAACTGTACTTTATCTATATAATCTAGCTCTGTTAACGACTTTACAATAGATGCAATAAAAAATACTTCTTCTGTTGAACCACCATGTAATCCACTGCTAGAAATATTAACTTTAGCAATGCTATCAACAACCTCTACTCCTAGTATCTGTATATGTGGAGCTATCGTTCTTCTAAGTTTTTCATTTTTAGGACCTTGTTTAAGCTTAGTTAAAATAATTTCTTCTAATGGTTCTTGGTCTATTTGTACCTTTATTTTCTCTGCTACTAAATTCATAAGCTTATCATCAGCAAAATATAATGTTATATCTTTTTCTTTTATTTCCTCAACATCTTTTTTATTGTTATCTATATCTTTATTTCCCTGACTACAGGCAGCTAGATTAAATATCATTAGAATAACCAGTACAATAACTGAGAATTTCTTTATCATAAATATACCTCCAATCACAAGCTAACTCTTTATCTTTATTTAATTATACCACTTTTTCTTTAGTTTATGTTAATATTTTAGGTACTAGGTACTAGGCATACAAAAACTACTAGCTCATTTGAGCTAGTAGCCTTATTCTTTGTAATTTTTAATGTAATCTATTATTATGCTATATACATCATCGTCATAAGATATGTTTTCTGGCAATCTATCAAATAATTTTACCAAATCCGTTTCACTCCATCTCGGCTTAGGATTAAACTTCTCAACTTTCCCTATAAATATAGCATATTTTAATATCTCATTTTCTCTTTGTACTGTATAATACCCAATAGATTGTATTTCTGATAACTCAGCTCCCGTTTCTTCATAAGTCTCTCTAGTAGCACACTCTAATACAGTTTCTCCTTCTTCTCTTGTACCAGCAGGAAATTCCCATCCTCTTCTCTTAGGATGATAGGTCATAACTAAATTCCCATTATAAAATAGTACTACTAAAGCTCCATTTGAATCCTCTAGATTATTTTTAGCTTCTTCTGATAAAAAAATTTTAATGTCTCCACTATGTCCTTTAATTTCATAAAATTTTTTCAAATTTATCACCTACTATCTTTAAATTATCTTTATAGAATTAATTTATGAAATATACTCCATAAAAGTACATAAGTTTACATATCTATTTTAAACAAAAATTTTCTGTATATTCTGATTCTTCTAATGATTTCGGCGTATAAAAAAAGATTTCCTGCTTAATCAGGAAATCTTTCTAAAAAATACTCAAGTTTAACTCTCTAGACAATTCTTTTAATACTTCGTACCCACCTATAGAATTACCTTTTTCATCTAATGCTGGTCCATATACACCAATACCCATTTTATGAGGTACTGCAGCCATAATTCCTCCACCAACCCCACTTTTAGCTGGAACTCCAACTTTTATCGCAAACTCACCTGATGCATTATACATTCCGCAAGTAACCATAAATGTCTTAACTATTCTAGCTATATGCTCAGAAACTATCTTTTCAGATGTGTGTGGTACTCTTCCTTTGTTAGCTAAGAAAAGTCCTATCTTAGCTACATCGACACAATCTACTTCTATTGAACACTGCTTGAAATATACATCAAGAATTTCCTCTACATCCCCTTCTAATATTCCAACATCTCTCATAAAGTAAGCCATAGACCTATTTCTATCACCTGTTCTTTTTTCAGATAAATATACTTCTTCATTAACTTTTAAATCCTCATTACCAGTTATTTTTTTAAAAAGACTAAGTAGCCTTTGAAATTTCTCCTCTCCATCTTTCCCTTTTATTAAAGATGCTATTGCAATTGCTCCTGCATTAATCATCGGATTTAGTGGTTTTGATGGGTTTATCATTTCTAGTTTTACTATTGAATTAAATGCATCTCCTGTAGGTTCCATTCCAACTTTTTTGAATACTTCTTCTTCTCCATTATCCATTATAGCTAACATTAAGGAAATCGTTTTCGAAATACTCTGTAGTGTAAATTTAACATTATATTCACCTGCAGTATAAATATTACCTTGCATGTCAGCTACACAAATTCCTAAATGCTTTGGATTTGCTTTACTTAATGCAGGTATATATGTAGCTACCTTTCCTTTACTAGTTATCTCTCTATTACTTTCTATTATTCTATTTAGTAATTCATTCAATTATCTCATCTCCTATCTTTATTATACACATAATAAAGATAGTACAAATAAAAAGAATAGTCAATAGGACTATTCCTCAGACTGTTGACAACCTTACCTTTTTAAATATTTATGAAAATAAAAGTGAATGCTTGAAAGAATTTAGTTAAAAAACTAGGTGAAAATTTTAAAGAAAATCCGTAGGTTTGACAGGATGTCAAACCAGCATCCTACAAGACAGAACGTCTTGATTAGGTGCGTTAGGATTTTCTAAGAATTTGAACCTTTAGTTTTTTCTAAATTCTTTCGCATGAGTGTTATTTTCATATATAATTTATTTTGTCTACAAACTCAGAGATTATCAATAGGACTATTCCTTTCTAAAACAACTACCTCCAATGAACTCCCTTAAAATGGAAGTATTTGGAATTATTGATTCATCATCTATATCTTTAAAATAACTTAAAAACTTTAATAATCTTTTAGCTTCTGCATAATATGGTACATCTCTACTAACCTTCTCCAATAAAGGTATCGCATATTTTTTTAATACTGCTAATTCATATACTAAAGCTGAATTAAACATAACATCTGCTTGTTCTTGAAATGGAAATATATTTCTTTCTTCTCCTCTTCTAACAGAATCCCATAACCCAAGAGTCTTCTCAGCATCATTTCCTCTATATTTACTATCTCTTACAATTCTTCTTATAAGTCTTAAATCAGTAGTTGGGATTCTATTATGTGAATCAATATTAAGCTGAGTCAATGCACTTACATAAATCTTAAACTTATTATTTTTAGGTATAGCTGAAGTCAATTTATCATTAAGACCATGAATCCCTTCTATTATTATTGGTTGATCCTTTTCTATTTTTAGTATCCTGCCTCTATATTCTCTTACTCCTTTAATAAAATTATATGTTGGCAAATGTACTTCTTCACCAGCAATAAGCCTTAATAAATCTTCATTAAATTTTTCAATATCTATCGCTTCAATCGATTCAAAATCATACTCTCCATTTTCATCTTTAGGAGTATTCTCTCTATCGACAAAATAATCATCCAATGAAATAGAGATAGGCTTTTTTCCGCTAGTCTGCAATTGAATCGATAGTCTTTGTGCAAAAGTAGTTTTACCAGATGAGGATGGTCCAGCTATTAGGATTATTCTTTTATCTTCGTCTTCGGCTATCTTATCTGCTATATATGCAATCTTTTTCTCATGTAATGCTTCAGATATTAAAACTATATTCTCTATAGTACCATTTAATATTCTTTCATTTAAATTACTAACATATCCTATATCTAAAATATCTCCCCAAGTTTCTGCTTCTTTAAAAACTTTGGCTAATTTATTCTGCTGCTCAAACTTAGGGATTTTAAAATTACTTTCTTTTCTTGGAAACATTATTATTATTCCAGGATGATAATATATTAAATCGAAACTATTGATATATCCAGTTGAAGGTGTTAGATAACCATAAAAAGAATCATAATAATCTTCTAAACTGTATAAATGCATTTTATCTTTATTTAAGTTTTTTATTAAATTTACCTTATCAACCATTTTCTGCTTTGTGAAAATTTGTATTGCTCTATCAATACTAATCAATTCTCTTTTTATTTTTATATCTTTACTAATAATCTCCTGCATTCTAGTTTTTATCTTTTTTACATCATCTAATGTAAGATTATTATCTTTATGTATTTCACTATAAAGCCCTTTGCTCAATGAATGTTCTATTGTTATATTGGCATCTTCAAATAAATCTTTACAGGCCTTTATATAAATAAAAGAAAGAGTTCTTGAATATATCCTCAATCCATCTTTATGAGTAATATCCAAAAGCTCAACACTACAGTCACTTATTAAAGGATACTCTAAGTGTCTTACTTCATTCTCAACTATAGCACCTAAATACTTTTTTTCATCATCTGCTTTTATTAATTTTATTATCTCAATAATTTTTATACCTTTATTAAAAGTAAATTCTCCTATACCTTTTAATTTAACTTTAATCTTTTCTACCATTTTATTCCCCCCTTAACATTATATTTAATACCCAAACAATTAAGTATATAACATACTTCAAAAAAATAGTTCCTGTAAACAGGAACTATTTCATTGGTCTACTTGGTTCTGAAATACTTGATAGTGCATCTCCTGCTTCATTCACATATATATCTCTTACAGCAAGGTCACCAATTGATAATATACCTACAAGTTTACCATTTTCAACAACAGGAAGTCGTCTGATTTGATTATCAGCCATAATTCTTGCTGCTTCGTGGATATCTGTATCTGGAGAAACAGAAACTACATTTCTTGTCATAACACTCGATACAGGTGCAGAATTGTCTCTTCCAGATGTTAATCCTCTAACAACAATATCTCTATCTGTTACTATACCAATAGGTCTGTTAGAACTGTCACATACTGGAATAGAACCAACGTTTAAACTTTTCATCTGGTCTGCTACTTCTTTTATAGTACTGTTTTCCCTAGCAACTGAAACATTAGTAGTCATTACTTCTCTTACTTTCAAACTTTTCACCCTCCTTGTGATTACTCACAATTAGGATATGCAAAAAAATTATTTTTTAAACGTATCAAAAAATTCTACATGTATTTTGTATCAACCAAATAATTCTTTAATAATTTTTTTATATAACTCATCTAATTTAGCAGTAAAACTTTTACCATTTAAATATGATAAGTACTCATCTAATCCATTAAATTCTATTTTATATGAATGTAAAAACTGGCTATCTAAATTATATTCTTCCTTGAAAAATCTGTTTGTAGTAATATCTCCATATTTTATATCTCCAATAATAGGATGCCCTAAATAAGATAAATGAGCTCTGATTTGATGTGTTCTTCCAGTAATCAAATTTATCTCAAGTAAACTATATTTATCATTGCTTTTCAAAACTTTTATCCCTGTTTCAATCATTTTTGCTCCATTTACATAGTTTTGAAAAATATTTGCTTTATTTTTTTTCGCATCCTTTAACATATATCCTTTTATATTAAAATCTTTCTCTATTTTTCCTTTAACAATACATTTATAATATTTTTTTATTTTTTTCTCTCTTATAGCCTTATTAATTAATTGTAATGCTGTAAAGTTTTTAGCTCCAATTATAATTCCACTTGTATTTCTATCTAGTCTGTTACATATAGATGGTGCAAAAGTCTTTTCCTCATTAGGATTATATTCACCTTTACTGTATAAATAACTTATTAACATATTTACAACATCATTTTTACTGTCTACTCTATCAGAATGTGATAATAATCCTTTAGGTTTATTTATTAAAATAATATTTTCATCCTCATATACTATATCTATATCTACTCTATTGTTTTCTATTTTAATTTCTTCCTTAAATTTATTTATAGTATCTTCAGCTAAATATAAACTTAACACATCTCCTTCTTTAAGAACGACACTTGGTTTTGCTTTCTTACCATTTAGCTTTATTCTTTTTTTTCTCAGCATCTTATATATAAATCCTTTAGAAGCTTTAGGCATATATTTTTTTAAAAATCTATCTAATCTTTGATTACTTTCATTTTTACTTATTATTACCTCTTTCATAATCGTCTCCTTTCTCATTTGTAGAATAAGCTAAAATTATCTATATTATTTTCTCTATTTAAACATTATTTCTTTCAATTGTCAACAAATTACAAATCCATATCAGTTCTATTTATTGAAATTATACCACCTAATATGATATCATTTTGTTAGAAAATAATATTTGGGGTGACTAAATTGAACAATTTTATCGAAAAATTTAAAGACTTTCTATACGATATCATAGATTATATAATAGTAATTGGAGTAATAGTTATAGTTATTGGAATTATCGGTTGGAGATTAGATATTCTATTTGCAGACAACATAGTAAAAACTCCAATAATTAGCTCTGAAGATACAAATAATAGTAATATTACATCTATTAACGAAAATACTTCTATAGATATGTCTGAAAAAAATATATCAGAGAATCCGATAGATGATACTGAAATAAATAATTCAACACAAAATGATAATCAAGATAACCAAATAGATTCTAATAAATCAGACAAAGATACAAATTTAAACGATACACAAAATACTAAAATAGTTGTTATTGACATACCAAAAGGTTCTTTAGGTCCTACTATTGCTGAAATATTATTAAGAGAAGGTTTAATTGACAGCAAAACCGAATTTTTAAACAGAGCTAAAGAATTAAAACTAGATACAAAACTTAAAGCAGGTAGCTTTAAAATTGAAAGTAATAGCTCATTAGATAAAATAATAAAAATTATTGCAGGAGCAATTTAGAGCCTAAGTAATATTAATATTACTTAGGCTCCTTAATTTTAGTCAGCTAAAATCTAAGATATGAATTTCCATCTAATGGTATTAATACTTGTAATGGTGGCTCTTGCCTTGACAACCCTACAAAATATATTGAATAAAACTTATCTGATGTTAACGATGCATTTGGAACATATAAAATCCTTTTATTAGTTCCTGCTAAATAAATATCAAAACTATAGGTTGCAGGAGCTAACAAAATATAATTTGTTATTTGCTTATAACCTATATTAGAAAATAGAACAGCACCATTAGAAAGTCTAACATCTACTGGTGGTGTATCTGGTGATAAATGGATAAATCTTAAACATACTTTTCCCATCGGTATAGGCAATCTCGGATCTAAAATAGGATATAAAGATATATCTTCTAACTTTCCAATAACCGATACAGTAAAAATAGAACCTGGCGGAATATTTATATCTGTATCGATTAAAACCTTAGTTCTGTTACCTGCTGGAAAAACTTTAATATTATATCTACCATGATAAACAGGAAAATATTCTGTAAAATCTTTATAAGAAAGATTTGTAGATACATCTTTGTTATTCATTAGAATATCTATATTAGATGTGCCTGGAGAAGCATGTAAAAAACGTACGTATGAATGCATCCTATTCATAGGATTGTAGCAAAAATTTGGATTATAACCCCATTCATACATCTAAAATCATCTCCCTAAAAAAGAATTTACCTACTGCTAGTACAATATATGCAGTAGGTAAATTTTTGCAACTAATATTTTTCATTTATATAACTATCAATTAGTGATTTTCTTACGCCTTCCAAAAAAACCCCTTCATCTTTAAGAATTTTTAAAAGCCATGGACTTTTAGAATGTAAAATTGCATTTTCATAATCCTTTAAATCTATTTCATATAACTTATCCTTAAGAAACTTAGACTGTACTTTAATAAAATATGCCTCTACATTTTGAAATTTTAAAAACCTAAGTAGTTTTAATGTAGCTCTGTCCTTTAAATTATAATAATAATTCGCTTCATCAATACAAGCTCTATAATAATCAAAATGCCTATTTCTTTTTTTTATATCCATTGCCGTCATGTAATAATATTTCGCCAACATATTATAGTACTGATAATTATACATACCTTTTTCAAAACTATCTATCCTACTAAATGGTTTAACATTCATTTTTTGTATATATTCAAAATTTAATTTTAAAAATTCTCTTTTAGTTATATCACCATTAATATATTGAATAATAAGTGCATCTCTATGATTAAAAAACTTATCAAATAAACTTTCTCTTTTACAATATGCCACAACTAACACCCTATCTAATAATTGCTGTTTAAACTGTAATTACATATTAATTATACCATAATTCAAAAACATCTTATCAGTAATAATTTACCTCTTTTTTAATTTTATTTTACTGCTTACCATAGCATATGATAATGTTAACATTAAAAATATTAAAACATATACGTTAAGCTCATACTTTATTGTATATAAAGAAGTTATAGCCAATATACCGCCTGATAAAGTTATCGGTATTCCGATATATATACCATCAAAATCTATAACATTATATCTCGCTAACCTGTAAGCTCCAGCAATAGCAAATAGAATTGTTATTATTATACCTAAAACACCTATATCAATAAGTTGACTATGCCAAATTAATATTGCTGGAGCAACTCCAAACGAAATTAAATCACACAGAGAATCTAATTCTTTACCTATACTTGAAGTTGCATTAAACTTTCTTGCTATTTTACCATCATATCTGTCTAATAAAGCTGCTAATAAAATAAGCAAAGAAGAAATATAATAGTTATCTTGAATAATATACAATATTGCTAATATTCCTAATGACAGATTTAAAAAAGTAAATAAATTTGGGATATACCCTTTAATTTTCATCTTTAATCACTCCAATTACTGTTATTCCACCTTTTACGACATCGCCTTCCTTAACTTTTAATTCTACTTTATCCATTGGAATTACAACTTCTGTACATGAACCAAACTTAATTAGGCCATAAAGCTGACCTTGCTCTACAACGTCTCCTATTTTAACCCAACTAACTATTCGCCTTGCAATAAAACCAGTAATCTGATGTACTAAAACTTTAATATTCCCATTGTTTAGTCCTACAGTGTTTCTCTCATTAATTTCAGAAGCATGGCTTTTAAAAGCAGGTAAAAACTTTCCTGGTCTATAGTTTATATATTCAACTTTACCTGATATTGGAGTTCGGTTTACATGCACATTAAATAAAGATAAAAAAATACTTACTTTAACAGCTTTACATTTAAGATAGTCATCTTCATTAATTTCAGTTATGCTTAGAATTTTACCATCTGCTGGTGATAAAATAATTTTATCGTCTTTTTTTATTTTTCTAGGCGGATTTCTAAAAAAGAATGTTACAAATATCAAAAAAATAAATGGTATAATTGCCGCATATATACTTATAAATCCAGTTAAAATAGTAATAGCTAACAATAATAAAATATAAGGAAATCCATCAGGTGAAATAATAAAATTCCTCATTTTAGACCCCTTTCTGTTGTTTAAATTTATATAATAATGTTCTTTTGTAATTCACAAGTGCACAAGTTTTCTACCATAGTCATTATAAACATATGTCTATTTATTATATATCAAAACATAGAGTATAATCAAATTGTAAACCATTTATAATAAAGCAACAAACAAAAATATCAACAATTAACTCTATTGCTTTTATAATTTACTATAAATCTATGCATCTTTATATATACAAATCACATCAAGGATTATTTAGTAGAAGTATTTCTTCTTCTGTCAATTCTCTATATTCCCCTGGCAATAAAGCTTCATCCAAATTCAATCTACCCATAGAAACTCTTTTTAAGTACACGACTTTTTTATTTACTGCTTTAAACATTTTCTTAACTTGATGAAACTTACCTTCTTTAATAGTAAGGTAAACTTTAGATATATTATCTGTATCAATAATTTCAAGCTGAGCAGGCATAGTCTTATATTCTCCGTCAATTACTACACCTTCAGCAAAAATTTTTTTATCCTCTTCAGTAACATATCCTTCTACTTCTACATAATATTTTTTCTCAACATGTTTTTTGGGAGACAATAAATTATGCGCTAGCTTACCATCATTAGAAATAATTAATAATCCTTCTGTATCTTTATCTAACCTTCCTACTGGAAAAGGATCAAATACCCTATATTTTTCATCTATTAAGTCGATTACAGTTCTTGATAATGGATCATCTGTCGAAGAAACTACTCCTTTAGGCTTATTCATCATCAAATAAATAAATTCTCTATATTCAACAACTTTATCACCTATTTCAATTACAGCTTTATATGGATTTAACTTATATGAACTATCCCTTACTATTTCGCCATTTACTTTTACTAATCCATTTTTTATCACTTTCTTTATATCTTTTCTACTACCATAACCTAAATTAGAAAGTATTTTGTCTAATCTAATCTTTTTATCCATAACTCCCTCCTGCTATTATTTCATTCTCCATTCAGGTCGATAATAGTTTTTAAGAAAACTGTCAGTCTGTTTACCCCATCCTGCAGGGAATCCATCAATACATACTAATTTCCATCCTTTTTTATCACTTAACATCAATGTTTCACCTTTAAGATATTTAATAACCTCTATACTTTCACTTGAAAAATCTATTACATTCCTAAAGTATTCTTTCTTAAAAGCTAAAGCTAATGACTGACTAGGTTCAAATCTATTTTTTTTGATTTTCCCTAAATATAAACCTAAATTAGCGACCTTAATACCAGTTAAATCAGGTAATTCATCAGGTATACTATATAAATTCTCTCCTATACTATGAAGGCTCTCTTTCAATGATATTTCCATGTTTAAATCTTCAAACTCTAAATAAACATCATAATTTAAACATTTTTTATTGAATCTATTAAGTTCTTCAATCTGACCATCTTTTTTTCTAAGTAAGGCTATAAAATGACCTTCTCCTTTGATTTTATGTGGCCATGCTCTTAAAGTCTCTTGAATCTCTACTCTGCCATCTATCCATTCTGGTCTACCTCTATCTAACACATTAATATTTTTTATTTCAACTACCTCGAATTCTGGAAACTCTCTCAAAAACCATTCTATTGTACCTTCATTTTCTTCTGGAGAAAATGTACAAGTTGAATAAACTAACATGCCACCTGGCTTTAACATTCTAGGAATATATTTCAATATATCTTTCTGTATTTCTGAACACTGCTTTACTGAAAATTTGCTCCAACTCTTAACAGACTTTGGGTCTTTCCTAAACATACCTTCTCCCGAGCAAGGAGCATCAACTAAAATCTTGTCAAAAAAGTACTTAAACTTTTCAGCTAGTCTTTCTGGAGTTTCATTTGTCACTATAGAATTTCTAATTCCAAACATTTCAATATTTTTAGTTAACGCTCTAACTCTTTTAGGACTTATATCATTAGCAACAAGCAAACCCTTACCGTTTAATTTTGCACCAATCTGAGTTGCTTTCCCACCAGGAGCAGCACTTATATCTAGTACTCTATCTCCTGGCTTAGGGTCCAAAACTTCAACTGGTATCATTGCACTTGGTTCTTGAATATAATACAAACCACAATGATAGTAAGGATGTTTTCCTGGTCTTACTCTATCAAAATCATCTATGTAAAAACCTTCCCTGCACCAAGGTATCTCCCTTAAATCAAAAGGTGATATTTTCTTAAAATCTTCTACACTTAATTTTAATGTATTTACTCTTATACCTTTATATGACTCTTTATCATAACTTTCGATAAAATCATTATATTCATTTCCTAATAAACCCTGCATCTTTATCAAAAATTCTTCTGGTAAATTCATAAAACCACCTACTTTAACTTTTTCCTTTATATTTTATAATTAACTTAACCCTTTTTCAAATAAATTATTTTTGAAAAATGTGGTTGCTGTTAAATTTTCTGATATGAATAATTATTTGAAGTTTCCATACACTATTCTTGAAGCTATTAAAAGGCTTAATGTATAAAATTAAAGGAGGATGTCAATTGCGCGCACAAAAGACAGATAATTATATTGGTAGAGTAAAATGTAGTGTAAATAGTTGTTATTATTATGGAGAAGGTGATCATTGTCTAGCATCTTCAATTCAAATTCAACCACCTAATGCTAGTAATTCTCATGAAACTGACTGTGCAACTTTTACACCTAAAAACAAATGGTAATGAAATAAGGCGGCTTATGCCGCCATATTACTTAATTATAGCCCTAACAAAATATATAGGTTTACCTTGACTAATAAATTTCTCTTCATATTCAGTTTTTACAGTATCTAAATCTCCATCTCTATAAAGATTTAACGAAATGTCTCTTAATTCAAGTCCAAATTCACTCATTTCATTTAATGAAAATTCAAATAATCTCTCATTATCAGTTTTAAAATGGATTTCACCATTAACTTTTAGTATCTTTTTATATTTACTTAAAAATTCTTTATAGGTTAATCTTCTTTTAGCATGTCTTTTCTTTGGCCAAGGGTCACAAAAGTTTATATAAATTCTATCAACTTCATTTTCTTCAAATATATTTTCTATTTCATTAACATTAAAAAGTAAAAATTTAATATTATTTAATTCTTTAGCTTCTGCCTTTTTTACAGCCTGAAACAATACATCTGCTATTTTTTCAACTCCAATATATCCAACATTTCCATTCCTCTCAGCCAAAGTTGTTATAAACTGACCTTTCCCAGTCCCTAATTCTATATGTAAACTATCTTTATCAAATATATCTTTCCATTTCCCTTTATATTCAACGGGATTTTTAACTAAATAATTATCTTTCTCTAAAAGTTTCTCTAATAAACCTTTCTTCCTCCTTAGTCTTCCCATAAAAATACCTCCATGTAATTATTGTACTAATATATATTAACATATTTCAAATAGTTTTTAATAATCCATAGGAAATTATATTCCTTGTTAAATTAATGAGTAAATTTGAATATAATTTCCGTTTATGGATTTCAACAAAATCTACCTTAGTTTATTTAAATCAAAGATTTTGTTCTAATCCATAGGAAATTATATTTCTTATTAAATTATAAGTAAAAACAAAAGGGCAATTAATTGTCCTAACTAATTATCCTTTCTTATTTTTATATAAACCATTGACCAAATATTTATTTGTGGAATTATAAATTCAATAGCATTCCCTTGACTATGAGATACAATATTAAAAGGAAGTTGCTTTGTTATTCCATTTTCAATATCAGGGGATGCAAAATATACTCCTTCAACTTCTTCATTTATAATATAAGTACATAATATATCTTTTTGAATAATTGGGCTGTTTTTACCTTTATTCCACAGTTCATCTTCTATTCCTATCAAATTAATAAAATTAATTACTTTAAATCTTTTGTTTTGTTTTAATACTACTGATACAGTATCTTTTTTGTAATCTGAAGAAAAGTTACTACCCTTAAAGATTACCTCTCCGTTTATTCCATTAGCATAAGTCATTGATATGTCTTCTAAATCACTACTATATAAAAGTTCTTTATATTTAACAATAAAATCATAATAACTCCTTAAAATATTTTCAAATTCAGTCCTATATTTACCATAATTGACATAATACGCTTCTGCTAATGCTCCATTCTTTTCACCTAACATAAGATGATAACCACCATTAGAAAATATTACTGCCATTGTTAATAATGCTGCAGTTTCTTTTAAGCTATTATCTATAGCTTCATTAAAAGGATGAATATACGCTGCTAATATAACATTCTTATTACTAGCAATTATTCTAGCATTCTTTATCAAATTTGCTAGATGCCAATATTTATCATTTGGTTCCCACACTTCTATATATATAGCATCTTGCTCAGTTTTTGCTACATCCTCAATAGGCCAATTATTTACACAATTAAATATTACTATTGATTCATCTTTTATTTTTTCTAGTTCTCTCTTCGTAGCATTAATTAGCTTCGGAAAAGCTTCATTTAAATAAACTACTTTATTATCAATACCAGAGATGGCTGTCTTCGGGAATCCATATTGGTCTAAGTGAATTCCATCAAAATCCATTTCAGTTAATGCCTTTTTAAATTCTTCGATAATATGCTTATGCCAAGGACAATTTGCACTGATATTCATTATTCCAATAATATCAATTAAATCAAACTTCTCACCTGTATTTTTATATAATAACTGTTCAGGAAATTTCTCAAAATATTCTTTTTCAGCTCCATATACTGCTCCATATGCAATTGCTTTCATTCCATATTTATGACATAATTTAATCTTATTATCTATAGCTGACTTATAAAGTTTTCTACCTAAAGGGTCAACAAATACATTTTCTTTTGGTATTAAATCATGATGCCTATACATCCAATCATAAAATTGAACTATATTTATATGATACTTATTTAATTGTTTTATATCATCTACATCTACAATATCTCTCTCATAAAATTCACTTAAAAATCCATATCTTAGAGAATCTTTTGTATTATTAACAACATCAAATGCAGTGTATTTATTACCAATACAAACTTCATATCCTCCAATTCCGAATTCGCCTAATTCTACCATCATTATTTTATCTTTTATTACTATCTCTTTTCTTAATATTTCTATATTAAGATGTTTAACAGAAATACTATATTTATCATAATTAGCTTCATTCGATTCAATTATTAATCCTATCTTATCTCCTAATAAGTACTGGCACTTATCACAATAAATATCTAGTATCATTTTCCCACTCCCTATTTATCTATAACTATCATATCCCAGTATTTTAATCTAGGCACTGTAATCAAAATATATTTACCATATTTATCTTGACCTCTTTTATATTTAATATATTCTAGCATACCTTCGTTATAATCAGGAGATGCTAATCTTACACTTGTTACATCTTCTTCAATATAATATTTCACTTTAAAATTTTCTTTTATATAAGGTTCTTTTTTATTTCCTAAATCATCTCTCCATAAGTTGTCATTACCTAGTAAATTTATTAGATGTAATACTTCTTTATTCTCTTTATTTTTAACAAAATACCATATACTATTGCTTTCTCCTCTTTCGCTTGTTTTTTCATTATCTATAACAATTCTCCTATTTATTTCCTCTACATTATCTCTTAATAGATTTTGATAAGCTACTACAAAATCATAATATTCCTGTATTTTTAGCTTTAATTCATCTGTCATTTTTAAATTATTATTTGGAAAATATTCATTACATAGCATTCCTGTATCACCAAATTCTATATGTGAACCTCCAGATGCAAATATCACAGCATCTGTAAGTAAAACACCTGGAGTATTAAATTTCCCATTCTTTTTTGATTTTCTATAGTTCATATAAGCAGCTAAAACAATAGATTTTTCACCCTTACTAAATTTCTGCCCTTTATCAACTATTTTTTTTAAATCAAAATAGGTTTTATTACTATCCCACACTTCAGTATATAAAAAATCAACTTGAGTATTAGATGCTACCAAAACTTGTCCATATTCTTCAACAGTATTAAATACTACTCTTTTGTTTAGATAATTTTTCGCATTATTTATAAATTGTGGATAAGCTTGTAATAAGTCAACAATTTTACCTTCATAATCAAACCTAAGCCCTCTATAACCTAGTTGGTCAATATGCCATCCATCAAAGCCAAAAACTTCAAAAACCTTCTTCTCTTGCTCAAGTATATAATCCTGCCATTCACGATTCAAAGGATTCATTAAGTATAACTTTGAAGTAGCCCAAGTCTTGGGTAATGGATGATAATCCATTTTCTTCCCTTTAGAATCTTTAAATAATCCCCACTCTTTTTTTACACCATCATTCTCAAAATTATCATAAACACCAAACATTAAATTATAATTCATAGCCATCATATTATGGTTATGTGCATATTTAATATATTTATCTACAGTATTTTTACAAATATTTCTATTAGCTATATCCTTCCATTCATCATTAGGATTATCTACAGTCCCTGCTAAAGGCTTATGATGTTTATATTGCCAGTCATAAAACTGTAAGCCATTAATATGATATTTATTTAAAAAAGAAATAATTTCAGAAATCTCAATTTCATCCATTTCTCTAAAAGTAGCTATATAACCATATCTGGGGAACTTACTCCAATCTGAAGATACATCTATTGCTGTTGCTTTCATATCTAATAATTTATTTTTAGATTCAAACCAGCACTCAGCACTATACCCTACATAATCATATTCCTTAGCTTTCCAAATTAAGTTTAAAATCTTTTTCTTATCATTATCTAAAGTTATTTCATCACTTATTATTCGGTCTATCTCATTCCCTAAGTATTTTATAATTATTATAACTCTTCCCTTCACCTTTTCTTTTTCACTCTTTAATTCTATTATAAATTTAACTTTATCACTAGGATTGTATCGAGCTTTATCCACATAAAAATCAGATATTATCTTTATATTTTGTAATTTTTTATATTCAAATGTAAGTTTTGTACACCCAGTAGAAATAAACATTATAAAAATCAGAAAAACAGTTATAGCTTTATATTTCAAAATTAACACCTCTATCCCTTTATTGAACCGTTCAAAGCTCCACTTTTAACAAATTTTTTCTGGAATATAATAAATATTAATATAACAGGAACAATAGCTATCAGTGAAGCAGCAAATATAAGTCCCCAGTCAGATGCGTGTTGCCCTCTAAATAGCTGTAATGCAATTGGAAGTGTTCTCTTACTTGGAGTCTTTATAAGAGTCAATGCACCGTAAAACTCATCCCAAAAACCTGTAAATGCAAATATAGAAAAAGTCCCTAACGCTGGTTTAGAAAGTGGTAAAATAATTTTTGTAAATATAGTCCACCTGCTACCACCATCTATAATTACAGATTCTTCTAATTCAATTGGAATAGATTCAAAAAATCCTCTTAAGAAAAAAGTATTTCCAGCTATTCCACCTCCAATATAAAGCAAAATTAATCCCGTATATGTATCTACAAGTTTCATACTCTTTATCACCAAGAATTGTGGAACTATATTAAGAAGTCCTGGAACCATCATAGTAAATAGAAAAATTTTAAAAATTATTTCTTTCCCTTTAAAATTAAATCTAGCAAATCCATAAGCTGTTAATGATGAAACTATTAATGCAAATATTGTAGAAAGTATCGAAACAAAAGCACTATTCAAAAAATATCTCCCAAAATTATTAGATTTTATAGCATTTATGAAATTGCCTAAATAGAAGCTTTTTGGAAAAAGAATAGGTGGATATGGCATAGTATAAGTATCAGGGGTAAATGCTGTAGCTATCATATACATAAATGGAAACAAAGTTGTAACTCCAAAAATTAATAAAATTACGTATAAAGGAATTCTTTTTAATTTATTCAATTTTGTCCCCCCTATTGACTAAGCTTTTTGATCTTTAAATAATCTTTGCTGCAATATTGTAATGGTAAAAATCACCAAACCCATTAAAACTGATAAAGCTGATGAATATCCAAACTTGAACTCTGTAAATGCAACTTTATACATATAACTTAATAGTACTTCAGTTCTTCCCATAGGACCACCATTAGTAATCATCAGTACTTGAATGAATACATTGAATGACCCTATTATTAAATTAACTAAAATATAAAATGTAATAGGTCTTACTGAAGGTATCGTAATATATAAGAATTTTTGAATTCCATTAGCACCATCTATTTCAGCTGCTTCATAATAAGATTTATTTATGCCTTGCAAAGCAGCCAAATAAACTATCATTACCCAACCAATGCCTTTCCATATGCCCAAGGACCATATGATTATATTCGCCGTCCATCTATTGCTTAACCAAGCTATTGGAGCTTTTATAAGATTCAAATTCATAAGAAAGTAATTAATAAAACCCCCTTTACCTGATTCAAATAAATATCTAAATATTAATGATACAACAACCCATGAAGATATAACAGGTATGTAATATAATACTCTAAAAAAAAGCTTCCCTTTAATCTTAGAGTTAATAACTGCTGCAATTATCAATCCAAATATCATTTGGAAAGGAACAGTAATTAATCCATATAATATAGTATTAACAAACGCCACGTGAACTTTAGGATCTTTAAAAGCTCTTATGTAATTGTCAAAATAAACAATTTTCTCTGTTTTACTAAGTAAAATATTGTATTCAGTAAAACTCATATATATATTTCTTAATAAAGGATATACTACAAATACTGACAATAAGATAAGACCAGTTATTATAAAGGGTAATACTTCTATCCATCTTTTTAGTCCTCTTCTAGAAATAATGGTGGACTTTTTAGTCTTTATATGAAATTTTAATGCCAAACTGTCCCCCCCTTTTTTTTGTGAGATTATAGAAAAATAATTTTCAAGGCAAAAGCCTTGAAAATTATTTTTCTTTTAATAACTCATCACAAATTTTAGCTGCTTCATCAAGAGCTGACTTAGCATCTTTTTCTCCTCTTAATACACTTTCAAAAGCTAAGCCTATCGATTCTGACATTTTCTCCCAATTTGGATGAGGAGTCCTTGGTTTTGCTGTTTTCAACTGCTCAATGTAATTTTTAATAAAAGGATTCTCTTGAACTTCTTTTGAATTAGCAGCTTTAATGTTAGTAGGTACTAATCCTGTACTTGCCATTATTTTTTGTGGTTTTTCACTTAACATCCATTTCATAAATGTCCAAGCAGCTTCTTTATTTTTTGATGTCTTAAACATTACTAAATCTTCCCCACCAACTACAGAAACACTACCACCTTTACCAGCCGGCATAATGGTATTAACAGTATTTTTTAGAGCTTTTTCTCCTACTATACTATAATACCAAGGACCATCTTCCATCATTAAATAGTTTCCACCTTCCATTCCACCCCAAGTATCAGGCTGTTCACCCAATACACAAGGACCTACTAAACCTTCTTTATACCAGCTCGCTATTGTTTCAAGAGCTTTAATACTATCAGGGCTATTTAAATATCCACTTGCTTTTGTATATTTATCATCAGTAATTGAACCTCCTAAACTCCAAAAATATGGTAACATTCCCCAAGTATGACTTCCTCCTATAGCTATCCCCCACTTGTCATCCTTATCTTTTAGTTTTCTAGCTAACTCTACTAGTTCATCCATTGTTTTTGGAGGCTCTTTAGCACCTACTTCTTCTAATACTGCCTTATTATATATTGCTATCTTAGTATTTGTATTTAATGGTAGTCCGTAATATTTACCATTATAATAATTTGTAGCTAAAGGACCTGGAAAAACTTGTTTTTTTAGCTCTTTGAATCCTTCATAATTTGTGATATCCTCTAAAGCACCTAATTTAGCAAATTCAGGAACCCAAATAATATCCATTCTCATCAAATCAGGAGCTGCATCTCCAGATACTCCAGCAATAACTTGCTGTTTTAATCCCTCATATGGCATTCTTGTAGGGATAACCTTTATGTTTGGGTATTCTTTCTCAAATTCAGGAATAACTTGTTTCTCAAAAACTTCTGTTTCTGTATCACTATATGTATGCCAAATTGTAATTTCTGTAACCTTCTTTACCTCTGTGTTATCGTTTGTACTAGTTGTCTTCGTACAACCTGATAATACCATTGAAATAATTAAAATAAAAATTGAAAAGATTGAAACTAATGATGAAATTCTTTTTGTTTTAAACATTTTAACTCCCCCTTATTTTTTATATAAATTCCCTTAATTAATAAGGAAATTCATTCTTATAAATTTATTATAAATACCTCTTAATTCTTTTTTTGTTGTCTTTTGTTTTCTATTTCATTTAATAATATTAAATACATTGCATGAGACCATAATAAAGGCTTTGCAACTTTCCCCCACTTTTCCTCCCAATATTTTATGTATTCTGAATTATTAGTAATATATAGAACTTGTTCAGGTAAATTACCTTCTTCATCACTCTGGTTTTCTACCCACTCTATTATTTTTTTTGCTTTATCAATTTTATTGATACTTAAATAATACCATCCTAGCCAACAAGTCAGTAAAATCCATTGACCCCCACCATAATATGTATCTTCAGGATATCTTTTAACTCCTCCATCTTCATATAACTTCTCTTCTATTAATTTAACAGTTTTTTTCATGATTGGATTATTGGGATCTACTACGTTAAATGGAACACTTAGCCATAGAAGGCTAGAATCAATGCTATCTGAACCTATGTATTTAATAAATCTGCCATCTTTTGTTCCTTCCTCTAAAATAAATTTTTTTATTTCTTCTGCTAGATTATATAGTTCTATCTCTCCTAAATATCTATTAATACCTCTAATACCACCATATACACAAGCTAATGTTGATGGATGTATCTTGGTACCGTTTTCCTCCCAGCAGTCATAGTTTGGTATTTTCCATACCATTTCTAAATAATCTAATGTAATTCTTATACTTTCTTGAAACTCAACAATTAAATACTCATCATTTGTTATGTTTATATATTCCGATAAACACCACAACCAAGCCCCATATCCATCAATTTGAAAATTAGGCCAATCATCTCTTACTTCAAATCCTCGCAAAGTATATCTTGTTGGTAAAAAATCTGTAGCTAACAATTTTTCGCCATTTTTAAGCTTTGAAGATATACTTCTAACCTTATCTTTATATCTTAATATTACATTATTAACCCAATCAAGAAACTTCTTGCAAGACTCTATTTGATTAGAAACCAACATTGAATAAGCAATAAAACTACCATCTCTAAGCCATGAATATTTATAGTTTTCAAAATATGGACATGCTACATAGGCACCTGATTGATTTTGATTATTTAGTATAACTTTAATACTATATTCCTTTAATTTCATTTATGTTCCTCTCCCCCCTTTCAAACTCTCTATGTTGCTATGCTTGATAAATAATCTTAAGTAACCATCTTTGTAATTCTTTACCATAATTATATCATACTTTCTTTCGTGAAGCAAGTAAGTTCTGAAAATAAAACTTTAATAAATAATATATTGTGCCTATATATTATTTATTAAAGTTTTTTTATCCTTATATATTGGTTCACCTAATAATTCACTTAATACTAATATTGATGCACCCAATAAAAATTTTTCGTTGCTTAATTCATCAATTTCTATTTTAGTCTCATAAGCTCCAACTTTATGAAACCAGTTTTCATTCATTGACTCTAAAATATTTGAAATGATAAATTTCTTTTCTTTTATTTCCTTACCACTAATAATAATTTTTTCTGGATTAAAATGCATTATCACATTTATTAAGCCATATCCAATATTATTACAAGCTATTTTAATAGCTTCAAGAGAATCGGCATCACCTTTGCCTGCTAACTCTATAATTTGTTCTATTGTATATAATTTACCTGTTTTTTCTTTAACATATTCTATTATAAAACCTTCAGACGCATGAGCTTCTAGGCATCCTCTTTGACCACAATAACATTGCCTACCATCTACATTAATAATCATGTGTCCAATCTCTCCAGCACCACCAATAGCTCCTCTATAAAGTCTATCATCAATAATTATTCCAGAACCTATACCTTCACCAATAGTTACACAAACAAAATTTCTATTATCTTTACCTTTTCCAAACCATTTCTGTGCTAACGCATAACAGTTAACATCATTATCTAAATATACACTCACATTAAATTTTTCCTTTATGATACTCTTAAAGTTAATGTTTTTCCATCCCAAAAGTGATGAAGATATAAGGCGCCCATTTTCTTGATCAACAATACCAGATACAGCAATCCCTATTCCTTGAAGCTTTCCATTTCTCTCCTTTATCTCTTCAACAAGTTCACTTATCCCCTTTATTAGTAACTCATGAACTGTATCAAATGTTGCTCTTTTAGCATATTCGTACACTTTTGTACTAATAATAATTGGTTTGAGATTAGTTAAAGCCATAATAATATGTTTATCTTCAATCTTAACTCCTATTATATAACTATAATTGTTATTAAAGACTAAGTTTATCGGTTTTCTACCTCCTGTAGACTTACCTTCTCCTACAGAAAAAATAATATTTTGCTCAAGAAGTTCATCACAAATTTTAGTAATTGTAGATAAGACAAGTTTAGTATTCTTTGAAATTTGTGTTCTACTAATTGGCCCTTTATTTCTTATTTCTCTAATAACCAAAGCCCTATTAATATCTTTAATTAAACTTTTGTTACCAATCCTTAGATTTTCCATAGTGCCCTCCAAGCTATTTAGTTTTATACTATATACATATATTACCTATAATATTATAATAATCCCTTTATTTATTCAAGTTCAATATATATTATATAAATCACATTTTTTAATAAGTTTATTACAAATTAACCTCTGTTTTCAGCTAACCTTCCTAATCGTGTATTAAATGTATTAATTATGCAATATTATATGTATGATTTTAGTGATTTTTCAAAATCTTTTTACACTTACTTGCTTCATCGAACAAAGTAGTGTATAATGTAATCAAAGTTATATAAAGTCATTATAACCAATATATTGCAAACTTTCTAGTTATCAATTTTATATGCTGTATTTCATCCCTATATCTTTCCTATAATAAAACGTTTTAAGAAAATCCATAAAAAGGAGGTGTTACATCATAAACGATTTGATAAAATTACTGAGCTTTTTAAAATACAAAAGAATTAAATTGTAAATTTACAAATGCTAAAAAGCTTATTACAAGCTTTAGTTATATATATCTTTTTAGGAGGATTTTATTAAATGAAATGTAAAAGATTAATTAATTATTTATTAATTTTAATACTTTTAGCGTCAAATATTTCCTTAACAAAACCTCAATTATCAAATATAGCCTATGCTACAAACAGTTATGTGACTAAAGTTTATGTAGATAAAGCCAGATACAATCCAAGTGAGACTGCTACCATTACTGTCGAGTTATCAAATTCTACTGAATCTGACTGGTCAGGTACTTTGTATCTTAATATCTACCACATGGAAACAGAAGTATATTCTACGAGTAAAAACATTTCCATACCAGCATACTCCAATTCTAATGAATCGTTTACCTGGATAACTCCCTCCTCTGACTTTAAAGGATATCTAGTAAAAGTTTCTACTGATTCAACTGATTATAAGACTACTGCAATTGATGTATCAAGCGATTGGACTAGATATCCAAGATATGGATACACAAGTGATTTTCCAACTGATGAAACATCTACTGAAAGTACAAATAAAATTACAGAATTAACTCGTGATTATCATATAAACATTTTCCAATTTTACGATTGGATGTGGCGTCATGATAAAAATTTCAAAAGAACTAATGGTCAAGTTGATGATACATGGAAGGATTTATTTGGTAGAACTATAAGTTGGGAAACAATTCAAAACCAGATAAATGCTGTTCACAGTCAAAATGCGAAAGCAATGGCATATCAAATGTCTTATGCAGCAAGAGAAGGTTATGATGCATATAATATAAAACCTAAGTGGGGAATTTATCAAGACAGAAATCATTCTATTCAGTATAATGTTGATTTCGGAGACGATTCTACTTATTTATGGTTATTTAATCCAGCAAACGAAGAGTGGCAAAATTATATAATAAATGAATACAAAGATGCAGTAAATACAGCTTCTTTTGATGGCATACAAATCGACCAAATGGGACAAAGAGATAACGTATTTGATTATTTTGGAAGACCTTTATATCTTAATGATTCCTTCTCTGATTTTGTCAATGAAGCAAAATCACAATTAACCACAAATAACTCTAACAAAAACTATATTACCTTTAATGTTGTTGATGGGACTGTTGACGGATGGGCGCTAAATGACATTTCTAAAAATGCTGATACAGATTTTGATTTCAGTGAAATATGGTGGAAATCAAATAGTTACAATGATATAAAAAATTATATTGAACAATTTAGAACTAACAACGGTAGTAAAGCTTTAGTACTCGCTGCCTACATGAACTACAATGATAATACAGGCACTAAATATGAAGCAGAATATGCAACATTAGTAAACGTAGGCGTAAATAACAATCATAGTGGATATACAGGTTCAGGCTTTGTAGATCAATTTGCCGAAGAAAATGATAGTGTTGAGTTTACTATTAATGTACCTGAAGACGGATTATATCCTCTCGTATTCAGATATTCAAATGACACTGGAAATACTGCAACAAGAAACCTATACATTGATGAAGAAACTTCTCCAAGAACGACATTAAGTTTTAAAGATTTGGAAAATTGGGATACATGGTCACACGACGTATTTTATACCACTTATCTAACTGTAGGTACTCATACTATAAAGTTACAATATGATTCAGAAAACTCAGGAGCCATCAATTTAGATAGTTTAACACTTGGAGAATTTGATGAGAACTCAGTAAGATTAGCAAACGCAACCTTTGCCGCCAGCGGTGCCTACCACATTGAATTAGGTGCCAATAAATATCATGCTACAATGCTTGCACATGAATATTACCCTCAGATAAGTAAAACAATGAGAAGTTCTCTACGAAATACAATGATGGAGTATTATGACTTCATTACTGCATATGAAAATCTTCTTTTTGATTCGGATATCAACTACGGTGATGGTGGAACACAGTTTGTATCAATAGAAAACGAAGAAATAACTGGCAGCGGAGAAAACGGCAAGATATGGTTTGTAATCAGAGAAAAAGAAAATTATGAAATACTCCACTTAATTAACCTTACAAACGAAAACGATACGCAGTGGCGAAATCCTACAAATCAACCTATATTTAAGAATAATATTAATATAAAATACTATATTGGGCCAAATGCAAACATAACCGGAGTCTACGTAGCATCACCTGACTTTAACCAGTGTGTAACTCAATCTCTTCAATATTCAATAGGTTCAGATAGCAATGGATATTATGTGTCCTTTACAGTTCCTAAGTTGGAATACTGGGATATGATTTACATTAAAAGAAGTTTTTCAACTCCTAATAATGAAATTTATGAAGCAGAAAATGCATTAAAAACAAATGTTAGTACTAACACAAATCACACAGGTTATTCTGGAACAGGTTTTGTAGATCAATTTGGAGAAAAAGGAGATTCAGTTTCTTTCTCTATAAAAGTAGATGAAGATAAAGATTATACATTAAAATTTAGATACGCAAATGATACAGGATATAAAGCAACCAGAGCACTATTCGTAGATGGAAAGTTCAGAGGTATAGTTTACTTTAATGATTTAGAAAATTGGGATACATGGGGAATAGCAGAAATCGGAGTCCACTTGAAGCCAGGTATACATCAAATAGTGCTTCTCTATGGTGAATACGAAAACTATGCTATTAATCTCGACTACTTAAAAGTAGAAGACAAAATTGAATACGCTAGAAGTCTGTACATTTCTGACTGGAATGATACAATTGCAATCTGGAAAGACAGCCTGACAAGAATAATTGATACTAGACAAAAAGGACCAAGAATTGATGAATTAAGATATAGTTTAGACTGGAGTACTAACCAGATTGTAGATTATTCAGGTTTTTTTAGAGATGAAACTAACAATGTGAAATATACTCAAATACAAAATTTTGATGCTCAAGGTTGGTTTGATTCTAATGGTGTATGTAACACTAATTATTTTCGATATAACGGAAATAGCCTTCCTGTCAATATAAAGAGAGATTATGCTATGATTCCAAATGAAGACTTCATGGTAGTAAGATATAACATCCAAAATCCTGGTACATCAAGTATAACATTTAATATATTGGATGCATTACATGTAAACAATAAAACTGGAAGCGGTACTAACATTTCTGCTTACTATGATTCAGAAAGAAATTCAATAATAGTTAATATGACAAATGCAGGACAATATTTTATAGGTCTTAGTTCATTCAGTTCTATTGATCAATACCAAGTAGGTGATGATACAAATACCGATATATCTAGCAGTACATGTAGCCCATGGTATACCTTTGATAATGACGGAACTTTAAAAAATAATACCAGTATTACAACTTCTGATATTTCTGTGGCAATGAGAAAATCAGTAACAATACCAGCACAAAGTAGTGAAACAATATACTTCTTGTTATCTATATCTGACACTATTGAAAATCTTGAATCTGCCATCGACAAAGCAAGATCACAAACTGGTGAATATTGGTTTAATAAAATCGCTAATGATTATACTGCTTGGTTAAATAGTGGTATAAGAACTAACTTTGAAGATGAATTTTTAAATACCGCATATGATAGATCTCTAATAGCTATTAAAAATGCAATTCAGCCAACTTCTGGTGCTATGCCAGCAACTACAAATCCATCATCATATGGATATAAAGTATGGGCTAGAGATTCAGCTGTTACAGCGATGGCTCTTGATGCATCAGGACATGTTGAAGAAGCAGAAAAGTATTGGTACTGGTTAGCCAACAGACAAAATGAAGACGGTACTTTCTATACATGTTTTGACATCTGGACAAATGAATGGATACCTTTTGTAGAACCAGAACATGATTCTATTGGTATGTTCCTAGTAGGTGCTTACAGGCATTATAAAAACACTGGTAATACAGAATTTCTAAATAATATTTGGCCAGCATACAAAAAGTCAGCAGATTTTATTATGAATAATATTAGTAGTAATGGATTTGGACCTGCTGACTGCAGCATATGGGAAGAAAATATAGAATATAATGCCTTTACTCAAGCTCTATATGTTGCTGGTTTAGATGCAGCTCAAATCATGGCAAAAGCTAAAGGACTTCAAGACCTTGCAGATTCTTATAACGGTGCTGCATCTACTATTCGTTCTGCAATTCAAAGAGATTCTACTGATTATACTTACAAGGGGTTATGGAATGTTTCAGAAAAAAGATTTAATCGTGCAGTATCAACAGATAATAATGAAGTTACTTTACATGACTCATCATCAAATGTACTAATATCATATGGAATTATAGATGCTCAATCATCAAGAGCTAAAAGTCATATAGATGCTATAATCGAAGCTTTAGGTCATGATACTTATGGAATTGCTAGATACGACAATGACGGATTTTATCATAACAAACCTTGGGACCCAGGCGGAGATGAAGCTCTAGAAGAAGAACCTTCATGGCCACAAATGGCAATGTGGGTGGCAATGTATGAAATTCAAAGTGGAAACGAAGCTTATAAAGCTAATGCTTTAAGAAGATTAAAGTGGTTTACTGAAAGAACAGCAAAAGGATATATGCCACAAGGAGAAGCAGTTTCAAATGTTACATTGAAACCAGCAATCAGTACAATGGTAGAACCTATCACTGGAGCATCTTATATATTAACTGCTCTAGCATATCTAGATAACTATGATATGAAAATATTGCCTCCTCAATATAATGCTGGAGTTCATAAATCACTAAATGTAAGTTCAGCCACTAATGGAGATTGGGATCAGTGGTGGAATGTACCATATTATAAAGATGCTATTGGTGATATTTTAGTAAATGATGTTAACTATGATATTGATAGAGTATATATTTCAAATGATGATGACAATTTGTATATAAGAATAGATACTGTTGGAACTGAACTACCTGGTTTTGATGAAAGTGAAAAATTTGCTGTTCATATATACAGTGAAGATTTTAATGGTACTGCTTCCACCTCTAGAAGTACAGCCATGTATGGAGCCGCCCTGTCAAGAGATATGAATTTTATGGTTGGACGATGGAGTGACAGTTTTGATTTTGCGAGATTTACTGCAGGAGCCTCTGGCTGGGATTGGAGTGAAAATATCACCAGTGTTATAGCTCCACAATGGGAAACTACCTCTGGTAGAATTGAAATAGTTATTCCATTCTCAAAATTATCAAGTTCAGGCTCAGTAAGTGATGGTTCCTGGGCAAATTTAGATATAATATTAGTAAAACAGACTGATGCAACACTAAATATATGGAATGAAGTAGACTCAATTTCTATTCACTACAGGAAAACTAATTCAAATACTCAATGGCTATGGGGAAATGTTGATTAAGTTACTAAAGTTAAAAAGCAAAAGACTACTATTCATGTAGTCTTTTGCTTTTTTTATAACATCATTTATCTTAATCTATATAAACAATATTATTTTATTTTAGATAATTTTCATACAGTAAAATCTACTTCTCTTAGCCTTAACTATCTAAACATAATTGATATTAATTATATTACATATTTCCTAATACTTTCAGGTACATCTTTTTCTTCAATATTCAAACTTAATATAAAATCTATTTTGAATTTATTAGCCAAGCTTTCTAACCTTTGAATATATTCAGGTAATAATGATATATCTATATCCACAATTTTATATACTGCATCAATGTAAATCTTCTCTATATCATAATCTTCTGCTATTAAACCACATAAAAAGCCATGGAACATTTCAATACCCTTAACTTCAAATTCCATGGCATTAATATATCTTATTTTATGATTAAGATCTAACATATGTTTTATATCTGAATCAATAAACACAATATCCCCCAAAGACTCTTTCGCATTTTCATTAGCCATTTTTATTAAACGCTTAGTCTTTCCAGTACCATTTTTCCCACAGACTAATTTAACCATTTTAATCCCCTCCAATTTAACCTTTTACATATAATTTCGTCACAACAAACTAAAATCCTTCAAATTTTTCAAACTATTCTTTAAATTTCTTAAGAGCACTACCATTTAAATAACTGCATTTTTTTCCTTGAAAAGTTTTTAACTCTATCATTTTATTAATTATTTCCTCTTTTATCTTCCACCAACTTGTATTCCAATTAACAAATAAAGCATTATCTTCAGGAGCTCTTCCTATAAGTCTCTGTACAACAATATCAGGTTTTAGATATTCTAAGAAATTAATAACTCTTAAAACATATTCATCCTTTGATATTATTTGTATTCTTCCTTCTTTATAAAGTTTCGCAAGAGGGGTATTTTCAACAACATATAAAGAATGCAATTTAACCTGATCAACTGATAAAGCAGACAATATTTTTGCGTTTTCAATAACATCATCCATTGTATCCCACGGCAGATTTAATATCAAATGTGTACATATTTCAAATCCAAAACTTTTAATCCTAATCACGCTATCAATAAATTCTGCTAAAGTATGCCCTCTGTTAATTTTTTTTAAAGTATGATAATTAACAGTCTGTAATCCTAATTCTATAGTAATATTAACTCCATAATCATTTTTTATTTCTTCAAGAAATTCTAAATATTTATCAGAAATACAATCTGGTCTTGTAGATATGTCAATTTCGACAATATCTTCTAATATAGATTCTGTGATATTTTTCTTAAATGAATCTATATCCATATATGTATTTGTAAAGTTTTGAAAGTAAGCTATAAATTTATTCGCTTTATACTTTTTTTTAATATATGCTTTATTTGTTAAAATCTGCTCTCTTACTGGAATCATATTTGATAAACTCTCAAAACCTGCACCTACTTCTCCACAAAAAATACAACCTCCATATCCTACTGATCCATCTCTATTAGGACATGTAATCGGTAAATTTATTGGAAGTTTATAAACTTTTTCTCCATATTTATTTTTTAAATAGACTGAATATACTCTGTATAAATCTTTTTCTTCCATACTGTCACCTCATTATAATTTCATTGTTCACTATTCGCTTCTCGCTATTCATTATTTTTATTTACCATTTTAATTAGGCTTTATTTATTTTATCACAAAAACTCATAATTAGTACTCAACTAACACAAAAAAGCTGCTGACATTATAAGCCAGCAGCTTTTGTGTGATTTAAGCACCTTCTTTAACAATATTTTCATCTTTAAAATACTTTAATCCTACAACTCCTAAATAACCCCAATAACTAATTACCTCAATTAAAGATGGATTGCCATTATACCCAAACATAGCCTTTAATATTGAACCTATAGTTCCTTTTTCATTTAATATACTATTTATGTTATATAAATGTTCAACTATTATAGGAATTACATGCGCTTCCTGTAGCTCGTGAATTCCATGAGCAAATAGCCCTGCTGCAATTAATATTATTAACCCTCCGGTAACTTTAAAGAATTGTTGTAAATTTAATTTTATTGTAGTCTTAAATATAATGTATGCTACGGCAATTGCTGCTATTAGCCCAATAATTGAACCAATTAAAGAACTTAACCATGATACTTGACTGGATAGTGCTTTAAAAAACAATACAACTTCTACACCTTCTCTATATACTGATAAAAAAGCAAGTGATGCTAATCCATACACTTTATTGTCACTAACGGCGCTGTCTATCTTTCTATGTAGGTCTTCTTTCAGACCTTTACTCTGATTTTTCATCCAAATAATCATTGAAGTAAGTATCACTACTGCAATAAGCATTATGATTCCTTCAAATATTTCTTCACTTCTTCCTTCAAAGCCACCTGCCAACGCTTCAAATAAGTAAGCAGTTGCACCACTTGCTAAAACAGCACTTCCTACACCTGCATATACATAGCTATTAAGGTCTTTCTTATTTATTTTAGCTAAATAACCTAATATAATCCCAATAATTAATGCTGCTTCAAGACCTTCTCTAAATATAAGTAAAAAACTACTAAACATATGATCACCTCTCCTTTATTAACATGCGTAATTGATATTGATTTTCATTTTTTATTACATTGTATTATGTAATAATAAAGTTGTCAAGTCTTTTTGATAACAATTATCATTATATGTGTAAATTGTTATTCTTGTATCAAAGAAAAATAGAACAAAATCTTCGATTTGAATAAATTAAAGAAGATTTTGTTGAAATCCATTACGGAAATTATATTTAAAATTATCCACAGTTTAATAAGGAATATAATTTCCTATGGATTATAAAAAAGAGACAGCCTTTGTGTAAACAAAAGCTATCTCTTTATCTAATAAATTTGTTATTTATAATATAAAATTATGCTTCTACTTCAGTTTCTAACTCCTTAATATTTTTAAATTTAGTCATAAATATAACTAAAGCAATAACAGCTACAATTATACCAACCGGATATGAAATAGTAGTAGGTAACCTAAATCCTTCTGGGGCTTGAAGTATATAAGTTACACTTACTGCTGTCATGAATGTAGCAGGAATTGTAGCAATCCAGTGTAGCTTTTTATTAATCATTAAATACGCTGCTGAAGCCCAAAGGACTATCATTGCTAATGTTTGATTTGACCATGCAAAATATCTCCATATTATTCCAAAGTCAATTCTTGTTAAAGTAAAACCTACTGCAAATAGTGGTACTGCAAGCATTAATCTCTTTTTAATTTCACCTTGCTTAAATCCTAATGCATCTGCAATAACTAGTCTTGCACTTCTAAATGCAGTATCTCCTGATGTTATAGGCGCTGCTATAACACCTAGCATAGCAAGTACCCCACCTATAGGTCCAAGCAAACTACTTGAAATAGTTTTAACAACTGCTCCTGGTCCACCACTTGCTATAGTCTCATTTAATCCTAATATACCACCATCAAAGAAGGACATAGCTGCTGCTGCCCATATTAATGCTATAATACCTTCAGAAATCATTGCTCCATAGAAAATTCTTCTTCCATATTTTTCATTAGAAATACATCTTGCCATCATTGGTGATTGTGTAGCGTGGAAACCACTAATAGCACCACAAGCAATCGTTACAAATAACATAGGCCAAATTGGTAACCCTTTTGGATGTAGATTAGTTAGTGCTATTTCTGGAATGTTATATCCTTTAATAACTAACATACCTCCTATTCCAACTGCCATTATCAATAAAGCTGCACCAAATAATGGATATATCCTACCAATCACCTTATCTACAGGAAGAATAGTGGCTAAGAAATAATATACAATTATAATTCCTAACCATACACTAGCACTACCTATTCCACCTAAATTAAGACTTGCCAAAAGCTTAGCGGGTCCAGTCATGAATACAGTTCCGACTAGTATTAGTAATACTACTGAAAAAATCCTCATTATCTTTCTTGCTTTCTCGCCTAGATAAATACCTACAATCTCTGAAATACTTTTCCCCTCATGTCTAACTGAAAGCATGCCTGAAAAGTAATCATGTACAGCACCAGCAAAAATACTACCTAATACAATCCATAAAAATGCCGCCGGTCCAAATAAGGCACCCATTATTGCACCAAAGATTGGTCCTAAACCTGCAATATTTAAGAATTGAATAAGAAAGATTTTCGGCCAGCTTAATTGAACAAAATCCACCCCATCATTCATTGCAACTGCAGGAGTAGGTCTCTTTTCATCAACTCCGAAAACCTTTTCCACAAATTTACCATAAGTGAAATATCCCAATACTAAAATTAAGATAGAAGTTAAGAATGATACCATGCTTTCTACCCCCTATTATAATATTATTTATTTTAGTTTTATTATAGCTTTAAGTAGTAATAAAATAGGGGGAATAGGATTAAATTGCAAATATTCGCTCTTAAACTGCAATATTCTTGTGTGAACTACATTTAGCTTATATTCATTATCCCTCTGAATTCTTTAACTTGGCTCCTACTTACAGGTATCTTTTCTTTGCTATATTTCATCTTAATCCGATATGTACTGTTAAACCATGGCTCAATTTCCTCTATATAATCAAGATTTATTAAAAAACTTCTATGACTCCTAAAAAAATTCTTTGTATTAAGTTTTTTTTCAAGCTGACTTAACGTATTATTTGATTCAAATTTCCCTTTTGTAGAAACTATAATTGTACTTCTTCCTTCTACTGTAATATAAATTATTTCACCGGGATCTAAAGGTATCAGTTTGCCGTTTTTATATACAGATATTTTACCGATTTCTTTCCTTTTTTCATTCTTTATAAATCTTAAAAGTTTTTCTAACCTATCATCATAATCTGCTTTACTATAATACATCTCTTTTACTTTTTCTATTGCCTTTTTAAGTCGTTCCTTAGATATAGGTTTTAGTAAATAATCGACAGCATTTACCTCAAAGGCCTTTATAGCAAACTGATCAAAGGCTGTAACAAATACTATTAAAGGAACATATTCACCTTTCACAACATGCTCTGCCACCTCTATTCCACTAATCTTAGGCATCTTTATGTCTAAAAAAATCAAATCAGGCTTTAACCTTTGAATTAATTCAATAGCTTCTAATCCATGAGTTGCTTCCCCAACTATGTCTATGTCATCAAACTCCTGTAACAAATATTTCATTTCCTCCCTTGCAGGCATTTCATCTTCAACAATTATGCACCTTATCATTCAAGCTATCCTCCTTTGAGTTTTTAGGAATCCTCATTATTACAGTTGTTCCAACTCCTAGCTCACTTTCAATTTTCAAACCATATTCTTCACCATATTTATTTTTTAGCCTATTATTTACATTTATAAGTCCTACTGAATCATTTCCCTCTCTTTTAGAAAAGATATGCTTTATATATTCCTCATCCATTCCGACACCGTCGTCTTTTACAATTAATATTGTTTCTTTTTCATCATCAATAGCTTTAATTATTATAGTACCTCCTTCAAGTTTTTCCATTATGCCATGTTTAATAGAATTTTCTACTATAGGCTGCAATATTAGAGGAGGTAAAAAACAAGTTATTTTATCCGGTATATCAAACTTTACATTTAACTTATCTCCAAATCTTGCTTTCTCTATTTCAAGATAAGATTTTACATGTTCTATTTCCTTTGTAAGTTCAACCTCCTCTCCACTCTGCTGCAAATTTTTCCTGAAATATGAACCTAAATGTAATAAAAGCTCCCTCGCCTTATCTGGTTTTGTCCTTATAAATGATACTATTGTGTTTATAGCATTAAATAGAAAATGAGGATTAATTTGAGCCTGTAGAGCCTTCAATTCAGCCTTTGCAAGTAATTCAGACTGATACTCTATTTTACTTAATTCAATTTGTGTTGAGAAAAGTAAGCCTAATCCTAAGGCCAATTCCATATCAACCTGAGTAATTGAATTCTCATCAGTTTTGTAAAGTTTCAACGTACCAATTACTTTATTGTTTTCTTTCAAAGGAACTATAATAGCTGACTTTAATCCACACCTATGAATATCGCAATCAATTTTCTCTTTAGAATTCGCTACTATATATTTGCCACTTTTAATTACCTCCTTTGTAATAGTAGTCTTTATTCTATCACCGGCTTTATGATGGTCTTCACCAGCTCCAACATGAGCTAAAATCTTTTTCCTATCTGTAAAAGCAACTGCTTTTAAATCAGTCATCTCATAAATTATCTGCGCCGTTTCACGTGCTGTTTCAGCATTAAAACCTTTTCTAAAATATTTTAATGTCTTATTGGCTATTTTTAATGCTATCTGTGCTTGATATGCAGCTGCCCTCTCCTGATCCTTAAATATACTCTCTGTAATAGCAATAAATATCGCTATACCTATGGAATTAGCAATTATCATTGGTATACCGATTATTTCTACCAAATTAACTGCTTCTATAAAAGGTTTAGCTACTATAAGGATTATTATCATCTGAATAGTCTCAGCAATAATTCCCATAACTAAAGAAAACAACCATTTACTTTCGGTTTTGTAAAACTTTTCACTTAACATCCCAGCCATTATGCCCTCTATAATCGTTGAAATTGCACAGGCTACAGCTGTAAACCCTCCTACATCTATAACCCATCTGTGAAATCCTGCAATTATACCTGATAATATTCCTACAAAAGGGCCCCCTAAAAGTCCTCCAACAAATACACCTATTACCCTAGAATTTGCCAGTGCCCCTTTAACCGGTATACCTGAATAAGTTCCAATTATACCAAATATTCCGAAAAGTATTGAAAGAATAAATTTATCTGAGAGGCTAATATTTCTCTTAGTAACAAGCTTCCTAAATAAATTTATTTTTGACATAATAAAAGCCAGTATTATTATTGTTCCGACTCTATTTACTAAACTAGTAAGTATTGTTAGTATCAATATAAACACCTCTTTACTTTTTACTGTAACTTAATTTTATACCATTTATATTATTAAATAAATATAAGTTTCAAGAAAAAATAAAGGCTTAAGATATTTTATCTTAAGCCTATTTATGTCTTTTATAAAGCTCTCTTTTAATATCTTCAACTGTTAATCTCATTTCTACCATCAAAACAAGAATATGATATACTAAGTCAGAAACTTCATATATTACTTCCTCTTTACTTTTATTTTTAGCTCCAATTATAACTTCACTTGTTTCTTCTCCTATTTTTTTAAGAATTTTATCCAAACCTTTTTCAAATAAATAACTCGTATATGAACCTTCTTTTGGATTATTTTTCCTATCTTCTATCAGTTTGTATAGATAATTAATAAATTTATCTATATTGTCTTTATTACTTAAAGCTCTAGATTCTAAAATCTTATTGTAAAAACAAGAGTATTCCCCTGTATGACACGCTACTCCCTTTTGCTTAACTTTAATAAGTATCGAATCACCGTCACAATCATAATACATACCTACAATCTCTTGAAAATTACCCGATGTTTCTCCTTTATTCCATAATTTTTTTCTACTTCTACTGTAAAACCATGTTTTACCCGTCTCAATTGTCTTTAGCAAAGATTCTTTATTCATATATGCAAGCATTAAAACTTCTTTAGTTTCTACATCTTGTACTATAGCTGGAACCAAACCATTGAAATCAAACTTTATTTTCTCAACAAACTCCATCTATTTCATCCCTTTCTCACCGCTATGCCTTTTTTATCTAAATACTTTTTTAAATCCTGTATAAGAATCTCTTTAAAATGAAATACAGAGGCAGCTAATGCAGCATCGGCCTTTCCTTCATATAACACTTCATAAAAATCCTCCTTTTTTCCTGCACCACCAGAAGCTATGACCGGAACATTAACTTCTTCAGAAATTATTTTAATTAACTCAATATCATATCCTTTTTTGACCCCATCAGCATCTATACTATTTATTACAAGTTCTCCTGCTCCCAATCTAACACCAAGTTTAGCCCATTCAATTGCATCAAGACCTGTATCAAGTCTTCCTCCATTTATAAAAACATTCCATCTTTCTTTTCCGTCCATCCTTTTCGCATCAATTGAAAGTACAACACATTGTGACCCAAACTTTAATGCAGCTTCCTTTATTAAATTAGGGCTTCTTACTGCAGCTGAATTGATAGAAATTTTATCTGCTCCTGCCCTAAGTAATACAGTAAAATCATCAATGGTTCTTATACCTCCACCTACTGTAAATGGGATAAATACTTCTTCTGCCGTTCTTTCAACTACATCTAAAAGTATATTCCTTTTTTCATAAGAAGCTGTAATATCATAAAACACTAATTCATCTGCCCCCTGATCATTATAATATTTAGCAAGCTCTACTGGATCATCAACATCTTTTATATTTTTAAACTTAGTCCCTTTAACAACCCTTCCAGCTTTAACATCAAGGCATGGTATTATTCTTTTTGTAAGCATTTAAGCACCCCCATTGACAATTTAATCCTTAATTATCTGATATTTAAGTAGCTCAGTAATCTTTACTGCTCCACTATAGATGGCCTTTCCTACTATGCAACCATAAACACCTATTTCCTTTAACTTTTTTACATCTCCTACACTACTAATTCCACCTGAGGCAATTATATTAATATTAACTTTTTTCTTTAATTCCTCATATACTTTAAAGTTAGGTCCTTTCATCATTCCATCCTTTGATATATCTGTATATACAATTGTTTTTACACCGATTCTTTCTAAATCCTTTGCAAATTCGATTGAATTAATAGAACTTAAGTTTATCCATCCGTCAACTGCTACAAAACCATCATTAGCATCTATAGAAACTACAATTCTATTACCATAGTCTTTTATTAATTGTTCTAAAAGTTCCGGATTTCTAACTGCTAGAGTACCTATAATCACCCTTTCAACTCCACATTCCAATAATATGTCAACAGTTTTTCTACTTCTTATTCCACCGCCTATCTGAACGGGAATACTTACTGAACTTACTATTTCCTTAATTAATTCTAAATTATTAGGAATTCCATGAATTGCACCATCTAAATCTACCAAATGGAGATATTGACATCCTTCTTTCTCCCACTTTTTTGCAATTTCAACCGGATTGTCACTATATATAGTTACATCATCAAATCGACCTTGTCTTAACCTAACACACTTTCCATCCTTTATATCAATAGCAGGAAATATTATCATTTAATCATCTCCCCAAAAGCTTTTAGTAAAGCTAATCCTGTTTTACCACTTTTCTCAGGATGAAATTGCATCCCGAATATATTATCCTTTCCAACAATTGCAGGAAATCTCTTTCCATAATCGGATAGGCATATTACATTATCATCCTTTGTTTTTACATAATAGGAATGTACAAAGTATACATAAGCTCCTTCCTTAATATACTTTAAAATCTTGTTATCTTTATTTATTTTCAGCCTGTTCCATCCCATATGGGGAACTTTCAAATTTCCATTAAATCTTACAACTTCTCCAGATAAAATTCCTAAACCTTCCCATTCTCCATCCTCAAAGCTCTTTTCAAATAAAAGTTGCATTCCAAGACAAATCCCCAGCAATGGCTTTCCTGAAGCTATATTTTCTTTTATACAAGAAATTATATTTTTCTCTTTTAGATTTTCCATTGCATCTTTAAATGCTCCTACTCCCGGTAAAATTATTCCCTTCGAATTATTTATATCATAAATATCATCCGTAATTTTTGCTTCAAACCCAAGCTTTTTTAAAGCTTTATATACACTTTTTAAGTTCCCTACACCATAATCTATAATAGCAATCATTATATAACCCCCTTAGTCGACATTACACCTTTTATTCTTTCATCTATAGCAGTAGCTACATCTAATGCTCTGCCAAATCCTTTAAAAATCGACTCTATCATGTGATGGGTATTTCCACTATTTATCATTTTTATATGAAGTGTAATTCTACTATTATTTACAAAAGCTCTAAAAAACTCTTCTACAAGTTCAGTATCAAAATCCCCTACCATTTCCCTAGTAATATTTACATCGAAAGACAAATAAGGCCTTCCGCTAATATCCAATACTACTAAAGACAGACACTCATCCATAGGAGTAAATACACTTGCATATCTTTTTATGCCCTCTTTATCTCCTAAAGCATCTTTGAAAGCTTCTCCCATCACTATACCAATATCTTCAATGGTATGATGACCATCAACGTATAAATCTCCTTCGCATTTTAAATCTAAATCAAATAATCCGTGTCTAGCAAAAAGATTCAACATATGGTTGAAGAAGCCTATTCCTGTATCTATATTGCCTCTTCCTTCTCCATCAATATTTAGTTTTAAAGATATATCTGTTTCCATCGTTTTTCTCTTTTTTTCCGATGTTCTCATTTTTTTATCACTTCCTTTAATGCATCTATAAAAACCTTATTCTCCTCTCCAGTTCCTACTGTTACTCTAAGATGATTCTCCAATCTACTTCCGCTAAAAAATCTTACCTTTACTCCCCTATCTAGCAATCCTTCAAAAACTTTTTTCCCGTTATCCACCCTAAAAAGTATAAAATTTGCACTTGAAGGATAAACTTTTATTCCGTCTATTTTTTTCATTTCATTGTACAATTTATCCCTTTCTTCATTTACCAATCGAACTCTGCTTAAAACCTCACTCTTATTCCTTAGTAACTCTATCCCTATAAGTTGAGATATGGTATTTAAGTTATAGGGAGGTTTAACGCTATTTAGTTTTTCTATAATCTTATCTCCCGCTACCAGATAGCCTGTCCTGATTCCAGCAGCACCAAAAGCCTTAGACAATGTTCTTAACACTATAAGCCTACTGAAGTTTTTTACTTCCTGTACTATTGTTTTACCTCCAAACTCAAAATATGCTTCATCGACAACTACAACACTTTTGGTTTCGTTTACAACTTTAATAATCTCTTCTTTTCTTATAAGGTTTCCTGTTGGATTATTGGGTGAACATAAAAATATCAGTTTAGCCCCTCTAGCATTAGCAGTTTTTATTAAAGCATCTATATCTACATTAAAATCTTCATCCGTAGGTACATCTATATACTCTACACCTGCAATTTTGCTTATAAGTCTATACATTACAAATGTAGGAGAGTGAGATACAACAACATCATCTTTATCAGCAAAAGTATTGATTATTATATTAATCATTTCATCAGAACCATTACCTACTATTATATTTTTGAAATTTACACCTATATATTTTGAAATTTCTCTTCTCAATGCTCTGCTGTTTGTATCAGGATATCTGTTTAATTCTAAGTTGTGTAAGTTTTTTATAATACTTTTCATAACATTATCAGGTAAATTAAAGGGGCTTTCATTGGCATCCATTTTATACTTATATTCATAATCATTGGGTATATACGGCTTTAAATCCAATATACTTTTCTTTACCAGTAACTCTATCATCCTTCAAACCTCACTTTTATAGAATTTGCATGAGCTGTAAGACCTTCTTCCTCAGCAATTCTTATAATCTTATTTTTACACTTATTAAGACTTTCTCTGTCATAGTATATAATACTGGATTTTTTGTAAAAGTCGTCCACTCCTAATGGAGAGAAAAATTTAGCAGTACCACTTGTAGGTAAAGTGTGGTTTGGACCAGCAAAATAGTCTCCTAAGGGTTCCGGTGAATACTCACCCATAAATATTGCTCCTGCATTTTTAATACTATTGACTAATTCAAAGGGCTTATCTACCATTAACTCTAAATGCTCAGGTGCAATTTTGTTTGATAACTCAACTGACTCTTCTAAATCATTAACAACTATAATTACTCCATAATCATTTAAGGCTTTTTCTATAATATCCCTTCTGGATAATTGTTTAACCTGCCTTTCTATTTCATCTCTTACCCTTACAGCCAACTCCTTCGAAGTAGTTATCAATATGGATGATGCCAGTACATCATGTTCAGCCTGGGATAACATATCGGCAGCTATATATTTTTCATTTGCGTTATTATCTGCAATTATCAATATCTCACTTGGCCCTGCAATCATATCTATATCAACATATCCGTATACCATCCTTTTTGCTATAGCTACATAAATATTACCCGGTCCCACAATTTTATCCACTTTAGGAATAGTCTCCGTTCCAAAGGTTAAGGCACCGATTGCCTGCGCACCTCCAATTTTAAATATCCTGTCTACACCTGCTACTTTTGCTGCAGCCAATATATTTTTATTAATTTTTCCGTCCTTTGAAGGAGGGGTTACCATAATTATCTCTTTTACACCAGCAACTTTAGCAGGTACGGCATTCATAAGAACCGTTGACGGATAAGGAGCAGTACCACCAGGTACATATATACCTACCTTTTCAATTGGATTATATATTTGTCCTAATATTATTCCCTTATCTTTATTCCATATCCATGAATTGTTAAGTTGTTTACTGTGATAATTCCAGATATTGTCTTTAGCCTCCTCCAAAGCCTCAATAAGTTTCGAATCACAGCTATTATATGCTTCATCAATCTCATTATCAGATACAATAAGATTATCTAATTCTACACCATCAAACTTTTTTGTATATTTATATAATGCTTTATCGCCATTTTCTTTAACATCTTCTAGTATTTTTTCTACACTTTTGTTTACCTCTCCGAATTCAAGCTGGCTTCTATTTAACAAATCTTTTATTAATTTTACCGATTCTCTATCTCCTGTTTCTATAATCTTTATCATACTTATAACTCCTTTCTAAAAATCATTTGTATATTATCGATTATTTCTCTTATACTCTTATTTTTCATTTTATAGCTTACCTTATTCGCAACCAGTCTAGCACTTATAGGAAACATATCTTCTACAACTACCAATCCATTCTCTTTTAGAGTTCTTCCTGTTTCAACAATATCTACTATTACATCTGAAAGACCAACTAAAGGAGCCAACTCTACAGAACCATTTAGCTTGATTAAATCTATTTGTATCCCCTTTGATAAAAAATATTTCTTTGCTATATTTGGATACTTTGTTGCTACCTTTAAAGGTCTTCTGGTGTTATCTATCTTATACCCGGGAAGAGCTGCAACAGCAAATTTGCATTTTCCAAAGCCTAAGTCAGCTATTTCATAGAGGTCTCTCTCTTCTTCCATAATAATATCTTTCCCTACTACACCTAAGTCGACCGCTCCTCTTTCTACATATACCGGAATATCACTAGCCTTTACCAATATAAAACGTACATTCTTTTCCTCATTTGTAAATATCAATTTCCTTGAGTTTTTTTCCATTTCACTATATCCTAATCCAATTTTCTTAAACATTTCATATCCTTTATCTCCTAATCTTCCTTTAGCAAGAGCAATATTTAAGTAGTCCACAATCTATCCTCCTTAATGTATTGATGTTAAAAAATAGTTTTTAACTTTGTTATCTAATCGCTTCATAAAATTATCAATATCAATATTCATACAATTATTTTTCTGTATGTCAATAAGTTTCAACCTCTCAGTACCATATATAATTAAAGTTTTAATTTTATTACTCTCAGCATAGTCTATATGTTTTTTGAGATTTTTATATAAATCCGTTTCAACTATTAAGCCTTCATTCCTAAGATAATTTGCTATTTTAAAGGCTTCTTTTCTGTTTTCTTTTGTATAAAGGATTAAATAATCCGTATTAAATCCTTTATCAAGCTTCTTAATAGTAGACTTTATACCGTTAAGCAATTCATCTATGTTAATTGCAAAACCGGTTGCCGGCATACAATGACCATACTGCTCGGTCAGTTTATCATACCTTCCACCATTTAAAATAATCTGTCCATGATTGGCCATATATCCCTTAAATATAATTCCAGTATAGTAGTCCAAATGGTTTATTAATCCTAAATCTATTGATATATACTGACTATATCCATAATCATTTAATATCTCATATACAGCTTCCAGATTTTCTAGTGATCTGGCCATTCTGTCATTAAGACACATTTTTTTTGACTTTTTTAAAACATCAGAAAACTCTCCATAAAGACCTGGTAACTGTTTTATAATATCTTTAACTTCGTTTTTAATATCCAAGTTATCTAATAATCTTTCTATTTCTACAAAGTTTTTATTTTCTATAAGTCCTTTAAGCTTATCTTGAATTCCTCTATCAATATCTATTTCTGACAATAACCCTTTATAAAAATCTGTATGGCCTATTTCTATCTGAAAATTCGATACATTTTTAAGTAAGCTTTTGATTGCTATTGCAATTACTTCTGCATCTGCATCAGGTTCATTATTGCCGAAATATTCTATGCCAGCCTGAGTAATTTCCCTTTCTTTTCCATTTTGATTCCTACTCATTCTAAATACTTTTGAAACATAAAAAAACTTAAAATAATCTTTATTCGTTTTATAATTATTTGCAACCATTCTGGCTATAGGAATTGTCACATCAGGTCTAAGGACTAATATTTCTCCTGAGCTATCTATGAACTTAAACATTTCATCTTTTAATACAGTACTTTTGACTAATGAAAACACATCATAATATTCGATTGTAGGAGTAGAAACCTGTTTATATCCATAACTTCTAAAATTATCTTTTATGCCCTTTATAATTATCTCTTTAATCTCATAATCATTATAGAGTTCATATCTTACTCCGTGTGGAGTCTGGTATTTGAAACTCAACATAAAGATTTTACACCTCACTTTATTTATTTATCACTTTAACGCATTAAATCATTTCTGTAAATGATACTATTTTTTTTTGATTACGTCAATAGAATTATGTAAGTTTTAAAAAAATTTAAATTTTAAAGCAGAAATTAAACAAGCTTGTTGACAAAGTTAATTTTTTTAAAAATATATGAAAATAACAAAATCTTCGATTTAAATAAATCAAAGAGGATTTTGTTGAAGTCCATTTCGGAAATTATATCTAAAATTACTTACGATTTAATAAAGTTTATAACGACTCTGGCATGCAAGCATGCCAGACAAAGTTTCAATAAAATTAACATTAATATTTATAAAAATATAAGATTTTATTATAATTTCCTTATGGATTATAAAAGCGAATGCTTGAAAGAATTTAGTTTTTTCTAAATTCTTTCGCATGAGCGTTATTTTCATAAATATTTTATTTTGTCTACAGTCTGAAATTAAACCTTACTATTTCAAAAAAAGAATAAACCTAAGCTTAAAGCTTAGGTTAAAAAATTATATATAAAATTGTATAAAGTCCCGAAAGTCCTATTAATGTATAAATTACTCTTGCATAAATAGAATCTTTACTTTTGAAAATATAGCATACTATGTCAAAATTAAATAATCCATATAGTCCCCAATTGATAGCACCAAATAGAATAAGTATTGAAGCTATCGCTTTTAACACCCCAATTCCCCCAATCAAAATAATTTTGTTATTAAAGCATATTATCAATAATAGTAAAATATTACAAAACTATATCTTAAATATTTCCTTTAGTACCTGAGCCACTCCCGCTTCATTATTTGTTTTCTTAGTAATAATGTCAGCCGCTTTTTTAACTTTATCAGTTCCATTTTTCATAGCTATTCCTAAACCAGCTTTTTTAACCATTTCAACATCATTATTATCATCTCCAATAGCTATGATTTGACTTTCATTAATCCCTTTATCTTTAGCATAATCTCTTAATGAAAGCCATTTCGACCCTTTTAAGCTCATTATTTCAAGTATAGGCCCAATATCTGAACCATTCAATAAAATATGGGTGTTAAATTTTCGAGGACATTCTTTGTGTATTTTTTTCTCAAATTTTCTCAAAGTTTCATAACTACTCTCATAACATATAACTAATATTTTTGATTCTTCATAATCCAATATATTTTTTATTTTTTTATGCCTAATAATATTCTTTTTAACATAATTCGAATATTTATTACCTTCTTCATCTTCTTCTATTAGTAAATCATAACCTTCTTCGTAATGATTTACATGCAGGATTGGATGTAGTCCAATACTTCTTCCTTTTTTAACAATCTGATGAAAGTCTTCTTTTTCTAAATACTTAGTAACTAATACCCTGTCGTCTGATATTCTTCTTATAATATTTCCGTTGTTTGCTAATATTGTTAATTCAATACCTAATTCTTTTGCAAAATTTTTAGCTGACCAATATCTTCTACCAGTTGCTATTATTATTTCTAAACCTTTTTTAGATAGAGCAATTAATACTTTTTTGTTCTCTTCTAACATTCTTTTATCATCAGTTAAAAGTGTGCCATCTAAATCTATAGCCAATAATTTATAATTCACAACATCACCCTATTTATACTAAGTAAAATACACTATAGTTTGAAATATTCTTCAAAAGATTTAGTTACATAATAATGGTCTAAAACCCCTGCCAATTCCCTTATTGAATGCATTGCTAACATTGGGTTTCCAATATCTATCGAACGTATATCTAGCTGACTAGATGAAATAGGTCCGATAGTAGATCCTCCTCTTTCGTCTGAACGATTTACAAATTTCTGTAGAGGAATACCTGCATTTCTGCAAATCATTTCATATACAGCACAAGAATCACTATCAGTAGTATATGCTAAATTCGCATTAATCTTTATTACTGGACCTTTATTTATTTTTGGTTTATTCACTGGATCATGCTTTTCTGGTGAATTTGGATGGACTGCATGTGCCATATCTGCTGATATTAAGAATGAACTATAAATTGCTCTAAAGAAATCTTCTTTATCTTTTCCTAATGCATAAACTATTCTTTCTAAAGTATTTATTAACATCGGTGATCCTGCACCTTGCTTAGTTTGACTTCCAACTTCCTCATTATCGAAACATACCATTACATTTGTTGAATTAGAACTTTTAGTATTAACTAATGCAGTTATTCCAGCATGTACCATTGCTAAATCATCTAATCTTCCACAAGAAATAAATTCCTCATTAAGACCAACAATTTTACCTTTCTCAAATTCATACAAATAAAGATCAAAGTCAATAATATCATCTTGATTTACATTTAAGTATTCTGACAATAACTTAATTAAATAATTATCTTTCTCGAATTCATCATTAATTAAAGATAATATAGGTAATACGTCTTTTTGCTTGTTTATTGAAACTCCTTCATTTATTTTTCTGTTCATATGTATTGCTAGATTTGGTATTATGAGTATCGGTTTATTAATATTTACTAGTCTAGTTTCTGGATACATTGGATTATCACTTTTTAAACTTACTCTACCAGCTAATGACAAAGGTCTGTCGAACCACGTATTTAAAATAGGTCCTCCATATACTTCTGTATTTAATTTTAGATAACTATCTTCCGCTATCATTTCAGGTGATGGTTTAATTCTAAATGTTGGGGCATCAGTATGTGCACCTATTAACTTAAACCCATCTTTTTCAATCTCTCCTTTTCCTACTACAAATGCTATTAAAGCAGAGTCATTTTTTGTTACAAAGTATTTTCCACCTTTTTGTATATTCCATCTATCTTTCAATTTTAATTCACTAAATCCCTTACTAACTAATATTTCTTTTATACTTTCTACAGCATGATACTGAGTTGGACTTTTATAAATAAAATCTATTAGTTCTTGTGCTAACTTTAGTTCTTTTGTCATAATCTACCTCCTACCTAACAATATTTTTACACTATTCGTCTCCAAACTCTTCTAAAAATGCTTTAGAGGCAAGTTCAAACTCTTCATCACTTTCTATATTAATAAGTTCAATTCCTTCATCTGTCTCTTTAAATTCATATAGTAAAACTCTCTCTTCACCTACTGGTAGCAATGCAACAAATTTTTTGCCTCTTAGCTCCATTGTTGTTAATACCAAACAATCCACTTCTGTATCATCTTCTAAAACAAGATGTATCCTTGGAAAATCCTCATAATCATGATCATGTTCATGCTCATGATTATGTTCATGATTACAACCACATTGACACATTATTTCCTTATTGTCTTTACTCATTTTCATTCTCCTTTATCTTTTATTTTATTTCTTTTAATACTGCTAACAAGTAATCCCATGTTCTCTTAGTCGAAGATATGCTTAAATGTTCATTTGGCGTATGAACATCATACATATTAGGTCCAAAAGAAATCATATCAATATCTCCTAACTTTTCTTTAAAAAGTCCACATTCTAAACCTGCGTGTATTGCAGTAATTTCAGGCTCTTTCCCATATAAATCCCTATATACTTTAACAAATACTTTACGAATATATGAGTTAGGATTATACTGCCATTCAGGATAGTCAGACTCTGTAATAAGCTTAGCTCCTATAGCTTTTGCCACTGTTTCTGTTTGAGATACTATATCATATTTTAAACTTCTTACTGAACTTCTAACTGCACTTTCAAATACTACTTCATTATCCTTAACAGCTACTACTCCAAGGTTAGTTGAACTTTGAACTAAACCTTGTATTTCCATACTCATAGTTTGTATACCATTTGGTATCATAACCAATAAATCTACTACTTTTTCTGTTGTTTCAATTGAAAATACACTATCAATATTATCATTTAATTTTTCAAGCTCCACATTTACATCTGGATCAGTAGATTTAAATTCATTCCTCAATGTTTCATTCCAACACTTAATTTTTTCATTTAATTTTTGCTCATTTTCTGGATCAATTAATATAACAGCCTCAGCTTCTCTAGGAATTGCATTCATTTTAGCTCCACCACTAATATTTGCTAAATAAAAGCTTAGTGTTTTCTGTATATCCTTTAATACTCTTCCCATAAGCTTGTTAGCATTTCCTCTACCTTTATCAATTTCCATACCCGAATGGCCGCCTTTTAGTCCTTTAATCTTGATTCTATAAGCGTTTAATTTTTCATCAACTTGCATTTTAACTATAGGAAGTATAACTCTTGTTCTGACTCCACCTGCACAACTTACTAAAAGTTTGCCTTCTTCTTCTGAATCGATATTTATAAGTATTTTTCCCTTTAAAATTGAAGGATTTAAAGCTGAAGCTCCACCCATACCAGTTTCCTCTTCAGTAGTAAAAACAACTTCAAGTGGTGGATGAGGTATTTCTTTTGACTCTAATATTGCTAGACAATAAGCTATTGCTATCCCATTGTCTGCACCTAATGTTGTACCAGTTGCTCTTACAAAATCACCGTCAATTCTTAATTTTAAAGGATCTTTTTCAAAATCATGCTCAATTTCTTTGTCTTTTTCACATACCATATCCATGTGACCTTGCAAAATAACAGTTGGTGAATTTTCATATCCTGAAGTTCCACACTTTTTAATTATAACATTTAGTGCATCATCTTGTATAACTTCTAAATTATTCTTTTTAGCAAAAGAAACAAGATAATCGCTAATTTCCCTTTCGTTTCCTGAACCTCTAGGAATTCTAGATATTTCTTCAAAATATTTAAACACAGCTTTAGGCTCTAAATTGTTTAAAACGTAATTCATAAAAAACAGCCCTCCTCATTATATTTTCTTCCTACATAATATAATTATACTTCGACTAAAAATATCCTTTTTTCAGAAAAAAATAGAGTGCCAATTAGCACTCTATTTCTTTTAATTTTTTTCTATTGATATTATTTTGTGCATCTCTTATCATTCCAGTAGCATGTCCCATAGGACATACCACGCACCAGCTTCTAGGTTTATAGATTACTCCCATTATAATCCCTAAAATTAAAGAAATACTCATAAACCTAAATACACTGAATGCTATTCTCTTAAAATTAAAGCCTGCATGGTATAGAGAGAAACTAAATACTGTTATCATAGCAAATAACAATATATTTTTAAAAGTCTTTGTAGTCATTCCTTTTGGAAGGTTATTCTTTAGACTTATATTTTCTAAAAATTTACCTAATAATGAACCTCTAGGGCAGTATTTTACACAGTGTATCTTACCTCTTCCTCTAAGTGCATGATAAAGCGGTGCTCCCATACAAGCAAAACCGAAAACTCCAAACCTCACATCTAAAATTGATAATACTAAAAATGTAATCATAATAATCCATGACCAACTCATATGTGATTTACTCTTCATGTCAAACACCTCCAGATGCAGTATCGTTTTATTGATATATCCATATATTACGATATTTCGATATATGTTGCAATAGCTGCATCTGAAGTTCTAAAATTAAGTTTTTTCGTAATTATTTCAATTTTCTATACAAATAAATCTTTAGCTTTTATTGCTCTATATGATTGAATAAATACTAGAATTAATAGTATAACTGCTAAAACAGGAGGTACAACAGTCAATAAAGTTGCCAAAGTAGGAGATAAGCCAGTATAATTTAAAGTCTGATTCACAGCTTCTTTATAATTTAACAGTACAAAAAATCCATATCTTATCCATATAAAAGATGTCATTATAGATACTGGTATTACTGTTAAACTTAAATTAAACCCAGTTAACGACCTGTTTTTTATTCCTCTAACCCCTAAGAAAATAGGTATAAAAAACACTGCTGGCAAAACAAAACCAAAATATTGTGGTGATAATGCTAGAAATAAAACAGATGTAAATAAATATACTCTAAAATACTTGTTTATGTAATCAGTATCCCCAGTAAAATCTGCTTTAGCTGCTTTTAAATACCTTATGTAATAACTTAACTTACCATTTAATTCTTTAGAATCTGCATTTACTCTAAATTCTTTCAATAACTCCTTGCCTTTTTTTACTAATGAAGTATAAACATTTTCTAAATTATCGGATACTTCAATATCTTTATACTCATTAATCAAACTCTTTACGTTTTGAAGATATTTTTCTTTTTTCTTTTCATTTATTAAGTTTGTTTTTTCTATTTTTGTAGATAATTGTTCCAAAACTTTTATTATTTCTATTGTATTCATTAAATCACCTCTATGTAGTTATGGTCTTTAGTCATTCGCTATTCGTCTAATTAAAAGACTAAAAGCCTAAGTTTTTATAAAACTTTTGACATTACCTAAATATATTATATCTCATTTAGGGCAAAAATCCCCATCATTTGATGGGGATTTTTTTTATTTCTTTTCACCTTTTAGTAATGGTCTTATTGTTACAAACATGGAAACCAATATAATAGTCCATGCAGTAATCATAAAACCTAAAGCAGCACCAGTCATAATAACATTCCTCCTTATGAACGGATCAATATCTTACCTTCTGCTAACTCACTACCGTATTTATTCTTAATTGAAATATATGACTGTATAAATCCAGCTATTAGTACAACAATTACAACTATTCTACCACCTACAACCCATGGTATTAATTGAGGTTTATCAGCAACAAAAGATGGTATCAATTTGAAATATCCAGCTTTGAAATAATCTTTTGTTGAGAAGAATAGAAGTACAGCAACTGTAACTGGAGCTATTATTCTAACAAATAAATTGAAGAACCATGTTGGAACTTTCCATATACCGCCTCTATTTAATTCTTCTAAAGCTCTTTCTCTCATTAACCAACCAGCTACTATTACCTCAATTAAACCTAGAACTAATAGTAGATATGAACCTACCCAGTTATCTACTTCAGTTAAATACATAAGATCTGCAGTTTTAGTTAAAATTGGTTCAAGCCCTACTGGTAATCCAACAATTATATATCCAAAGAAAATAATCCATGCAGCTTTAGATCTTTCAATTTTCAAATCTTCTTCAACTAATGCAGTTAAATAGTTGAACATAGCTATTGCTGAAGTAAAACCAGCAAAGAATAATAGTAAGAACCATAATGCACCAAATATCTGACCTCCAGCCATTGATCTAAATACGTTTGGTAGAGCAATAAATGATAATCCTACACCTGCTCCTACTCCTTCAGGTCCTAAAAATGCATATGCTATAGGTATAACAGCAGTACCACCTAAAATAATTTCTGCAAACTCATTTAATGAAATAGTCGCTAATGATGAAACTACAACATCATCATCAGGTTTCAAATATGAAGCGTAGTTTGCTATAATACCCATACCAATTGATAATGTAAAGAATATTTGTCCTGCAGCAGCTAATGCAGCTGTCCAATTAAGTTTTGAGAAATCTGGATTCCAAATATAATTTAAACCTTTTAATGAAGACCAATCAGGATTAACAGGACTTCCTAAAGTTAAAGCCCTTATTGCTAATATAATTCCGAATACATATAACACAGGCATCATTAATTTTGCCCAACTCTCAATACCTTTTTGAACACCCCTTGTAACTGCTAATGCAAGACCTAATAAAGCTAATATCCAGAATATAAATACTTTTGGACTTTGAATATAGTTTACGAAAATTTCACCAGTCGATTTTGCAGCATCCATATAACCGCCAGTTACTGAAAGGTAACTGTAACCTAAAGTCCAACCAATTATTTGATTGTAATATGAGTTAACTAACAATGTAACAGCAAAAGCTAATGCCCCTGATAAAGCACCTATTATTGCTGCATTTCTTGGATTTGTTCCTTCTCTAGCTTGTAAATACACCATAGGACCTAATGTACCATGACCATATTTACCACCATAACGTCCAAGATTCCATTCAACAAGCATTACTGGAACACCAATCATTATAAGTGCTGCAAAATACGGAATTAAGAATGCACCACCACCATTGCTGGCAGCCTGATACGGGAATCTCCAGAAGTTACCTAAACCGATAGCGTTACCAGCCATTGCTAGTATCAGACCTATCTTCGATCCCCAATTTTCCCTGTTGTTTGCCATAAAAATCCTCCCTCCAAGTTTTAGTTCAACTGTTAGTTATATTATAAGACAAATATCGACAATTTTCAAACGTTTTTTACTTTTCTGAAAATAATAGAATGCGTAAATCCTCTAATTTGTAACGTTTTCCTGTATTAACTTTTCGAAAGTTATTTTTTTAACAAATCAATCTTGAATACAATTGTTAATATGTGTAATTATTTTATTTTTATACAAAAAAATGGCCTAAGGCCATTTTACCATTGAATTTTTAATATTTTTTGTTTTATTTGTCTTTAAGAATTAGTCGACCTATATTTCGAATCACCAGCAAGACTTAACAATCTATTAATTACTAACATACTTATTCCTATTATGAGAAATAAAACCTGAATTGAAAACTTATCAGCTATAAATCCAAATAATGGTGCTAAAACAACAACAAATAGAGATTTCAATTGACTATCTATCGACATAACAGTTGCTCTTTCATCTTTATTCATATAGTCTCCACATACATCAACAACTAATGGTCTTCGTCCATCTTTTAATACATATAAAATGAAATATAATCCTACTACTAAGTATATCAATTTAAATTTAATTGTAAAATACAACGCTATAGATAACATACCCATAATATCAAATGAAATCTGCATAAGTTTATTTGAAGGTAAATATTTATTTAATCTATATATGTTTCTCGAAGCCATAGAACTAAATATATAGAATATTCCATACGTAATACCCAAAATTACTTTTATTTGACTATCTGAATCTAAAGTTGTAATATATGAAGCTCCCATTAATAATATAGTAGTCTGTAAAATTGGTTGTATATAATCTTTTATAGTTTTAAAAATTCCATCGTATAATGACGAACTGAGCAAGACTTTTACTAGCATTTCATTATTAAATATACTTTTAAGTTTTATAAAACTGTTAACAAAAAACTTTTTAATACTTAAATCACTTTCATTCTTTTCATTCAGATCGTTAGGATAACTTAAGATTAATAGGAAATCTAAAATATAAGGTAAAATACAAATAAGAAAAATCCATCTCATTGCTGGTAATTTTAAAACAAAAATTATAGATAAAAAAGCTGAAATTGATGAACCTAAAAGTGAAAATGAACGAGTTCTTCCGTATACAAAACCTTTATAAGAAAACCATCCTTTTTGCTCTAAATATGAATATATCATAGCCTTATGTGTACCTGATCTAAATGCTTCCCCTAAACCAAAAAATATCATAGCTATAATTATAACCATATAATTGGTGCTTAAAAAGAAAAATATAAAAGATATAATATAAAATGTAAAACATATTAGTAATTCTGTCTTTTTACCATAACTATCTGCAAAAATACCTGATGGAACTTCAAAAATATAAGTCACTATTTCTCTTATTGCAAATAAAACTCCTACTTTAAATAAACTTAATCCATTAGCTAATAAGTATATATATAGGTATGGTTCAAAAAACTTCAGGTTCTTCAAAAAACCATAAAAACAAAATTTCCAGATTTGTTTATCTTTTTTTATTTCAGCATAAACATTTTGCATAACTACAACCTCCTTATCAATATATCAGCAAAATATCAGCTAAAAGTCATTTAATGATTATTATTATTATTTCAACGAAATTATTCTTTTTCCTCTAATAATTATCGATTTTAAACAAATACTTAATAATTTCATCATATGCTTTTTTTGCTCTTGTATTCCAAGTATTCTCTTTTGCTACTCTTATCCTTTCTAATCTTTTTGATGAGCAATCTTCTATTATAGCTCTTTCTATTATTTGATAGCAATTATAGTAGTTCATAAAATATGTTATATTACTATATTTCCTCTTTATCTCATAAATTTCAGTAGATATAACAGGTTTTCCAGCAGAAATAAATTCATAATATTTTATTGGATCACATCCCTTAATCATATTTGTTAACTTAAATGGTATCATTGCTAAATCAAAATTCGATAAATAATATGGAAGCTGAGAATAATCTTTATGTTCTAAAATCGTTAAATTTGGATGTTCTATAATTTTTTTATAATATCTGTTTTTTCCTATAAGAATAACTTTATATCTATCTGCTATTTTACTTATAAGCTTATAATCTAACCAGGATGCTAAAGCCCCATAAAAACCTATTACTTTTTCATTTGAATTTATCATTGGAAAGTCTTTTGGCTTAGGTAGTTTTTTTTGAGCAATTTTAAAATGCTCGTAATCTGCTGCATTTGCACACATAAAAACAGGTTTGTTGTATTTTTTATAAAGTTTATATAGCAATTCGGCAGTACAAGCTATTATATTTGCACAATCAATAGCTTTTTGCAAATCTACAGCCCAAAGTGAAAACTCATCAACTGGCATATCAACACCATCAAATACAACAAAATCAAAACCTGTTCTAGAATATTTATAATGTTTAGGATATGAAAACCATAGCACTTTCTTACCTTTTACTAATTGACTATAATCTGTATTGACTCTAACTACAAACAAATCATCATTTACTTTCAATATAGGTTCATTCAATTTTTTATACATTTCATTTGATATATAAATACATCTTACATTATCTATTTTAGAAAATGCAGTAGCAAGTTGCTGTGGTCTTTGATATAGCAAATACCAATCCAATACTGGTGGAAAAACAATTGTAATTTCTGGCTTTTCAGATTTTATAACACTTATATTTATTTTAGCATTGGATTTATCTACATCCCTTTTAATCCCTTTATTAACAGTTATAGAATCCATTTTCCCTCTCCCTTTTAATTTTTTCTCATAATTAAATTCTTCATAATATATTTTATGGAACATAGTAGTTTTGGTACTACATAGATTTTTATCATAACTTAACATACAAGCAGAAATAACACCATATAAAATAGAATTTTTACAAAAATCAATCTGATATTTTCTGAATTTTTGTATTTTTTTTGATTTATTTTAATTGTTTTCTATTGTATAATTTTTATAAAGAAAGACTTAAAAGGGGTTATGACAATGGGAAAGGTAATTGATTTTGAAGAAGGTAAAAGAAGAATCATACTTAAACACAATAAAAACAAAATATATAGAAAAAAAGAAAAATACAAATATAACCTTTTAATACTGACTATTATAGTAATATTTTGCTTTACAACAATAATAGCAACAGTTAATTATCAAAATTATTTTCAAAGTACAAATATCTTAGAAAAAAAAGTAGGCATGAGTCTGTTTTAACTCACGCCTCATTTTATTAAGCAGCCATTTCACTTTCTTGTTTTACATCTTTATTAATTTTGTTATATTTTTTAACATAAGTTTTTAGCAATATTATTGTAGCTATTGTATATAAAATTCCTGCAACATAGTAAGGAATTCTATATCCATCTAATAGGTATTTACCAACATTAAAAGCTGGTATAGCCATTATATAACCTGCAATAAATGAAGATAATGCACGAGTTCCTGAACTAAATAATGATATTATTCCTGCAAGCGGAGCTCTTTTTTCTTTTTCAACAAATTCTAAAGGTAAACTATACATAACCGGCATAGCTAAATTCATAAGACCTGATCTCATGAAGAAAGCAGCTGTTAATACTGGTATCATTGCAGAACCGAATTGATCTGAATTAACAATAATTAACATAAAAGGTACTGATGCTAATGATGCTGCTCCTAATGTTACAACAGAGCCTAACCTCTTAACCAATAATGGACAAATAAACATTCCAATAACCATTGCAAAATATTGAACTGAAAGTATATTACCAACAACAGTAGGATCTAAGTTTAATCCATTTTTAAAGAAATTAGCAAAGAATGGACAGAATAATCCTGCTCCAAGACCTATTAATCCCATATATACTAAATATAACATTACTTCTTTATTAGCAACTACTTTTAAATCTTGAAGTAAAGTTGATTCTTTCTTTTCTACATTTAATCTCTCATCTTTATCAACTTCATCCATTGCCATAATAGGGAAAATTCCTAGTAACCCAACTCCTGCAGCAATAAAAGTATAATATTTATATGCAACTAATTCACTTACTCCCATCTTCGCTTGGAAGATTGAAATAAAGTTTCCTGAAGTTTTAGTTATTATTACAACTGCTAACCAATATAACCCGAACATAACTGCCATTACTGATGATCTCTCTTTTTCATTTGTATTAGCATTTATGCATGGTGCAGGAAGTACCTCGTAAACACCTTGAGATAATCCAAATATAAAATTGATAACATAAAGTAGTAAAACGTTTGGAATAAATCCATTTAAAACAAGACATGCAGCTCCTACAACTGTACCCGCCATTAATACAGGTTTATATCCAAATTTGTTAGCTCCTCTACCTACTGGAACAGCTGATACTGCCATACCCAATGTATGCATCGCAAATGCAGTTCCTAATACTTTAGGATTAAAAGTTTTTTCAATTACTATACCTAGTCCAGTCCAAGTCGCTCCCATTAGGATAGCGAATAACACATTTGTCAGTATGAACAATTTAGCATTTTTTGATGAGTTCTTAACATCCTTAATGTAGCTAACTACTGCATTCATAAGTGCATCCTCCTATCTCGTTTATTTTTTCACTTCGTTAATTATGCCACAATATTTTCTGTTTTTCAATATATAAAGTAAATTTTTAATATTTTATAAGTTTTCTTTTAAAAAATTATAAAAAACATTTAATTTGTTAGAAAATTTTAAAATGACTTTTATTTCTTATTTTTTAGACAAAAATTTATCAATTTTTATTTTTAGTCTCTTAGTAGACAAAAACGGTTCATTTGACGCCATTATATATGACATAACTGCAATTCCATCAGCTCCTGCAGATAAAACTTTATCTATATTTTCAGGATTTATACCACCTAGTGCTATTACAGGAATTTTCACCTTCATCTTTATTTCTTCAATCATTTTTATGCCTTTTGGTTCTAATCCTTTTTTACAATCTGTCTCAAATATATGACTAGCCAAAATATAGCTTGCGCCGTGTTTTTCAGAAAGTATAGCTTCTTCTAAACTGTGTACAGATACACCTAAAAGTCCTTTAAACTCAATTTTTTCTTTTATAAATCTATCGAAACTTGTATGAAAACCAGCTGCTTGTATATTTTTTGCAATATCTAGATTACCATTAACTATTAATGGTATATTATAGCTACTAAGGATGTTTTTCAATTTAACTGCAATAGGCAGAAGTTCATCATAAGATAAATCCTTCTCCCTTAATATAACAGCATCTACTCCACCTTTTACTGCATTTTCTATTACTTCATAAAAGCTGTCTTTTTTAATGATTTTCCTATTAGTAATGAGGTAAAGCATCTTAGTCGTCCTCTCTTAAAATATTTATATTTTTACCCTGCATTACTTTGTTTATATTTCTCATAGAACACATTTTCCCGCACATTGTACAGCTATCTTCATGTTCAGGCATAGATTCTCTTCTATACCTTCTTGCCTTTTCAGGATCAATAGCTAGTTCAAACATTCTTTCCCAATCTAAACTTTGTCTTGCTTTACTCATTTCATAATCCCATTCTTTTGCACCCTTAATATTTTTTGCTATATCAGCAGCATGTGCAGCAATTTTAGAAGCAATAATACCTTCTTTCATATCATCTAATGTAGGAAGCCTTAAATGTTCAGCAGGTGTTACATAGCATAGAAAATCTGCACCATTTGCAGCTGCTATAGCTCCTCCTATAGCACTTGTAATATGGTCATATCCTGGTGCAATATCTGTTACTATAGGTCCTAATACATAAAAAGGTGCTCCATGGCAAAGTTTTTTCTCAAGAATCATATTGGCAGCTATCTCATTTAAAGGCATATGTCCAGGTCCTTCTATCATTACCTGCACATTTCTTTCCCATGCCCTTTTTGTAAGCTCTCCAAGCACTATAAGTTCCTTTATTTGACTTGCATCTGTTGCATCATTTATACTTCCTGGACGACAAGCATCACCAAGACTTATAGTTACATCGTATTTTTCACATATATCTAAAATTTCATCAAAGTATTCGTAAAATGGATTTTCCTTATTGTTTAATTCCATCCATGCATATAATAAAGAGCCACCTCTTGAAACTATATTAGTAAGTCTTTTATTTCTTTTAAAAACTTCAGCAGTTTCTCTATTTATACCTGCATGGATTGTCATAAAATCTACACCATCTTGAGCATGTTTTTCTACAACCTTTAAAAATTCTTCAGCTGTTATATCTTTAAGCTCTTTATCATAAAAGCCGACTGCATCATATACAGGTACAGTACCTATCATAGCTGAAGACATATCAATGAGCTTTTTCCTAAACTCTTCAGTTTTTCCATAAGAACTTAAATCCATAATTGCTTCAACATTCATTTCAAGAGCTGTTTTTACTTTTTCTAACTCCTTTTCAATATTACAGCAATCCTTTGAAATTCCTAAATTGACATTTATTTTAATCCTTAAGCCCTCTCCTATCCCCTCTGGATCAAGTGAGTTATGGTTTTTGTTAGCAGGTATTACAACCTTACCTTGTGCTATCTTTTCTCTTAAAACTTCAACATCTATTTTCTCTTTTTTTGCAACTAATTCCATTTCCTTAGTGATTATGCCTTTCTTAGCGGCGTCCATTTGAGTTGAATAATTCATATTCCATTCTCCTTTTCTATATAATTTTTAGTAATTTTCTTATACTCTCTACTTTTTTAACTATATTCGGCGAACTAACAATTTCAGATATCATAGCGAAACATTTTCCGCCGTATTTTTTAACTTCTATAATATTTGACTCTTTTATCCCTCCTATTGCCACATACGGAATTTGAATGTTTTCTGAAACCCATTTGAGATACTTTAGTCCTTCAGATTTTTCTACATTCTTTTTAGTTGTAGTGTTAAATATAGGCCCTACTCCTATATAATCTGCACCTTTTTTAACCGCTGTTTTAGCCTGCTTAATATTGTGTGTTGATAGCCCTATAATCATATTACCTGCTATTTTCCTGACTTCTTCTATAGGCATATCATCTTGTCCCAAATGAATTCCATCAGCTTTTACAGCAATAGCTATATCTACATCATCATTAACAATAAAAGTTACTCCACTATCTTTTGTTAGTTTTCGAATAGCCTTGCATTCATTATATTTCTCAAGTTTACTTTTTTCTTTTTCTCTATATTGAATAATTTTTATTCCAGCCTTTATCATTTCTTCTACTACCTGAATATTAGTTCTCCCTAAAGAAAATTCTTCAGCAGTAATTCCATATATATCAGTATCGAGAAAATCTTTTTTTAACCCAAATTTTTTCTCCAAATCATAAGACTCATATCTTAATCTCTCATATACTTTTGATTTATCGTAATGTCCTAATACTTTAAGAGATTCTTCAATACTTCTCAAACCTTCTTGTACTCTTTTAAAATTCGCTTCTACTAAACTTAATAAATCTTCTTTGTTATCGATAGTACTGGATTGTGATATGTTAAGTCCCAAATCGTTATAAGAATCTCTAAAAGTTATCAATTTAGAATCTAAAAAACTCTTTCTAACAATATGACGCATCTCCTTAAGGTTTTTAGACATATTGTAGTCTTCTAAAATAAATCGAGATATATCTTCTAAAACTCTCAATCCTTCAGAAACTCTATTAATATTTGCATCAAGCATTCTGTAAATATTCATAAAAAAACACCTCAACATTAATAATCTATCTGCATCCAATCCTTAAATACCGGTTGATATCCCCTTGACAATATAGCTTTTTTCATTTCGATAACACTTCGTTTGTCGGATATTTCAAATTGACTATCACTTTTTGTCTTAGATGAATGCCCACCAACTTCTGTAGATACTCCTGCTGACGTTTTAGTAACTCCTAATGGAATTAGATTGTCCCTTAATTTCTGATTTTCTCTTGTAGAAATTGTAATGCCTATGCGGGGTAGAAAAAGTCTTAAAGCCAGCATTATTTGAACTAAATTCTTATCACTTACCGGATATATATCTTCATATACTCCTATATGAGGTCTTATTCTTGGTAGAGAAACGCTTATTTCCACGTCAGAATATTTATCCTGCAGATATTTCGCATGAAGCCCTGTCAAAAAAGCTTCTTTTCTCCAGTCATTTAACCCTAGAAGAGCACCTATGCTTATATTTCTCATTCGAGCTTTACATGCCCTTTCAGGGGCATTTAATCTAAATCTATAATTTTTCTTAGGTCCAGCTATATGGACTTTATCATATATATCTTCATCATATACTTCTTGATAAATAGTAAGTCCATCTACTCCTGCCTTGATAACCTCTCTGTATTCATCTTCTTTAAGAGGATATATTTCTATAGAAATAGAATCAAAATATTTCTTTAAAATTTTTACTGCATCAACTATATAAGAAACAGGAGTTTCTTTCCTCGATTCACCTGTTAATATTAGAACATGCCTAAGTCCTGTAGATGAAATTGCTTTAGCTTCTTCTTCTATTTCTTCAAAAGTCAATTTTTTTCTTTTAATTTTGTTCTCTATATTAAATCCGCAATATGAACATCTATTAACACAAAAATTAGAAAGATATAACGGTGTATAAAGAAGTATTGTTTTGCCAAAATTTTGAACTGTTAACTGGTGTGCTTTTTGTGCCATCTCTTCTAGATATTTTTCAGCTTCATTTGACAAAAGAGTCAAAAAGTCGTATTCATCTATTTTATCTTTGTTTATTATCCTAAATATATCTGATGATGTTATGTTTTCTAAAAACTTGTTAAATTGAAAATTTTTATATTTTAAATATTCACTATAAAAACTCATTATTTCTCACCTTCATTTAAAAATCCTGTAAGTGGCGAAGAAGCTTCAGCAAACTTCTTTTCAGGCCCCAATTTAGAAATATAAGCTAATCGACCAGCTTCAACTGCTAACCCGAAAGCCTCTGCCATTTTAACAGGGTCTCCAGCAGTAGCAATAGCTGTATTAACTAATACTGCTGCTGCACCCATTTCCATAGCTTCAGCTGCATCAGAAGGTTTACCTATACCAGCATCTACAATTATCGGTAAATCTATTTCGTCTATCATAATCTGTATCAATTCTTTAGTTTTAAGCCCTCTATTTGTACCTATAGGTGCTCCTAACGGCATAACTGCCGCTGCTCCAGCTTCAACCAATCTCTTAGCAGCAATTAAATCTGGACTCATATATGGAAGTACTATAAATCCTTCTTTTGCTAATATTTCAGTAGCCTTTATAGTTTCATAATTATCAGGCAAAAGATATTTATTATCCGATATTACTTCTATTTTTATCCAATTCCCACATCCTAAAGCTTTTGCCAGTCTTGCGATTCTTACTGCTTCTTCTGCATTTCTTGCACCAGAAGTATTTGGAAGTAAGATGCAATCTTTAGGTATATACTCGAGGATATTTTCTTCTTTGGAACTTAAATCTACCCTTCTTAATGCCATAGTAATTACCTGTGTTTTAGAGCTTTTTATAACATCTGGAATTACTTTTTTACTTGGAAATTTACCTGTCCCTATAAATAATCTGCTTTTTAGCTCAATTCCACCAATAATTAACTTATCCATAATTTATACATCCCTTTCATTCATAATAATTCTTAAAACGGTATTTGCCTGATGATTAGCTGCTATGCCCACTCTTGGTGCCATTAAACCACATCCAATTCTTGCTTCTTTTATACCATCACCTACCAAATAAAAATTATCTTTAATTTTTCTGGTTACTATTGTATTATTAGAAAAATAACCAGCTAATCCTGAAGCAGCAACTACAACTTTTTCTGGCATTTTATTTAGCACCGTATTTACTAATATTGCTTTAGAGTAAGGATTATCAAAAGCTTCTACTATAACATCAACTTCTTTAAAAATTTCAGTAATATTGTTTTCATCTAAATATTCATTTTTTATATCCACATTGACAAATGGATTGATTTGAGAAATAATGTCTTTCAGAGCCTCTGTCTTAAGCATGCCTATATGTTTTACAAAATACTGTTGCCTATTTAGATTACTTGGTTCAACAACATCAAAATCTACTAAAAGAAGTCTGCCTATACCTATTCTTGCTAACGAAATTGCCACATTAGAACCAAGCCCTCCAAGTCCTGCAATACCTATATAAGCCTTCTTTACTCTTTCATGGACTCCAGGAGTATGTCGTGCAATTAAAAGAGCTTCCAATTCATCTTTACTGGGAATTTCGCCACGTTTAATCAATGTTAATCTATCATTTTCCTTTAAAATCATATCTTCCTTTATAATAAATCCGTTTAGCACAACTATATCTGCATCATGTTTAACAATATCTCTAACTTCAAAAGCTGTAGTCCCTTCCTTAATATTAAAATTTCTTTCATTTACGAATATGTTCAAAATTAACCCCCTCCTACAAAACTCACTATTTCAACTTTATCTTCTTTATTTAATATTCTGTCTGTATACTTTTCTTTGGGAACTATTTCAAAATTTACCTCAACAACAACCTTATCTTTATCTAATCCAAGATTTTTAAGAAGATCATCTACTGTTATTTCTGTTTCAAAGTTCATTTCTTTTCCATTAACTATCACCTTAATCCCTCCTTTCTGCTAAATTGATAAACTTAAAAGAAAAAGGGAAGCTATCTAACGCTTCCCTCATAACCAAATAAGTCTGTATAAATAAAAATCACAAATTCCTAGAGAATTTGTGATAAATTACGAACACAAACTTCCCTACGATGGTATTACCCACATCAGGTTATGAGGGTCAGAGATAACATCTCTTTCTCAGCCTATCACTATAGGCTCCCCTAGTTGTGCAATTATTCTGTTTTGAATTCATTTAAAATTATAACATACATATTTCTCCTTTACAACCAACAAAACTGTTACTTTATAAATCTACATCATTATTAATATTCAATAAGTCAGTAAGTTTATTACCAAAAATTGATTCGATATAAAGATCATCTAATTTCCAAAATTTCTTAAATTCAATGTACTCTTTAATCGCTTTTTTATTATAATTAGATTTTTTTATTGCACGAATCATAATGTTTTTAGGAGTATGTTCCATGTCTATAAACTCTATCATTTGAGTTGAATATCCTAGTATTTCTAATACATTACTCCTTATACTATCTGTAATCAAAGATGCAAGCCTTTCTTTTATTATCCCATGTTTTAGCATAGGCACCATTATAGGATTTTTAATTTTTGAAAACAGTTCATGCTGGCAACATGGTACAGAAAGTATAATTTTTGCATTCCACATAACAGCTTTACTAAGTGCATCATCAGTAGCTGTATCACAAGCATGCAGTGTTACAACCATATCAACTTTTTCAAAATCATTAAATCCTTTTATATCTCCATGTATAAATTTAAGTTTATCATAATTTAAGTCTCTAGCTACCTTATTGCAAAAATCCATAACATCTTTCTTTAAATCCAGCCCTACTATATTAACATCCAAACCAAGAATATCTACTAAATAATAGTAGAGAGCAAAGGTTAAATAAGACTTGCCACACCCGAAATCAACTATATTAAAACTTTCTTTTATTTCTGTCTTTGATATAACATCTGAAACAATTTCTAAAAATCTATTTATTTGCCTGAATTTATCATATTTTTTTGAATATATTTTGCCCTTTTCATTCATTACTCCTAATCTGATTAAAAATGGACATGGTTTTCCTTCTTCTATTACATAGTTCTTTTTACGATTATGGCTTAAATCTACTAAACTTTTAGTCGGTTTCTTCTTAAGTATCTTAACTTTACCCTTTTTACTAATTAGAATCTGATAATCAGCTTCTGTTGTAAATAAAACAGCCTGCCTAAAATATGTATCTATTAATCTCACTATCTCCTTTGAAGATTCGTTCAAATTTATATTTTTATGCATAACCTTATTTTTATAATGATATGTAAACTGTATATTCATAGAATTTTTAATTAGTACTGGCTTTATCGTAACCTTTGAAAAATTCTCTTCGTTTTTAACTCTAACTTTACTCAAAACTCCATATATTAAACTATTTTTATCAATAATATCATGAAGTAATTTTAGAATTTCATCCATTTGCATATCTCTCCTTCAATGGCTAATATACTTCAGTATATCAAAAGGTTTATTTAATATGCAAGGCATGATAATGAATCATAAATATACAAAAGCATCTGCCTTACTTAACAGGCAGATGCTTTTGTTACTTCATTTTACATTCAAATGGCCAAGCTAATATTCCGCCATCCATGAATTTAACATTTTTAAATCCTTTTTCCTCTAAAATTCTCTGTGCTTCATATCCTCTTAAACTTATCTTACAAAATGCTATTATTTCTTTATCTTTAGGTAATTCATCGCATTTTTCTCTTAATGCACCTAATGGTATGTATCTTACGTTTTCATATGGTAAAGACATCATTTCAATTTCTTTAGGTGAACGAACATCCAATAAGATAAAATCTTCTCCATTATCTAGTTTTTTCTTAACATCCATTACAGAAATAGACTTTGCAATTCCATCTATTTTATTACGCATTATATTTGCAGCTACTATTAAATTTTCCATAGCTGGTGAAAATGGTGGAGCATATGCAAAATCCATATTTGCTAAATCAGATGCTGTAATTCCATAATATAGTCCTACACTTATCATATTTATACGCTTAGCCACATCACCATATCCTACTACCTGTGCTCCAATTATCTTTCCTGTTTGTCTTTCTCCAATTAGTTTAATAAATATTAGCTTACCTGTTGGATAAAAATGTGCTTTATCTGGTGCAGGAGCTAAAACTGTAACTATATCTTTATTTTCTTTTCTTGCCATCTCTTCTGTCATTCCTACAGAAGCAACATTAAAATCAAAAACTTTACATATACTTGTTCCTACTGTTCCAGGGAATTTTTCTTCTTTTCCATAAATATTATTAGCTATGATTCTGCCATGAATATTTGCTATATCTCCTAATGGTGTATATAACCTTCTATTATAAATTATATTTTCATTATCTACACAGTCCCCACCTGCATATATATCAGGGTCACTTGTTTGAAGATACTCATTTACTTTTATTGCTCTATTTTCACTAATTTCTAGCCCTGCTTCTTCTGCAAGCTTTATATTAGGTCTTACACCAACTGAAATTAATACCAATTGAGCGTCAATTTTTCCTTTATCAGTAACTACAGACTTAACATTGCCCTCATTGTCTCCTTCTAATTCTAATACTTTTGTACTAGTTAGCACATCTACTTTATTCTTTTCCATATCTTTTATTAATAACATAGACATTTCAGTATCTAACATTTTAGGAAGTACCTTGTCCATCATTTCTACTACTGTTACTTTAACACCTTGTTTAGTTAAAGCCTCTGCAACTTCTAAACCTATTAAACCTCCACCTACTATTACTGCATCCTTAACTTTGCCACTTTCTAATAAACTTTTAATTTTTTCCGCATCATAAGGATGATATAACTTAAATACATTATTCAAATCAATCCCTTTTATTGGTGGTACATTAGGTGTAGAACCAACTGCCAAAACAAGCTTGTCATAAGGTATCTCTTGTTTCTCATTTGTTTTCAAATTAGTTACTATAACCTTTTTCTCTTTTCTGTCTATTTTTTCCGCTAAAGTATTATTTAGTACATTGATATTCTTAACTTTTTTGAAAAATTGTGGATCTCTAGGTACTCCTACAGGAGTAGACCATAATTCTTCTAACTCTTTAACTTCTCCTGACAGATAGTATGGCATACCACAGCCACCATAAGAAATAACGTCGCTTTTTTCAATTAATGTAATTTCTGCTTCAGGATCTAATCTTCTTAACCTAGCAGCAGCTTTCGGTCCGCACGCTACCCCACCAATAATAACGTATTTTTTGGACATAAACCCCCTCCTCGTAAAAGTTCTTTTTATTTGTTTGTCAAACTTAAAACTAAAGTATAATTCTAAAAAATGTTATTGGCATTTGACAATTATATTTTACTCCTTTAGTTCCTCATATGTCAAATTTTATTAATAATTACATTATTGTTTCAATCTTTCAAATAATTAAATCTCTTTTTATCATCATCCAAATCAAGCGCTAAAGTTCCCCCTGGATTCATAATGTTATTAGGATCGAAATATCTTTTTAAAGCTTTAAAAACTTCTAACTGATTTCTACCTATTTGTCCCTCTAACCAAGGTGCAATCATTTTTCCTATACCATGATGATGACTCATAGATGCGCCATATTTTTGTATGCTGTCCAAAATACCATATTGATATTCTAAATATTCTTCAATGCTGTCCATTTTAGCTATAAATATAAAATACAAATTCGCTCCTTGAGGATATACATGCGACATATGAGTCATACATATAGTATTTGGTCTACTTTTACAAAACTTTCTTACTCCTTCATGTACTTTCTCCATGTTATCCCACGTTACTGAACATTCTAAGGTATCTGTCATTATACCAAAATCCTGCATTATATCTCTCATATATGGATCTTTAAATCTACCTTTTTCCCACTCTTTTGTAGGATAGCCTGTCAAATATAAAGCTCCATATTTTTTACATACTTTATGAAGTTTTCTTTTCAAATTCTTAGTAAATCCTTTTTCACCATCAGTAAAACCTAAAAATAGACATCTTTCCATCTTTTTATATCCCTTTAATGTCATAATCTTATCAAGTATAGTACCTTCTACACCATAAAGTTTTAACATTACGTCTGTTTCTTCAGGATCCGATAATCTAAATACTGATGGATAGCCAAACTGACCTTGCATTATCTCTCTAGCTGCATTACGAGCATCCTCCCAAGTTTTGAAAATATAACTAAATCTTCTCTGATTTTCAGGCATATATCTAAATATTTTTAGAGTAACATGTGTAAGTACACCAAAAGCACCTTCACTTCCCATCATTATCTGGTCTATGGATGGACCAGTAGCAGCAGCTGGAAATTCATCACTCTTAATTATCCCTATCGGTGTTACATATTCCTGTGAAATAACTATATCTTCAATTTTGCCAAAATATGTAGAATTCTGACCTGCTCCTCTAGTTACCACCCAACCGCCTACAACTGAATATTCAAATGACTGAGGAAAATGTCCACAGGTATATGCTCGTTTTGCTCCAAAAATACTTGGCGCATTATTTAATATCCGCTCAAGCTCTGGTCCTGACATACCAGCTTCAACAGTAATAGTTTGATTAATCTCATTAAATTCTATTACCTTATTAAAGTGAACACGCATATCTAATGAAACTCCACCCTTTACACATTCAACCCCCCGTGTAACGGAAGAACCTCCACCATATACATAAACAGGAATTTTTTCTTGATTACAATACTCTACAATCTTTTGAATGTCATTTTTATCTCTAGGATATAAAACTATATCTGGAATGTTTTCTACTATACCTTCACGAAGCCTCATTAAATCTATCATAGTTTTGCCGTAAGCTACTTGGAGACGGGAATAATCATCTGTCTTAACATTTTCTGGTCCCACTATATTCTTAAATGTATTAATTTGCTCCTGAGTCAGATTGATTGGTTTATTAAAAGAAACCTTCTCAAGTCCTAACTTCTTAGGCTGTTTAAAGTCATCATCCGTCATATTAAACTTTTCTTTCATCATTTTATAAAGCCTTTCATTTGGTATTTTATACTCATTTGGATCTCCCCATTTAAAAATCGAACGATAAGTCCCAGGTGGCGGTGGTTCTTTAACCCATTTTGGTTCAAAACCTTTATATTTTTTTGACATAATACTCCCCCCATTTACTTAATTTACGATAATTAACACTTATAAAAATCTAATCATAAATACCCTCTTTTAATAATTCAAATAAATCAGAAGTAGCAATTACATTTACCCCTGTATCAAAAACATTTTTTAAAATAATATCTCCACTATGAATAGGAGCTTTTATTTCAACTTTATTTATTAATTTCATTAGTGGGAAAATAAATTTTTTTGGTATTTCTCCATCAGTTCTAACTGGAAGTCTTGGAACTTCAGGAAAAACTGTTTTTACAGTTGAACATACACTTCTCTTCGCTTCTGTCATTTCTGAGATTGCAAAATCAATCCCTTTTGAGCAAAGATTCCCTTTTATACTCCAATTCTCGTTTAGTTTTTCTACTTTTAATAAACATCCATTAGGACAAACAATACAGATTAATTCTTTCAATATTGTCCCTCCTTCATAACTATGCAAAAATCTTTATCTTTACTCATTTTAAGTTCTGTTAAATCTAATTCTATCCTTTGCATCTCTGGAGGTCTTAAAACCCGATATTTCCTGGTAAATACAATCTTATTGTCATATTTTATTTGAACTACAACATTTTTTCTAATTTCCCTTGATCTAAAATACAAAACCACTTTTTTATTGTTTGATGTTATATCAATATACTGTGGTACTACATATAAAAAATCATTAACCGACATATTAACTTTCACTAGATTTTTTTCAATGTTATTTTTAGCATAAACAACAGCTCTTTCACCTGCATATCTTCCGCTCTCTGTTACATAATCAACTAAATCATTAACATGCAGCGCATTACCACATGAAAACACACCGTCTTCTAATGTCATAAAATTATGATCAACACATGGACCTTTTGTAAACTTATCAATTTCTATCCCTAAAGACTCAGCAATCTCATTTTCAGGAATAAGCCCGACAGATAATATCACTCCATCGCATTCAACTAACTTTTCAGTTCCTTTAATAGGTTTCATGTTTTCATCAACTTCATTAATAATAACACCTTCTACCCTATCATCCCCAATGATTCTAGTTATTGTACGAGACAAATACAATGGAATATCATAGTCATATAAACACTGTACAATGTTACGTGTTAAGCCCGATGGAGTTGTTTTAGCTTCATATACACCAATTACCTTAGCTCCTTCTAGAGTTAATCTTCTTGCCATAATTAAACCAATATCACCACTGCCTAAAATAACACATTTTTTACATGGCAAATACCCTAGGATATTAATAAAATATTGAGCAGTTCCTGCTGTATAAACTCCTGAAGGTCTTGAACCATGAATAAATATCTGTTTAGAAGTACGTTCTCTACATCCATTAGCAAGAATCATTGTCTTTGATTCTATTTCAAAAACGCCTTTATTAGAATTAACTAAAGTAATGATAAATTTATCTTTATCTTTTAAAACTTTAGTTGCAAAAGTAGATGTCATTATAGGTATATTCTTATCTCTAACCATTCTTATATAACGCTCTGCATACTCTGGCCCTGACAACTTCTCTTTAAACTCTATTAACCCAAATCCATCATGTATACATTGTTTCAATATCCCACCTGGTCTACTTTCTCTCTCTATAATTAACGTTTTTCCTCCTCTTTTAGCAGCTTCAAGTCCAGCAGCTAACCCCGCTGGTCCGGCTCCTAACACAACGACATCATATGTCTCCACTAGCTTCACCACCTTCGTTATCAAAATCAGGCTCCTTTGTTTCTTTTGATAAAATTTGAGATTTATTACCTTTCTTAGTTATCGATAACATATCTAATTCAGTTTCTTCTTCAATAATTTTTGAAACAAGAGGCAAACAGAAACCACCTTGACATCTACCCATACCAGGCCTTACTCGCCTTTTAATCGCATCTATTGATTTTGCAGGTATAGGAGATTTTATTGAATCTATTATTTCTCCTTTGCTTATTTCTTCACATCTGCAAATTATTATCCCATAATCAGGCCTTTCTTTTATTAATCTATCTCTTTCGTATTTGTTCATCTTATTCAATTGAGGTATACCTTTTCTTATTGGATTCCAATTTTCTTTCGGCTTAACTTCTTGTATATCATTTAATACATTTATAGTTATTTTTTCAATTTCCTCAGCAATAGCAGGTGCTGAAGCTAAACCAGGCGACTGTATTCCTGCTGCATGTATCAAATTCTCAACATACTCAGATTTTTCTACAATAAAATCTTCTTCATATGTAGCCGCTCTAATTCCTGCAAAATAATTAATTACATCTTTAGGTGAAAGCTGTGGTATAAGTGGAAAATGCTTTTTCATAATATTTTCAATATTTTCCCTCGTAGTTGTATAATCTTCTCTATAAGGCTGTTCGTACGCATCTGGACCGACTAAAATATTCCCATCTATTGTTTTAACGATTCCACCGCCTTTTGTATTGCTCCTTGTGCTTTTCCTTAAAGATGATTTTGCTATTACAATATCTATCAGTTTCCCTTTTTTCTTATCCAGTATAATAGTCTGACCCTTTCTAGGATGGATTGTAAAAAACTGATCACCTGCCATCTCAGCTATCTTGTCACTATAAACTCCAGCAGCATTTATTACTAAGTTTGGATATATAGTTCCTCTATTAGTCTGAACAGCCTTAATGCTTTCATGCTCTTTTTTCATAGATAAGGCTATTGTATTAAAACTAATTTCAGCACCATTTAATACAGCATTTTCCCCATAAGCTATAGTCATTTTATAAGGAGATAGAATTCCTGTAGTAGGTACAAAAATACCCCCTGAAATATCTTTGGTTATTGCAGGTACTCTTTTTCTTATTGCATCAGCAGATAAATACTGAATACCTTCTACTCTATTCTGTTTGGCCCTTAATTTAATATATGGAAGTAATAATTTCATATAATTTCCTTCAAAAAGCATTAGAGAACCAATTCTTCTAAAAGGTACATCTAGCTCTTTTGTAACCTTTGAATATAATTTATTACCCCTTACGTTAAAAATAGCTTTTTTTGTACCTGGCTTTGGAAGAATCCCTGGATGTATCATACCGTCATTTCTAGATGATGTATGCATAGCAAGGTCTTCCTCTTTCTCAATTATCAAAATAGATATATCCCATTTAGAAAGTTCTCTCGCTATAGCACAACCAATAATACCCCCACCAATAATTAGTACATCCACTTTCTTACCATGTAAATAATTGTCCTTTAATAAAGGTTTTTTAATATCTGGTATACTTAAGTTCTTTACCTCAATTTTATTTACTACCCCTTTATAGCCTTTATTTGCTGCTAATTTCCCTGCTTTTACTACATCATCCCAACTGTCAACTATCCCTTCTAAAACAATTGATGAATGCCACTCATAACAAGTGATTTCCTTATTTATCTTTTGTCTAATATTCTTCTGAATTTTTTTCAATAGTTTACTAATCTCCCCTCACCCCCTTTTATATGTCCGGACATCCGTATATATAAATATGTATTCAAGATAATTCTGGAAATTCCTTTAAACAAAATCTTCGATTTTAAAAAATTAAGGAAGATTTTTTTAATCCATAATGAAAAAAACCGCCTACTGGCGGTTTAGTCTCAATTAGTCTTAAAATGGATAAGAATATATATTTTCTGGAACTAAAAACTTTAAGTAATAAAAAGGCTCCTCAGTACCTTCTATATAAATCCATCTATCCATATCTAATATCAAAGTATCTTTATTAACCTTAAGCTCATTCCTTTCTTCTTCATTTGGTAATCTTAGTATAATAGTCTGTTCAACTTTTTTAATAGTTATCTTTAAATCTTTAATAATTATTTTTGCCAATGAGCCCGTTAAATCAAACTTGTCCTCAATATATTTAAATCTATTTGAAAAATATGAGTGTTCGACAGCTATAGGTCTGTTATCAACATATCTTAATCTCTTAATATAAAAGCACTGTTTTGATTTATTCCATCTTAATTTTAATAATAAATTATCATCAGGAGTTATCTGTTTCTTTTCTACCACAATATTATTGGCTTTAATACCTCTTGCCTTCAAAGAATAAGTTAAACTTATAAGAGGTTCAAAACCTAATGACGGCTGTTTACTTGCTACAAAAGTACCTATCCCTTTTTTTCTATATACATAACCTTCTTTTACTAAAAGAGAAATAGCTTCTCTTACCGTTGCTCTGCCTACATTATATTCTTTCATCAATTTCTTTTCAGTTGGGATTTGTGTTTCAACTTCCCAAATACCTTCTCTTATCTTCTTAAGCAATTCTTCCTTAAGTTGAATATAAAGTGGTATTGGTTTATATCTATCTAACATAGCACTCCCTCATTCGTTTTAATTTAGCATTTTTAATTATTTTAATTATACTAGAGGGATTTAGGTTTTGCAAATTTTAGCTATTTATCACCTTCTTAAATAATTTAATCGTCAATATAGCAAATTATATTAAAATTTACATATCAAAAAATTAATTATTTAAAATTTTAATAGCAAAAATTCGATTCCTTAACATTATTTATATAACATAATTGCAACTATTTTTACTTAAACTATTTTTAAACAAAAAATATAGGTGATAATTATGAAGAAAAAGTTTTTAATTCTATTTGTTTTATTAAGTTTTTTAATAACTTCAACTCCAGTTTTTGCTAAGCAGTTAACTTATACAGTAAAATCTGGAGACAGTATGTGGAAAATCGCTGTTAAGTTCGAAGTTGGACTTAGTGAACTTATTTCAGCAAATCCACAAATAAAAAATCCTAATTTAATATATCCAGGACAAAAACTTAATATTCCTGATATTAGTGACATTAAAGCACTTGAAAATGAAGTTATAAAATTAGTTAATATAGAAAGGTCAAAACGAGGTTTACAGCCTCTTAAAGCAAATTGGCAACTTTCAAGAGTAGCAAGATTCAAATCACAAGATATGATAAATAAAAACTATTTTGGACACTATTCTCCAACTTACGGTTCTCCTTTTAAAATGATGGAGGATTTTGGCTTAAGATTTACTGCAGCAGGTGAAAATATAGCCAAAGGACAAAGAACTCCAAAGCAAGTTATGAATAGTTGGATGAACTCAGAAGGTCATAGAAATAATATACTAAGCCCAATATACAACGAAATAGGTGTAGGTGTAGCAAAAGATAAATATGGAAGGTACTATTGGACTCAAATGTTTATGAAAGCAATTAGAAAATAAGCCAAAGGGTTTACCCTTGGCTTTTTTATAATCCATAGGAAATTATACACCTTATTGTATTGTAGATAATTTTAAATATAATTTCCGTATATGGATTTCGACAAAATCTTCCTTAAATTATTTAAATCGAAAATTTTGTTCATTAATAAATATTTTTATAGAGCACATATTTTTTATTTAATAATATTCTATAGTAGAATTACATTTTTCTCCTTTCTTAATATATTTTTAAAAAGCAGGTGGTAACTATGCAAAAAACAATATCCATTTCTCCAGTTATGGATACTTTTATAGATAGTCATTTAAAAGGTAAAAATTTTTCAAATCAAGCTTATTACTTTCTAGGATATTATAAATTAGTTACAAAATACCGCATATTGTTAAAATTTGATTTAAGTAATCTCCCTAAAAATTGTAATATAATTAATGCAAACTTAAAACTCTTTTGTATACGAAATGACTATATGGAACAAGAAAATATTTTTAGCGTACACCCTATAACAAAAAATTGGAATGATAAGAGAGTAAGCTATTCTAATCAACCTTCATATGATAAAAATAGGAAAGTACAATCTAAAATTGATTGTCATCTTTGGGAATCTATAAGTTGGGATATAACTGAATATGCTAGAGAATGGTTAAAAAACCCAAAGAAAAACTTCGGTATAATCATAAAAGCTGAAAATGAAAAAGATAGTGCATCTTTATTAGGTTTTTGCAGTCAGAAACATAGTAATAAAGATTGGCGACCTAAATTAGAAATTACATTTACTACAGAAGAAAAAAGAAAAGTATATATAAAACCTATGCCTAAAGTAGCTATCGTTACACCTCAATTTTTTGAATGGGACGGTAATAGATGTTTATTGGGTGGAGGAGAACGATATTTAATTGATTTAGCAAAACTTTTACAAAAACTTGGATACCAAGTAGATGTTTTTCAACCATCAAATCATAAAGAATGGGAAAGAACTTATGAAGGTATTAAAATAAAAGGAATTGGAAACCCAGGTTTTCATCAAGACTTCTTTATAAACCTTAATAAAAAATTCTATCAAGTAACTAAAAATTATGATTATCATATATATTTCAACATGGATGTAACATATCCACATGTTTTTCCTAACTCTATTTGTATAAGCCATGGTATTTGGTGGGATTCATGCGAACGTCAATGGTGGCGTTCTAAACTCTGGTATAGCAGGTTTTTTGAAGGTCTTAGTGCAGTAGACCTACTTGTATCTGTAGATACAAATACAATAAATTGGCTAAATGCAGTTAATCCAAATCTTAAATGTAAAAAGGTATATATACCTAATTATGTAGATTTAAATATTTTTAAACCAACCATTTCTAATTTAACTAATAAAAAATATATTAAAATACTATATCCTCGTAGACTGCATCCAGGTAGAGGATGGGCTGTATGTAAAAAAGTCGCTGTTGAGCTAGTTAATGAATATAATAATGTTATTTTCTCTTTCGTTGGAAGAGGCACTATAAAAAGTGAAGAACACATGAAAATTTTTGCTTCTAAGCATCCTCGTATAGAATATACTTGGTATGAAATGAATGAAATATACAATGCTTATAAAGATGCAGATATAGTTCTTATTCCATCTCTATATTCAGAAGGAACTTCACTTTCACTACTTGAAGCTATGGCTTGTGGAAAACCAATAATTGCTGGATTAGTAGGAGGACTTACAGATTTAATAATCCATGGTTACAACGGATATTTAATAGAAATTAATAAAGAAAACTTAAAAAATGCAATTATTACTCTTATAAATAACCCTAAACTAAGAGAAGATATGGGAAAAAATGCTCGTAAAATATCTGAACAATTTTCTAAAGAAATCTGGGAAGAACGTTGGAAAAAAGTAATACTTCAGCAATTCCCTATCAACTAATAAATGTAAATGAGTCAAGGGGCATACCTTGACTCATAGAACTTCTTTGATAACTCTTTTAGCATTTTTAAAAAATATCTTTTCTATTTCTTCTGATGAAAAACCATTCTTCTCTAATACATATAATAGCTTATTTATTTCCCCAATATTACAAATTTCTAACTCACAATTAATGCCATCATAATCAGACCCAATAGCTATAACATCAATTCCGCCAACTTTTCTAATATGCTTAATATGCGCAACTATATCTTCTATCCGACTTATAGAATCATTACCGAGGAAATATGAGCAAAAATTTATTCCCATTACTCCACCTTTTTCAGCAAGTATTTTTATCATTTCATCCGTCAAATTTCTTGGATGATTTCTTACAGATCTAGCATTTGAATGAGATGCTATAAATGGTTTTGTAGATATTGACGCTACATCAAAAAACCCCTGATCAGATAAATGAGAAACATCTATGATCATCTTAAGCCTATTCATTTCTCTTACAACATCTTTACCAAAAGGTGTAAGCCCTTTAGTCATATATTCTTTTTTATAATTTGGATAACCAATTTGATTAGGATAATTCCATGTAAGAGTTATTAATCTTACACCTAGTCTATAAAAATTTCTTAAATTATATAATTTCCCTTTTAATATTCCACCTTCCTCTATTGTAAGAAAAGCTGATATTTTACCATTTCTTTCGTTTTGAATCATTTCTTCATAATTTCTAGCTATCGCAATCTTTTCATTATTTTTTTCAAGTTCTTGATAAAATCTATCTAACATTTCTAAGCAATACTCAAAATAAGTGTCTTTTTCTTCAATGTCTATATAAAGAGCAAAAAATTGAGCTAAAGAATCTGCCTTAATTAACTTCTTAAGATCAACATGAAAATCATTTTCTCTCAGTCCAGTTCCCTTTTTAGTTATAATAATTTTACTCATTGTATCGCAATGTAAGTCAATTAATTTCATTTAAAATTCCCCCTATTAACCAAATTATTATTTATAGTATATACTAGAAAATTACTCTGTTATATAAATATATTTTATTCTGCAAATATTTTTCAAAAAAACTATATCAAAAATATTATATATTGCATAATCATAATATTAAGATATATAGATTAATAAAAAATATCCGAGGTGAGAGAATTGGGTAAACAGTGAGGTTTAACAAATTTATTTGGAGGTTTCGGAGAAAACTCCAGCAGTTTATTTTTATTATTCATATTAGTAATTGTTTTTTTCACATTTAATTAAACATTCCTAAATTTAAACAAAATATACAAAAAGAGTCATGAATTTTCATGACTCTTTAAGACTCTCCTTTGCCACTATTTCTTTCAACATTAAATCATATTTAATATCATTCCAGTAAAATAAGGTACCAACCAAATAAGCCATACTAATAAACTAAATTTGTGAAAATTTTTCATTGATTTTTGATTTTTCTTTAATAAAACTACTGTAGCCCAAACTGCATGAAATAGCATAAGCAAAATAGCAATAATACCAGTAATACCATGTATATTAAACTCAAATCCTCCACTTATTTTTCCCATAAGTGTTGTTCCTAAAGTATCAAAAATAAACCCTATCCAAAAAAATACTAAATGCCATACTTTAAGTATACCAGCTATTTTTTCACTCCATACTCCAATAGTATAACAAATCAATGCACATGTTATAAAAACAATGGCAAAACTCAACATTGAAATTACCCCTTTACTTTTATCGTCTATCTAACACTTTTTTTAGTGTCTGAAGTCCATCAAGAATAACTTTTATTTCTTCTTCGCTTGTTTTTTCAAAAACATCTTGGAAATAACTATTTATAGTATTATAAAAATATTTACCTATTTCATAACCCTTATTCGCAAGTTCAATGTATACTATCCTTTTATCCTCACTACTTCGTGTTCTTTTCAATATTTCTTGCTTTTCAAGCCTATCAATTATACCTGAAACTGTACTGTTAGCAAGACTCATTTTTTTACTTATTTCGCTAACCTTTAATTTTTTATGTTTTACAAGTATTCTGATAAGCATTATTTGAGGAACAGTTAACCCGGTGTTTTCAAATTCATTTCTAAGATTACTATTTATTTTTGAGTTTATTTCTCTTATCAATAGCCCAATTTGCAACCCTTTTATTTCATTTGACATCCTGTCACTTCCTCTTATATTCTTTTAACTTCTCAATATTCACCCTGCTCTCTGTTTTAAAAATGTTTTAATGTCATAATAGGATGTCTAAAGAATACTCTCCACCCTGAAAACTTCATAACTTCCTTTATTTTATTTTTATGTTCTTCGTTATAACATTTTATACTACAATTAACACAACTCTTCTTACCATTTCCAAAAGGACATTTAGAAAGCCTATAAAAAGCATATTCCATTAATTCTTCACAATCAGAACATAATTTTTCACCTGTGTTATGTTTTTTTCTACAATATAATTTAATCATTTTCTCTAATAATTTTTTTTCATTTTCTAACTTATCCATATACACTTCACCTTCGTCAATAAATATTTCGTATGCTAACTATTATTAGTATACTACTATTAAATAAGAAATGCAATAAATAATTAAAATAATATGAAATTTCTCTACTGTGCAATATTCCCAATTCCATTCCTATTCTCCTATAATCTTTACTAAAACTCTCTTTCTCCTTTTTCCATCAAACTCTCCATAAAATATTTGCTCCCATGGACCGAAATCTAATTTTCCATCTGTAATAGCTACAACAACTTCTCTTCCCATAATTGTCCTTTTCAAATGTGCATCTGCATTATCTTCAAATCCATTATGGTCATATTGATCATAAGGCTTTTCTGGAGCTAGTTTTTCTAAAAAGCGTTCAAAATCTCTATGTAATCCTGATTCATCATCATTAATAAAGACACTTGATGTAATGTGCATAGCATTGCACAAAAGCAGTCCTTCTTTAATACCACTCTCTTTTAAACATTCTTCAATTTGAGGAGTAATGTTTATAAAAGCTCTTCTAGTTTCAGTTTTAAACCATAATTCTTTTCTATAGGTTTTCAAAATATCCACCTCCTATAATTTTATAGAATTCCAAATTTAAACAAATATTTATTCAATTCTAATGTATATACATCTTTTTCACATACTCTAAAAACATATAGCCTGAATTCTGTATTAAAAAATCAAATAAATAGTTTCACCACTTCTTTTATTTTAAAACATTTAATTTTTATAACTTTAACTATGCATTAAGTAATTTCTTCACATTTTTCGCAACTCTTTCAGCAAAAATTACAACTCTTTTCTTTTGTTCTTCATTTCCATCTTTTATGCATACAGCACCAAAATGAGTATATGGTTTACCATCACCAGCTCCTACAGAATATACAAACATCCCTTTAACTAATAATTCACTTATCAATGCTAATTCAGCATTATCCGCTCCACCACCTAAATAATTTTCGGTAGCAAATACACAACCTACTTTTCCTGACAACTTAATTTTACATGTATCTAGCCATTTTTTCATTTGCCAAGAATATGATCCTCCATATGTAGGTGTTCCAAAAAATACTACTTTAGCTTCTTCAACAAATGCTTCATCAATATTATCAATTGACATACATTTTGTCTCAATATCTTCTACATTTTTTGCTCCTTCAGCAATAAGATTTGCTACTTTTTGAGTATTTCCTGTTTCACTATGATAAATTATTGCAATCTTCATTTTAATCCATCTCCTTTAACTCTCTTTTATAATTTAAAATTTTATCAATATCTTAGCTTATTAATTCCTATAGGCTTGATTCATGAATAAATATATTTGATAATTTCTCAGATTTAAATTTTTTCATTAATAAATCACACTTGCATAAAAATAAATAATACACATTTTTCCCACAGCCTGGCAAAGATTCAAAATTACCTTGTCCTTTTGATATAATAATATCTGCCTTATTAAATATTTCTTTAAATTCATCAGATACCTCTAAAAGATCCGTTCCAGGTAAATCTGTTCCATTATTTATAATAGTTGCATATTCGTTAATACCAACAAAATAAGCATCTTCCTCATTAGCATCATTTAACACAGGCTTGCCCCTAACTGCAAAAAATATTTTAATATCAGGATATTCTCTTGTAATTTCTCTAATAAATATCTTATCAAACACAATTTCTCCTGCATTATCTGCTAAATATAATAACATTTTACTTTTTGACAATTCGTCCATCAATCTCTTACATAGTTCTTCATCAAAATCACTTTCTAATGTTTTATTAATAATTTCCTCAACTAAATCAAAGCTTATTTCATCAAGAGCACCAAAATCTATTATATTTCCAGCAAGTGCAATTTTTAGTGCAGTAACAAATTTATTATTTGAATTATTTAATATATCTTCAATCTGCTTTTCCATAGACAATAACTTTTTGTTGAATAATCTTTTCTCTTCAAAATAAAAATCGTCTATTCCTGTTTCCTTTTTCAAAATTCTCATGACTTTAGCAACCAGAAAAGGTGCAGTTCTATCGTAATCAATATCAGCTACTTCTCTTAAAACTTTATTCATGAAACTATATTTCTGATGCTTATCCTCAAAATATTTATCTGCTAATTTATTTGCCTTACTAATAACACAAGCTATACAATCTACATGAGTATTCATATTTAAAACTCCTTTCCTTACTATAACCCTTACTTTAGATATCTGTTTAACATACAATTACTATACAAAGTTATAATTAAAATGACAAGTTTGTTATTTAAAAATGCATCAGTTATTTGTAAATATCATAAACTAATAAATGAATAATTCAAGCGTAATCACTTAATTTTTCTTACTCATCATCTACATATTCCAAAATATCTCCAGGTTGGCATGATAAAACTTTGCAAATCGCTTCTAAAGTTGAAAAACGAATAGCTTTTGCCTTACCTGTCTTTAAAATTGATAAATTAGATTGAGTTATACCAATTCTATCAGCAAGCTCTTTAGAGGTAATTTTTCTTTTTGCCATCATAACATCTAAATTTACACGTATACCCATTTTAACCTCCTAAATAGTTAATTCATGTTCTTCTATAATAGATAATGCTTCTTTGTATATTTTATGAATTATAAACAAAATTGCTGATATAATAAGAATTTGGCGATCGAAAGCTTTAGGACTAATTCTTATATAATCTGGTAATCCTCCAATATATTCTTCTAAATATAAAGCTGCCAAAGATAAGAAAACTCCCTTAAATAAAGCTAAAAATAATAATGCAATCGACGTTAATTTCAAATCTCTTTCAATTTTTCTACTAAAAATTTTGTTTTTACTTAATTCTGAAAAAATACGAATTCCATAATATAACACAATACACATACTTAACATCAGTCCCAGTAAAGAAAACATAATTTTATAATTAGTAAAAATTAGAGGATCATAACTAAATTCGAATACTTCAAATTTAAACGCAATGCTAATTAAATTCCTAACTTTTTCAAATACCATTGCAAATACAACACCAATAGATGCCATTATCATCAAGATTAATCCAATAATACACAAAATTCGTAAAAAACTAGATATAGATTTCTTTCCTACTGTTTTCATAAAACCACCTCCAATTAAATTTAAACATTTATATTTTCGTTTGTCAATTATTTTTTATTGTTTTTCGATAATTTGTTATTGTTTTTTAACAAACAGTAACGCCTTAGAGATATAATTTCTCTAAGGCGTAATATTAAAATCTAATCTTTATATAATTTAGTGAATATATAAAACCCAAAAGAATCTACATTAACCTTATCGATTGCTCTGTCTTCAAAACCGTGAATATACTTAAATACATAAAGAACTTTTACTTTTTCATTCTGCTCAGCAACTACCATCTCATTCATTTTTATTTGATCTCTTTCTCCATACTTCTTGTGCAATTCCTTTGCTAAATCTTCTACATTTCTACTATAGATTAATTCTCCTTGTTTAAATATCTTAAGTTCCCTTTTTTGAGAAGTATATAAAATATAAAAATCTTCTTTAGAAGTATTTGTGTTTGTAAATTTATTGCTTGAAATATAAGTAAAATAATCAAAGCCTTTAATATTTAGAATTTCCCCGTCTTCCAAAGCATAGTGATTAAAATATTTCTTATCACCTCTATTGCCTTTGTATAGTTGAAACCCAAAAACATTTTTCATTTGACTGATTTTAAAATCTTGAGGAAGATATTTTAAATCCCTTAAATTATGGTATCTATTAAAATATAAGATAATCTCACTAATTTCTTTTTTATCTGTTTCAGATAAATCTTGATTTGGCTTAATTACTGAACCATTCCTAATCATATCATTCTTTTCTAGTATTTTTTCAAACCTTATATTTTGACTAAGCTTCGAAATAGAATAACAACTCCAAGGACCAGAAACAGATAATATCGAAATTAAAGCTAAAGAGATAGGAAGAACTATATTCCTTGCACTTTTTACAAAAATAAAATAAATCATACACCCAGTTACCCATAACCCAACCAGCATAACGAAATACCTATTCTCTGTTATTCCATATGCGTTAATTCGTATAATCATTGAAACAAACATCATCCCTAAAAGTGGAATAAGAGACATAGGAAAATAAGAAATAAAAGTTTTTACCCACTTATTTATATTACGTAACGGATAAATAAAAAATATAATAAGAGTACTAAAGATTGAATACCAAAGAACTAGATTCGAAACGATACCTTTAGGCCATTGCCTTGTAACTAAAATTTTTACAAAATAAGCATATAGTATTGCTGAATAAGCAACTATCATCGGTAGCAAAATATAAAGCAAAAGAACTTTTAAGACTTTTGGATAGCTATCAAGGTGAAACTCTTCACCATATTCAGGTATGTCAGCTAGGAAAAATGCTGGTGCAAAAATTCCTGCAACAATAAGCATAATGTCAAAATACAGTTTTTCTGAGATGTTTATTGAAAAAAGTGATTCAATTGAAAAAAGCATAGCAGAAAGACCTAAGTAAATTATTACTGAATATAAATATGTTATAAAGAAACTTGTAAATAATTTAATAACATAAAGTTCAAAGCCTTCTCGCCTATAGAAATATGGTATAAAGGCAAAAATACAATAAAAACTAATACTAAAAGCTAAATATCTTGATATAGATACCATATTGAAATCTTTAAGTAAGAAAAAGAAATATAATATTAAACCTCCAATTATACCTGCATAAGCCAATACTTTTGTGCTTTTCTTTAAAAAAGGTTTTCTTTCAAAAAAGACTCTAACACTAAGAAACAATGAAATACCCAAAGCTAAAATTAAACAGATTCTTCTAAGAAGTTCCTCTGTTGTTTCTTTTAAAAAGTTAGAATGATTCATAAATATAATTATAAACACAATAGTAGTAGCCAGTAAAATAACTTCAGGAAAACGCCTTAAGCTTGATAAAAGTTTTTTAATTTTAGTCTTACAAAATAAAATAGTCTTTGCAATCATAATAATATCCCCTTTCAAATTAACAATATAATATACAAAGAGATGTTTCTATTTTACAAATTTTCTCTTTTTGAAAACTTGAAAAAACAAAATCTTCGATTTAAATAATTTGTATAAGGTAAATTTTGATGAAATCCATTACGGAAATTATATTTAAAATTATCCACAGTTTAATAAGGAATATAATTTCCTATGGATTATAAAAATACATACTTTCTCCAAAAATCACAACCCATAATATTACCTTATAAATTAATTGTAATGGATTATAACAAAATTACACTTTACTCACGTAATATATGAATAACATTAAGCATATCACTCTTCATCCCTTTATAGTTCTTAGACTTATAAGTTATTGGAATAACAGTTATAACAAAAGTTAAAAAAGAACCATATATCAAAGCTCTTAACACTATTTCAATTACAAGTGAATCAATTAACATCAAAATATAACTACAAGATAAAATAAGCAATAAAGAACTTATAGGTCCTCCAATAAATATCAATATTCTTTTATATTTTTCTACTGGCATTTTACTACATTTAACAAAACCACTATAAAAAAATATGAATTTAGAAAAACTTATTCGCAAGCGTTTAATTTTCAGTGTATATTTTTTACTTTTTTTACTACCTATAATTATATTAACTTGACCTTTTGTAAACAGCAAAGCAAAAAATGCATGTCCTAATTCATGTACTAGTATAATAATCGGATGCAAAAGATATATAACTATATAATAAACAATAAAATAAATAATAAATTCAATCATAATCTCTAACTCCTACTCCATTTGTTATAAAACTACCCTATTCTTAAAATGAAATCCTTCACTATGCGAAATAAAAATAATTACTTGATTAAGTAGTTATTCTTTATATACTTAATCAAATCCTTTTTATTAAACAATCATTTCTTCTTATTCGTCCAATTTTCTTAATTCCTCTATCAATTGAATACTTATATCCATAAATATGTTTATATATAGATTAAAAAGTGTATTACAAATATCATAAATTCAACACGTATTAGAATAGGAACATAAAACTTAACCTCCTAAAATAGACATTTTTATTATCGTTGATATAGTCTATTCTAGGAGGTACATTTTTTTATTTTTTCTTCAATTCAAATAATTGATCAACTGTAACATCTAGAACTTTTGCAATTTTCATAGCTAAAATCAAAGATGGGTTATATTTTTGTTGTTCAAGTGCAGCTATAGTTTGACGAGTACATCCCACTGCATCTGCAAGTTCTTGCTGCGTTATATCTGCCTTTCCACGGCGAATAGTCCTTATGTGATTTACTAAAATGTATTCTTCTTTACTCATTAATTTCCGCCCTTTCGATAGAAAAATATTGCAAAGCCTGATGTAAAAATATTTGCAACAATAATTAAGCTATAAGCTATAAACCAGATCCATGCAACAGGGATTAAACCACTTTTTTCATAATAAGTATATAATGAAATTGCCACGATAAAAACATATATTAAAGTCGCCACAAAACTACTAGTCAAAGCTTTATTTAAGAAGTATTCATCTCGTTCATCTCTAATAATAACATTTTTTCTTTTTCTAAAGATAATCCTGAGTATTAATTGACCAAGGTACCCTATAGCAAATAAAAACGCAAGTATTAAAGTTTTTGCGTGATTATCTCCCCAGTTTTCTATCGTATTACCTGTTAAAAATACGCTAAGAAAGAGTACTGCTACAACTAACCAAATAATCAGATTTAATAAAGAAAATTTCATTTGATAACTCATATACATCACCTCAAATACATTGTAATATATTTTTTACTCAATGTCAAATTTATATTACATTTTGTATTAAATTAATTACATATTTGTGCTTTTGTTAAAAGTTAAAAACCATTGAGATTAGTTATCCCAATGGTTGATAGTTTATATATTTTGATTTTTTAATTTTACTTTATTCATTTTAACTATTAATATATAACTATTTACCAAAACTATAACAATTCCCAATCCACCTAAATATCTAAAAGCAGTACTTAAAGAATACGTATCTCCTATATAGCCTATTAAAGGAAATATAGTTATCATAAAAAAGCTGAATACCATACTAGAAAAAGATAAAATTGTTGCTCTATTTTCACTTGGAATCATTTTATTGATATAGTCTCCCATTGCAACATATAACATTCCTTGTGTTACCATTAATAAAATAAAGAACATATAATGATATTTACTTAAGGCTATTCCCCATATACTTACTACTGTAAGTAATGGAGTTATAAGTAAAATACCTCTTTCTTTTATTTTTCTTTCTATTTTATGAACTTGAGTTGCTACTAATGCAACTGCTACAGATGATATAGCATAAATAAAGCCTATTTTGGCTTCATTATATCCATCTGCTTTTAGATAATTTTGTAAATAAAAGAAAATACATGTTCCAAATGTTGAAATAATTTCTGTAAAAACTATTAAAAATGCTATTTTAGGTCTATTTTTTATTACTGTTATACTATCTTTTAACTGACTTATAAATAGATTGTCTTTTTCTTCTTTTATTTTTCCTATACTTGGCTCTTTAAATGTAAAAGATTGAAGTATAGTTATACCTCCTATTATTATAGTAAGTATAAAAGCTATATTATAACTTTTAGTAGCTAAATACCCGCCAACTAAAAAAGATATAATACTTGCTAATTGAAAAAAAACTTCTTTATTACCATTTAGTCTCATATAACTTTCTTCTTCACCTATCTCTTTAAGTGAATCATATATTAAAGCATCTCCTGCACCCGACTCTAAGTTATAAGATAATGCTGTAAATATAAATGATATTGCAAATAAAATAAAGCTATTTGAAACAAGTAATAATATTACACTTATTAATGAAAAAACCCTACCTAATATCCTGCTTATTTTTCTACCAAATATATCTGCAACTGCTCCTGTTGGTACTTCCATAGTAAATGAAGTAATATGAAATATCGTTTCTAATAATCCTAATTGGGTTAAACTCATACCTTTAGAAGCAAGATAGAGCATCCATATTCCTCTTGTTAAATCTATATTTTGTAATAATATAAATACATAATTTCTATAAACATTTTTCTTTAATTGGACTCTGTTTTCCATATTTTATTCTCCTTTCGATGTTTAGCCTGTCCTCCACAATGAGTCCACTATTAAATTATAAGATGAGCATAAATTTACCCTAAGTAGAAATATACTTAGGGTTAATATCTGTATTTAATACTCTACTTTATCTGGTTTAAATAATATTTGATATAGAATAATTTTATTACACATTCAATAGTAGTTCAATGTATTTTCTAAAATATTGCAATATTCTACATAACATTTACTAAATACATATATCTCTTTTTAAATAAAATTTGTATGTTGATGCAAGTAATACACCAATAATTACAAATGATAATATTACATAGCCTGTATTAAATCCAACACCAAATATTAAATCTTTTGCTTGAAAATACTTAAAAGGAGTAATGTATTTTAAAATTTCAACCTTATCATTCATATCTATATAAACTGATAATATATATGTCCCAAGTAGTATTGCCATAGCATTAGAAGTAGCTGTTTTTGTTTTTTTACTGATTGCACCCAATGCAGTACCAATAGTCATAAATAATAATTGCAAAATAAACATTGCTATCATCAATATTATTATTTCTTTGTTTATAGATTCTCCTTTGTTGTAATAATTTACAAGCATCATTGAAAATACTAGTGTAGCTATATTAAATATTAGTATATTGACTAGTGATGCTAATAATTTTGATGTAACTATTCTTACTCTTGTAGTTGGTTTAGTTAATAAAAATTCTGAAGTTTTATCTCTCTCTTCTTTAGAAATAATAATAGCACCTAACATTGAAGCGTGAATAGTTGCCATTAACACGAAATATACAAATAAAACTGAATAATACCCTTTTATCTCAGTTAAATTTATTGTACCTATTCCCCATATTGTCTTCAATACCTGAGGCATAGATTCCATCATTTGATTAACTAAATCCCCAGATTCTGCAAAACCTGCATATTTAGCCATTCCTATTGCTGTCAGAATAAATAGGCTAATACACCATATGATAAGCGATTTTCTATTAGCTTTCATTTCTCTTAAGAATATATTCATACAATCAACTAACCCCCTTGTGATAGACATTACTTCTATTTGAATTATTAAATAGATGCAATATCTTTTTTGGAATATAATATATAGCTTCCACTAATAGCTGCAACTATTAAAACTATACTGAGAATAATAAACCTTACTTCATATTTCCCATTTTCAATAAGGTATACTAAATCAAAATATTTAAATGGGGTAATGTATTTCATTTTTTCTTCACCAATTACCGAACCAAACATTTCTATTATATAAAATCCAAAAACTATACCTAATGAGATTGGAAGTACTGATTTTATCTTTTTCGCTAAAGCAGAAACTAAAAATCCTAAAGCAATAAATATTAATTGTATAAAAAACAAAGTAATCGACATCATGAAGAATATTTTCTTATTATATGGCTCAGAGATTATTACTTCTACAGACATAAATACAGCTATTAAATAAAAGATATTAGTTATTACAATACTTGTAATTGCTGCTAAAAACTTTGATGTTACAATTTTGTTTCGTGTTATAGGCTTTACTAAAAGAAAATCCGCTGTTTTTTCACGAATTTCTTTTGATAAAATACCTATACCTAAATTCATTGCTTGAATTGCACCAACTAGTAATATAAATGAAAAAATATAGCCATAAAATCCAAGAAGTGTACTAAAATCAAAATCAGATATTCCAAATGCTTTCTTAAACTCTTCTGGAAAATTCTTTAATATTTTTTCCATTAAATCAGCGTCTTGAGAAAAAGCAGGGAATAAATTTATATATAGTAAAACAACTGCGATTAGTGATAATGTCCATATAATAGTTGATTTACTATGAACCTTCAACTCATACAAAAATATATTCATAATTTAGTCCTCCTTCTCATAATAATGCATAAATATTTCCTCTAAAGAAGGTTCTTCAACTAATAGATTGGTAATTTTTGTATTGTATATTTTTTCAATTATACGGTTAATATCTCCTCTATACAAAAAACTTACAACATTATCTTCAACCTTTAAATCGCTTACACCATCTATGTTAAAGTAATCTTTATCTATATCTTTTGATAATTCAACTTTAAATTTCTTATAATTATGTTCTTTCAATGCCTTAATATCTTCAACCTTTATCATTCTACCTTCTTTAATTATACCTACACGTGTACAAATTCTTTGAACTTCACTTAAGATATGAGAAGAAAATAAAACTGTTGTACCTTTTTTATTTTCTTCTAGTATTAAATCAAAAAATTTCTTTTGCATAAGAGGATCTAGACCACTTGTTGGTTCATCAAGGATTATAAGTTTTGGCTCATGTAGCAGCCCCTGAACAATTCCAACTTTCTTTTTATTACCTAATGACAAATCTTCAATCTTCTTTGTAAGGTCAAGATCCATAATTTCTGATAATTCTTTAATTCTTTTACTGCAGTCTTTATTATAAAAACTAGCAGAATAATTCAAAAGATCAATTACTTTCATATTGTCATAATAAAACACTTCTGATGGTAAATACCCAATATCTTTTCTGATTTCAGGACCATATTTTATGCAATCTTTGCCAAATATCTTAGCACTACCGCTAGTAGGATAAATAAGTGACAATAATATTCTAATTGTAGTTGTCTTTCCAGCACCGTTAGGCCCGATAAACCCGAAGATTTCTCCTTCTTCAACATTGAAGCTTACGTCAATTATCCCCCTAGATTTTCCATAATACTTTGTCAAATTATTAATCTCAATAACACTCATTTAAAAACCCCCTGTCATTATTTCATATAGTTTCTAACATACTAAGTAGGCTGGCTATAAATTTTACATTTTTTTAAACTATCATGATGTTTTCTTAATATTTCAATTAAATTGTAATAATATAATATTTACCCCTTTGAACCTAGTCTTAACCTTCTTTTAATTATGTCTATTCAAAATTTGTGAAAAATATTAGGTTTGATATAACTTCTTAGTTATAAGATACCTTAAGGCTAATTTACAAATGTGTTTTTTCTTTATACAGTAATTGCCATATTAACTATTATCATTACTTTTAAAAATAATCTCTAAACTCTATTTATAGTAATAAGTCGTATTTACTACCCATAAAAATATATAAGGCTAATTTTATATATTATTATATTTTGATTTATGTATTTCTAAAATATATAAGGAGTATCTATATGTACAAAAGGACCTTTAAAAGTTTTTTCTCAACATTACTAATATCACTTTTACTTAGTATATTATTTGCATTATGTTTTGAGCTAAAAAACGACTTACAATTAATAAAGGTCAAAAATATAAAAAACCAAACTAAAAAAATCAATATAATCAAACAAAAACATCAAAATAATGCTGATATTAATAACTTTGATATTAGAAAACCACTAAACCAAAACATGCAGCAAAGCAGTAAAGATAATTGGGTTGCTATCGAAAGAAAAGATAGTTATAACAATGAACTTCAATTTTATAGTAAAAATAATGTATTTATCAAAGGGAATACTATTGAAATCATTTCAAAAAAAGAAACTAAAGAAAATAAAATGTATACATCAGGACTTGTAGAAAGTACTAGTGCTTATAAATATGGTTATTTTGAATTTATTATTGAATTTTCTCAAGGCAAAGGAATTTTCCCAGCAATATGGTTTCTCCCTGATAATGGAAGTATCCTCCCTGAAATAGATTTATTCGAAATGATAGGAAGTGAACCATATACTTTTTATGGAGTAATTCATTATAAAGAAAATAACATAAGGACTCGTGATTATTTTTCATATAAAGTACCAATAAAAAAGCAATATTCTGTTGCTTTAGAATGGAAACTTAGCTCTCTTACTTGGTATATAGATAATCAAAAAATATATTCTACAACAAAAGGAGTACCACAAGAATATATGTATATTATAATAAACCAAGCAATTGGTGGTAATTGGCCAGGAAATCCAGATGATAATTCGATTTTCCCTTGTAAATTTAAAATTATCTCAGCATATATTGAACCAGTATTTAAGAAAGGTAGAGATTAAATGATATTATTTTACTTAATTATTTTCCTAAGTACTTTCTTTTCAATATATCACTTAATAAGTTCATATAAATTTTTAGATAAAAAAGTTTTACATAGAATTGACCAAAAAGGCATATCTATATTAATCCCTTGTTATAATGAAGCACCTATATTGAAATATACAATTGAAGGTTTACTAAATATAAATTATGACAATATGGAAATAATATTTATTAATGATGGTTCAAAAGATAATACTCTTGATATTTTAAATGAGATATTAGACTTACAAATATCAGAAAATAATGTTGACATCTTACCTTCTAATAAAGTAAAAGGAATATATAAATCAAATAAATACCATTTTATTAATGTAATCGATAAATATAATAGTGGGAAAGCTGATAGTTTAAACATTGGTATTTCATATGCTCATAAAGAACTGATTGTAACTATGGACGGTGACTGCATTTTAGAAAAAAATGCTTTAATTAATATAAATACCACCTTTGATGATGAAAATGTTATTGCAGCAGGCGGTGTAGTTCACATTATGCAGATATTTAAACTTGATAATAAGCCTCCTCTTATAGTTCTAATGCAGGCCTTAGATTACATAAAAGGTTTTTATATTTATAAAACATCACTAGCCTATAATGACGCACTAAGTATAATTTCTGGTGCCTTTGGAGCATTTAAAAAAGATATTGTCGTAGAGATTGGAGGCTTTAAACCATGCTTAGGAGAAGATATAGATATAACATTAAGATTACAGAATTATGCAAAAAAACATAATAAAAAAATAGTCTTTAATAAGAAAGCTATTTGCTATTCAGAATGTCCTGAAAGTTTACGAGAGTTAATTGGACAGCGTATTCGATGGCAAAAAGGTTTTATACAAGGTATATTGAATAATAGAAATTTTTTATTTAAAAATGTATTTAAAAGTAATGTCAGCTTCTATATTATTGTAGATGCCATATTAAATAATTCATTTTCTTCCATTGTTTTTATAATCAATATTATTTTAGTACTTACAAAGATCATTCATGGTTATCCAATGTATATACTTACTTACTACTTAAGTACAATATTATTTAATATCTTTAGTTCAATTATAGCTATTAAAGAAGCAAAAAAAAATACTCATCTTTTAAGAACCACTCCACTATATACCATGATTACCCTTGATATTATGTTTTTTCAATTCTTAAGAATTTTCTTCTTTTTAGCAGGAACTATTACATATTATTTTAATAATAAAAATTGGTATAAAGTTAGCAGAACAAATAATAGTTATACTGTATAAAAAAGGAGTTGATTTTTATTAAAATTAATATAAAAATTGTTATTTTATCAATCCTTATTGCTCTTTTAATGTATCCAAAAACTATATTTTTTTTAGTTAAAACTGTTGAAAATATATGTATAATAATAAACCTTAACACCAATGCTATACAAAGCAATAACACTTATATCGATTCTAATAAAGTAAAAATTGTCTTCATGTTTGATGATGGATGGGAAAGCATTTATACGCAAGCTTATAAAATAATGAAAAAATACGATTATAAGGCTAGCGTATCAATTATCCCTTCTCTAGTTAATGAAAGTGAATATATGTCATATAAGCAACTTTCCGAATTATATCTAGAAGGTTGGGACTTATTAAATCATTCATATTCCCACAAAGAAAATATGTATGATAAATGCTATAAACTTCTTTTGGACTTTAATAAAGCAAGACAGTGGATGAAAAATAAGTTTATTGGAAACCATAGCGATATGATAATTATGCCATATGGAGAAATTAATCCGTATCTGATTGAGCTACTTAAAAATGCCGAATATCGTAATATTAGAACAGCTGATAATATTATTATATTAGAAAGTGACAAAATTATATATTATCCAGCAACAATAATAAGTTTATTAACAGATGTAACTGTAAATGAAGTTAAAAGTATACTTACGCAAACCTTTGATAACCATAAAACAGTTATTTTTATTTTACATAAAATAGGAAATAAAGATAATGGGTTTGGTATGACATATAGTAAAGATAAACTTGAACAGATTGTTAAGTTTATAGATAAACATAGTGATAAATTTCAAGTAGTAACCTATTCTCAATTGTTTTAGTTAAAATATATTCTTTTTCATAAGCTCATAGGTTTCCCCATTAATAATCATTTTTTTTGCTTCAATAAGTAATATAGAATTCCAGATTTCCAATACTATATTGGGTGAAGCAGAAAAACTACTCTCCCATTCTCCACCTTCCACGATTACTCGAGTATTATCCTCATAACCAATAGATTCTAGTTGCATAAAATTCCACTTTTCTATATCCAATCTTCCTTTATCTTGATAAAACGACTCATTTATCCAACAAAAAGCAACAACTTCTTCTAAAATTATATCAGTAAAAGTTTTTACATCCTCATTATCACTTCTAATCAGCAACCTAATCGTATGATTTTCCATGTCAATATGAAGTTTTTCAATTATCGTGCCCCAAAAAGGGGCTACTAGCTTATTAATATTAAACACTACAAACACCCTCTTATAGTTTTTTTGTTCTGTTATACTTGTGAATATTTTAAAGCAATTTACCTACTTAAAACGACCATATTCATTTTTTCTGCTTTTTGAATAATAATTGGTTTTAGTTCATTTTTAACTTCTTTAAAAGAAACCTTTTTAATTAATTTCTTAGCATTATCAAATTCGCCATTTAAAACCTTTTCTTTTAAAGCATTTATCATTTTGTCTTCACCCACGCATTAGATATTCTAATAACATCATTTATAACTCTGTAAGTTTATCACAACAAAAAGTTTTTCATTTGCAATCATAAGAATATCCATCTCACCACTAAATTATTCGAAAATAGTACTAACATTATCGTTTTTAATCAAAAAGCCCTGCAATCACTTGCGGGAATTTATTTTCTAACTATATTTTCTTTTAATCAATACTACTGACTCTACATGCATTAAGATTGAGTTAAAAGAAACATCTCATTTGTTCCATATGAAATGTTTTAATCCAGTCATCTTCATGCAGACTTATACTTTTTAAATTCAAATTTCAAATCCAAAATTAGAAAAAGTTTACCCGTTGACATATGACAACTTGTCATGTAGTATAAATAATATGACAACTTGTCATATTATTTATAATCCATAGGAAATTATATGCCTCATTAAATTATGGATAATTTTAAATATAATTTCCGTTTATGGATTTCAACAAAATCTACCTTAATTCATTTAAATTAAAGATTTTATTCTTATGGAGTGATGTAAATGCCTAAGCAAACTTTTTTTAACTTACCAGAAGATAAAAAGAAAAAAATAATTGATGCAGCCCGTAAAGAATTTTCCAGAGTATCTATATATGATGCATCCATTTCCAATATTATTAAGGATGCTAATATACCTAGAGGTAGTTTTTATCAATATTTTGAAAACAAAGAAGATATTTTCTTTTTAGTCCTAAAAGATTTTAGAGACATGAACGAACGTAAGTTTAAGAAATTTCTAGTGGATACCAATGGTGATTTAATAGAATCCTTCATACTCCTATATGAACAATTACTACAATTCTTAACGAATGAAGAAGACAAAAACTTTTTTAAAAATGCTTTTTTAAATATGAATCACAGGATAGAGCAGAATATAGCTCCATGGTTTAGGAAAGAAAACAAAAGAAAATATTTAGATGAACTAGTAAAATTAATAGATCTTTCAAAATTAAACATCACAGAGCTAGATGATGTTTGCATTATTTTTCGAATACTTACAAAACTCACCATGGGCAATATTGTTGAATGTTTTGCAAAAAAATTATCTTTTGATGAGTCAATGCAATTGTATAAAAAGCAGATAAAACTGATAAAAAATGGAATTTATAAAAAATAATATAAATAGTTAGGGGTAGATGTCATGTTAAAATTAATAAAATATTTAAAACCATTTACGGGACTTATTATGGCAGCAATATTACTATTATTTGCTCAAGCTATGGCAGATTTGTCACTACCAGATTATATGTCGAATATTGTTAATAACGGCATACAACAGGGTGGTATAGTAAATGCAGTGCCAGAAGCAATTAGAGAAAGTCAAATGAATAAATTAACTATATTTATGAAGCCAGAAGATATAAATCTAGTTATGGATAGTTACACTTTAATTACTAAATCAAGTAAAGATTATGCTCATTATGTTGAACTTTACCCAGCTTTAAAAAATGAACCAATTTATGTACTAAATAATATTGGCCAATCTAAAATTGATGAATTAAATCCAATAATGGGAAAAGCAATTCTAGTTGTTTCAGGCATTAATAAAATGAAGTCAGAAGCAAAGGGCGGTATGATAAACTTTAATGGAAATAAAATTCCTGCAAATGCAGACCTGTTTAGTCTTTTTAAGAATCTGCCACAAGAACAGAGAACTAAAATTAGTGATAAAATAAATAAGCAATTTACTGCCTTAGGAAATAAAATGATTGTACAAGCTGCTGTTGGCCCAATTAAAACTGAATATGAAGCATTAGGAGTAGATACAGAAAAAATACAAACAAAATATATTTTTAATACAGGTATAAAAATGCTTCTCATTTCCTTAATAAGTGCATTATGTATTGTTGGAGTAGGATTTTTAGCTTCAAAAACTGCTGCTGGATTAGCTCGTAATCTTCGAATAGCAGTGTTTACTAAGGTCCAAAGCTTTTCGAAAGCAGAGCTAGATAAGTTTTCCACTGCCTCACTTATAACACGAACTACCAATGATATTACTCAAATACAAATGCTCATTGTAATAATAATAAGAATGGTATTTTATGCCCCAATCATGGCTGTGGGAGGGATAATAAAAGCTTTAGATAAAAGTCAATCAATGTCATGGGTTATTGGTGTGGCAATTATAGCATTACTAATTTTAATTATTACCGTATTTTTAACTGCTCTGCCTAAATTCAGAGTCATACAGAAGCTCATTGATAGACTCAACTTGATAACAAGAGAAAATCTATCTGGAATGATGGTTATCAGAGCATTTAATAATCAAGACTTTGAAGAAAAAAGATTTGATCAGGCAAATAAAAATCTTACAAACACAAATCTTTTTGTAAACCGTATAATGGCAGTTATGTTCCCAACAATGATGCTTATAATGAATGGTATAACCCTTCTTATAGTTTGGGTAGGAGCCCATCAGATAGCTAATTCAAGCATGCAGGTTGGGGATATGATGGCATTTATGCAGTATGCTATGCAAATTATCTTCGCATTCCTAATGATGTCCTTTATGTTCATCATGATTCCAAGGGCTTCAGTAGCAGCACAACGTATAGCAGAAGTACTAGACACAGAGGTTGAAATAAAAGACCCTAAGAATCCAAAAAGTCCAAATAAAAACTTAAAAGGAGTAGTAGAATTTAAGAATGTCTCATTTAGATATCCTGGAGCTGAAGAGGATGTGCTCAAAAATATAAGCTTTAAAGCTTTACCAGGAGAAACTACGGCAATTATCGGATCAACTGGTTCTGGGAAATCTACTTTAGTAAATCTAATTCTTCGTTTCTATGATGTTACTGATGGACAGGTATTAGTCGATGGAGTTGACGTAAGAGAGATTACCCAAAATGAACTTAGAGATAAAATTGGTTATGTTCCTCAAAAAAGCTCCTTATTTAGTGGTACTATTGAGTCAAATCTTAAATATGCCAATGAAAATGCCTCAGAAGTAGATTTAAAGGAAGCTGCTGATATTGCCCAAGCTATGGAATTCATAAAAGAAAAAGCCGACGGGTTCAAAACAAAAATATCTCAAGGGGGAACTAACTTATCAGGAGGACAAAAGCAAAGATTATCTATTGCTCGTGCCCTTGTAAAAAAACCTGAAATATTTATCTTTGATGATAGCTTCTCTGCCCTAGATTTTAAGACTGCTGCAGCCCTTAGAAAAGCATTGAAGGAAAAAACAAAGTCAAGTACTATCATTTTGGTTGCACAACGTATTTCAACTGTGATGAATGCCGAACAGATTATAGTTCTAGATGAAGGTAGAATAGTAGGAAAAGGTACGCATAAAGAACTCATGGAAAGTTGCAAAACCTATCAAGAAATTGCATTGTCACAGCTATCCAAGGAGGAATTAGCATGAATGAAAAAAACAGAATAAATAATCCCCGTGGTATGGGCATAGGTCGTAGAGGGCATGGTCCCCGAGGTATGATGAGTAGTGGAGAAAAAGCTAAAGACTTTAAGGGTACCATGAAAAAATTAATGGGACATTTAAATGCTTATAAATATTCCATAATTATTGTCCTAATATTTGCAGTTGCAAGTGCTACCTTTAACATTGTTGGTCCTAAAATTTTAGGAAAAGCTACTACTAAGCTTTTTGAAGGTGTCATGGCTAAAATTGCAGGTACTGGAAATATAGATTTTAATTATATAGGCAGAATAATCGTTATCCTTGTAGGGTTATATTTATTAAGTGCTCTATTTGGATATATTCAAGGATGGATTATGTCTGGTGTAGCAATGAATGTAAGTTATAATTTAAGAAAAAATATATCAGAAAAAATAAATCGCTTACCACTGAAATATTTTGATAAAACAAGTCATGGGGAAGTTTTGTCTCGTGTTACTAATGACGTGGATACTCTAAGTCAGACACTTAATCAAAGCTTGAGTCAAATCATAACATCAATAACAACAGTCATAGGTGTGCTTATCATGATGTTGAGTATAAGTTGGAAAATGACTCTAGTTGTTTTTATAGTAATCCCTATATCAATCATGCTTATAGCATTTATCATCAAGCATTCACAAAAGTTCTTCAAACAGCAGCAAGATTACTTAGGTAATTTAAGTGGGCATATAGAAGAAATGTATGGTGGGCATATAGTTGTAAAAGCATTTAACGGTGAAAAGAAAAGTATTGAAAAATTTAATATTCTAAATAATAGGCTTTATGGAGCAGCATGGAAGGCCCAATTTTTAACCAGTATCATGATGCCTCTTATGAACTTTGTAGGAAATCTTGGATATGTAGTAGTAAGTATTATGGGTGGATACCTAGCAGCCAAGAGAGTTATTGAAGTTGGAGATGTGCAAGCTTTTATACAATATGTTCGTCAGTTCACCCAACCAATATCACGAATAGCTAATATTTCGAATATTCTTCAACAAATGGCTGCTTCAGCTGAACGGGTTTTCGAATTCTTAGAGGAAGAAGAGGAAGTACCAGAAACCTTAACCCCAGTAAAACTACAAGAGGTTAAAGGACAGGTTGAATTTAAGAATGTACGCTTTGGTTATAACCCTGGAAATATAGTTATTAATAACTTCTCTGCTTCCATTAAGCCTGGACAAAAGATCGCCATAGTTGGACCAACTGGAGCAGGAAAAACTACAATAGTTAAGCTGTTAATGAGATTTTACGATATAAATGAAGGTTCTATAATGATTGATGGACATGACATAAGAAATTTTACGCGTCATGACTTGCGCTCAATGTTTGGAATGGTTTTACAAGACACATGGCTATATAATGGTAGTATTATGGAGAATATACGATATGGTCGCTTAAACGCAACTGACGAAGAGGTTATAGCTGCTGCAAAGGCAGCCCACGTAGATAGTTTTGTTCATACTTTACCAAATGGATACAATATGATATTAAATGAAGAAGCAACAAATATATCCCAAGGACAAAAACAATTAATTACAATCGCAAGGGCCATACTGGCAGACCCTAAAATTCTTATTCTCGATGAAGCTACCAGTTTAGTAGATACACGAACAGAAGTACAGATTCAAAAGGCTATGAATAATCTTATGCGAAATAGAACGAGCTTTATTATTGCCCATAGACTTTCTACTATCAGAGATGCTGACCTGATTTTAGTAATGAATCATGGAGACATTGTAGAACAAGGTACTCATAAAGAGCTTCTTGCTAAAGGCGGTTTCTATGCAAACCTTTATAAAAGTCAGTTTGAAGTAGCTTAAGCTAACTAAAAAACTTCTCTAGGTTCTAGAACCTAGAGAAGTTTTTTATCCCTTTAACTTTTTAAGTTCTTTCTCTATATCGAAATATTTCTTTTCCAACTGACCCTTTTCTTCATCACTACAATTCATAAGTTTAAATGAAATATGAGATAGCTCCATTTGAAGTCTAAGTATTTTTTCCTTAATATTAATCCTTTCATTGGATGAAGATTTTAATTTTTTATCTAAATAATAGGAATACCCACCTAAATATCTAGTAATTCCATTGTTTGAAAGCTCCCATATCTCTTCGGCCATTTTATTTATGAAATATCTGTCATGGGATACAAATAAAATTGCCCCTTCATAGTCAAGAAGTGCATCTTCAATTATCTCCTTAGTAGGTATGTCGAGAAAATTAGTAAGCTCATCTAATATTAATAGATTATTTTCTTCCAAAATAAGCTTTAAAAAAGCTACTCTAACTCTTTCACCATAGCTTAGATTTGATATTTTCTTATACACATCATCCCTTCGAAAAAGCATAGAGCCTAACAGTGTTCTAACATAGCTTTCATCATTATTAATACTTTTTAACTCTTGTAAAATTGTGAAATCTAAATTCAATTCCTCAAGTTCCTGGGAAAAATAACCTATTTTAGTGGAAGGAGCTATATATATGTTTCCTTTAAGTTGAACTTTTCCTATTATACCTTTTAACAAAGTACTTTTTCCAACTCCATTTTTTCCTATAAGTCCTATCCTTGAATTTCTATATATATTAAAACTTATATTTTCAAAAATTACTCTATCATAGGATTTTGATAATCCCTCTGCCCTAACTAAAATATTGCTAATTTTATTACTGCTACTTTCTAATTTAATATTTATATTTTTAGGTACTATAGTTTTTTTCTTCTCCTCCATATTTTCAAGTCTTGATATAATTGCTTTAGCTCTTTTAGCTATTTTTGCAGCCTTATGCCTTTGAAAGTCATTTTTGGACATATTGTTGTATTTATTTGCTCGTTCCATATGTTTTCTAGCTGCCTTTTCAAGTTTCCTCTTTTCTTTTACATATTCATCATATTCTCGTCTTGCTTTGTCAAGCTCTACCTGCTTCTGTCTTGCATAAAAGGTATATCCTCCCTTATATTCTTTTATGGTTTTATTCTCCAATTCAAATATTTTAGTAATCGTCTTATCTAAAAAGTATCTATCATGTGTTACTATTAAAACAGCTCCATCGAAATTATTAATAAAGTCTTCTAACCACTCCTTAGTTTGATTATCCATATGATTAGTAGGCTCATCAAGTATAAGTATATCCGGTTTTTTAAGAAGAAGTTTTATAAGATATAATTTAGTTTTTTCACCGCCACTTAAACTCTCAATTTTTTGTTTTTCAATCCCCTTTAGACCAAACTTATTAAGAAGCCTAAGAAAATCTCCATACTTATTCGTTTCGTTCATTAGCTCATAAACGTACATGTAATTGTTGGCAAATAAATTTTGTGGCAGATACCCAAAACTTCCATAGAACTTTATATTTCCAGAGTCTGCTTCTAGCTCTGAAGTAATTATTTTAAGAAGTGTTGTTTTACCCACTCCATTTCTTCCCACTATACCGATTTTATCCTTTCTATATAACTTAAAGGAAATGTCCTTTAATATTTCTTTATATTCAATAGATTTTGATACATTATTTACATCTAATAACAACATATTACCAACTCCTTTACAAAAAATAGCTATAGGGTGTACCCTATAGCTAAAATTCAAAAATATGATATTGCCACCATTCCTAATGTAAAAAGACTACTTTAATATAGAATTAAACAAAAAAAGCCATAGATGTGCATACCCATGGCTTTGATTTCAAATATTCTATGTAAAGATATTGAATGTTACCTCTAATAACAGATAAAACAAGGGGTACCACAAACCTTAACAATGAGCATTTGTATTAACTTTTGATAAAATAATAGGTTTATTTTTTTAATCATTTTACTGTACCTCCTGTATTTAATATAAATATTATATCATATTATTTTTAACAATACCATAAATTGTATTTTTAAAAATAATCACAATTTTCGATGTTAAAGAACGTCAGCCAGTTTTATTGTTTTAATATCGTTTATTCATACCTATTAATATATTCTTTTTCATCATTTGAATACCCTTCTACTGTATTCATCACCATCAATATTACTTCTTGCATTTAGTCTTATTAGATATGTGTTAAGAAGTCTAATGTTATTTTCTTTTGCAAATCTATCTAAAAAAACAAATACCCTACAAACAAATGTAGGGTAATGTTTTCTATCCTCGTTCAAGAAGATACATACATTTTTGTAAACTCTTTATACTCATTGACATTTTAACATTTCTTAACTATGTTTTCTTTTAACAACGCAACTGACTCCACTCTCTTGCCTGTACTCACAAAAGTGATATAACCATTACAATTTAGTATAAAATTTTTTAGTCCAGTAAAACTATTTATCCACAATCAATAAGATTTGAATCATGAAATTCTCTCATTTTGAAAACTTGAAATAAAGAAATATACTTCCCACAGAAATAGCAATCCATAATATTATTTTATATATTAATTGCATTTGAAAAAGATCTAATTTAAATAAAAGAAAGTATGGTAAAGCAACAAATAAAGCTAAAATAGTTAAAAATATATCCTTTTTAATTATAGAATATATTACAAGAAATATTATTAGTGCTATCCAAACATCCATAAAATCATCCTTTCGATTAAACACGTAGGCAATGCACCTATTCTTTTGTCTGCTATTGTTTAATTTTATTATGCTTAGTTTTACGTTTGCAAATTGACTCTGGCAATACATATATTAGTACAATAATTATTGGAAATATTACTGCAAAATATAGTTGTTTATACGTATTTAAATTTTTGTGTATTGCATAAATTTGAATTAATAGTAAAAAACTCATAAGTATAATTAAATTCCCTTTGATATTTTTAAAACATTTTTTATTCTGAATAGGAATTTTCATATATTTATCTATAATATTAGAATACTTTATTAATAAACCATAACTAAAAATACCAATAGTAGCAACTATTACGAAATAAATCATCTATATACACCTCCTAAATGGCCATAATTGTTACATCGATATCTTATATTAAAAATTTCTTTATTCAATTATTCTTAAACTTATGCAATTTTACATCTATTATATAAAAATTCACTTTAAAGTATCAATATGCCAAAAATAATCATCTTTAACTATTTTTTAACGTTCATTATTGTTCTAATCACAAAAAACCCCGCAATTACTTGCGGGAATTTATTTTCTAACTATATTTTCTTTTAATCAACGCAACTGACTCCACATGCATGGTTATTGGGTTTTGGATTAAAAGAAAACACTTTTACATACAATTAAGTAATTTCCTTTAATTTTTTACATCTCTTATTAACTCAATCAAGAGTTTATGACTGTATTGTCTAAAATTAACAATATCCTCACGGGTTGTTGGTTCAATGCCTATGATATATGATCTAATTTTAATGGCTTCTTCTTTACTTATACCTTCTTTATGAGCAACTTTATTCCTTTCTTTACTCAATTCAGATATATTTTCTGCAAAAGGAAAGGTTTCAAAATCTATTTCTTTTAATGGTCTTCCTTGCTTATAAATAATTTCTCCTCTCCTGTTCTTTTTATTTTTTAATCTACAATGTTTTTTAATTGTCTCGCCATTAAATTTACTAGCAAAATAAAATTTAGCTTTATCATAATACTCTTCATCTGTAAGAATATGAGAAACCCATTTTCCTAGTGCAAAATAATCTCTACCATTTAATATCTTCATAATAATATTCGGTACACTTTTGTTTGTTTGATCACAATATTTTTTGAATTCAATAATAAAGTATTTGAACATTTCATTTTCTAAAGCTTTTGTAAGTGGAATAGTAGGAGCTGAATAATCGAATTTTATATTTTCTGTCATTTGATTAGATTCAACTTTATTATCAATAAAATCTCCCATTTTTAATGAATATAAATAAACAATCTCTCCTGTAATCAAAAAATCTCTTGTCTTTGGTTCTAATTTTCCCCATAATCTATCCCCAAATTTTTCCCTTAGATTTTGTTTAGCTTCCTCAACAATAGAGCCGCTTAAATTCTTTGCTTTCTCTATAACCATATCATTTATCTCATTTATAAGGTTTGTTAAAGTTTCATCATTCTCATCAGCCTCGTTTAGTTGATTTAAATATTTTTTTCGTATATCTTGTACACTTAAATATATAGCTTTTGTAATATATGTATTAGCTAAAGTCTCATATTCTTCAACTTTCTCCTCATCAGTAATAAAAATAAAATAACCGCATTTTTTACATATCCTATCGATCTCACTAAGGTTTTTACTTCCATTTGGCATATCTGCAATTATCCTATCATAGTCTACTTTATGGAATCCTTTTAAAGCAAGTAGCTCATTATATATTTCAATAGGTTTTAAATTCTTTATATCTTTATCATTAAATTTTTCCACAAACTCCTTTAATTTTTGAATTTTTTCTCTTGCTTTCTCTTTAGTTATATCTATATCTTCATAAATTCCCAAATACTGTATAATTAATGCTTGTTCAAATTCTCCAGTATTAATTCCTTCTTTTGTCCACTCTAATATTTCACTTAATATTTCGCAAGCTTCATTAAAATCTATATTTAGAATATACTTATACTTTTTTATTACTTCTTTAATTTTTATTGCGCAATATAGTAGTGTATCAATATTCTGACTTTTTTTCCCTATTTTTATAAATAGATCCGGATGAAAAGAAACGTTCCCGTTAAAAATTTCTATTAATTTTTTAATATCTTCTATCATATTGAACTCTAGCATTACATCAATAAGTATTTGTAATAGATTTGAAACTTTAACTCTACTATCATCTCTTAAATAGAGGACTTTTTCATACATCTTAGAAATATAACTTTTATTTTGTTCTATAAATGATTTATATAAGCTTGTTCTATAAATACCAAATTGTGATAATCGTAATAAATCTATATATTTTTGCCATAAAAGTTTTAACAATTTTCTTTTTTCACTTAATGTATAATTTTGCCTAATCTGTTTTACCATCCATTTCGTAAATAAATAGTGATAGAAATCTAATAATATATCACTATAACTAGAATTTATTATTATATCTCTAAGTACTCTCATTGCATCTTTTTTATTACTTAATTTGATTAGTTCTTTATATTTGTATATACGGTAGATTACTATTAGAAGCTCTTTAGATATTCGTTTGCAATATTCTTTTTCATGAATGCCTTCATATAAGTTTAACATTTTTTCTGCAATTTTTTCTATAAATTGATTACGTTCTTGAACAAATTGATTTAATTTAAAGATAGGATCTTCCTCAATAGAAGTATGGTCAAAAAAGTTTCTTATACTCTTTTCTAGTAAATACAAAACTTTTTCGTAATTTTTATTTTTCCAATTATAATAGATGTCTTCAATCAATTCATCTGAATATTGATAAAATACCATATACACTCCCCCTTTTCTAGCTTATTTAATAATCTAACTATTAATATTCACTTATTTTTCTAACTTATATTACTATATCCCCACAATAAAAAACCGATCCCTCATGCATATACCTTGCAGACAAAACAACTACCTTCTCTCCTGTATTTTCGCAAAAGTGCTATAACTATATACAATATATTATTTAGTATAAAATTTTTATTCCAGTAAAATTATTTTAGTCATAATCAATAATATTTGAATTATGAAATTTTCTTATTTCAAAAACTTGGAATAAAGATATATGCTTCCCATAGAAATAGCAATCCATAATATTATTTTATAAATTAATTGCATTTGAAAAAGATCTAATTTAAATAAAAGAAAGTATGGTAAAGCAACAAATAAAGCTAAAATAGTTAAAAATATATCCTTTTTAATTATAGAATATATTACAAGAAATATTATTAGTGCTATCCAAACATCCATAAAATCATCCTTTCGATTAAATAAATGTATAAAAAGGCTAGTTCATAGATCTTAAATATTTATTTATTTTTACTTATTATATCGAAAGTAATCATAAATAAATTCTTTTGCAAATTAATAAATATTTGTAGCATAAGCAGCAGGTCCATCAATTACTTATTTAATTTCAGATTTAACAAGTACTTTAACTACAATTTTCAAAATTGTTTTTGAAATTGCTTTTTTAATACAACAACTAATATGCTTGTTATCGTAAGTAAGAATTTCAGATGTCAATAAAGTACCCATCTTTAAAATAAAATAATACAAACAACAGACAAGAACGGTTTTATTGTCTACTATTACTTTCAATACACCTTTTGCGTTTTTAAAACAAAAAAGCCTGTTAGGTTCTTATCTACCATCTACAAGTTCATATTCACTGCCTATCTCTGTTCTTTCAATATACTTCCATATTATTTTTCCTTTAGCACCCGAATCACTCTCATATTCGATACTTACTTTTAACTCGTTACCTTTACTAACTTTTTTGTCACCTATATACCTAAAATCAACAATATTTCTCTCTCCTTGAATATATGGTATTACACCACAACCATTAAATTTAACCCATACATTCTTTTTTATATTTAAATCTGAATCTAATACGTTCACTAATACCTCTACTTTTACATTTACAGCATGTCCAGCACCAAAATTCTTAATTGATATAACAGGTTTGAACCCATCTAAAACAAATCCTACGGGTTTTAAAAAAGGTTTGGGCGATGAAAATTCTTTAATTAATTTCAGATTTTTGAAATTTAAAAAAAGTAATATTACATTAGAAAGTACTAAAAGTAAGCTAAGAAGTATTTCAGCCCTTTCTTTTATACTCATCACTATTCCCCCTTTACCGTTCTCTAGTTATAGTGTACAATCAAACTGAAATTTAGTAGTTCTTATTATCTTATTTGTAGCCTATTTCAATTTTTTAAGATCTCTTAGTGTAAATTAATTAAGCTTTCTGAATATTATATAAAACTCAAAATTCTATCTAAATTATTTATGTCTGTTTTACATTTTATCTATATAGAATAAGATGCAACTATTACCAGATGGTTACACCCATATTATACCATAATATTTTCAGAATTTTCTAACGCATTTAGTTATAATATCTCCCCAACTGCAACACATGTCCTTATTAAAATAAACTCAATCTCAAAACCATAAGACTATAAATATTATCACCTTATCGGTCCAATATTGTTCCAACCACAAACATTACATTAACCATCATTCCATCCAATCACTACAACTGTACCGTCTGGTTTTAAGTCCACTGTGTGAAAACTTCCTGCAGACACCGCTACGATATCTTTCCAATATATTAAATATTAAATTCCAATACTTTAATAATTTTAGTGATAGCTTTACAAATAAAAAATAAGCCAACCAAGGTTAAGTTACACCCTCAGTAAGCTTATTATTTACTACTTTGTTTCACGTTCAATTCCTTGCTCAACTAATAATAGTCAATCTTTATCAAAATATTTTTTAACAACAAATAAACATCTTTCTTTAAGCTGGTCCAATAATTCCTTCTCTGTTTCACTAGTAGTTAGCCATAAATCTCCATAACGTTCCACAAAAGCCTCAAATAGTATTTGATCATCTTCAGTTGTTTCTATTTCTAGTATCTCTGACATTAACCTCTTATCTTTAACAGCATACATTAATTGGTAAAATAATTCACTTAATCTTTCACCTGCAAACTTTGAAATTTTTTCTTGTGTATAAGGCAAACTTGGAATTATAGAACTAACCTTAATCCTCCTTCTATTCTTACCTCTTCCTGAATAACTTGGTTCTGAAGTATCTTCTATAATTCCTATTTTTATAATATTTTCAGATTTTAGATTGTCTCCTTGAATAGTTGTTGAATATACTTCTATCCCATTTTCTTCAAGAACCTGTTCAAGTTTTTTTAATTGAAAACTCATTACATCATAAATTTTATCCTTCCTTTCACCATTATTTATCTTACTTGGAGCATCAATATTAAATGATTCAAATCTTGCGTCATGTAACAAGTTCACATGAAAACTTACTATAAAACTATAATTTTTCCCCTTAATAAACACATCTTTGTTATTCTTAATAACTCTACTAAATTTTTCACCAATATTTTCATCAAAAATGTCAGTATCCTGTAAAATATACTCCATAAGCAATTATCACCCCTAATAAGTTAGCTATTTATAAACATTTATTGCCAGTTTTGAATGATTTTATACTTTTCTAATATTCATTCAAAGTATTTAAAAACAAAAAAGCCGACAAGGTGAATTAACTCCTTTGTCGACTTATATTTGTTACTTATATTCAATTTCACACTCAACCTTCGTTCCATCCTCACCTTTGTTTTTCTTATTCTTTTCACTTAATTTGCATCACCCTTTGTTCTTACAATATCTCCCTAACCATAACCCCTGTCTTCAAAACAAACTCCACTTCAATCAAAGATACAACTTTTATCTTTTCTACTAATACCCTAAATAATTCTTCATCAAAACTATTTATCAATTCATACTCATTCAGTATTTTCTCAATCTCTCTAACCCTAGAATAATTATTCTTACACTCCATTTCAGTTTTTGTATATGCCAAACGTTGGCTCCTTAAGTTTTCCATCTCCAAAACCAGTCTGTTGTATTCTTCATCATAAATATCACTGTCAATACTGCTTCTAGAATTTAGCCTTATTAGATTCGTTATCTGCTCTCTAAGCTCTGCTAGTCTTGAGTCTATAGTTTTTAATTTTGCTTCATCTTTATTTTCATTTAGCACTTTTTCTATATTGCCCATCATTTTCTTTATAAATCCATCACTATCCTTTATTACCTTGTTAACCACTCTAACAAATGCTGCTTTCAGTTTTTCTTCATCTACTGCTTTCATATTACAAGCTTCAGGACCGTTTTCATCTCTTGTTCTGCAGTTCCAAACATACTTCTTATATTTATTAGTTGGTCCCCAGCGTTTTCTTCTGTATACTGCCCCGCAACTACTACAGATTATCTTCCCTGAGAATGGATACTTACTGCTGTGTTTGGACCTTCTTTCTTTGTCACCAAAACCTCTAAGCTTAGAGCGTCTTTTCATCTCTTTTTGAACAGCTTCAAACATCTCTTTAGTAATTATGGCTGGATGGCTGTTTTCTACATAATATTGAGGTGCTTGTCCTTCATTTTTAACTCTTTTATGGGTTAAAAAGTCTACTGTAATTGTCTTTTGAAGTAGTGCATCACCGCAGTACTTTTCATTCTTAAGCATTTTGGTTATAACCGTTGGATGCCACTTCTTTTTTCCTGTAACAGTTAGTATTCCATCTTTCATAAGCCCTGCTGCAATTTTATCTGCACTTTTACCTTGAAGATATTCTTTAAAAATTCTTCTTACTATTTTAGCCTGTTCTTCATTGATGATAAGCTCTCCATTTTCATCCTTATCATACCCCATAAACTTTTTATGGTTTACCCTGACTTTACCTTGCTGAAAACGTCTTACAATTCCCCACCTGCTGTTTTCACTAATTGAGCGGCTTTCATCTTGGGCCAAAGAACTTAAAATAGTAAGCAGCACTTCTCCCTTTGAATCCATGGTATCTATATTTTCTTTTTCAAAATAAACTCCTATACCTTTTTCTTTTAAAATCCTTACATATTTAAGACAGTCAAGTGTATTTCTTGCAAACCGACTGATAGATTTGGTAATAATCATATCAAACTGACCTGCCATTGCATCTTCAATCATTCTGTTAAACTGAGCTCTATACTTTGTGTTAGTTCCAGTTATCCCTTCGTCGGCATATATTCCTGCATACTCCCAATCCGGTCTTTTTCTAATATAATCCTCATAATAAGTAACCTGCGCCTCATAACTTGATAACTGTTCATCAGTATCTGTACTAACTCTACAGTAAGCACATACTCTTTTCTTTGTTTCTTTAGGTAAACCTTTAATTGCTGCTATAGGTTTGGCAGGAATTATAGATACTTTCTTAACCATTCTTAAACCTCTCTTTCTAAATTTTTCTATATTAAACCATTTTTACCTTTTTTCTTTATGAATTTTTCTTCTAGAACTATTCCATTTTTTAGCTTGAAACATAAATGAGTTGGCGTTTTAACTAACACCCTTTCTACTAGAGTCTTAAAAACTTCATCATCAAAGTCCTTTAGCAAGCCGTCATGTTTCTTTAAATAATTATGAATTTGCTCCGTCTTTATCTTCAGTTCTTCGTTGTTTTGCTTATTAACTAAATTATCTAATTGAATTTTCTTTAACTTATCAAGTTGTTTCTTAAGATCTATATAATCTTTTTCATAATCTTCTGTAGAAATCTTTCCTTGTATTTGAAGTCGAATAAGCCTCTTAATTTCCTCGGTAATGTTTTGTATTTGGGTTTCAATCTCAAAGTTTTTACTGTTTTTATCCTCCAAACCCCTCTCTACATTTTTCAAAAAGCTTGATAAAAACTGTTCTCTATTTGTATAAAATCTATTAAAAACTCTAACAAAGACTGCCTTTAAAGTCATATCATCAACAGCCTTCATGCTACAAGCATTTTTTCCTTCCTTTATATAAGTGCTGCACTGCCAGACAATTTGTCTGCTTGGTGATTTACTGTTCCAAGTTCTTCTTTTAAATACTCCTCCGCAGTTACTGCAGATGATCTTTCCACTGAAAACATATCTTTTATTGTATTTATGCCTAACTTCAGGAATATTCCCATATTCAGCAGCTCTTTTAGCCATTATTTCCTGTACTCTTTCATATTCTTCTTTTGAAATGATTGGCTCATGATGATTTTTAACTAAATATTTCGGACTTTCACCTTTATTTCGTTTTCTCTTATGAGTAAGATAATCAATGGTTATCGTCTTTTGCAAAACTAAATCACCATAGTATTTTTCATTACTAAGAATTCCTTTAATAGTACTTTCCTGCCACTTCTCTTTTCCCGTTATTGTTTTTATTCCATCCCTCTCAAGACCCTTTTTTATTTCTTTCATACTCTTCCCATTAGTGTATTCCCTATAAATCCTTTTTACAATTTCAGCTTCCTGTGGATTTATTACAAGTTCACCCTCATCATTTAAGTCGTATCCTAAGAACCTTTTAGTGCAAACTCTAATCTTACCTTCTTTAAATCTCTTCTGAACTGCCCATTTAATGTTCTCTGACATATTCCTTGACTCATCTTGAGCAATAGAACTTAATACGCTGAGTATTAACTCACTTTCAGCCCCCATTGTATTAATATTTTCTCTTTCAAAATAAACGCCTACATTAAGACTACTTAAATATCTAACTACTTCTAAACAATCTGCCGTATTTCTAGCAAATCTTGAAATGGACTTTGTAATAATTAAATCAATTTTCCCTCTCTCACAATCTTTAATCATCTTATTAAACTCTGTTCTTTTAGCTGCTGTAGTACCTGATATTCCCTGGTCTGCATATACTCCTGCAAATTCCCATTCTGCTTTACTTTTAATATATCTTTCATAGTATGAAATCTGGGTTTCAAAGGATTCAACCTGTTTACTACTGCCTGTACTTACTCTACAGTAGGCGCATACTTTAAGCTTAGATTTGTTAAGTTCTATATCGTGAAAGCCAAGATTCTTTGCTGCAATTTTCCTTACCTTTTTCAAGTATTTAACCTCCCTTCCTTTAAGGTAGTAGTATATTACCTCTACACCCAGCTCAAAGCAAGTGATTTACGGTGTGGGAACATTTGAAAAAGAACAAAAAAATTGAAGGCCTAAACCTTTATAGTTTAAGCCTTCATTTAATTGAGTTATAAAGTTCTAGAAGACATATACTCAATTAATTGCTATCTTAAATTCAATTTTTTCACCAATACCTTATGGTACCTAACTTATTTTCTTTAAAATAACATTTAACCAACGTTCATTTTCTCTGCCTTTTCTAGCATCTCTAGAAATATATAATTTTTCTATTACCAAATTATCTATATCTTTAACAACATCTTTAAAGGCTAATTCATCATAACAATTAAAATATCTCCCATCCTTTTCATATTCCTTATTACCATATTTGAAAGATAAATAAAAAACTCCATTTTCTTTAAGGTAAGATGTATATTTTTTTAGTATACTTCTCATATCTTTTTTTCTTACATGGAGTAACGAAGAACAAGCCCATAACCCATCAAATTTTTCGTCCGTATCAAATTCTTCAAAAGTGCTTTTTATAACTTTTGTTCCAATTAAACTACTGCTCATTTTTACCATTTCATCAGAGGCATCAAAAGCTAATACTTCATATCCTCTACTCATAAAATAAAGACTATCCCTTCCTGAACCACACCCTATATCAAGTATCTTAGAATTTTTTTTCAAATATTTTTCAAATTCATTATAATGTAACGTCATATCAACATTAACAGTATTCTCAAAAAATTCTCTGCAATTAACATCATAGTATTCTATTGTTTTATTTATCATCGGTTTAGCCCCCTTATAATGCTTTTATAAAATTCATCCGTACTAGGATTATATCCCTTTATTCCTTCCCAAGTATAAGGTATAACTATTTTAGCATCTTGATATACTTTTTCAATATATGCTTTCCTTTGTTTTTGTGTCTTTCCTAACATTTTTATCAGTTTATTTTTTATTGGATGGTTGCTAGCAATAAAATGCTCATTTCTAAGTATTAGTTTATCAATATAAATTCTATTTGGCAAAGCATCACTTTTTTGCATGTTACAAAATTCATGAGCCAATACAAGATTCCAAATTTCATCGTGATAAACAAATTGTCTAGGTATTACATGGTCAACATGTATTTGAGAATTAAGCATTGTCTCCCCACAATAAAAACATTTTCCCTTCTGATATCCATTAAGAACAGGTATAGTATTGGTAATGTTTCTCCTTTTATAACCTTTTGAAAGATATATTTTCCTTATATTATTTTCAAGCTCAGAACTTTCTCTTTTCATTTGAAAGGCTGCTTCTAGTAAACTCCATCTAGAATCTACCTCTTTCATTAATTCTTCTTTTTCTTTACTTGATAGCAACTGATGAATATTATCAGATAAAATTAATTTATTTTTATCATATTCATAAAATTTGAGCTCAATTTTCTCTCCATTAAATACATGAAAAGCTCTTAGAACATCTTTAAATGCATTGTTTTTAACAAAATAAATAGCCTCTGTTCTAGTTACCGAACCAGCATTATACATAGATACTATTTGCTCCATTACAGTAGTCCTACCTGCCATTCCAAGTTGCGGCATTCCATTTTTAAGTCTGTTTAAATATAAATCAAAGAATACTTCAGCTAATTCAATCATTTTTACTTCAGTTTTTTTCTTATCTACAAAATGATCAAGGCATTTTGCAAAAGCCATTTTATAAGTTGCTGTATTCAAACCATATAGTATTAGTGCTCTCCAATAATCTTTACTAGTAAAATTATTCATTATATTCTCCCCCACAGCATAATTCTTAAATAATTATATCATGTGGGAACATATTGGTGTATATATTGGCAATCAAATCATTAATAGATTAATTTTTAATAATTGTTCTATAAACATCCCAAGAGTTAATATGTTTGTAATTCTGATTTTTGTTAACATGCATAGTGTTGTAATCTAAAAAAAGTCAAAAAAATAAGGCCCCCATATTACCCATTCAAAGCTCTATTTATTAAAGGTCTTTTTATTTTCTGCATCGATCCTGTGAAATTCTTCTTCATTTATCAATTTCTTTTCTAAAATCTCTTTTAATAAAGCTCTACTCATTACATACTCAAGTGTTTCTTCATTCATCCTATCTACCTTCTTTCTTATTAATAAATTTTGCTACTCTCTCAATTAATACAGCAGCATATTCACCATTTACCATTTTTCCTTTAACCGCATTTTTAAGCCAATACTTAGGTGAATTAATAATTCCTTTTTTATTCAAAATTCCTAAAGCTTCTTTAAATTTATTCTTTGAATTTTTACTCAGTTCTTTTTTGAAATTATGCCATCTTTCCCAGTTATTTTTACTCATACTCCTCGGACATATCTTTCTGCTGGCATCATAATGTCTTACAACTCTTTCTAAAGGTATGTCATACTTTTCCATAAGATACTTAACTAAATCTATTGTATTTTGTACTGCCTTATCATAATTTCCATCTTCATTAATACAAATTTCTACACCTATAGAGTTGTGGTTTGTAATTCGGTATTTTCCTTTTCCATCCCCGCAGTGCCATGAAGCATTATGATCCTCAACAAGCTGCAAAATCTCTTTATCATCTACAAAATAATGTGCTGAAGCCCTTCTGTTTCCACTATTAAAATATCTGTAATGGGCATAAGCATCTGCACCTTTTCTTTTATTCCCTGTATCGTGAATTACAATATACTTTATGTCATTTCCCAGGGAATAATTGCACTTTATTAATTTTTTTGTCACACTAAGCATCACATTCACCTATCTTATTTGGTATTTTTTATTTATCATTCTTTAGTTCATCAAATATTACTTTAAGCTTCTCTGGTATTGGAAGTCCCATTTTTGAAGCGTTTTCTATAATGCTTATTCCTTCATTAGAAAGATAGAAAAAAATAACGGCTGTGCGAACTGCACTACCGTTTTGTATAATGTATGAATCAATGCTATGACCTATAGCTACCATGGTAAAAATTAATACCTTTTTAAATATTCCTTTAAACCCAACCTCACTTGAAATCTTCTTTTCTAAAATTGCTACCATTAAACCAGTAATATAGTCAATAACTACAAATAAGATAAGGGCATATAAAAAGCCGTCAAGCCCTCCCAGAAACCACCCGAGATAACCGCCAACGGCTGTAAAACCTATCTGCATTGTATTTATTATGTTTTTCATTTATAATTACCTCCCATTCATTAATATACATCATTAGCATAATCAACTAAATCAATTTCAAACATATACTGTATCTTCATAGTATTTGCATCGGTTTTTTCTACTGGATTTGCAAGTTTTGTATGAGCTCCACAGGGTTTTGATGTTGCTGTTTGATAGATTGCAAAAGTATAGGAACTATAGCTAGAGCCTGAGTAATAATCTCTATAGTACATAATCCATTTATCTGTACCTATTATATTACAAACTCCATAATCACTATTATCACTACCCCATAGTCCCTTATATGGCTTTAACAAGTTACCTTCCGGGGTTATAGCTTGATAAAAGCTGCTTCCACCATTTGTTCCATAATAATAAAGATATATTCTATTCTTAGTTCTTGCTGTTAAAGAACTTAAATAACACCTTCTTTCTATGTTTTCGCTATCCATTCCTTTTGAAGCAAACCATAAAGAGCTTCCTATTTTAGGTTTAAGATTCATTTCACTATCTTTAGTACAGTCGAGGTTTAATCTTATTACTTTATTCGAGTAAATATATTCTCCAGTTACTTCATCTGTTCTTCTGTGATAGCCGTAAAGCTCTATTTTCTCCCCCCAGTAAACAGGCTTAACACTAACACTTTTTACTATAAAATCTGAATTATATTCATCTTGAAATGTAGTTGATATATTAGTTATTTCATAAAACTCTTGCTGAACCCCAACACTACTCCATTTATAAACCTTTAATGAGCCACTGCTGCTTGTAGTAAAATACCAGCCAATTATATAATCTATTTCCCCTGCTTCATTTAATATTGGAAAAGCTCCACTTATGTCAGAAGAAGTAATAGGCTCTCCGCTATCATTTAAAAGCTTGATTGCATTATTCCAATCTGCAAAACCCCTTATGTTGTAGTTGAATGGTACTATAAGTTGGTATCCTTTTAAGTGTTCAGGAAAAGCAAAGTAGGTAGAATTTATTGCACTGCTGTATGACCCATTAAAGCAAACATAACCTTTATTATAGTCTGTATATATTGTATATTTAGCTGCACTTCCGTGCATAAAATAATAAATGCTCCAGTATATATCTTGGGTATCATTATCACTTCTTGCATATATTTTCCCATCGCCAGATTGACCCCTTCCAACAATAGGTGGGCCTATATGGAAATAATCTAGATTATTAGGATCATCTCCCCAATATATGCTTTCGAAGGTTCCGTTTGCAGCATGGGTTGGAAAGTCAAATACAAAGTTTAATCTGATTTTTCCGTTATTAATCTCAAGAGTTGTTTCAGTTTTGTTAATTGTCCCTTTCTTTGTATCTGTCCCTGAATAAGGTGAATTTCTATCTGCATAACCTATTATATTTCCAGATATTTTTTCAGAACTAGCACTTTCAGGTTTTGTTGAATCTGTAAGATATATATAACTGAATAAATCCTCTAATCTATCAATATAACTACTATCTATTCCCATCACATCTCCTGAGAAAAATCTTAAAAAGAGTTCTTTAAAAACAATATCTGGAATGATATTTTCTGTATAGGCCTCCTTTACTTTTTTATTTGTTTTCGCATCAAAAAGCTCAATTAGTACTTTGCCTTTTATTCCTGTGTCTTTTTTCTTCTTTTTATCTGTATGCACTTCTCCTGTTAAATAATCTTTACTATAGCTTATAACTTCTCTTACAGCCATAGCACACCTCCTTTAAATAGTAATATCTAAAGGAGTAGTATAGTTTATTCTTACTCCCTTAAATTTACATTCATCTGTTTCTTCTCCTTTATAAAAGCGAAATGCTAAATACAGCTCATCCCCTGCGTGAAATATTTCTCCAAAATGGATATCTGTTACTGCATTAAAGTCATCCTTCCTCATTCCTTTTGCTGCAAAATCTGTATCATTCGTAATGTCTACAACTTGCCAAACCATATTTGTAGTATCAAAAGCGTACCATGTGTTTTTATCTTTGCTTATGGCGTACTGCAAATCACTAGTTCCACTAACAAAGTCATCAATATCAATTGAACTAATTGTTTGTCCCAGTATTCTTCCTGTGTTTTCTACTACTATTTTAGGAAGACTCTTTACTGTTTCAATTAGCTTAAGATAAAAGTTTTCAGGGCTACTTACTACTTCATCTTCATTTGTAAAGTAATAGATTTTAGGCTGAGAATCAACAAGACCTTGTTTACTGACTTCTAGTGACTCCATTCCATAGTTTAGAAATATCTCATCTGTTAGTTTATCCGGCGTTAAATCCACTAGTTCCTGAGTCTGCTGATCAATTATTTGAACTACCTCATACTGCTGATTTGTTTCATTCCAAACTTTTAACACTCCTTCATCTTCTATAAAATAACGACTTTCCCCAATATTTAAAATTAGATTGTCTATATAGGCTCTATCATCACCACTACTCACAGAACCATCTTTATAATATTTCCAATGAAAGGTGTGTTCTTCTTTAGTTAATGATTTTGAAAACTTATTCCACCCTGAAGTTCCCGATTGTCTAATTTCTCTATTACCGTCAATATAAAATTCAAAATAATCATAACCACTTTCAGAACTGACATACCAATAAAATTCGATATAATCTGTAATAATTGTTAAATAGGCATTAGATTGCTGGTTGTGAGAAATATCTTTACTTGTATAAGAATAACTTCCATCGTAAGCCCTTTGGGTAGTTCTTTCCCAATCTCCTGTAAAATTAAATATCAATGTTTCATTTTCAAAGGTTTCTATTTTAGGCATTTATTTTAGACACCACCTATTTGATTAAACTTCCGTTAACTGAACTTCAAAACTTGTTAATTCTCTATATAGTGTTGGATCTGAAAATCGAACAGTAAACATAGCACCTGTCCCAAGCACTGAGCCTAACTCTCCTTCCGTAGTTGGCTTTAGTTCTTTAATAGTAATATAATTATCTTCTTCCCAATTTCCATCTCCCATATCTTTTAGCTCTTTAAAGTGTTTCACCCATCCATCTGAAATAAGATTTAAATAAAAGTTTTCATCAGCAATTTGACTAATCCCCATAATCTGCATTGTTATATCTATATCAGTATTTAAGTTTGTTGGACCTTTATTTAATGCTTCGCTATAGCTTATCTGCTGTAAATTCTGCAATTTATTTTCTAATAGATTATTAATATTTACTTCAGTTTTTAAATTGTCTTTGATACTCTGTATCTTATTTAAAAACAATGCATATAGCACAAACTGCATGACTTCTGCCCTCGGTAGACTTGGATTTAATCCACCTTCTAAGTGCCTTCCTTCTATCATTACTTGCAGGTTGTTTTTATCAATATTAAATGTACCTGTTGAAGTTTCCATTTCCACTACAAATGCATGCTGACCTAAAGTTACTTGAGGAATAGGAATAGTTAAATTAATTACATTTTCACCACTAGATAAATTTTGACTAGGCTGAAATTCATAGTACTGTCCATCTAATGAAAATTTCATAAAAAGTGTAAGGTCTGTTGAAGCACTGCCGTTGATGATTAGATTACAGGTTAAGTTAGTATCTGCTAAAGCCGAAATTCCTACGGCGATTGATTGATAAAAGGAAGTTGAACTTATTGCCAGTACCTCACTGTTCTTTTTAATAATAACAGCATTCTGACTTCCTTCAATTTTGCTTTCCAACCTTTCTATAATACTCGTAAAATCTAATTTGTTTATTATTGTATTAAGTGGATTCCCAAGTTCTATTTTAGTATTTATAGGTTTTAACAGATCCTTAACAATTCTAATGACTCTAAGTTCTGAATAGATTCCTAATTTTTCATGTTCAACACTTACTATATCCCCAAGTTTTAACTCAAATAAATTTGCGTATTTTTCATATTCTTTCGTTTTGCTGAGTTCTAAAAAATCAACTGTAATATTAATGAAAGGATTTGAAATCTTTTTCATATATTCTTTAGCTAAATCCCTAAGCTGCTCTACATCTTTAATGCCTGAAAACTCGACTTTTCTTGTAATTGGGTATGGAAGAAGATCTGTTATACTGCTGTCAGCTTCTACATATCTTTCAGGAAGAACTAAATTGTTCTCTCCAATGGGGTATATCCTTGTAGCAAATTCATTTGTATCAATAATAGCCCTTAATCCCTTAATATTCTTACCGTATTTTACTGTGATATTTTTCGTTTCCCCCAGCTTTTCTACTATTTGAACCTCAAAGTTATTTCGTTTTAACTCCCCACCATATATTTCAATGAGTTTAAAAATAGCTTCAAGCCCATTTACATTCCTCATTTTCACAGGATATATATTCTTTTCAGGTGCTGTAAATTCAAATACTACTTGGGCTTCAGGTGGCATAGTGCCTTCTACAGCTTCTTTCATGTTAGCATTTAAAAGATTTACTGCTTCTATAAAGTAAAAAGCAAGGTCGTAAAATATATGCCTTGCCCAAACCTTTATCTTTCTTATGTTTCCCTGCTCCCTTTCAATCTTATATATTCTAAAGAGCTGATTATCTGCTTTTATAATATTGAATTCTATAAGAAAATTTGCTTTTTTAGAATTTGCAGGATACTCAAGGTATAAACTGTATTCTCCATTAAGTTCTTCCGTTATTTCAGCGGTTATACATTCATCTAAAACTGCTAAACCGTTATTATCAAAATTCCCCTTTGTTGTTTTCTTATCATAAATGCAAATCATTAAAGCCACCGCCAGTTAGGTAGTATTTCTATTCTTTCTACATTTCCTGTCCACTCAATAAGGTTTTGTCCCGGCGCAAGTTTTGGAAATTTCCCTATCATCTTTGAGTTTAAATTGTTTAAATTATCATCGTAGCAATCCTCAATTTCACAGTTTAAAATAATTTTGTTATTAACATCAGTTAGTTCTATCTCTTCACTATTTACTATAAGGTTTATATTTCCTGTTCCATAAATACTAATAACCGGAAGACTCTCTATTGATCCAGGATTAGAAATATTACTTCCACTTTCTGTAATTGTAAGTAGGTTATTTAAAGCAGCGTATTTAAATGGTCTGCAGTTAAAAATAATAGGAAATCTTGAAGTGTATTTAAATATCTGCTCGAAATCAATAGCGTTTACTACTTGAGCAATATATTTTTTATCCGGCTGAAAGCTGAAAATCAATTCACTTTCTCCTGCATTAAACAGCCATGATTTAATTCCATCAATTTTTTCATTTAAACTGTTTTCTGATTTTATTACACATTCAACAGCAATAGTAATATCTTCAAAGGTACCTTCATCATATCTTAATCTTGAGTGTCTTCCAGGAATATCTATATAACTTACTCTACGCTTTGGAGAAGGAATAGTTGGTCTTTTTGCAATCAGTATTCCAAAGTCTAAATAACTATCTTTTCCATTAAAATCAAAGCTCAGCACTATACACCACCCCTTCCCACTGCAATTCTCTGTCTGTAGAATTCAAGCTCATAAGCTAACTGTTCTATATCTTTATCTGTGTTATTAATAAAGTTATCTATGTGAAGGGTAATTCCTCCAAAGTCTGCAGTGCCTTTCACTTTTTCAAGGGCTCTTGCTAAGATATCATCTAATCTATCAATTGGTAGAACTGCTTCTGCACCTGCTTCCCCTACTCCGATAATGCTTGGCCTATTAAAAATACCACCACTTGCATACCAATTAACACTCAGCTTAGGTACACTTGGAGGTGCTAAACTAAATTCACCTTTTAATTTAAAGTGAGGAAGTTTAATTTTAGGAATTTTAATCTTTGGAAGGCGTAGATTCCTGAAAAAGTTGAAAATTTGATTAAGCCCATTCTTTACAGCAGCTTTTGCTGAATTAATTGAATTTGATATAGATGTTTTAATACATTCCCACTTAGCAACTGTACTATCCTTTAATTTTTCCCATGTTTCTGAAACTGCATTCTTTAAAACCCCGGCTTTTTCTTTTATAATATCCCAGTTTTTATATAGCAAAACACCTATTGCAATTACAGCAGTAATGGCGGCTATTGCTATCCCAACAGGCCCGGTTAAAGCCGTGAAGGCTGCTCCTAAAGCTCCACCTGCAGCACCAAGAGCTGTAGAAATTGACCCTATAGTAGAAAAAAGTGTCCCTCCAACTGATATGAGCTTCCCAATAACCGTTAAAACTGGGCCAATGGCTGCTGCTACAAGGGCTAATTTCAAAATCATATCCTGCTGGGCTGGAGAAAGGGCATTAAACTTTTCAATGATACTGGTTATTCCTTGTATTAATTTTTGAATGGCTGGCATTGCACCTTCTATGGCATCAAGAAGTTTTTTTCCAAGAGGTTCTAAAGAAACAGCCATTTTGTTTTTAAGTACTACAAACTTATCTGCTACCGTTTCTGTATCCTTTGCTGCTTTTTCTATAGTTTCAGGACTGTTTTTTATGCTTGTAAGTAACTCATCAAGGTTAAGCCTTCCTTCCCTAATGGCTGCTGCCATATCTGGACCTGCCCTTGCACCAAACATCTCTAGAGCCATGGCATTAGCTTCTCCAGCTGTGCCTACTTCTTTAATGCGGGTAATCATTTCCTGAAGGGCCTTATTTGGATCACTTATGCCTTCCTTAGCCATTTTACCAAGGGCAATTCTAAGAGAACCTAATACAAGTTCTGTATTTACCCCTTCCTTTTCAAACTTACCAAGCATAGCTGCTGAAGTCTTCCAGTCAAATCCCATCTGTCTTAGTGGTCCACCAAATTGAGTCATTAGTTTCTGCAGTTTTCCTACTCCAATGCCTGTACTTTGGCTTACTTTATAGGTGTAATCAAGAGCCTCTGCATAATCCTCTACACCAATACCGGCATCTTGAAACATTCTAGTTGCTGCAGGGATAAGGGTATTTATATCCTCTTTAGTAATTTTAGCGAGCTTCAGCATTTGAAGGGAGAGCTTTTGCAGTGGCTTACCTGAAAGGCCTGTTCTTGTGTTAAGGTCAGCAATGGCTCTGCTGGTATCTTCCATACTGGTATTAAACGAAGTATAGACTACTTTGAAATCTTCTTTAAGTCCCTTTAGTACTTCCCCTGTCGCTCCTGTACCAATACGAATAGTATTTTGAGCTGTTTCAAAATCATTAGCCAGCTTTACAAGGCCTGTTCCTGCAGCAACAATAGGGGTTGTTACAGACATAGACAATTTTTTGCCAATATTTGAAAAGCCATCTCCTATGTTTTTCATTTTACTGCCTATGCCTTCAAGACTTTTACCAAGCTTTGTAAACCTGCTACTTTGAACCTTAATTTCTCTATTTATTTGATTAAGTTCATTCTCCATTTTGTTCATTTCTGCTATTGCATAATTAAGCCTTATCCTAAGATTCTCTGTAGCCTTGGCATCTGCACCTTTTTTCTCTACACTTTCTTGATAACTTCTTGTAAGTGCTTTAACCTTAGCCTTTTGAAGCTCCATCTGCTTGTTTAAACTATCTGCCTTAAGCTTTAATCCATCAGTAGATTTTCCAAAGTCTCCAAGTTTTGAACTAGCTGCTGCAAATTCACTTCTAACTACCTTTAGACTTCTCTGTATTCTGGCTACACCTTCTTGAAAACCCCTATCATCAAGTCCTATTCTTGCAACTACTGCACTGCCACTGCTTCTTGCCATCTCTACCCTCCCCCCTTAAAACAGCACGTTATCTATGTAGTCAAACTCATCCTCATCTTCTATGCCATTTACTTTTTTATACACTCTATAAAGGGCCTGAAGCTTTTTAGGAGTACTTTCCCAAAACTGCTCTTCCGTCATTTTAAGTAAGTTTGTAGCTAAATAATAAAGCCACTCCCAATCCCAACTTCCAGGATTCGAGTGGCCTATATTTCCCCCATATTTTCATCTTGTTCAGGCATAGAACTGTCTAGTACCTTATTAATAGCAGCTGAAAGTCGTTCTAAATCCTTTAACCCCAGCCTCTCTCCTACTTCCTTTAAGGTTATATCTTCTTCCTGCGCTTTTATTGCTGCATAAATTAAAGCTCTAATAGCTTTTATCTTCATGTTCTGTAAATCATCAAAGGCTTTATTGATATCCCCATAGATTTCTTCTAGTTCACAAAAGGTATTCATGTTAAGTTTTAGCTCATATTCTTTATTACCTAAGGTAAATTTTATTCCTTTATTTTTAAGTTCTGATGCTTTCAATATTAATCCCTCCAATTATAAAATAAAAAAGGACTTACCTTTAAAGTAAATCCCTTTTAAATCTTATTATTACTTTGCAATTAATCTCGATTATAATTTTTTATAATCTTAAAATTAATTACTTTTATAAGTTTAAATGATGTAATCAAAACATTCTATTTCTCTATTCCTTTTATCTCCTTAATTGCATCGATTAAACCATAAAATAATAGATTGTCCCTAACTCTAGCTTCTGGGTGTAGATATGATATTAAATATTTATCTTTTTTATACTCATAATACCAAATCCCTCTATTTGTTCTCTTCCACTCTACAGGTTCATTAAAAATAGAGTGATATATGTCGCTTGTCCCGCAACATATTATTAAATCTGGATCATATAATGAAATCTGCTTTTTTAAATATAACTTATCTTCTTTTGCAATTCTACAAAGCTCATCTTCATTACAAACATAATTTCCTGGTGTCTTTTTTAAGTTAATAACACAAATAGATTTTAAATATTTTTTTCTCTGTTCTATGGTAATATTTTCAATTTCATCCCAACATAATTCTTTATCAATATTTATTATTCCTAACGTCCAACGTGTTATATTATTCCATGTATTTGCTCTAGCTCCATTCCTAACAAATTCTCTTAAGTCCCAATTACCTCCATCGATATCATTTACTTCTTTTAAAATATATACTATCTTTATTTTAGCGGATATATAACTATCTTCACACACTACACCATCCGAAACAAATCCTGGTCTATTTTGAGACCACAATTTAAACAGCTTATTTTCATTATTTGTAATTACCCCCATTTACAATTCCTCCAAATAAAAATGTTATATTAAACTATTTATAAGTTTATCAAATTGATCTCTATTTATTTTTATATCCCTAAGTTTACTTTCATCATAGGTATTAGGATGTTGATTAGATGTAAGCAAATAAACACAAACATTACTTAAACTATTAACACCTTCAATATTCACTTTCATCTGTTTTTTAGGAATATTAGTATCACTTATTATTACAATATGATATTTTACATTCTCATCTATCTCAAACGATTTAATTTCTTTAGTTATACCATCCTTTAATCGACAACTTTTATTTCTTATATCTGAAATTAAAGTTTCCTTTTTATTACAAAAGTTAATAAATCCATTTCGATTCCATCCTAGATCCATTTTTAAGTCTAAAAAATTTATTATTTTATTATCTTCTACTAATACAATGTCAGGGTAGATAGGATTTTTCTGACCCTCAACAGTAATTGGTTGATCTACAAGGTAAGTATATTTTCCTAAGTTTTCAGCTAGAAACTCAGCAAATACATCTTCTACATGACTTGAAATATTATGGCTTCTCCCTCGTTTAACTCTACTATTATTAACTTTAGCTTTTCTTGCTTGTCTATATAACTCTATTACTTTAGAGACAAAGGACTCAGGAGTTATTTTATAATTATTCATATCGTATATCCTCCACTTAATAGCAATTATATACTAAATTATACTAAAACCCCTGATCTGTATCAATGCATAGTCTATGAGGTTTCAACTGGCTCATCAGGAACTGCTGTAAACCATCCATCAATAATTGTCTGGTCAATACCTGCCTGATCTTCATCAGCAATAAACCTATAGTTTCCATCATAGTCCCTTGCAAAGAAAGTTCCTTTAATCTTTGCACTCTTTGGCTGCGGCTTTTCACCTTCAGTATCATATTCATCTGACGCCAGTTCAAACTTACCCTTAAGAAGCCACACATATCGGTATTTTCCATTATTTTTCTTTGATTTAAAGCCAAGTGCTAATGTTGGAGGGATATCTTCCTTGCTTTCTATAAGTACTCCCTTTACTACCTTTGCACCTTGTAGCTTTGCCCTACTTTCAAGAGAAAGCTGATTTATTTCTATTTCTACATCTACGCCTTCAAAAGCAGTAATGACATCTTCTACAGTATCATCAGAATAAATATTCTCTGAACTAACCTTAGGAGATAACCTTGCACTTATGGCCCTTTCAAGTTTAATCGGTGTATCATAAGTCACTCCTGTATTATCATCCTGGGTAAGTACTGCTATATGAATATCTTTAAGTCCTATTTGTCTTGCCATTAACCTTCCTCCTTCTCTTCTAAATAAAAAAATCTTAGTGCTTTATGATATATCCCCGTATCTGGTTCATATAAATCAGCTTCATTAAGCCGTTTAAATCCTATATTCTGTAGTTTACCTTTAACTTCCTTAACAATATCTGTATAATCCTCTTTTGACCATACATCGACTTGAATATAGTGGCCTGTATAGAATTCAAAATCATCTTCATACTCTTCTCCACTTGTAAAATACTCATGAAATGTTATATACGTTTTTGCTTTTCCAGTATATCTTTGAAAAGAGACAGGGATACTTAAGGGTTTTAAAGCATCAATAATTATTTTATTTATCAATCTCCTCAAGCCCCCTCATAAGTTCTTCTGCAATAATGTCGTTTATTTTCTTTTTATTTTCAAGTACAGATTTTTCTGCCCAATGTTGTGCCGGTTGCTTACTCGTACCGAATTCAGAGAACTTTGAATAAAAAAATTCAGAGTTATCCCCTTTACTCGGACCTATTTCAATATAATCAACACCATTTTTCTTCAGAATATCAGAAGTATTTATGTTATCAGCCATATGCTTTTTGTTAAGCTTTGATCTGGGTGCCTTTTTCTCCATTGTATCTTTTACTAAGGCTGAAGCCTTATCAAGAGCTTTCTTCTTTATACTTTCTCCCTGCTTCCCTAGTTTGTTTACTTTATCGATTAGTTCCTGCATACCTTCAAGTGTCATTCTAGCTATCTGTATCACCTTCTATTTCTAAGGCTTTGATTTCTATAAATCTGTTTTGATATTTTATGTTGTCAATAGCAGTGATGTTGTAGAATTTTCCTTTAAAAGAAATTCTCATAGTTTCATCTAACCCTTCAAGATACCTTATAGTAAACTTTACTGTTTTTTCTGCCTTTACCTGTGCAGCAGTAAAGTATTCTCTTCCATGAAGATTCTCTACTTTTGCCCATACAGTCTTAAAAGGCTCCCAAGTTTTTACTTCGAAACCATTATCGTTAATTGATGTGGTTAGTATCTGAAGGGTTATTCTGTGTTTAAATTCACCTATATTCATAACATCACCACCTAAAAACCTTGTATGGGTAAAGAAGGGCAGAAATAGAAAAAGGAAGCTCTTTAAACTCCCCTTTCTTATTTACTGCCTCTCTATTTTCATTAAAATGACTACAAAGAAGAAGTATCGCCTGCTTAATACTCTGAGGTACTGTTTCATAACCTACTTTAACTTCTACCCTTACTTTCCCCGGAATATTTATTACATCCTTTGGCCATATATCTTTATGAACTACAATTGGTGGCTCTGTTCCTAGTACTTTCACATAATTTGAGGGTTCTATATGGACTTCTTCACCCTTTGAATTAGTATAGTAAATACTATTGATATCAATTACAGATGTAATAGGCAATTTTAAAACTTTATTAGGAAAATTATCTAGTATAATCTCTACAGTTTTTTGCTTTATGAATCTGCCGGTAAAATTCTCACAGTATTCAGTTGCTACTTTTATGAGAGAAGTAATATAAGCATCTTCATCACTATGCTCTAATCGAAGATGCCCTTTTACTTCTTCAAGAGTTACAATATCTGGCCCTATTTCTTCTATTATTTTTACATCCATAACTAATCACTGTACCTTGCACCAGTCAAAATTGCAACTATACTTCCTTCTACTGGTGCATCTACTACTTCAACAGCCTTTATTCTTACAAATTTATATTCTAATTTTGCTAGACTTCTATCATCAACTTCAATAATATAAGTTTTATTTTCCCCAACAGTGGTAGTAAAACCTGAAGTATCTGCTAGAATGTAATCTGAAAAATTATCTCCTGATAGTGCTTCTTTATATCTAAATTCAATAGGTATAGCTTCTGTTCCCACTTCATCACTTAAGGCTTCCACTGTTATTGTTGATGTTCCTGTATCACCAATTCCTGTGGTGATTATAAAGGCTGCATGGTTATAGTTTGAAAGGTCAACTGCATTTGTAGTTACTGTTCCAGCAAAAGCATCTGCTTTAGGTGGTAATACCGATATTATATGAAAAGTATTTTTCATCGTATCTCCTCCATTTCATAATTAAAGGGATAGCATTAAAGCCATCCCTGTCTATTCATCTATTTTAAATTTCTACTGTTTATTTTCTATCTGCTAAGGCTACAAAAGGTGATAAACTACTGCTTCCTTTATATGGTAAAAGAGTCTTATTCCAAATAGGCTGACCATCTACTCTGTAGATAAATCTAAATACACTCTCATCATAAAGGAATCTTACATGTATAGATGAAGCTGCATTAATGCCGCCTTTATCTATTAGAAGGTACTGACTAAAATCAGCAAGTATAATATCTCCTAAGCTTCCTAAACTGCTGCACTGCTCTATAGGTATAACAGGTCTTCCAAATAGTGTACTGTAAGGCTTGTCTGCAAGACCATTAGCTGGCATATAAACTGGCACACCACCATCTCCAATTTTTAGTGACATTGTATAAAGCATAGGTTCTACATCTTGATTTATAAGCCATACGGCATTTTGTCTGCTTCTCCCCCACATTCTAGACCACATCTTTACAATGTTTTCAACAGTGATAGTTTTTGCAGCTTGACCAGTTTCTTTTGCTACTTTTACAAGAGCACCAGAATTTAAAATACCTAGAGGCTGTCCTGCACCATTTCCATTAATTATGGCATCGTCAATTTTAAAGCCAAACTCTTCAGCAAATCCCTGCATAAGTACAGATTCAAGAGCTGCTGCATCAGTTAAAAGCTCATCTGTTACATAGCAAAGGCCCGTAAGCTTTTTAAGACTTAAATCCATTACTCTAAATTTAGGTCTAGAACCTATAAGCTGGTCTGCTTCATTCTCCCAGTAAGTTTGTATACCTCCCCATCTTGATCCATTAGCCCTTGATGTTTCATCAATAGCGTTGATTTTAAGGCCATTAGAGTTTGTACTAAGCGGTATTTTTCTACATTTTGAAGCAATAACTCCAGTATTATATGCTCTTTTTAGAAGCTCTCCAACAAAATCCTGCTGGACTAAAAAGCCGCCATCACTTGGCAAGCTTTCTGAAAGTCCTGAAGCAGCTCTAGTTGTGAGCCTTGGATCAACTTTTGCATTAGGGCATGCAGCCCTGTAAACTGCCATCATCTGCTCACCAAAGCTTCTAAATATACCTTCATTTCCTGATAAATTTGAATTTTGAGGTTCAGAGCGAACAGGTTCAGAATCCCTTGTCCTAAGCTCTGCTTCTAACCTTTGCTGTCTTTCTTCAAACTCAATTTCTGTTTGCCTTCTATCAATTTCTGCATTTAAATCCTTAAGCTTATGTTCTTCTTCATCTGTTAATGTTCTGTTTTCCTTTTCTACTGTATCGAGAATACTCCTTGCCTGTCTAATGAGCTCTGCTCTTTTTTGCTTCATTTCAGCTATATTTTTCAAATAAATCACTCCATTTCTTTGTTTTTTGGGTATAAAAATAGCACCTTCTGCATTTCCTTAAGAAAGTGCCTTAATACTTACTTAATAATTTAATTTTTCTTTTATATAAATCTAACTTCTGCTTAGCATGTTTAGCTTTTTTCTGTCTTTCATCTTCCCGGTGCTTCTTAAAAATCTCATCCATACTTCTAACTCCTACATCTGTTTGAGAATAAGCAGGATAAGTTACTGGTGATACATCAAAAAGCTTAACTTTCTGAAGTTCTCTTACATCTACCCCATCTTCAAGTCCCCATCGGTCCGATTCTACAATGAAACCAAAGGACATTTGGGATATATCTCCCCTTTCTATCGATACCATCAAATCCCTTGCCCACTGGGTATCTGGTGGATAAATTATAACCTTTAACCCTTTTTCATCTTCTTCAAGATGTAAAGTTCCCGATTTATTTCTACCAAGAACATAGTCGGGATTGTGGTTAAAAAGTGCTCTTATATCATCCTTTTCTATTGAATCTTTAAAAGCTCCGGGAAGTACCCTTTCTTTATATGGGAAAAATCCACCTAATGTTTCACTCCACTGATTAAATACTGCTGCATGCCCTTCAATAGTTCTAACTATTTTATCACCATCTGCTCCATTAGGCTTATTTTGTACCCTCAATTCAGTCAAGTTTACCGTCCGTCTCTCTAGTTTCATTAATATCACCGCCTTCCTTAAATTGATTATTTACCTCAGTTTTTGATTTAGCAAAGGCACCTGCCATGTTAAGTGGTAGCATATTTCCATTGATAAGGTACAAATCTCCACCTTTTTCTTCACCAATGGGGTTCATATCCTCCAATTCCCTTATGTCATTGGCACTATACCAGCCATTTTGCCTGCCTATAGCGTAGCCTTCCATCCTTGTTTTAAAATCCCCTCGAAGCAGGCCATCTATTGTGAACTTTGCAAAGTATTTTTTCCTCTCACTAGGAGTAAGTAAGCATTTATGAATGGCCTGTTCCCATCTTACAAGCCAAGGTCTTATGGTATGAACTGCAAATTCGATAGACTGATTCTCAATATTTGAAAAAGTTGCATGTTCTAAATCTCCAATAAGGTGAGGAGGAACTCTGTATATTCGACAAATTTCGTTTATCTGAAATTTTCTTGTCTGTAAAAACTGGGCGTCTTCCGGTGGTATACCGATTTCATGATATTTCATTCCTTCTTCTAGTACAGCTACTTTGTGACAGTTTCCTACCCCTCTATACACCTCTTCCCACTGTTTACGAAGTTTTTCAGGGTCTTTTAAAACCCCTGGATGTTCAAGTATTCCTCCCGGTCTTGCTCCATTTCCAAAGAATCTAGCTCCAAATTCCTCAACTGCAAGGGATAAACCAACTGCCTCTCTTGCAGCTGCTATAGGAGATATCCCAGTAATCCCATTAAAAGAAAGTCCAGGTATATGAAAGATTTTCTCTTTTGGGTAAATTATCTGTCTACCGTCAATAAAATATTTATACTTAATTTTCTTAGTTTCCTTATCTCTTTCTACCACCATCTTATCAGGCTGAAGTGGATAAAGCTCCACAATATTACCTGCTCCATCTCGTACTATTTCAGCATAAGCATTCCCCCAAAGTAAAAGATGGACCATCATTGTTTCTCTAAAGGAAAAACTGGTCATTTCTTCATTGGGTAAATCGTGAAGAATTGAATATAAAGGATGTTTTATAGCTTTTTCTTTTCCTTTAGTTTTTCTAATGTAAAGAGGTAGAGGTAAACTAGCAACTGTTTCAGCAATTACTCTAACGCAGGCATAAACAGCTGTTGAAGTCATGGCATTATATTCAGATACTTTTTTTCCTGCATTAGAGTTTGTTCCTATATCTTCAGCCATTAAAAAAGCCTTGATGCGATCATCAAGACTGGCGTTACGTTTTTCAAATAGTTTTGTTATGAAGGGTATTTTCAAGGATTCACCTCCTTGTTTTGGATATAAAAAAAGCACCTGTAATTAACAGATGCTAATTATAATCTTAATAACTTTTTTTCATCTTTTGGTGAAATTCTCATATAACCATTACCAAAATCCTCTAAAATACAGTTATCTTTATAGTCTATTACTTTTGAATTCACTAAACGCTCTCGTAGTGTTTCATTTGGGAACGGGTTAGCTAAAATTTCTCTACTTAATCTATTTTGTTTTTTTACTATCTTTTTCATAATCCAACCATTCCCTTTTCTTTAATTAATTATTTTCCTTAATAATTTTCTCAATTTGTTTATATGCTAACTTAATTGAATTATACCCTTTACTACAATATCTATTCATTTTAATAGTTTTTCCTGATTCCAAGTTAGTCCTAGTACATATTATGCCAAATTTATTATTTATGTTCTCTATACTTATAGATATCTTATTGCCATTTTTATATAAATAGTACAATTCTTTTGGATTTCCGGTAAAATTCCAATCAAGATTTTCATCTATTTCACTTAAATCATTCATCATTTGTATAACATTATTATATCTCTTATTTGTATCAATATCCAAGGATTTTTTAATTATTTTTCTTAGTTTTATAGGTATATGTGGTAAAAAATAATCTCTATCTGGATATTTACCACTTAATATTACTTCTTTTAGTTTGTCATTAGAATCAACTTTTAAATCTTCTAATTGTTGTTTTAAAACATCATTTCCATTACATAGTCTATATAATGTTAAGCCGATTTGATAGATATCAGATAATACTGTTCTACCAGAATGTAAAAAATATTCTGGGTCTATATGTAGTTTATAATTATATGGCTGGTTTGCTACTCCATTTACATCTAAATATCTTGATAGTCCAAAATCAGTTAATATTGCCTTATTAGATTGATCTAACAGCACATTAGTCGGTTTAATATCTAAATGAACTAATCCTTTTGAATGAATATATGCAACACCGTTTAATAAATCTAATGAATACTTTATTATTTCACGTACAGTTAAATACTTCTTCTCAATCAAAGCATTTAAAGATCCTTTTTTATGATAAGGCATTGATAAATAAATATTTTTATCATCTTGTGAAGCATATTGTATTTCCATTATATTAGGATGTTTACAATCATAAAGTATTTCAGCCTCTAAAAAGTATTTGTCCATATCTGAAAATTTAGCCTTTTCAATTTCTTTAATAACAAGTTCAGTATTAAGTTGTACATCTTTAGCTAAAAATACTTTTGAGTTTTTACCCTCATTATTTCCTATAGGTCTTATTTTTTGAAAATCAAGATTCGTTCGTCTGAACTTCACACGTATCACCTCTGATTTAATGCTGCTACTGCAACAACTAAAGATTCTTTATTTTCATCTTTTAACTTTCGTCCTTCATCTGTTTTATCAGAATCATCTATTCCTAAATCTTCTGCCATCTCCTTAACTGGTTTAGATTTTAATTTTAAAATTGCTGAAATATTTGGAGCAACGCCTAATAAATATTTTTCTATTGAACTATTTGCAAAGAGTTCTAAAATTACTCCCTCTAAGTTAAGTCTAAAAGAAGTACTAGAATTGACTTTAGTTCTAGCATTCCCTTCAATCAACTTTATTCCTGCTTTATTAATTTTGTATTGTTTAATGATTGTACTAAGTATATTTCTTACATAACTCAGTCTACATGGATTATCTAATGCCTTTGGTATTTTAATACTTGAAATGCTAATAATCGAATATCCATCTCCTTCTTCATCAACAATAGAGTAAAATATCTCATTAGGTGTAACCCTTATTCCAATAGCTGCCATAATTGCCCCCCTTGGCCCATTGTCATGATTTACTATCCAATGATATATTTGGACATGCATACATTATAACATAATTTAACAAAATATTACAACACTAAAATCCCCCTCTCATCATACACAGACTCTTTATTCTCATTCCTTATCGCCCTATCAAGTGCCATAATCATTGCCACAGCACCGTCTATTTTCTCGGTGCTTTTTTGTTTATCCGGCTTTATATTTCCTGCTGGGTCTGTTCTTACATGAATATTATCCATCATCCAACTTAGTACAGGATGACCACCATGGGCTATTTTCTTTTCTAAGGTAAGTTTCATAAGTTCCTTAGTTGGTGGTGACATATCTTTATAACCTTGCCCAAAAGGAACTACTGTAAATCCAAGTCCTTCAAGGTTTTGTACCATCTGTACTGCTCCCCAGCGGTCAAAGGCGATTTCCTTAATGTTATACTTAGTTCCAAGTTCTTCTATAATTTTTTCAATAAATCCATAGTGTATTACATTTCCTTCTGTTGTTTTTAGAAATCCTTGCTGCTCCCATATATCATAAGGAACATGATCTCTTCTTACTCTAAGCTTTAAATTATCTTCTGGTATCCAAAAATAAGGCAGTACATAGTATTTATCATCTCCTGATATTGGTGGAAAAACTAGCACAAAAGCTGTTATATCAATACTACTTGAAAGGTCAAGTCCTCCATAGCATATCCTCCCTTTTAGCTTTTCAGGGTGGACAGGAAAAGAACACTTATCCCATACATCCATAGGCATCCATCTGACTGATTGTTTCACCCACTGGTTGAGTCTTAGCTGCCTAAAAATATTTTCTTCTGCAGGATTTTCTTTTGCACTTAAAAAGGCAGCTCTTACTTTTTCTATATCAATGGTATGACCTAATGATGGGTTAGCCTTATACCAGTTCTTCTCATCAGTCCAGTCATCATTATCATCTATTCCATAAATCACAGGGTAAAACGTAGGATCTATCTTTTTCCCTCTTAATATATCCTCTGCCTTCTGATGTACTTCCCAGCAAATAGAGTTTCTATCATTCCCTGCTGTTGTTATTAAAAAGAAAAGAGGCTGCTTTCTTGCATCACCACTTCCTTTTGTCATAACATCATAAAGTTGTCTGTTAGGCTGGGCATGAAGTTCATCGAATATTACTCCATGAACATTCAAACCATGTTTCGTATATGCTTCTGCCGATAGGACCTGATAAAAACTCCCAGTCGGCATATACACCAATCGCTTTTGTGAAATTACAGGTTTTATTCTTTTTTTAAGTGCTGGACACTGTTCAACCATCTCTACTGCTACATCAAATACAATAGATGCCTGCTGCCTATCTGCTGCACAGCCATAAACTTCAGCTCCCCACTCTCCATCTGCACAGGTAAGGTAAAGGGCTACAGCCGCTGCAAGTTCACTCTTTCCATTTTTCTTTGGAATTTCAATATATGCCGTATTGTATTGTCTATATCCATCTTCTTTTACAGTACCGAATATATCTCTAATGATTTTTTCCTGCCAAGGTAGAAGATCAAATGGGACTCCATGCCATATACCCTTTGTATGCTTTAGGTTGTTTATAAATTTAACTACACGCTGTGCTTTTTTCTCATCAAACATTATTTCACCCTCAATAGTTCTTCCATAGGGTCATCGTTTGTAGATGTATCCCCATCTACTCTTATTCTTGAACGAGCAGATGGAGTAAGTCCAAATTCAGAGCAGAAATCCTTCATGATTTTAAGGTATGTTTGGGCTATAGATACTTGTGGTACCTGCTGAATATATCCAGATGGTGTCTTAAAAATAGTACCATGTTTTGATAGAAATTCTTCTGCTTCCTTCCACCTGGCATAGGCTTGGCAATAACCTGCAAATGCAGCTGCATCTACTTGGGTTAGTATTCCTATGGTTTCTAGGGTTTTAGCCATCCTTTTCCATTCTTTTTTTGCTTCAGGCTCAAGCCATGACGGACATCTAGGAGCCTTTTTCTCTGGTTTTGGTTCATTTTTATTAAGAGGTCTTTTGCCTGGATTCCCTTCTAGAACCTTTAAAGCAGTTGGTTTTGGTTTCCTTCCTCGTGTCGCCATTGCTTTTCACCTCCGACTCAATACTAAAAAAGGACTGATGTTAATCAGCCCCTATCTCTATTTCAAATTCATCTATTAATCTTTCATCTAAATCCCAAAATCTAACCAATTCTTCATAAATATCTTTAATTTTCTTTATATCTTCTTTAGCATCCTTACCAAGTACACACTGCTTTTCCTTTGCAGTAAAAATAAGACCTTCAAGAGTTGTTCTTATAAGCCACTTATTCATTATAGACACCTTCTTCTTGGGATTTTTCTAATTTTCGTTTATTTGCATCTCTAAAAGCTCCATTGCCTGATAGGTTCTTAAGTAGTTCTTTTCTTGCAAACTTATATTCATCCCCAATCATCCCTAGTCTTAAAAGCCATGTTCTTAAAGTGTATTTTTCGTTATCTGTAGGTTTAACTTTTACTGAAGCATATTTTAATTTTTTAGCGTTTTCATTTAAAATGGATACAAACTGCTTAAAAACTTCTTTCTTTTCAGGATTTTCTTCCCCTTGTAAAAATTTAAAGGTTATCGTTTTAGCATAAAAATCAAATTCAATTCCCTGGCAGCTTCTTTCGCCTATATCTTCAAGGGCAGTTTTAAAATCTTCCAAGGTTTCAATTTTGATTTCATTAATACCAATGGCAAAATCCTCTCCTACTAAATCTTCTTCAATCTCAAATGATTTTTTAATAAGGTTCTGCTTGCTGTAAATCATGTTAACTAGATTCCTTAAGGTTCTACCGCTGTGGCCTTCCATTGGAAGAGTTACTTCAAAGTATGTTTCTGTATCAAGTTCTTCACTGCCCTTTGCTTCAGCGCTCTCTACTGTTCCATTTTCATCTTCAGCTTGTTTAAAAAGTTCATCAAGTTTTATTTCTTCTCCTGATGCTTTTATGATCTTTCCTTCTCTGTTAATGATGTAAGTTTCATCTTCTGTTTCCACTTGGTATGCAAAGGTTGGTGCTCCTAAGTAATTTGCTTTCACTCCAAAGTGTGTTTCTAATGCCTTTACAATTTCCTTTCTACTCATTATAAACCCCTCCTGTGTTTTTAGTTATAACATATATCACTCTAAACACAGGAAAAGTCAAGGAAATTAGCGATTGTTTAGTTAATCTATATTGAAAAAAAACCGCTAATTTTGCGGGTTCTCTCCTTTTTATCTACTCTTTATTAAAGTCAATTGGAACTCAGTCCCATCTTCAAGCTTTATTACTAAACCTTTGTTATTAGTTAAAAGTCCTTCTTCTTCAAATGTAGTAATTTCTATTTCTTCACCTTCAAATAAAGCTTCGTTTCCTTCGTAAATAACCTCCATAAGCCAGTTTTGAAATTCTCTTTCAGTTCTCATCTTTCAAATCCCCTTTCTGTGTTTTTTTGTTATTACATTAATCACTCTAAAACACAGATAAGTCAAGAGATTATGCGATATTTTTATAGTGTATTTTCTCTCCATCTCTAACTAGATAAATTTCATCTTCTCCAGCTGTTTCAATATATCTTTTAACAATTACATCACAGTATTTTTCATCCAATTCTACTGCGTAGCATATTCTTCCCGTCTGCTGGCAGGCTATAAGAGTTGACCCACTTCCCGCAAAAGGTTCAAGTACAATACAGTTTGTCATTGTGCTGTTCTGAATAGGATACGCCACAAGAGGTACTGGCTTCATAGTAGGATGGTCTGGACTTTTTTTAGGCCTGTCAAAATTCCAAATGGTCGTTTGCTTTCTATCAGAATACCAGCGGTGCCTTCCTGTCGGCTTCCAACCATAGAGAATAGGTTCATGCTGCCATTGATAATCACTTCTACCAAGAACTAAAGAATTTTTAACCCATATACACACATTTGCAAGATGAAATCCTGCATCCTTGAAAGCTTTTCTAAAGTTTAGCCCCTCTGTATCAGCATGGAATACATAAATACCAGCACCATCATCAAGTACAGTAAATATATTTTTAAAAGCTGCTAATAAAAACTCATAAAACTTTTTATCTTCCATATTGTCATTCTTTATTTTTCTTTCATTCTCCTTGCCTGCTGAATAATTTACATTGTATGGTGGATCTGTTACACACAGGTTGGCTTTCTTCCCAACCATAAGCTTTTCAATTGTTTCTTGTTTTGTACTATCGCCGCAAATAAGTTTATGTTTTCCTAAAAACCATATATCTCCTTGTTTTGTTATCGGCTCCTCAATATCTTCTAGTGCTTTTACTTCATCAAATTCATCATCTTTGATATCTTTGTCATGTACCTTCGAAAATAAATCCTCAATCTCTGCTGCATCAAAACCTGTAATGGATATGTCAAACATAACTTCATCTAGCTCACCAATTAAATCAGCAAGTTTTGGTATATCCCACTCACCATTAATCTTATTAAGAGCTACATTTAGAGCTTTTTCTTCTTTTTCATCCATATCAACAATGACACATTCTATTTCTTTTACTCCCTGCTCTTTTAATATCTTGAATCTCTGATGACCTCCTACAATATGTCCTGTTCTTTTGTTCCAAATAACTGGTTCTACATAACCGAAGGTTTCAATGGACCTTTTGAGCTTTTCATATTCAGGGTCGCCAGGTTTTAAATCTTTTCTTGGATTGTATTTAGCAGGATTTAATTTATCTACTGATACTTTTTGTATATCCAATTTTCTCACTCTCCTTCGTGCTTGAGAAACTTTCAAAAATCAATACTTTTTAACTGTTCTTTTCCTACTGTTTGGTTTTAAAAACCCTTGTATTTTCAAGGAATTCAGCTTTCTCACTAGTCTTATACCCCCACCCTTGAATTTTGCGAATTTTAGCGTGTGAGGGCCGCCCCGTTCCTGGGTTTGAGGGTTGTTAGGATTGTATACCCCCTGCCCCTATAATCCTAAGATTAAATATATCATTGGTTTCATACACTAATTGATTTACATATATTTGTTTTTAATGGTAAAATTATCTTGAGGTGATTTTATGTATATAAAAGTTTCTCCTAAATATGGTAGATCTCATCTATGGTCTTTCATTGATTTTAGAATAGCTACCAATGCAAGACAAATTGACTATGAGACAAAAGGTAATCTAATAAAATATATCATTTACGAAGTAGAAAAAGAAATCAGTAAGGAATTAGCTGAAGAATTTGGATTCAATATTGAGATTCTTAATAATTACAACCCTACTAAAAGTAAATAGCTATTTTAATATTTATACACTTTATTTTTTCTTCCCCACCGACCATCTTCTCTGGCTGTTTTCTTATCGTGACATGACTTACATAAGGATTGAAGGTTATCTTCATCCCAAAACAAATCTTCATCACCTCGGTGGGGTATGATATGGTCAACAACTGTTGCTGTAGTAAGCCTTCCAGCTTTTTCACACTCTACACAGAGAGGATGCTTTGTTAATACCTTTTTTCTTAATCTTTGCCATCTACTGCTATTATAGAGTTTTTTATATTTTCTACTTCTGTTGTATTTTTTTGTTTCTTCCTTCTGATGTTTTTCGCAGTACCTTCCTTCGGTTAGTTCTGGGCAGCCGGGGTAGCTGCACATGCGTTTTGGTTTTCTGGGCATAGCTTTTCTCCTTTTTCAATTTTTCTTTAAAACAAACAGGGAACATGCAATACACTTTATTTCGTGTAAGCCATGTTCCCCATAAACATTTTTTGCATTTTCTCATTTTTAGTATCTCCTATCTACACATCTTTCCTTTGCCATTTTTTCAATCAATTCATTTAACCATTGTGGCCCTTTATTTTCTATTTCAACCATTCTCAAATGATATTTACAGTAATTGCTGTCTGTGGTAGCTTCATTTCGGCAATTTTTATATTTACAAATCTTTTTCATTTCTTTTCAACTCCTAAAAAATAAAAGCCCTTAGTCTCCTAGGGCCATATCTTAAGTATTTTTTATATCTTTTCACTTTATATTATAGCAAATTCTCAACTGCACTTCACTGCACTTTACTGCACTCTTTTAAAATTTTATCAATTTCTTTTAGAGCTTTACTGTGAATTTTAAATACTCCTCTTATACTGTAATTCAACTCCTTTGAGATTTCATCCCACGACTTTCCGTTAATATACCTTTTTTCCAGTAACAGTTGGCAATTTACATCTTCTACTTTATGAATAGTTTCCATAATCTCTACTTTAAGATCTATAAACCTATCTATCTCATCATTTATTTCGTGGCTTAAATCAATAATTTTTACAATGGTATTTTCCATGCGGCTCTTTTCATTGTTTCCACCAGAAACTTTCGTATGGGTATAACAGGTATTCACCTTCATAGCTAAACTCTTTAGTACTTCTAACTGTTCAAGCTTGCTGTCTATTCTTTGATTGATTTTATAGACCTGTGATAAATATTCTTTAGCTTTCATGGCTGCATCACTCCCATCTTCCCGCCGTAATAGGTCTCATCAATATATTTCATTTTTTCCTCACCTAAAGAAAGAATTCTCTCTAGTGCCTTTTTTTGTCCTAACTGATATTGCTTATGGGTTTTATAAAATCCACACTGAGTACCTTCGCATTTTTTAGATTTTAAAATGCTGCATTTTTTGTTTTTATAAGCAAAACAATCTTTCTCATTCATTGCTATTTCCTCCTAAACAACTCTATTTATTCTTGCCTTTACAGCCTTAAGAAGTGCTTCTTGCGTAGCTTCTTTATCTTTAAGTACTTTCATCACATCTTCGTCTATGGTGTCATTGGCTATTAAATGATGAATAATTACTGTTTCTTTTTGACCTTGCCTATGAAGCCTTGCATTAGCTTGGCTGTACAGCTCAAGGCTAAAGGTTAATCCAAACCAAACGATAATATTACCTCCAGTTTGAAGGTTTAATCCATGTCCCGCTGAAGCTGGATGGGCTAAAAGCACTTCTATATTTCCTTTATTCCAGTCCTCAATATCTTTAGCTGATTTGAGTTCTCTCAATATCTTATTTTTTAAATGATCTTTGATTCTCTTAAGGTCATGCTTATAGGAATAAAATACAAGTACCGGTTTTCCGCTAGCTGCTTCTATTACATCCTCAAGTGCTTTAAGTTTTGCATCATGAATTTCTTTTACATCTTTGTTTTCATCATAAACAGCTCCGTTTGATAGTTGAAGAAGTTTATTTGTAAGAACTGCAGCAGTATTTGCTACTATATCAGCATCTTTTAGAGGTAGAAGTAGATCTTTTTCTAACTTCCTATATTGTCCTTTTGCTTTATCATCCAGATGAACAGTTATGATATTATCAAGTCTTTCTGGAAGGTCTAAGTAATCTTTAGCTTTCATACTGACACATATATCCGATAGTTTTTTATATATTGCTTCCTTAGCACCATCTTTGGGTTTGTAGGAAAATATAATTTCTCTATTTCTTTTATCTGGCAGAAAGTATTTCTCTCTAAATCCTGTTATGGTTTTTCCAAGTCTTTCTCCACCATCTAAAAGATATATCTGAGGCCACAAATCAATTAGCCCATTTGGTGCAGGAGTACCAGTTAGGCCTACAATTCTTTTTATAAGTGGCCTTACTTTTCTTAATGCTTTAAACCTTTTAGCTTTATGGGATTTAAAACTAGAAAGCTCATCTATAACAACCATATCAAAGGGCCAATTTGTTTTATATAAATCCACTAACCACTTTACGTTCTCTCGATTGATAATATAGATATCAGCTTTTGTGTTAAGAGCATCAATCCTTTCTTTTTCTGTCCCTAGCACCTTTGATATTTTTAAGTGTTTAAGATGGTCCCATTTAGCCGCTTCTTCGTCCCATGTACTCTGGGCCACTCGAAGAGGTGCAATAACCAATACTCTTACAACATCAAAGTAATCGTATAAAAGTTCATTAATGGCAGTTAGAGTACATACCGTTTTCCCGAGACCCATCTCCATCAAAAGGCCTGCTTTTTCTTTATCTATAATCCACTTTGTTGCATATTCCTGGTATGGATAAGGTATGTATTTCACTTAACCACCTCCTGGATAAATTCTTCTACTGCTTCTAATGAATCTATAACATAAACTTTAAATCCTAATGCTTCAAGCTGTTTTTTTCTTTTTACTTGAAGTGGCCTTAGTTTTTTACCTGGAGATTTTATTTCTACAAAAAAGGTCCTACCTCCAGGAAAAAGAACTAATCTATCTGGCACTCCTGCTATTCCTGGCGAGGTAAATTTAAGAGCTAGTCCACCTTTTCTTTCTACTTCCCGCTTTAATCTGGATTCTATTTCTTTCTCTCTCATTTCTATCACCTATTTTGGAACAAGATTTTAACCTTGTTCTTTTAAATAAAAGTCCTTCAATCCCTTGTATTAAGCTAGTTTGATGATATTTTAAAAACTTTTAACGGAACAAGAAACAAGATTTTCTTATAGAGTATTCTTAATTATAGAATTTATAGAGTATAATTATATCTATATATTCTTTATTTTATTTATTTATATATAGTAATCTTGTTCTCTTGTTCCATATACTTAATAAATATAGTAATAATCAATATGTGAGAGTGGAACAAGATGCCGGAACAAGATTTAATTCTTGTTCTCTTGTTCCTTCTATTTCCTTATATAAACTCTTTGTTTCCCATAAATAGGTATTGTCATCATTCCATTTTTAGTCCCTGTATATTTCTCCCAACCTTCAATCTTTCGAAGGATTGCATTTATCTCATAGGAATCTATTTTTCTCATGCTGCTCGGCTCTTTTTCAAAAAGTTCACACCAAACTTCCATAGCACATACCTTATCTCTTCTTACAGTACCTACTGTTTCTTTGCTAAATTCATCTCCTCTTATAAAACTTCTTCTTTCATAAATGTCCATATCATCCCAGTTAGAAGGAAGAAGTTTTTCTAAATATTCTCTAACTAACCCTTCTCTTTCATCACTTTCAAGGGCATCAATCTGAGCCTTTTCTGCTTCTTTAATAAGACTATCGGGTAGAATCAAAGACTCACCTTTATTGTATAAGTCAAAAGCTTCAGCCCATATCTGTTTTACTTCTTCAGCCTTTATATCCCAAGGCTTCTCTCCCTTACTGCCCGGAGTCTTAACAGGCCAAAAGCGACGACCTCCGGTTATATCCCTTAAAAATCCAGCTTCTTGATTGGTAGTTCCTACAATGATGCACTGCCTTGGATGATCCTCTACAGTATACCCATAACTAGCTCTATACTTATCATCCTGCCTTGATAAAAATGATTTTAAAGTTTCTTCATCTACTTTACGAATACCAGCAAGCTCTCCTACCTCTATAATCCAGTAGCCCTGAAGCTTTTCTGCAGCTGTCTTATCCCTCATATCTGAGATTGCTAATGAATCACTGAAAAATTTTCCTCCCAGCTTAGCAAAAAGAGTACTTTTCCCTACTCCCTGAGGACCATTTAATACAAGAACTGTATCAAATTTAATCCCTGGTTTCATCACCCTTGCTACTGCCGCTACTAAGGTTTTTCTCATAACTAATCTTGTATATTCGTTATCCTCTGCTCCTAGATATTTAATCAAAAGCTCGTCTACTCTTTTTACACCATCCCACTTAGGTAAACTATAAAGATAATCTTTAACTGGATGCCTAGACCTTTCAACTGTCACCTTAAGTGCTGCTTCTTTAAGTCTTCCAGGAGAATAAAGTTTATATTTTTCATCGATATATCCTGCAAGAGAAGCTTCATCTGTTTTATTCCAACCAGCTTTTAGACGTTTCCACGGCACCTGCCCTTTAACATCAATACCTCCTGTAAACTCGTTATAAAAAATTCCATTTAATGCAGGATCATGTCTTAGTATCAGTATCATGTTTGTAAGAGTGTTTTTTAGTTCACCTTTGTTATTAATCTCGAGGCCTGTCTGCCATTCTTCTTCATTTTGAAAATCTTCACCAGCCTGCATAATTCTTTCACTGGCTATCTGTTTTTTTACCTGTACATCTTTTACTATCATCTCCTGCATAGCCTTATATGAAGGAAGTCTTACTACAGGTGTTCCTTCCTTTGCATTTTCATCTAAATCACCGAACTTATGAAGCCTAACAAGATCAAAAGCATTACAAAGCTTACCACTTATAGGGTCACTGCCGTGGTGAGAGTAAGCAAAAAGTCCGTTTTCATATACCACAAGTCCTCCCGAGGATGTACCAGGTATGTAAGTATATCTGTTAGGGTCATTACATGGTGAGTATATATCACTTAAAAACTTTTCTATTGCTTCGTATACTGAATATGTTCTGCAAAAGGCACCTACAAGACCATTCTTTTCAAGAGGATTTCCCTGCTTCTCTGCCTGTCTTTTTCTCTGAAGCTTTGTTCTTGAAGATTCAGGCCAATAAGATGAATCTCGCCAGTCAGGATATCTTTTTAAAACTTCATCAGGATCTATCCATTCTTCGTCTAATACTTTAAAAACAAATTGTCCATCAGATGAAGTGGAAGGCCAGTACATTAGCCTGTGGGGCTCATACGTTGTATCGTCAAAGAAATCTATCCCTAAATCTTCAGCAATACGTCTTGCTACTGCCTGATATTCATCTGGTGTTACTGCTCTTTTTAAAGGAATAACTAGCCTTAATCTTGGGCTTAATGAGCTGTGGCTGTGGGTAGAATACATCACTGCTCCATAACCAAGTATTGTCTCTACTCCAGCCCATAAATCCCCTTTAACATAATCAGCATCAAGAGTAACAATCTGTCTCCATACTACTGCATCTGCTTTTCTTCTACCACCCTTTAAAGTTCCACCAACAAAGCCACCTACATCTTTTATTTCACCCCGTTTAGCCTTTGAAAGCTTTTTATATTCTTCATAGGTTTCAGAAGTTCTAATAGTATTACTCAGCCTTTTAACTAAATCTGACCAAAGCATCTCTCGATTCTTCCAATTTAGTTCTTTTCTACTTCTCCCTGTGGCAATGGTTATAATTCCATCATGCTTTAATGACTTAGCTTCCTTAAGATTTAAACTCACCATCTACCACCTCCAAGGGCTCACATCTTTCATTAAATCTTTTTATTTTAAGTCCTAGTGCTTCAGCCATCTTTATTTTTTCTGCCATTTCCTCGGATATTCTTTTACCAAAGGCCCAAAGCTCATTACACTTCAAAAGTAAATCTAGTCCCATCTCAATACCTACTTTTCTTTCTTCAGGGATATTGTTATCAAGAAAGGTGGTAAAAATAACATGGGGTGCTAAAGGAATGCTACCTTTTGTATAAACAAATCTACAGTACCTTATTGCTTTCCCAATATTACCTTCAATATCTCCCCTTAAGGGAGAACAAACATAAATAAACGGTCTTTTTCTCATAAGTAAAACACCTCTCTTTTCAAGGGTTATGCATAGTTTTTGTATATATATTCATTAGTTTGTCCTACACGCTCAAAGGTTCTTAGACACTCAAACAAACAAAAATTAATAAGTTTCTTGAATCATTAATCTTTTTTATAAAATTCAGTTTCAAATCCATCTGCCTTTAAAGGTAATCCTGGTGCCCAATCAATAAATCTGCCCATTATTTCTTTTACTTCTTCTAATGAACCAATGCCATTAGGAACATCTAAAACTACTTCATCATGGACGTGAAATACTATGTTATATCCTGCTTCATCAAGCCCAAGCATAGCTTCAGCCAAACAGTCCCTTGCAATGGCTTGAGTAATATTCTCCACAAGCTTCCCTCCATAGGTAGAAAGCCTTCTCCTCTTTTTAGTTCCCTGTTCTATACCTTCATAAGTAAGCATTTCTTTATTAAATCTTTCATCAATTTCAATCCTCGGTCTAACATAGGCAAGGTTTCTTCCTGAAGGAAGTCTTATAAACAGCATTCCATTTTTGTAATAAAACTTAAGTCCATACTGCATAGTTACCACTGATTTTTCCTTCACTGACTTTATCGCAGCCATCTCTAAATCCCACCACAACTTTACAATGTTTGGATTGGACTTTCTCCAAGCTGAAACAAGCTCTGATAGTTCTTCTTCTGTCAGTCCCATATTTAAAGCTCCCATAGCTATGAGTGCTCCTTTACTTCCACCATATCCAAGGGCGAGTTCTGCTATTTTCCCTTTCTGCCTTAAAGAACTTCCTTTAGTAATACTTTCTATTGGTACTTTAAACATCTGAGAAGCTGACGCTTCATAAATCTTGCCATGGGAATTGAATACATCCATTCTCCACTTCTCCCCTGCAAGCCATGCAATAACTCTCGCTTCAATTGCTGAAAAATCTGCAACTATAAATCGTGAATTTTCAGATGGTATGAAAGCTGTTCTAATGAGTTGAGATAGTAAATCAGGTACACTATCAAATAGAAGTTCTAAAGTTCCATAATCTCCGTCCTTAAGAAGCTGCCTGGCAAGACTTAAATCCTTCATGTTATTTCTCGGGAGGTTGTGAATTTGTACTAATCTACCTGCCCATCTTCCAGTCCTATTAGCTCCATAAAACTGCAGGAGGCCTCTTATTCTTTCATCACTACACATGGATCTGTCCATAGCCTCATACTTTTTAACAGAAGTCTTTGACATATCCTGTCTAAGCTCTAATACTCTTTTAATCTTAGGATTTTTAGTTTGTTCTAGTAGCTCTACAACCTTTTCTTTAGAAAGACTTTCTATCTTTATCCCTTCCTTTTCAAGCCATTCTTTTAACTGAGCTGGACTGTTAGGGTTTTCAAGTCCTGTTAAATGAATGGCTTCCTTTAGGAGTTTATCTTGATAAGCTCTATCACATTTAATTGCATTATCCACTAACACCTTATCTACTCTAACACCAGTATCGTTAATTTTCTGGTCCAGCTGCCAAAGCCTAAGTTCCTTTTCTATCATGGGATAACTTTCTAACTTTTTACGTATAACCCTTTCAACTTCTACATCCCGTTTGCAGTAATCTTTGAAGTTCTGCCACTTTTCTATGTCATGCTTAGGAAAGTTTCTAGTTCTTTCTCCATTTGCTTTTGTGGGTTTACAAGGAACTGAAAAATATCTTATAAGTGCCTTTCCTTCCTTCATTTTCTGCTGAGATAAATTTAGGCATTTAGCAACTCCTTCAAGACTTCCAGGAAGGCCTAATGTTAGTGCATGAACTGCACTACAACGCCACTGATTAGGTGGCATAGGTATATTAAAATACTTTGCTAGACATGTTCTTTCAAAGTTAGCATTAAAAGCTGTTTTAATTATTGCTGAGTCTGTTAGAGCCATCATTACTTCATCTGGTACTTTTTCACCTTGGGCTAAATCAATTACTGTTACCTCTTCATCATCAAAGGCATAGCTAAATAACAGTATTTCAAAGTCTGGTGATTCAGTATATTTGTAGACCCCACACCTGGTGAGGTCCACACTACTGAATGTTTCAATATCTATTGCTAAAGTTCTCATAATTACTACCCTAAAATGTCCTCATCTTCAAATAGGCCAAAATCATCTTCAGGTCTTGATTTGCCGCCTAACGGCTCTCCATCTTCTAGCTTTTGAAGGTTTTGAAGGCCGCAGGCAATTCCCTTATTTCCGTTGGCATTATAGGCATAAAATACGATAGAGGCTCTACCATAACATCCTGAATAAAACTCTGTTTGGTCGAGTATTGGCTGAACATTTTTATCTACTATTCCAGGTTTAGTAGTACTATTGGCATTTACAAAATAGCTATTTCTATATGCTTCATCATCTGGTCTATCTAAATCTCCGTCACGAAGAGGGGTTTTTAAATTAGCTGGTATTCTACCTCCAAGCTTGGATAGTCCTTCCTTCTTGGCTGCTTCAATAGCTGCTTTAATTTTTCTAATGGTTTCTTTATCTGACTTTGGAATTATTAGGCTCACTGAATATTTAGGGTCGCTACCATTAACGCTTTTAGGCTCCCATACATTTACATAACTAAAACGAACTTTCCCTGTAATTACTTTTGTACTTTGATTTTTCATAATTTTCATTTCTCCTTTCTTTTATTTGAAATCTATTTCAGCAGTGCTTTTCACCTCTGGTCTTTTATCATCTTCAGGTACTAGCTTTAATTTTCCAGAGGAAATTTCTATTAGGTCTCCTATAATCTTTTCAAATTCCTTTTTGCCTATTTTCTTTTCAAGCTTAGTAAGACTAAGAAGTGATTTCGAATAAATCATATCTTCTGAATACCCTGCATCTAATAACTTCTGGGCCACGTCTTCTTCTGATGTATATTTTCTGCTTCTTTTGCCTTCTACAAGCTTCATACCTGGCCACTTTTTCCCATCATTTATAGCTGCAGCTAAGGCATAGCTATCTACATCCAATGCCCATTTTTGAAGCTCTCTTATTTGTTTTAAGACTTCCACTATTTCTTCATCTGTTAAAAGAGGTGGCTCTCTAAAATCCATACAAGCTAATTTTAAATTTTCGTTAGCCCTCGCTCTGCAGGTAGCTTTTACTTTGCAAAAGACACAGTGTTCTCCTGCTGCAAATTCACCTTCTCCATTCCAGGCGAGTTTTGCTTTTGGTTTTACAACCTCTTCTGCCCACTTTAGAAGGTCATTTACTTCTATTTCTTCTGTTGAAATGTTATCAAGCCTTGGCTGGCAAATAGTGGCTTTTACTTTTTGAATATCATATAGACAGCTATATTGGTTTAAAGCTCCTAAAGCATAAAGTCTCATTTGTGGATTGCCTATAGCAGATACCTTAATCCCTTTTCCGTATTTCAAATCCACTATCTCCAAGATCTCATCAGTTACCAGCACCAAATCTCCAGTACCAAAACCCTCAGGTACCCAAGGAGAGTAATCAAGCCGCATCTCAATCATAATGATAGGATCCTTCGTTCGTACTTTTGCTTCATTGATTTTTTCAATAGCTAAGGTTGTATAGGTTTCAATAAACTGCTCCATCTCAGCTGTGTAGTAATTGTCCTTTTTCATTGCTTTAAGCTGCCTATTGTATTGTGCTTCATTCAAATTCCCTAGGTAGTATGAAAGCTTTAATTCGGCCAATGTATGAGCAAAACTTCCTTCCTTTGCATATTCATTAGATTCTTCCTCTACCAATTCCTCAAGTCGGACAGATGGAGGACATTTAAGCCATCTATAAGCTCCTGAAGCAGAGAGTAATGCATGTTCACCCATTAGAGCACCTCCACTTTTTCAAGAAGCTCTGGGTACTTTTCTTTTGGAATGTCGCTTAGTTTTGTCCCACCAAATTTCTGAATAAGTGCCTTTACTTCAGCCTGTTTGCCATTTTGAGAAAGTGAAACTAACTTTGCTCTTACTTCTTCTAAAGTAATCCGCTTTTCTTCTTTCTTCTGTAATATTTTCTTGCTTTTAGTTGTTGCATTAACTTGTTCTATTTTCTGTACTTCAGTCTGCTCTGTATCATATGTAAAACCGCTCCCGGCTTTTAAATTTAAAACATCATTTAACATCTTAGTAAAATTATTAATCGATGCTGTTAATTCAGGAGCTGTTATGTTTACATCAACTTTAATATTCAAATTCTTCACCTCTTTCATTTAATTGCTTTACTGTTAATCACTAATTTTTCTATCTCTGCCTCAGGAAATACTCGAAGAAAAGATGCTATAAACTTTCTTCCTACTCCTCTTCTTCCTAACAGAACATTACTCAGTGTCCCTTTAGAGAGATTCATTTGCCTTGCTAGTTCATTTTGACTAATGTCTTTTCTGCTAATAAATGAATTAACATATTCAATATTTACCTGCATTTTTAAACCTCACATCTAGATGTATTTCTCTCTAACTTATTAAATATTTCTGTCAAATTATCTTTGATGCTTTTTGCTTCTTTCTCTTCATCTTCTGAAATAATTTCCTTAATATTAATTTCTGAAGTCTCAGGGCTTTTAATTGTTATTCTAATTGTTTGCATATTTGTTCACCTCCCAGTGCCTTTTTTAGAAGAGTAGTAATAACCCCTTCATATATAAGTCACCAGAAAAGCAAAAATTAACTCCCTAAATTAAATTTTTTCTAAATGTTTTTTCAGTTGCTCATAAATTCTGTTTAATCGCCTACTTATAGCCGGTGAACTTACAACTTCTTCAGCTGCAATTTCTTTGATTGGCTTTTCTTCTATGTAAACTTTCTTAATCAATTCTCGCTGCTGTAGCTGAAGCTTAGAAATTGCATTATAAAGAGCATCATTTCTTTCTATTAATTCAACTTCTGATTCAACATCAGCACTGGTATCTGCCAATTGAATGCCCTGCTCCTGCATTGCATTTAAAGAATTATGTCTGCGAGTTTCTCTACGATTACTGTTATATTCGACTCTTTCAATTTCAACAATAACTTCTGAAAAGTTTTGTTCTACATCAACTTCAACAATTTCACCTGTAATAAATTCATATGTGATTTTCATATTTACATCTCTCCTTTGAAATTTGATTTTTGGGTGATTAATGATTTGTTCTGAGAAAAAGAAAGAATTGTAATGGAACTGAACTAAGGTCTTAAAAACTTGTGAATTAAACAAATTCAGAAAAATAAGCACAAAAAAATAGCCGGACAACCGCTAATTACTTAGCGATCATCCGGCTATTTGGTAGCTCTTATTTCAGACTCCGTTGCTCGGTATGAATTACACTGCTTTTGCTTTTATTTTATTGTTTTCAAAAGACAAATTGATAATGTTCTTACACCTTGGACATTTTATTATTAGTTCAGCTTGTTCAGCTGATACCATATCCAATAGTCTTTTATTTGGACATACTGGACATTTTACTTTTGTTGCCATATGACATCCTCCTTTAATACCTTGTTTTATAAGCTTTTATGTAAATATTTATACTAACTAAAATACAGTTTTCTTTACTATTAAAATAAATGTATTTGAAGAATATTAGTTTTCATTTAACTTAAATAATTCATCCTTAACTATATTGTAATAATAATTAAGTAATATTAAAATCCATAATTTTATATGACTTTGATAGTGTATATTGTTTATTTATTACTTTTTATATTACTTTCAAAGTATATATGCTAAATGTATTATATTGTATGTTATTATTTTTTTATAAAAATTCTTTTTATGATATAATCAATGATATACAATAAATTAGGTAGGTGGAATGAATGACAAATAACGATAAAAATAATATAAATTATGGACTACCCGTTATAAATAGCAGCTTTAGTTTTACAAATCCTTCTTGTAATGTTTTACTAGACACTGTTCATGACAGGAATGGAAATCAATATAAAAATATACGAGTAAAAAATTCTGCTGAAAAGCAAATTGAATTTCACTTTAAGCAAGGTCTTTATAGAAAAACAGATTTTGCCGAAAAACATAACATTCTTATGGATTTTATATCAATTCCATATGGTAATGAAAAAAAGTTGATAAGATTTTTCGAAGAAAATGGATTTATATTTCAAAATTCAACCAAAGAATACGTCTTATATTCTTGCACTGATTTATTTTTAGTAATTAGGCGAGTCAAGTTTTTAGTTGAATTAATTATGGAATTGCAAAAAGAAACTCCATCATTTAATGTTTTAATAAAGAATATATTATATTTTCTTCTTACTGGTCCACTTACTATATCTATAACTAACTCTGATACCAGAGAAACATCAGTTGTAATTTATAAGTCTACATCTTATGAACTACAAGATATTTTAAAAAGCTTAAACATTCTAACTTCCATACCTTTAGACATTGATTATAATCCTGAAGCTTATACTTCTATGCAATCTGATTCTAAAGTTGTATCTAAAACTTTTTTTGATGAACAAGAATATGATAGGACTTATCACTATGTATTCCGCGAGTCTTTACCAAGCGACATATTAAATCAATTCTCTCTTTTAGATTATGTATTATCAATTTCAGAAATTGAGTCTATAGATTCAGAAAATGGCGTAATTCTTCCAAAGTTAAAGAAAAAATCAACTCTTTCTATTAACGCTGAACATGTAGATATAATAAAAAAAGTTGCAAAATGTGTAATCAAGACAGAACTTGACCATAATACAAGTAAGATAATTCCAAGTTATAATTCCGACGCTTTGTTAGGTTCCTGGAGTATACCTGACTTGATTAGCTCAATTTACTTTTCAGTTTTCTTTTTAAATCCAAATTTTGAGATTATTAAGAAGTGTGCTAATCCTACTTGTTCTAACTATTACTCTGTTCTCCATTCAAACACGAGAAAAAAATACTGTAGTATCAAATGCGCAAATGCTGTAAGCCAGCGTAAAGCACGTGCAAGACGAAATTTTAAAAAAGGACATACCAATAAGGTATAGTCCTTTTTTACATCCCAAAAAAACATTCCATACATGTATCTACCTATGAAGTATTTTTGCTTAAATCAGAGAACTGTTGAGCAAAATTGTCTGTACTCTATATTCTACTCATACAATCTTCTTTCTAGCTGGCTGAAAGCAGAAAATATATATTATGAAAAGCTTATTAAAAAAGATAATACTAATTATGTCTTTAAAGTGATTCCAAGTACAATATAAAGAGATGATTATAAGGTGTATTATAAAGATAGATATTCAATGGATAAAACTTAAGAGTTGTTAAATGCCCCAGATGTCAAAATGAGGAATTTAGTTCTGAAGCTATCTACTGTCGTATTTGTGGCACAATGCTGTTTAACTACTGTTAAGGAAAATGGAATGATTATATACAAGAATAGGAATGGAAACATAAAAACCCAGAAAATGCAAGATTCTATAAAATCTGCGGCAAATCTACATAATTTTAATTTGGAACAGATTCTGCCAAATTGGAAATATACAAAAGTATAATGTGAAAATAATACTTTTTCTAATTTTAATAAATTTGATAAAAGTACCATTGATGAAACAATAACTATTGATGAAGAAATTCATTTTAAAATATGTAAAGTCATATACATAGTTATTGTCTATCCCATTAAAAATTTATCTATTTAATCTCTCTATTACACTAGATATAGTATTTTTATAAATTAGAAATGATGCTCCTTCCTCCTTTACTCCTTTTTTCAATCTAATAATCTGCCTTTTACTTAAATTTAGAACTTCGACCACTTCTTTATTGGTCAACTTACCTTCTATAGTCATAGGAATAACTTTGTATCTATTCAATTGTTTTTGATCCATTTGATAACGCGCCTCGTTTCTCATATTTATATATTTGTCATTAAAGTAATATTTTTAAAATCTTAAAATGACATTATCATAAAATAACTACACTTACATAGTGCTATAGATTTTTATTATTTATTATGATATAATAAAATGGATTTTTATGGATATTTATTTTTTAGTCAAACTTCATATCTATTATTTAAAAGTTTTAATAAAAGTTGAAAAGAGGTGATGTGATGTTATGTTGCTAGACAAAATTCTATTATCAAAGGTTAATATTATAGGCAAAACACTTTTAGAACGTGCTGGATTAATTGATTATCCTCGTAATATTGAAGAAATGTTTACCTTTTTGCAAACCCTAAAAGAAAGTATTGACAAAAATGAATTTGAAGGTGCCTTAATAGCAAATATTTTATTTTCATTTGTATCAAACAAAGAAATCAGAGATCGCAATACTACTCCACGTATATTTGAAGATATTTTCTCAGCTCTGTTTGCACAAACTCCAAGTGATAAAAAAACTAGATCAAACCCTAAAAGTACACCTCAAATTATGGCTTTAGATTCGCTATGTAAGAATGAAGATTGGAAAATCTCATCTGATTTATCAGGAAATAAACGTGAAAAGGCTGATTTGATTTTAGGAAATTATTCTATATCGCTTAAAACATTAAAAGGGCCTATTATTGGATCAAATAATGAAGTTTTAGATAATAGCTTTAATAATGAGCTTAATATTGGTAGCTTTTCGTATCGAGCTTTATTAAAAGGTATTCTATCTGATGAAGAAATAATCCAATTAAGCGATAGAAAAGGTGGGCTTGGATCAGGAAAACAATTAAGAAAAAATATCTTTGACCCAATAAAAAATAAATCTAAACAAAATGATTTTTTAAATAGACTTAAACTGTTTTTAGAATATGTGTATGAAGAAGATGTATATATAATTTTAAAATCTCATTATAGAATTGATTTTTTCCTAATTCCTAATTCATCATTTGTTAAATCATTAATATACGCATATGAATACTCTGAACCAAGCTTCGAAAAAATTTTTTATAGATGGGAGAATAATAATCTTAGAATTAGATGGAAAGATATGCTTACTGTAATGGATAATAATAAACTGCCATATTACGAAATTTCTATTAACTTAGAAAATAGCTTTAATAATAAAGAACTAAAAAACTTTTTAAACGATTTAAGTAAGCAAATAGAAAATTATATTAATACTCATATAACTAAGTAATTTTCATATAATAAGTAAAGTTAGTTTTATCATGACATATAGGTATGTTACTATACCTATATGTCAAGTGGAATGATTTTAGCTATATGGTAAGCCATTAGTACAGGTACTGCATTACCAATTTGTCTATACGCTGCAGAATTACTCCCTTTAAAAATAAAAGAGTCTGGAAACGATTGTATGCGTGCTACCTCTCTGACAGACATTCTTCTTTTATGATCTGGATGTGGAATAATTAATGGACCACCAGTACCACTCCCTCTTCCCATAATTGTTGGAGCATATTTATTCCAATCAGTTGGTCTATTACCTACACGATTGCTTTTAGGATCATTTTTATCTAACACTTTACATTTCGTTCCAACATGATTACTAATAAAATATGTAGGATCAAAATCTTTAGGTAAATCTCCTATTGCACTCTTAATATCTAAATAAGAATAAATAATTTCACTCTCAAAATAATTTAGTTGGAAATCTAGTTCTCCTTTTTTCCACAGTGTATATAATTCTTCTACCTTTACATGAGCTGGTTTATTATCAATAATCTTACTATACGAACTATGTGTTGGCTTAATATAAAGTGTTTTCCTCAGATTTGTTAAATTTGTAATCGATTCAGGTATATTGTAATAATCTAAACAATCCTTCCTTACAGCCAGTATAATCACACGTTCACGATTCTGGGGAACTCCAAAATCTAAAGCATTAAAAACATTGTATCTCACTTCATAACCAGGTCCACCATTTTTTACCCCGGCTTCTTCAATATCATTTAAAATCATTTCAAGAACTCTTCCTTTTTCCATATTTTCCAATCCTTTGACATTTTCCAACAGTACAAATTTAGGTTTTTTAGCTTCAATAACCTTTAATATTTGAAGATATAAGTGATTTCTACTGTCTTCCATGCTTCTATTTATATTTGCAATAGAAAAGCCTTGACATGGAAATCCACCTATAACTACATCTCCATCTGGAATTAATTTATCAATTTCATCGATTGATATATTTAGTATTTCTTCTATATCTCCAAAAACAACCTCATGTGGATGGAATCTTGTAATATTATGCTTATATGTTTCTATAGCATATTTATCAAAATCATTTGCCCATACTATTTTATGGCCAGCTAATAAAAAACCTAAATCCATACCACCCGCTCCAGAAAATAACGATATTATTTTCATATTTCATAACACCTCCTTTTTAATGTTCTTTCAATAACTAGAAAATCATGCTCACTTAATCTTCTAGAGTTCCTTTGAACTTAAGTACTCCACTTATGTTTTGTTTTTATAATTTCCAAGTTATCCTAAATATCTTTAATAATAAACTGTTTTATCTATACTATCTTCATAACATATTAGTTCACATGACATCTTATGTAACCATAAATCACATTCATCACTCCAAATTTTTACATCATTATAAAAATATTCACCACAGTCAATTCCAACTATAACTCCAAATACAGATTCCTTAGTCATATAAAAAACTATCTTATCTTCATTTCTAAAATCTATACTGATTTCTTATTTCTATCTGAAAAAACTATAACTTCGAAGCGATCTTTTATATCTATCTAGAAATCTTTCTCAAATATAATAATCATATAGTAACTATTAGTTGTCATCTAACCACATATAAAATGCAATTATAATTTTTCAATAATTAAATAGTGCAAACTTTGAAAATGCTCACATATTAGTTTACAATAACTCCATCCTAATTGCAAATAATATTTATCCCTTCATTAGCTACACGTAAAATTGACAACTATATTTACTTATGAGATCCTTTATTTACAGTACCTATAAGTAACATACTATATTTAAATTTGCTCAATTATCACTCTGAATAACACCTATAAAAACTTACTCAAGATATTTTATACTTACTTCATCAATTATTTAATCTTTTTACTTTCTTTCTTATATTTTTATTGCTTCATTCAATCTTACTATACTTGCATAATAATCTATTACATATAGATATCTCCCAGAGATTTATACTTTAGCTTTGTAAATTTCTTAAATATCATTAATCATTTTATAAACTTAATATTTTCGTTTCTCATCCTTATAACATAACAACTTTTTTTAAATATTAATAAAATGTTTCTTAAATCATAATAATTAAATTACAAGATTATTGTTTTCTCCCATCGTCTATGCAAACATAGCAAAACAAACAAAAAAGCCCCGCAATTGTTTGCGGGAACTTACTTTCTAACTGTGTTTTCTTTTAATCAATACTACTGACTCCACGTGAGTTGTATGTGGAAACATGTCTACTGGCTGTATTTCAATAGTTTTGTATCCTTTTTCATCTAAATATTTTAGATCTCTTGCTAACGTAGATGGATTGCATGATACATACACGACTCTTTTCGGTGACATTTTAACTATTGTATCTAATACTTCCTTGTCACACCCTTTTCTAGGAGGATCAACTACAACTACATCTGCTCTTATGCCCTGATTATATAGTTTTGGAAATATTTCTTCTGCTATACCTTCATAAAACTCAACATTTTCAATACCATTTATCCTAGCATTTTCCTTAGCATCAACTATAGCTTCCTTTACAACCTCAATTCCATATACTTTTTTTGCTTTTTGGGCTAAAAATAGAGAAATTGTTCCTATACCACAGTATAAATCAAATACTATTTCATCTCCTTCAAGTTCTGCATACTCTAAAGCCTTATTATAAAGCACTTCTGTCTGCATAGGATTTACCTGAAAGAATGATTTTGCTGATATATTGAATTTTAAATTTCCTATATAGTCTATAATTTTTTCACTACCAAATAATACTTTAGTTTTATCCCCTAAAATAACATTAGTCTTTTTAGTATTTATATTCTGTATTACACTTTTTAAATTTGTTATATTACTTTTGAGAATTTCAATTAATTTATCTTTATATGGTAGTTTTTCGCCATTTGTAATAATTACAACCATTACATCTCCTGTTTTAAATGCAGTTTTTGTAAGTATATGTCTAATTAAACCCTTTCCTGTTTTTTCATCGTAAGGCTTTATGTTATATGTTTTCATATATGCTCTAATTAACTCTATTACCTTGTCATTCACTTCATGTTGTATAATACATGAACTCGTATCAACAATTTCATGACTTCCTCTTTTATAAAAACCTATTGTTATTTTTTTATTTTTTCTTCCTACAGGGAATTGGGCTTTATTTCTATATCTATAAGGGTTATCCATCCCCAAAGTATCATGTATTGTAACATCTTCTAAATGTCCAATCTTTTTAATATCATTTTTCACCTTATTAGTTTTTATTTTTAATTGTTCTTGATAATCAAGCCCTTGTATTTGACAACCTCCACAAGCATAACTAAGTTTACATTTAGGTATAACTCTTTTTGTTGAAGGTTCTACTATACTTACAATCTCTCCAACTCCATAATTTTTCTTTATATTTACTAACTTAACCTTACATTTATCTCCTGGTAATCCTCCATCTATAAATACAGTAAACCCTTCTATCTTAGCTACTCCTTGACCTTTATGATTAATATCTTCTATTTTTGCTTCATATATTTCATTTAATTTAATTACGCTCATTCCTTAACTCCTTCCCAAATATAATCAAAAAGAAGACACACCTATGGTGTGCCGATAAATTAGAATCAGTATGCCCCTATTATACCAAACTATCTATATATTATTAACAAAATTTTATTTTTCTAATCATCACTAAAGTTTCTTGATACACGTTTAAGCATTTGTCTTATTGGTAAATCATAAGGACATCTAGGTTCACATTGTCCACATTCAATACAATCACTAGCTTTATACTGTAATTTTTGATATCTTTCTTTAGCCCAGTCTTTTAAGTCATATCTTAAATAATAACCTTCTAATACAAATTGAGTAGGTATATCTATCCCCTGAGGACATGGAGCACAATATCCGCATCTTCTACAAAATTCACTACCTAGTTCTTCGGCCTCCTTCATTATAACTGCTCTTTCTTCATCTGTTAAAGGTCTTACATCTTTTCCTACACTACTATTTTCAATAACCTGCTTTATTTTGTCCATTCCTGGAATTACTACTGAAATATTAGGATTTTCTATTATAAACCTTAATGAAAGACTAACATTTCTTATTGCCCCACCAGCTACAGGTTTCATAATAATTACTCCTATATCTAGCTTTTTGGCTCTTTCAAATAATTTTTCACCTTGTCTTTCAACTGGACTATATGGAAACTGAATAGTAGCAAACTCTCCAGTTTCTATAGCTTTTTCTAATATATGAACATCATGGCTTGTAATTCCTATTTCTTTTATAAGTCCCTTAGACTTTGCTTCTTTTAAAGCTCTTAATGCTCCATTTTCACTCATAACCATTTTATATTGCTCTTCTGTTCTAACCAAATGTAATTGATATAAATCAATACAATCAGTTCTCAATAACTTCAAACTAGTTTCTATTTCTTTTTTCATTCCTTCATAATCTCTAACTGGTGATTTAGTCGCTATTATAAATTTATCTCTTCCGCATTTTTCAATACCGTAACCTATTAACTCTTCACTTTTTCCATATCCTCGAGCAGTATCTATAAAGTTTATCCCTTGTTTATTTGCAACCATAATTAAATCTATGGCTTCTTCCTTGCTTACTTTTTGAATTGGAATACCTCCAAAACCTATTACAGAAACCTCGAAATTAGTTTTTCCAAGCCTTCTTTTGTGCATATTAAACCCCCTATCTTCTAAAGTAAAAATAGATATTTCCTGATTCAATCATTTTCTTGAATTTTCTTTTTAAGATACTCTTAAATATCTCTCTTGTACCTGGTATTACTAATACAAAACCTAATGTGTCAGTTATTAAACCTGGAGTTAATAACAATGCACCACCTATTAAAATACAAAGTCCATTTAGAAGTTCATTTCCAGGTATTCTTCCATAGTTTAGTTCCGTTCTGATTTTACTTAAAACTAACTTACCTTCACTTTTAGCAAGATATGCACCTACTATACCTGTAGTTAACACAATACCAATAGTAGTCCACACACTAGTTACTTTTGATAATTGTAATAGCAAAAACAATTCAATTATCGGCGTTACTGTAAAAAGTAAAATTAATTTGAAAAACATAATTACCTCCTAAACATTTTATAATTATTCTATTGAGTTTTCTAACTTATCCCATATGTCTTTGAATTTCTTTTTAAAGTTAATAGGTTTCAATTCAGAATTAACAAAAGCATGAGCTGTATAACCTTCAGCTAATTTAACCATATCGTTTTTCCTAATTATTTCATAATTAAACTTTAGCCTAACTCCTTTTAACTCCGTCACTTTTGTTCTTATTATTATCTCATCATCATATTTTGCTGAAACAATATATTTACATCCTACATCAATTACTGGCAGAAGTACATCTTTTTCTTCAAGTGTTTTATATTCCATTCCAATTTCTCTAAAAAATTCTGTTCTTCCAATATCGAACCATACAAAGTAATTTGCATGATATACAATCCCCATCTGGTCAGTTTCACCATATCTTACTCTGATAACTGTTTCGTTAATCATCAAACCCCTCCAGTATATGTATATATTATTTCTATTTAAATATTTTATTCTTTAAAAACTTCTATTATCCTCTAAAATATTTAAATATTCCTACTAAAAACTAAAAAGTAGTGGCAAAAATCACCACTACTTTTTAGTTTAAATTATAATACTTGTGTCTTTCCTTTATATACTAGACCTCTTATACAGTCTACAGTTATAGTTTCTCCATCTTTTAATTCTTTAGTTGCATTTTCTGCTCCTACTATTACAGGTTTTCCTATATTGATACCAACAATAGCAGCATGTGATGTCAATCCGCCTTTTTCTGTTATAATAGCAGCTGCTCTTTCCATATATTTAACCATTTCTCTATCAGTATTTACTGTAACTAGAATATCTCCATCATTAAACTTATTTTCAGCTTCTTCTGCATTTTGCACTACACATACTTTACCAGTTGCAGCTTTATTACCTATACCAGTACCTTTTAATATTACATCTCCTACTATGTGCACTTTAATTAAGTTTGTGCTTCCAGCTACTCCAACAGGAACTCCAGCTGTAATAACTACTAAATCACCATTATTTATATAACCTTTTTCAAGTGCACTTCTTACAGATAACTCTATTACTTCATCAGTTGAACCAGAATGTTCTGCATATACTGGATATACTCCCCAAACTACAGCTAATCTTCTCATAACCTGCTTGTTTGGTGTAGCTGCAATAATTGGAGCACTTGGTCTGAATTTTGATACAGCTTTTGCTGTATATCCTGATGAAGTTGCTGTTATAATTGCTGTAGCTCCTAAATCTTCAGCTGTTGCACAAGTCGCATGACTTATTGCATTTGTAACTGTAATGTCTTTACCCACTGTTTTTGATCTTAAAATTGCCTTGTAATCAAGCGATGCTTCTGTTCTCTTTGCTATGTTAGCCATTGTTTTAACTGCTTCTATAGGATATTTACCTGCTGCAGTCTCACCTGATAGCATTATTGCATCAGTTCCGTCCATAATAGCATTTGCTACGTCAGTAGTCTCTGCTCTTGTTGGTCTTGGATTTCTTATCATTGAATCTAGCATTTGAGTTGCTGTAATTACAGGTTTACCTAACTCATTACATTTTCTAATAATCATTTTTTGTACTAGTGGTACTTCTTCTGTTGGTATTTCAACTCCAAGGTCTCCTCTTGCTACCATTATACCATCAGATACCTCTAGAATTTCATCTATATTGTCCACACCTTCTTGATTCTCTATTTTTGAAATAATTTGTATATGTTCTGCATTATTTTCTTCTAAAATTTTTCTTATCTCTATAACGTCTGCAGCTTTTCTAATAAATGAAGCAGCTATAAAGTCTATTCCATTTTCAATACCAAATTCTATATCTGCTCTATCTTTTTCAGTAATAGCAGGAAGATTTACTTTTACTCCTGGTACGTTAACTCCTTTTTTATTCTTAATTGTTCCAGCATTTTTCACAATACATTTTATATCAGTACCATCTATGATATCTACAACTTCTAAACCAATTAGTCCATCGTCTATAAGTATAGTATCTCCTTTTTTCACATCATTAGGTAATCCTTTATAAGTAATGCTACAAATCTTATCATTACCTAAAACTTCTCTTGTCGTAAGAATAAATTCCTGCCCTTCTTTTAATTCTTCTGCTCCTTTTTCGAAGTTACCAGTTCTAATCTCTGGTCCCTTAGTATCTAACATAATAGCTACAGGCATATCTAATTCTTCTCTTAATTTTTTAACTAAATCTATTCTTTTTTTATGTTCTTCATGATCACCATGTGAAAAGTTTAGTCTCACAACATTAAGACCGTTTAAAATAAGTTGTCTTAAAACCTCTTCATTCTCTGATGAAGGTCCTATTGTACAAACTATTTTTGTGCGTTTCATTTGCATAACCTCCTGTTATTATATTGAAAGTATCTTAGTCAAATTATACATACCTTTATCAAAGTTTTTCTCTAATGCAAGTGCTTCATCAATATCCATGTCAAATAATTCATTTCCTTTAACACCTATTACTCTACCTGATTTGCCTTCTAACAATAATTCTACAGCTTTAGCTCCCATTTTACTTGCTAAAATCCTATCGAAAGCTGTTGGACTTCCTCCTCTTTGAATATGGCCTAAAACAGTAACTCTAGTTTCTATACCTGTTTTTTCCTGAATTTCCTCGCCTAATTCGTAAGCTTTACCTACACCTTCTGCTAATAAAATTATACTATGCAATTTACCTCTATTTCTTCCTTGAATTAATCTCTTACATACATCATCTATATCGAATCCTTCTTCTGGAACAATAACACTTTCTGCTCCTCCAGCAAGACCTGCATATAAAGCTATATCTCCACAGTGTCTACCCATAACTTCTACTATTACTGCTCTACCATGAGAAGTTGATGTATCTCTTATTTTACTAATTGCATCTAGAACTGTATTAACAGCTGTATCAAAACCTATTGTATAATCAGTATACCCTAAATCATTATCTATAGTACCTGGAATACCAATTGTAGGAACACCTAGCTCACTTAATTTTTTTGCTCCTTGGAATGAACCGTCCCCACCTATAACTACTAGACCTTCAATTCCAAAAACTTTTAAAACTGTAAGAGCTTTTTTTCTACCTTCTTCAGTTTTGAACTCTTCACATCTTGCTGTTCTTAATATAGTCCCACCTCTATGTATAATGTCTGCTACAGATGATAAGTTCATTTCTTCAATATTGCCACTGATAAGTCCATTATATCCTTGTTTTACTCCCATTACCTTAAGTCCATTGTATATTGCTGTCCTTACAACTGCTCTAACTGCAGCATTCATACCAGGTGCATCTCCACCACTTGTTAAAACACCTATAGTTTTCATTTTACTACCTCCTCACTTTTCTACCATCATGGTCATAAAACGTCCCAGGTATCATAAAAATTATTTTTTATACTAATATTATAATTTTCTATTGTACCCTAACTAATTATATATTTCAATATATTTTCTAAAATTAATGCACCAAACAAAACCAATACACATATTATAACATATAAAGTAGATTTTCACACTAAAAATAGCCTTCTATTAATCTATACTTTAGAACGTTAATTAATTTTCAATTTACTAAAAACAAGCTGACAGCTGATAGCTATTAGCTGTCAGCTAATAATTAATTTTATTAGGGGGGATTATTTTGAAAAATGCAACTCTTGAATTACTAGAAAATAGAGGAATTCAAATAAAAGATATTATTAAATTAACCGAATACTTAAAAACAGATTCATCAGACGCTGATGATATTGAAAAATCCATATTAAACATTTTATCTATTAAAGAAATTCAAGATTACGTAACTCTAGGAGTTATATTAGATATCTATACAGAAAATAACTTGCTACCTGAACCTCTATCTCAAATCATTTCTGGAGAAGACCAATTATTCGACTTAGACAAAGTATTAGCTATGGGTGTTATAAATCAATTTGGTCCACAAGCAGTAACATACTTTTCATATTTAATAAATTACAAAAATGATGTACTTAAAGATATCTTATCTAAGAATACTATAAATACGTTCCTTGATGAAATAATATGTGTAATAGCTTCAGCATCTTTAATAAAACTACTCTAGCAAACTTTAACACAATCTTGCCCTAATAGTTTCTTTAAATTATTTAGTAATTTATCATTTGTTACATCTACCCAATAATCCCTCTCAGCCATTATTGTTTTATTCTTATTCTCTAAATATACATATACAGGGACATTACCTGTATAATTTGAAAGTATGCTTTTAATCTCATTTAGCACACTCAAGGATTTATTCCTAGATACCTTTAAATATAGTTTCTCCATATTCACTTTAGTGAGGGGTCTAAAACTATCACAAATAATTTTAGGCTCCTCTTCTTCATGTATACTTAGTCTTCCTTTTACTATTACTAAACTGTCCTCATTTATATAATTTGAATATTTCTCATATGTTGAAGGAAAAATTATTAGCTCTATAGAACCATATAAATCTTCTAATGTAGCAAAAGCCATAATGTTATTATTTTTGGTTATTTTATTCTTTTTATTTGTAATAACCCCTCCAATTACAACTTCTTTACCGTCAATAAGCTTAAAGCTTTCATTTTCTTCTTCAGTTTTTTCAAGGGATTCATATATTTCACTTGTAGTTATATTAGAAATCCTTTTTAATTCTTTTTCGTAAGATGCTAATGGATGACCACTTAAATAAATTCCTAGCATTTCCTTTTCCATAGATAAAAGTATTTTATCAGGAAATTCTTCTATATCCGGTAAATCATCTGTGTAAACTTGTTTATCAGACTTGGAAATAGTTTCAAACAGTGAAAATTGTCCCTCAATATTTCTCTTCTTATCTTGATGTATACTTTCTATAATTCTCTCATATACTGCCAAAAGCTGTGCTCTTTTTAAGCCTAAAGAATCAAATGCACCACATTTTATTAAACTTTCTACCGTCCTTTTATTAACAGAATTTAAGTCTACTCTCTTACAGAAATCTGTAAAACTTTTAAATTTTCCATCTGTTTCTCTTGCTTTAATAATAGCTTCGATAGCAGGTTTTCCTACATTTTTTACGGCAGCTAATCCAAATCTTATTTTTCTTCCATTAACCGTAAAATTACTATAACTCTCATTTATATCTGGTGGTAATATTTCAATGCCAAGTCTTTTACACTCTTGTATATATAATGAAACTGAATTTGTATTTCCCATAACACTTGATATCAAAGCAGCCATAAACTCAACTGGATAATAGCATTTAAGCCACGCTGTTTGATATGCTAAAACAGCATAGGCGGCAGAATGTGATTTATTAAATGCATATTTTGCAAAATCTATCATCTCATCATATATCTTATTTGCTGTTTCTTCATCTACACCATTTCTTATTGCCCCAGGAATCTCAACTTCTCCATTTTCATTTAACTTACCATATATAAAATGTTTTCTTTCCCTTTCCATTACGTCCATTTTCTTTTTACCCATAGCTCTTCTAACTAGGTCTGAACGTCCCATACTAAAGCCGCCAATATCCCTAACTATTTGCATTACTTGTTCTTGATAAACCATACAGCCATAAGTTACTCCTAATATAGGCTCAAGTTTTGGATGAGCATACTTTATCTTACTAGGATTGTTCTTATTTTCGATATATTTTGGTATCTGCTTCATTGGACCTGGCCTAAATAGTGAATTTGCTGCTATAATATTTTCGAATGACGTAGGTTTTAATTCTTTAAGAAATTGTCTCATTCCAGAACTTTCGAACTGAAATACCCCTAGAGTTTCACCTTTACTAAACATTTCATATACTTTTTTATCATCATAATTAGAATTAGAAAAATCTACTTCAATTCCATAGTTTTGTTTAATTAGCTGAATAGCATTTCTAATTACTGTAAGCGTTCTAAGACCTAAGAAGTCCATTTTTAGTAATCCTAGTTCTTCAAGCTCAGTCATAGTAAATTGAGTAGTTATTGAATCATTATTCTTTGATAAAGGAACATATTCTGTTATAGGTTCTTTTGAAATAACTACTCCTGCAGCATGTATTGAAGTATGTCTTGGCATTCCTTCAACAGCTTTTGCCAAATCGATTAACTCTCTTACTTTTTCATCTTCTTGATATAAGTTAAGTAACTTATTGTTGGTCTCTAAAGCTTTATCTATAGTTATCCCTAATTCCATAGGTATCTGTTTGGCTATATAGTCTACATCTCCATAAGGCATATCTAAAGCTCTACCAACATCCCTTATAGCACCTCTTGCTGCCATAGTACCAAAAGTTACTATTTGTGCTACCCTATCTTCTCCATATTTATTTATAACATAGCTTATGACCTCTTCTCTTCTCTCATAGCAAAAATCTATATCTATATCAGGCATAGTAACCCTTTCAGGATTTAAAAATCTCTCAAAAATTAAACCATATTTAAGAGGGTCTATATCTATAATTCCTAAAGTATAAGAAACTAGACTTCCTGCTGCTGAACCTCTACCAGGACCTACCATTATTCCATTGTCCTTTGCAAATTTGATAAAGTCCCAAACTATCAAGAAATAGTCAACATAGCCCATATTTTCTATAATACTAATTTCATAATTAAGCCTTTCTTTTATCTCATCTGTAACTACCTTATATCTCTTTTTAAGTCCTTCATAACATAATTTTCTCAAATATTGTGAATTGGTATATCCTTCAGGTACATTATACTTAGGTAAATGTAAAGTATTAAAATCAAACTCTACATTGCACCTTTGAGCTATTTTTACTGTATTTTCAATTGCTTCAGGTGCATTTGGGAATAGACTCGACATCTCTTCAGGTGATTTTAAATAAAATTCAGAAGTTGGAAATCTCATTCTATCCTTATCGTTAATTGTCTTACCTGTTTGGATACATAAGAGAATATCATGCACTTTTGCATCATCTTGATTAATATAATGAACGTCATTAGTAGCAACAAGCGGTATGTTAGTTTCTCTGCTCAATCTGATTAACTCATGATTTACATATTTCTGATCTTTCATTCCGTGGTCTTGAAGTTCTAAATAAAAATTATCTTCACCAAATATTTCTCTATATTTAAGTGCTACTTCTTTAGCCTTTTTATAATTATTGTTAAGTATATGATACTGAACTTCCCCACCAAGGCAAGCACTCAAAGCTATTATACCTTTACTATATTTACTCAATATAGTTGAATCTACTCTAGGCTTATAATAATATCCATTTACATACCCTTCTGAAACTATCTTGATTAAATTAGAATATCCCTCATTATTTTCAGCAAGTAAAACTAAATGGTATTGAAACTTATCTCTATTAGGGTCCTTTTCTGTATATTTGCCTCTCGAGATATATACCTCACAACCAATAATTGGCTTTATTCCTTTTTTTAATGCAGTTTTATAAAATTCTACAACGCCAAACATGGAGCCGTGATCAGTAATAGCTATACTATCCATTCCTAACTCCTTAACCCTATCCATAAGTTTACTAATCCTAGCAGCTCCATCTAATAAGCTATATTCAGTATGGACATGCAAATGAACAAATTTCTTAGAGCTTTCCATATTAACACATCCTTATTAATATCGTTATTGGTCGTTCGCCATTCGCTTTTCGTTAGTCATTCGATATTCGCTATTCGTCAAGACTTATTTTTTCAAAATTTTTGCTGACATCATTGCTTTAGCTACTACACCCTTATTGTGTAAAATTTCTATATCAACCTTACAAAAGTTTCTCCCCATATCTATTATATCTGTAACTATCTCAATTTTGTTGTCAACTTGTAAAGGTTTTATAAAATATACCATAAAACTATCTGTAAATACATCATAATGCTTCTTCTCTTTAAGAGTAATTGACCCTGCTGCTGCCATAACCATAGCCATTGTACCACAGCTTGCAGCTCCTAACTGATTTAACATTAATGGCATAACTTCACCTTTGAATCTTAATCCATTACTCATTATCTCCAAACTAAAATTATCGATAATCATATCTTCTACAGTTTCACCTATATGTGGCTGGCTTTTCATATATCTTAAAGCTCTAATTACATCTTGTCTATTTACAACTCCTATTAATTTTCTACCTTTTACTATAGGAATTATTTCTATGTTTTCCCAAGTCATTATATGAGAAACATAAGCAACAGAAGTTGTTCTCGGCAAAGTAATCGGTTCTTTGGTCATTACTTCTTTTAAAAGTACTTTATCTTCAATACCAGTAACATCTTTAGGAGTTACTACTCCAACTACGTTCATGTCTTTATCAACAATTGTAAAACTGCTTAATTTACGTGTAATTACATTTTGCTTCCATTCACCAATATTTTGATCTTCAAACATATATGGTGGATTCTTGTCCATTATATTCTCAACCAACAAAATATCTTTCTTTATTTTTCTTTCATATATAGCCTTATTTATTATAGTAGCTATTGTAAAGGTATCATAAGCTGTTGTTATTACAGGAAGTTTTTTCATATTCGCTTTTTCTTTTATACGTTCGCTACATCCAAACCCACCAGTTATCAATATCGCACAACCTTTGTTTAGTGCTTCCTCATAAACTTCCTCTCTATCTCCAACTATAACTAGACTACCAGGCTGTAAATATTTTTCCATTTCCTTTATAGTCATAGCTCCTATTATAAATTTATTTAACATTTTATGGATACCTTCATGTCCACCAAGTATAGAACCTTCTACTATGTTAACAACTTCAGCAAAGGATAATTTTTCAATATTACCTTTCTCGACTTTTTTTATTCTGACAGTCCCTACTCTCGGCATTGTTTTAACAAGCTCTCTACTCTCTGCATCTTTTATAGCTCTATAAGCTGTACCTTCACTAACATTCAATTGCTGTGCAATACTTCTTACGGAAATTTTTGAGCCAACTTCTAACTCTTCTATATATTTAATTATTTTTTCATGTTTAGTCATTTAATAAACACTCCTTAATGATGCAGAAATTGAATAGAAAAAAAGATAGTGATAAATCACTATCTTAATTATACCAAAAAACTATTACTTTATATCATCAACAGTATCTATTATTACTTTTGAATTCTCAAACATCAAGTCAACATCTACTGGTTTAATTAATCTATCTCCTTTACTATCATATAAAATTCTTATAACAGGTCTTGTTGGAAAATCTTTATTAACTTTTATTACGAATCCTTTCTCACCAGTATTTAAAAGTACTCCTTCACCAACAGGATATAAAGCTATATTGTTAACAAATATTTTTGCAATATCATAATCAAATTGATGCCCACTCATCGTTAATAGATACTCAACAGCCTGATAGTTTTTTATCCTCTTTTTGTAAATTCTATCAGAGGTTAAAGCATCATATACGTCTGCTATCGATACAATTCTTGCAAATTCGTGTATCTCGTCTCCTTTTATACTTAGAGGATATCCCTGACCATCAACTCTTTCATGATGATATAATGCTATAAGTCTACTCGTTTCACTTATATCTTTTATAGTTTTAAGTATCTCATAACCATAGATTGTATGTTTTTTAATTTCATGAAACTCTTCTTCTGTTAATTTACCTGGCTTATTTAATATATTATCAGGTACTCTGACTTTCCCTATGTCATGCAACATTGCACCAAGCCCTAATTCTTTTAGCTCTTCTTTTGTATACCCTAAACAAGCACCAGTAATAATTGATAAAACAGATACATTAACAGAATGCCCAAAAGTATATTCATCTACTGCTCTAATTTCTTCTAGCTTTATAAGAAGTTCATCATGGGAAAGTATTTCCTCTATAATCTGGTCTACAATAATAAGAATCTTATCAATATGTACATTACTCGAAACATTTAATTCATCCATTATGTTCTTTATTATCATTTTTGCTTTATTTCTAGTATCTTCTCTTATTATATCCTGAGTATGTATACCTTTTAATTCATCATCATAAACGTATATTTGTTTTATGTCTAATTCCTTTAGCTTTTGTATATATGAATCTTTGAGTACTATTCCTTCACTTAGCAAAACACTGCCATTCGATTTATAGACAGTTTTTGCTACTTTCATCCCTTGTGTCAGATTCTCAATTGTTATTAATTTCATATTTGCCCAACCTCTTCATAATAGTCATTAATAATATTATAAATCAAAAACTTTTAAATGTCTAAATTAAACAAAAAAAACATCTGACAATATGGAAAAATAGTACTGTATTACTAGTTAATTAAAGAACAAAAAAAGAGTAGGTACTTCCTACTCTTCTATTAGCTTATTTTCTAATAAATCTACTAAAGCTTCAACAGCTTCTTTTTCATCTTCACCTCTAGCTATTATTGTAATTTCATTGCCTTGAGAAACTCCTAAAGCCATTATTCCCATTATACTTTTTGCATTAACTTCTTTATCATCTTTTTTCACAGTAATCTCACTCAAAAACTTTCCAGCTGTCTGTACAAATAGTGCTGCTGGTCTAGCATGTAATCCTGTTTTATTTTTTACTGTAATCGTCCTCTTTTCCATCTAATTCCCCCCTCTCTTTTTTTAGTTCTTCTGCTATTTGTTCTATTTTTCTTAGTCTATGGTTTACACCCGACTTACCTATAGGAGGATCTAACATCTGCCCTAGCTCTTTAAGACTTGCTTCTCTGTTAATTAATCTTAGTTTTGCGATATCTACTAAGTTTTCTGGCAATTTATCAATGCCAATAGTTCTATCTATGTATTCTATATTTTTTATCTGCCTTAATGCTGCATTAATAGTTTTGCTTAAATTGGCAGTTTCACAATTTACTATCCTATTTATATTATTCCTAACATCTTTAAGTATTCTAATATTCTCAAGCTTTAATAATGCATTATGAGCTCCTATTATATTAAGCAAATCAACTATTTGCTCGCCTTCTTTAATATATACAACAAAATTATCTTTTCTAGTAACAATTTTTGAATTTAATCCAAAAGAATTTATCAATTCGCATAAATCTTCACTATGTTTGGAACTATTAGTAACAAATTCTAAATGATATGTTTTTTCAGGGTCACTTAAAGAACCTCCACCTAAAAAGGCTCCTCGGATGTATGCTCTTTTACAACATCTATTTTCTATTAGTTTGTCTGGTATTCCATAATTTATTTCAAAATGATTACAACTATCCTTCGTAAAAATACCTGTATCCTCTAGTATTTTTTTTGCTTCATCTGCATTATTTACTACCATCAAATAACTATTATTCTTCTTCAATTGTCTATTTTTTCTAACCATAACTTCAGACTGTACATTATACAACTTTTTTAACAAAGTGAAAATTCTTCTAGCTATAGCGGCATTCTCTGTTGCAAATTTAATATTTACTTTTCCTAAACCCATTATTTGTATAGAACCACTCATACGTATAAGTGCTGCCAGTTCTGATATAAGACAGCACTTATTATTTATTTCTAATCTAGATAACTCATTTTTAGTTTTAGACGAGAATGACATTTTACATCTACTCCTATAATTTAATCAATTTTACATTTCTTTTATAGCTTTAATAATAATCTTTCTCTCATCATCATACTTAGCAAGTTCTGTAGCTCTATTCATATGAACAAATCTTGCATCTATAAATCCTTCTTTTTTCAAAGGTATACACTCCATATTTTTTGCAGCCATCAAAAACCAATGCACAGTTTTATTAACTATTTCTTCATTTTCACTTATATGTCTAAATGTATAGTTTATTTTACCCAAATACTTTATTATTTCTGCTTTGACACCGCCTTCTTCAAACACTTCCCTAGTCGCAGCTTCTTTAAGTTTTTCATTATTTTCCACTTTCCCTTTAGGTAATACCCAATCACCATTATATTTTCGAAGTAGTAGGATAGCATTTCCAAAATAAACTACCCCACCTGCACTAATCTCTTCTCTCATATATGCCACTCTCCTAGCAAAAACAGAAGATAAAAATAATATTTATATTTATTATAACACATAATATAGCCCTTTCAATTACACTTTTAACAAAATATCTTGGGTATCAGCTATAATTTAAAAAGCATGTAAGCATCAAGCTTACATGCTCTATAAATTCTTTGGCAATAATATATTAAGTAATAAAGCAGTTAAAGTACCTGTAGTTATACCTGATTCTAAAACAGTTTTAACAGCTGAAGGGAAATATTGCAATATATTTGGTCTTACAACTACTGCTAACCCTAACCCTAAAGAAATTGCAATTACTAACATATTTCTCCTCGTAAATTCAACATTTTTCAATATCTTAATACCTGAAGATGCTATCATTCCAAACATAATTATTCCTGCTCCACCTAATACAGGATTTGGCATAATAGCAACTAAAGCACCCAACTTTGGAAATATACCTGCTAACATAAGAATTATACCAGTAATCATAACTACAAATCTACTAGCTACACCAGTAATAGGTATAATTCCTACATTCTGACTAAAAGATGTATTTGGACCTGCATTAAAAATACCTGCTAGAAAACTACCTACACCATCACATAACAGACCTTTTGATAATTCGTCACTTGTTATCTTATGATTGCTAGCATCTGCAACAGCAATTAAATCACCAACTGTTTCAACTGTAGTAACTAAATAAGCTGGTATAAAAGCTATTATAGCAGGGATACTAAATTTAATACCATATCGAATTGGTGTTGGAAAGTCTAACCAAGAAGCACTAGTTAATTTGCTGATGTCTAATAAGCCAAAAGGAATTGAAATTAAGTATCCACAAATAATACCTATTAAGATAGCTGCTGATCTAGTAAACCCTTTCCCCCACTGATTTAGTACAATTATAATTGCCATTACAGCTAATGCTAAGAATATATTTCTTAAGCTGCCATAATCCGCTGCACCATATCCTCCAGCAGCCCAGTCTACAGCAACAGGCAGTATTGTTAAACCTATCAATGTAACGACTGTACCTGTAACAACAGGTGGAAAATATTTTAATAATTTTTTAGTAAATCTACTTAATATCATCTCAACAAATGATGCTCCTACAGTTGCACCAAATATGCCTGGAAGACCTAATGTACTTCCTACAGCTATCGAAGGTCCAACAAATGTAAAATCAGTTCCCATTACACATGGTAACTTAGCACCTACAGGGCCAATTCCATATGCTTGAATAAAAGTTGTTAAACCAGCCATAAAAAGTGCTGCATTTACTAAAAAAGTCATTTGATCAAAAGGTAATCCTAATACTCCGCCAACAACTAATGGTACAGCTACTATTCCACTAAATGCTGCAAGTAAATGTTGTACTGCTAAAGGAATTGCAATTTTAAGTGGTGGTTTGTCATTAATCTTATAAGTTATCTCTTCTTTAGTTCCCACCTCTTCTTCTTTAATAATAGTTTTAGTATCTGTCTCCATAAAATCCCCCCATAAGTTTTTTTAGCAATATCTAGTTTCTTTTTAATTTAATCCAACTCCTTTGTAGTCTTTATATAAATGGGATTTCATTTCTTCATGTATACTTTTTATATAATGTCATTTACAATCTTAGTTTAATAGATTTTAAAGCCATGTTTTTGTATAAAAATCATAAAAAAAATTAGTTTTTAATGTTTATACTATAATATTTTTGTTAATTATTCATAATTGTTATATTTTCACAACTGCATAAAAAAATGGGTTGATTGTTATCAACCCATTATTTTACAGGCTTTAATCTAGCTGTAAAGTGTCTTAAAATTTTAGGCTCGTACTCGAATTCATATCCTTTTATTTGGTCTTTTCTCTTAGCTATATTAATAAGTGCTTCTGCAACAACATCCATATGATTGTTTGTATATACTCTTCTAGGTATAGTAAGTCTTAATAACTCTAGTGGAGATTCTATTTGTTCTCCTGTATCTGGATCTCTACCTAGTAGGAATGAACCTATCTCTACTGCTCTTACTCCTGCTTCTTTATATAATTCTACACATAATGCTTGAGCAGGGAATTGATGATATGGAATGTGTGGTAGTAATTTCTTAGCATCAACAAATACTGCGTGTCCTCCTACAGGTTTTTGTATAGGAATTCCTGCTTCATCTAATCTTCTTCCTAGGTATTCTACCTGACCAATTCTTGCACTTAAATAAGCTTCATCTACTACTTCTCTTAATCCTCTAGCTAAAGCTTCCATATCTCTACCTGCTAATCCACCATAAGTAGGGAATCCTTCAATCGGTACTAACATCTGTCTAACTAAGTTATATAATTCTTCATCTTCTTTAATTGCTATCATACCACCAATATTTACTATACCATCTTTTTTAGCACTCATTGTTAAGCCATCGCCGTAAGAGAACATTTCTTTAATAATCTCTGGTATACTTTTATCTTTATACTCTTCTTCTCTTTGTTTTATGAAGTAAGCATTTTCAGCAAATCTTGCAGCATCAAAGAATACTCTCAATCCATATTTATCAGCTACTTTTCTTACTTCCTTAATATTTTGCATTGAAACAGGCTGTCCTCCAGCACTATTACATGTAACAGTTATTAAAATAAAAGCACAATTTTCTACTCCCTTTTCTTCGATAAATCTTTCTAATTTGTCAATATCAAAGTTTCCTTTGAAAGGATGTTCTTTTTGTGTATCAAAAGCATCTTCAATTATTAAGTTAACTGCTCTACCACCTTTTAACTCGATATGAGCCTTAGTAGTATCAAAATGCATATTTCCTAAAACATACTGTCCTTTTTTTATAAGAATTGGGAATAAAACGTTTTCCGCACCTCTACCTTGATGTGTAGGAATTACATAATTATAGCCAATTATGTCTCTAACACTATTTTCTAAATTATAAAAGTTTCTACTACCTGCATAAGATTCATCACCAAGCATAATTCCAGCCCATTGATTATCACTCATAGCTCCTGTACCACTGTCTGTAAGTAAATCAATAAAAATATCTTCTCCCCTTAAACCAAAAACATTATAACCTACTTCTTTAATCTTTCTTTCTCTTTCTTCTCTAGGGATCAGTCTTATTCTTTCAACCATTTTTATTTTATATGGTTCCGCCATTTTATCATACATAACTTTACCCTCCTTGATATTATTTTAATAATAACACTAATAACATCATATCATATTCTATGAAAAAATATAATAATCCTTTAAAGTTTAAGTAATTTTAATAATTATAAGCTGCCAGCTATCAGTCAACAACTTATCAGCCTATGTTAAAGTAAATGCGGCCAATGGCCGCTAAAGATTTCTTTCTAATATTAAGTCAATTAGTATTTTACTAACTCTCAATGCATCATGTCTAATGTAATTTTTCTTTATATCTACCAAATTATCCTTTATTACACTTATACCTTTTGCTTTTAGTTTCTGTTCTTGTTCTTCATCTATAACAACAGGTTTAGCTCCATCTTTATAATACTTTAATAAAGTTTTGTTTGGTATTTCTTCTTTGTTTGCTATAACATAATTTATCAATCCATCTTTACTATGCTTAAATATAGCATTTACATGATCTAAAACATTATATCCATCAGTTTCACCTGGTTGTGTCATTACATTCGCTACATATACTTTTATTGCAGTCGAATTATATATTGCATCACTTAAACCGTTTACTAATAAATTAGGGATAACACTAGTATAAAGACTTCCAGGACCTAAAACAATGCAATCTGCTTCTTTAATAGCTTCAATAGCTTCCTTAAGTGGATAGCTTTCTTTAGGCTTAATATAAACATAATCTATTTCACTGCCAATTTTTCTATTTTCAATTGGAATGTTTGACTCTCCTTCAATAACTTTACCATTTTTTAATTTTGCATACAATTTTACATCTTCTAAAGTCATAGGTAGTACTTTCCCTGTCACAGCTAATACATTACTCATTTCCTTTATTGCAATTTCAAAATTACCACAAATACCATTCATAGCAGCAATAAACAAATTACCAAAACTCTGTCCCTTTAACTTACCATCTTCAAATCTATACTGCAATAATTTTTCCATTATAGGTTCTGTATCAGCTAAAGCTAATATACAGTTTCTTATATCTCCTGGTGGCAGCATTCCTAAATCTTCTCTTAAAACACCTGAACCTCCACCATCATCTGCAACAGTAACAATAGCTGTTATATTCGTGGTATATTTTTTTAATCCTCTCAAAAGTACCGAAAGACCTGTTCCACCACCTATAACTACTATCTTAGGTCCTTTATCAAGTGCTTTTCTCTTACTAAAAAGTTTTATATTCTTATCTTCAAGCTTAGTCATTGAACTATTAAATAAATCACTTATTTTAAAATCATGTTTATCATCAATATTCTCAACATTATAGTATTGTAAAAAGGACTTAAAGCTCTTTTTAACAGAGAAATACAATAGTAATACCCCTAATATAGAAAAGAATAAATATTTAAATATATGGTTATAAAACAAATTTATCTCTACATATATCGGTGAAACACCGTATGAAAACATAACTAACCCTAATATCCCTAACAAAAGCCATCTCTTAATACCAACACTTAATTTTACTCGTTTATTTAAATTCATACTAAACACCTCTGTTACTATTTGCAATCTCTATGTGATATTACTACTCTATGCTCTTTATCCTTAAGTGTTTCATATAATACATTCGCAATAGTAACAGACCTATGTTTACCACCAGTACAACCTATCGCAATAACAAGCTGTGTTTTACCCTCTTTTATATAATATGGTATTAAGAAATCTATTAAGTCAATAAGCTTATCAACAAAAGCCTTAGTTTGCTCCCAATTCATTACATAATCTCTTACATTTTTATCGTTTCCAGTATATTCTTTAAGTTCTTCTATATAATATGGATTAGGTAAAAATCTTACATCAAAAACTAAATCTGCATCCAAAGGAAGTCCATGTTTAAATCCAAAAGAAATTATCGATATTGTTAGATTTTGTGCTTCTTTTCCTTCTAGAAAAATTTTCTTAATCTCTTCTTTTAACATACCTATAGTAAGCTTTGAAGTATCAATTATGTGGTTTGACTTTTCTTTTACCTCTTTAAGAATTTTTCTTTCTTCTTCAATACCATCTATAACTCTTCCATCTCTACTTAAAGGATGCTGTCTTCTTGTTTCTTTAAATCGCTTTATTAAAACTTCATCAGATGCATCTAAAAATATAATTCTGTATTTAAACCCCTGCTTTTCTAATAGTTCTAAACTATGGAACAAATCATTAAAAAACTTACCACCTCTGATATCAACTACTACTGCTACTTTATCAATAGTCCTTTTGGATTGAAAGCATAAATCTGCAAATTTGGGCAACAGTACTGGCGGAAGGTTGTCCATACAATAAAAACCAATATCCTCCATTACCTTTATAGCTTGGCTCTTTCCTGCTCCTGATAAACCAGTCACAATAACAAATTCCATAGTTTTATCCCCTTTCTTTTTCATCCAAAACGTTTATTATCTGGTCAGCTTTTAAACCAGCTTTTATAGCTCTTTCTATTCCCCTTTTAACGTTTCCAACATCATCTGGAGTATGAGCATCGCTATTAATTGCAAACTTTACATTTTCTTTCATAGCAATTTTTATGTATTCTAAATTAAGATAACCATGACTAGCATTTATCTCTAAAGCTGTACCTTTCTTTGCTGCTGCCTTAGCCAGTTCTCTAGTATTTATATTAACCTTTGCACCTGGGTGGGTTATAATATCAATATTATAGTTATTAATAGCTTTTATAACAGCTATTGTATTCATATACCTGGCTTTTTCAGCTACAGATGAGATAAATTTACCTGTATAATTTACAATATAGAAATTATAGGCATCTTTAATAGTTTTAGGTCTAGCTCCAAAATGGAAGCCAACTAGTAAAATATCCAGCATGTCTATTATTTTATCATCTACATCAATCTCTCCGTTATAGCTTATTATATTTGCTTCAATACCTAAAAGAATTTTTATATCTTTATATTCTTCATTTAAGTTATCTATTTCTTCTCTCATTCTTTTAAAATTTTCTCTTTTGACACCGAAACCCATATGATTAGGACCATGATCACATATAGCTATCTCCTTAAGACCTTTTTTCCTAGCAATCTCCACATTTTCTCTAATAGTACCCTTTCCATGACTATACTTAGTGTGTGTATGATAATCAGCAAAAATCTTCATAAGTTCCCTCCGTTATTCTTCTCCAATTATCTTAACCTCTGTTTTGAGTTCGACGCCAAATTTATCTCTAACTGTTTTTTGAATAACTTTAATCAGATCTAGAACATCATTACAAGTAGCATTACCTAAATTCACAACAAAACCACAGTGTTTTTCAGAAACTTGTGCATCTCCAAATCTCAAACCTCTTAAACCAGCATCTTCTATTAATTTTCCAGCATAATATCCTTCTGGTCTTTTAAATGTGCTACCAGCACTTGGAAGGTTTAAAGGTTGTTTAGATGTCCTTTTCTGTGTAAGCTCATCCATATAGTTCTTTATATCTTCATAATTACCCTTTTTAAGTTCCATTTCAACTTCTATAACTATTAATTCTCTCTCATCTATAATACTACTTCTATAGCTAAACTTCATCTGTTCATTCGTAAACTCTATTATTTCACCCTTTTCATCAATACATCTTACTAAAGTTACAACATCCTTCATTTCTCCACCATAAGCTCCTGCATTCATAGTTATAGCGCCACCTAATGAACCAGGTATACCACTTGCAAACTCCAATCCAGTCAAGGAATGTTTTAATGCAATCTTAGACAATTTAGATAGTAAAATACCTGATTGCGCTATAATCTTATTACCTTCAACTCTAACATCGCTTAGATTTTCTGAAATTTTAATTACTACTCCTCTTATACCTTTATCACTTACAAGTAAATTTGAACCATTACCCATTATAAAGTAATCCACATCTAATTCTTTACATAGAGTCACAGCTTGAGAGATTTGCTCAACCTCTTTAGGAATAAATAAAATATCTGCAGGGCCTCCTATCTTAAATGAAGTATGATTTTTCATAGGTTCATCTATTAAAATTTCACTTTCTGAAAATCTTTCTTTAAAAATCTCTAAAATTTTTTTTGTATTCAAATATACCACTCCTACATATAAGATTCTATATTTTTTTTAAGTTTATACACTATAACTAAAAAATATCCTAATTGTTGACTAATTACAGTCCAACAACGCCCAATAACTGATATCTGGCAACTGTTAACTGTAAACTATATAATTAAAGTATATCTTTTTTATGATTATTAAACAACTATTATAAATCCAAAAAATAATATTAATTCCCATTCATATACAATTTCTGTATTTGTTCTTTTGCATCATCTAATGCTTCTTTACTGCTTTTTTCACCAATTAACGCCTGTTTAATTTGACTTTGAAGAATTTTATCAATTTCTTTCCATTTCTCATGTCGAGGAATTATTTTAGTATACGACAATGAATTTTCTATTCTCTTCATTTTACTATCATACATATACAAATTTGTTATCCCTGACTTTGCAGGAAATACTCCTAAATCCTCTAACTCTTTTTGATATTTATCTTGGGTAATATATTTTAAAAACTTTACACACATTTTAAGCTTTGCTTCATTTTCCTGTTTGAATATACCGTATGCGCTTATGCTGTTGTTAAATGATATAGGTAATCTCATATCCCCTATAGGATAATTTGCTACAGTAAACTCAAACCCTTCTCCTTTATTCCTAAGACTTTCTAGAACTCTTAAAGCCCAAGTGCCGGTTGGGTATACAGCTACGTTTTTCTTTTTATAAAACATTTCCCATGCTTCATTTTCATTCAATATTCCAAAGTTTTCAGGAGTCACTTTATATTTATATTTTAAATCAATTAACTTGTTTAAACCTTTAAGTGCCTTATCTCCATAAAAAACATATTCACCACTATTTTCATCAATTATATCAGCACCATCACTTAATATAATACCCCATACATTATAATAATTTGGTTTAATAAAAGAAATAAAGCCGTAATGGTCTATCTTACCATCATTATCTGAATCCCATGTTAGCATCTTCATCTTTTCTACAAATTCCTCATAAGTCCAATTACCATCAATTGGAGGTTCAACTCCTCGCTCCATGAAAAGATCTAAATTTAGATACATAACATAAGTCGTCATCATAAAAGGTACTCCCCACATTTTACCGTTATGGGTAACAGCTCTCAAAGCTTGATATTTGAATTTGTTTTTTTCTTCTTTAGTAAAAAATCTATCCAAAGGCTCTAGTATATCTTCTCTCATATAACTAAAATCAGTTGCTATTGGGGCAATATCTGGATATCTACCTGTTTTTATAGCTTCTTCCAATTCGATAGGCCCTTTTTTCCAATCAATAGGTTTAAGTTCTATATAAACACCAGGATTTTCTCTTTCAAACTTTTTAATTTTATCTAATATCCAACCATATCTACTACCAGTTTTAACATTTAATCGTGGAAAATCCCAAAGAGTTATTACTCCCCTCCAGGTCTCTTCTTTTTCTATTCTTTTTTCATTTATTTGTTTTCTATAATTAATAATTAGTAAAGGGCTAGATAATATCAATAGAACTGCTATGATTTGCAGAAATGCTTTTATAAGCTTTTTTTTCATGCTGCTACACCCCCTAACTATAAATATTCTTAGGGAGTGCTTAATATGTTTTTAGTTTTTTAAACAGAGAACAGGGAACAGAAAATAGGAAACAGGATAAAATCCCTGTTCATTGGCTATTCGCATTATTTGCATACAAAATACGCGGCCAAAGGCCGCTAAACTTATATCTTATTTATATTCACTTAATAATGCTGCACCAATAATGCCTGCATCATTACCTAATTCAGCTAAAAATATTTCAGCATGTTTTGCTTCCTTATACAAAACATATTTAGAAACCTCTTTTTTTACTTTCTCTAATAGAAAATCTCCTGCTTTTGAAACTCCTCCACCTATAGCTATTACATCAGGGTCTAAAATATTTATTAAATTAGCTATACCTATTCCTAAATATCTAACCATTCTATCAACTACCTTGTTAGCCAATTGATCTCCTTCTTTAGCACTGTCAAATATCATTTTGCTGTTTAACTTCATCAAATCATTATTAACTTTTTTCAATAAAGCTGTTTCATATTTCTCTTCTTTTATTAATTTCTTAGCATATTTTATTATAGCTGTAGCTGAAGAAAAAGTTTCAAGGCAACCATTATTTCCACAATTACAATCATAAAAATTCTCTCCTACAATCATATGTCCTATTTCTGATCCAATTCCATGTGCTCCGCTATATACTTTGCCACCTAATATTATTCCACCGCCAACACCTGTTCCTAGTGTTATAAAAATAGAGTTTTTATAGCCCTTTGTAATGCCTTTGATACTTTCTGCTATACCTGCTACAGTTGCATCATTTTCTATATAAATTGGAAGCTTTAATTCTTTTTTCAAATTCTCACCAAGAGGCACATTTGTCCATCCTAAGTTTGGGCAATATATAACTTTATTACCTTCTAGATCTGCTACCCCTGGTACACCTATTCCTATAGACTTAATTTTATTACCTTTATCCTGAGCAATATTTATCAAACTTTTTATTAATCCAATAATATCTTTTTCTATTTCTAAGTATCCTCTTTTTGCTTTAGTATCAATCTGCTTTTTGTATACAATATTCCCTTCATTATCTACTAAACCTATTTTTATTGCAGTTCCGCCAATATCTACTCCTATGTACATAACAATTCCCCCTCTACATTTCTGGTTTAATATAACTTTCCATAAATCTTTTCTTGCCTCTTGCTTTAAGAAAGTTTTTAAACTTTTCTACAGAAGTATTGATAATAAGCTCTTCAGGCATATCTATTATTTCAAATATTTCTATTACTTTCTCAAATCTTCCTACATCAAAAGCAATATGTGAATCGCTACCAACTACAACTCTTACACCATACTCTTTACACAACTTTGCTATTTTAATACAGTTATCTCTGCTTCCCTTTCTGCTTGGACCAAATGAACTGTTATTTATTTCTATAAGTTTTCCAGTTTCTCTTGCTTTTAAAACCATTTTTTCATAATCAAGCGGGAAAACAGGATTACCTGGATGTACAATTATATCTACATATTTATTTTCCATAGCTTTTATTATTGCATTTGTATTTTGCTCAACATTACCAGGTTCAATACACGGTTCATGTAGTCCAGCTAAAACCAAATCTAATTTGCCTAAATATTCTTCAGGAACATCAAGATTTCCATCAAAATCTATAATATTAGCCTCAACACCTTTAAGGATTTCTACACCATAAATTTTTTCAGGTATAACTCTTTGATTACCAATATGAAATAAATGAGGTCCACCAGGCATATTAGGACCATGGTCAGTTATTCCTATTAATCTTAAACCTTTATTATTAGCTTCTCTAGCTATTTCCATAACTGTGCTATATGCATGACCACTTGCTACAGTATGACAATGAGTATCCATTAGAAGCTTCATTCTTACCACATCCTCTCTTCACTTACTTACAATGAATTTTAGTAATTAATTTTTATCATGTTCATGAAGAGATAAAATTCTCTTATCCAATTCTTCAGCTGCATTATACCCCATACTTTTCTGTCTATGATTTCTTGCTGCTACTTCGACAATCATAGCTAAGTTCCTACCTGGTCTAACTGGAATAGTTATTTTAGGTACTTTTGTATCTAATATAACCGTATATTCTTCATCTAATCCTATCCTGTCATATTCCTTTTTATCGTCCCAGTACTCCAGTTCGACTACCAAATCAATAACTTTGGAATTTCTTATAGCACCTACACCGTATAATCTTTTAATATCCAATATTCCAATACCTCTTATTTCAAGAAAATGTTTAATTAATTCAGGTGCCTTACCTCTTAAAATATTTTCTTCTACTTTTCTTATTTCAACAGCATCATCAGCAACGAGCCTATGCCCTCTCTTAATAAGCTCTAATGCTGTTTCACTCTTACCGACACCACTTTTCCCTGTAATTAATATGCCTATACCATATACTTCTACTAATACACCATGCATAGTTATTTGAGGTGCTAACATATCGTCTAAATAGTTTATAAGTTTACTTATAAACTTTGTAGTTGTCAATTTCGTTCTTAAAATAGTTCTTCCAAACTCATTCGCCCATTTTATCATTTCAGGAAAAACTTCTAAATTTCTAGTAATTATTATAGCTGGTATTGGATATTCTAATAATCTTTTAAGTCTTTCATCTCTCGTTTTCTCATCTAATGAAATTAAGTAACTCCATTCAACATTTCCAATTAACTGAATTCTCTCATACGCAAAGTGATTATAAAAGCCTGTAAGTTGAAGTCCTGGTCTATTTAAATCACTTTTAGTAATTTCTATATCTGGATTTTCAGGTTTACAAATTACTTCTAGATTCATATCTTTTATTAAATTATCTATAGGTATAGACTTCATAGCAACCTCCTGTTAAATATGAGTTGATTTTAGCCATATGGGACAAATATTATCCCATTTAACTTAAAAAATATAACAAAATCTTCGATTTAAATAAATTAAAGTAGATTTTGTTGAAATCCATTACGGAAATTATATCTGAAATTATCCAAAATTTAATGAATATAATTTCCTATGGATTATAATAAAACTAAAAATCTTTTGATGGTATAATTAATGCAGCTATGATATAAGCTATAACTCCGCCAATTCCCATACTAAATATAGTCAGCAAAACCCATGCTAATCTAACTATTGTTGAATCTATTTGAAAGTACTCTGCTATTCCACCACAAACTCCTGCTAACTTCTTATCAGTTGAAGATAAAAATAATTTTTTCACCAAAAAAGCACCCCCCTTTTTAGTACATATTATATACTTTTACAACAACTAAGTAAATAATATTAACTGTTACAACTGTTATTAAGTTTACTCTTTTGACTTTCTAAAATAATTATACACCGCTTCAGCTGCTTTAATATTCATTCCCTCTACTGATTTTAACTCTTCTATAGAAGCATTTTTAATTTTTTCTATTGAACCAAACGATTTAAGTAAAGCTTTTTTTCTTTTTTCACCAATACCTTTTATAGAATCTAACTGAGATTTGAAAAGTTTTTTATTTCTTAAGCTTCTGTGATAACTAATTGCAAATCTATGAGCTTCATCTTGTATTCTTGTAATCAGCTTAAAACAATTAGAATCTTTTGGTATGTTTATCTCTTTATTTTCATATATTACTCCTCTAGTTCTATGAAAGTCATCCTTAACCAGACCACATACTGTAATATTTAAATTAAATTGCTTGATAACTTTTTTTGCTGCATTAACCTGACCTTTTCCTCCGTCAACCATTATTAAATCAGGAAATATAGAAAAGTTCCCTAAATCTACTTTATTATCTTTTATAAATTCTCTTTCATTTATTCCTCTTTCAAACCTTCTATAAATTATCTCCTCCATGCTTCCATAATCATTAGGTCCTGATACTGACTTAATTTTAAATCTTCTATAATCACTTTTTCTAGGCTGACCTTCTTGAAAAACTACCATCGAACCTACGGATTCTACTCCTTGAATATTAGAAATATCAAAAGCTTCAATTCTTTCTGGTATTTTATCTAACCCTAATAAATTAGCTAATTCATCAAGAGCAGCTCTATCTAGCTGAATTTTCCTTTTGATTCTTTCACTTTGGTTTTCTAATGTTTCCATAGCATTTTTTCTTACCATTTCCATTAATAAGTTCTTTTCGCCTCTAACCGGTACTTTTATTTGAACTTTAGAGCCTCGTTTTTGGCTCAGCCATCTATTTATTAACTCTTTATCTTGTATTTCCTCTTCTACTAAAATCTCTTTAGGAATAAAAGATGAATTCATATAAAATTGTTTTACAAACGAACTCAATATTTCACCGCGTGCCATTTCAGATGTATCTGTTAAAATAAAATGTTCTCTACCGACTAATTTCCCTCCACGCACAAAAAATACTTGTATGCACACATCCTCTATTCCTCTAGCCATTCCTATAATATCTTGGTCAATTAAAGTAGAAGAAACTACCTTCTGCTTTTCTAGTATATGCTTTATCGAGTTTAATTGATCTCTATATTTGGCTGCATTCTCAAAATCTAGCTGTTTAGCTGCATTTTTCATTTTTTCTTCTATCAAATGTATTAACTTATCTTCTTTGCCCCCAAGAAATAATAAAACTTCATGTATCATTTCCATATATTCCTTTTCATCTACATTACCTTGGCAAGGACCTAAACATCTACCTATAAAATAATTTAGACAGGGCCTCTCTTTCTTTTTAATGTTATCTAAATTCTTCCTACAACTTCTTAAGGGATATATATTTCTAATAATTTCAAGCGTATCATTTACAGCAGATGTACTAGTATATGGTCCAAAATACTTAGCCTTATCTTTTTCAATCTTTCTAACCTTAATAACTCTAGGAAATTTCTCATTAGTTGTAACCTTTATATACGGATATTGTTTATCATCTCTTAAAAGTATATTATATTTAGGCTTATGCTTTTTTATGAGATTACACTCTAAAATAAGAGCCTCTAATTCATTATCAGTTATTATATATTCAAATTCAACAATACTTTTTACCATTGCCTTAACTTTTGGTGTCTTAGAACTTGATGCCTGAAAGTACTGTCTAACTCTCTTTTTAAGATTAACAGCCTTCCCAACATATATAATCTGTCCGTTTTCATTCTTCATTAAGTATACACCAGGTTTATCTGGAAGTTTTTTTAATTCTTCATCTATATTAAACAAACCAAATCACCTTCCACAATCTATACATTAATTATTTATAATATACCACAATTGCGGTTATTTTGAAATTTGTATATAATTAATACAGTGGAATTTACAGCTACATCTGAGAATGTACAAAGGAGGAAATTTTTATGTCAAATACAAAAAAAACTACAAATTTCATAATGGCTTTCTTTTCGACTATAATGTTCATATCAATCGTCTCCAGAATAATTATGCCTTACATCTCTAATTTAAGTGAAAACGTAGTAAATAATGTTGTGTTCCCAATTTTGCTTACTATAGCGTTACTGTTTTTCGGTTCTTTCCAAGGTTTGCTAAGATATGCATACAATAAAAGAATATTAAAAAACAGCGCAGTCCTATTATCTGTTAACATAGACAAGTTTAATTTAAATGAAAGACTTTGGTATTATCTCTTAGTAGCATTAATATACTTTGTACCAATATTCAGAAACCCAATATCTGCTAAAATGATTATAATAAGAGTTGTTTTATTTGTAATAACTTTAGTACTTATAGAAGTCTTACTAAGGCTATCTAATAAAACAATCAAAATTTATTTCCTTAGAAATGGGATTTTAATAACAGGGTTTGATATAAGAATAGGTTTGCCTATTGTTTACGGAACTCAAGTACACAATGATTCTGGATATTATAGCTATAATGACATTGAAAACTATTTTATTTTCCCAGATTATATAGACCTTTACTTAATACTTGAACAAGGTAAGTTAACTTTTAAATCTGATAGTGAACTTGCAAGACAAGTCTCTGGAATTTTAAAACAGAATAAAATAGAAATGAAGAAATTCACTTAAAATGCTGAGGTTATTCCTCAGCATTATGTTTTTTAACATTATTTCTTTCTATATACTCCTGTACTCTTTTTGCTAAAATTGGTTGTATCAATGGATATGTTAAATTCTCTGGCAATTCATCTACTAATTTTATTTCTGCTATTTCTGTTTGAGGCAATTTTCCAAGCTCTCTAACTTCTGCATAAAATAGTTGTCCATACGTCTCTTGCTCTCCATTATTTACCGAATATACATTGACTGGATAAATTGTAAAATCTATTGCTCCTGTTTCTTCAAAAAGCTCTCTTGATGCTGCAGCTTGTACACCTTCTGAGGGTTCGATATGTCCACCAGGTATTTCCCAAGTATTTCTTTCTTTATGTCTTACTACAATCCATTTGTCATTATATCTAGCCATTACAACTGCAAAAATAAGTTTATTTTCTTCAAATTTATCGCAATCATAAAACTTTACTTCAAGCACTACTCTCATCCTTTCAAACATAATAATATACAGTTATTCCATCCTCTCTCTTAGAATAATTTTAGGTATAGTAACTAAACTTTCTAATCTGTCACTAATTCTTCAATTAACCCGATCCAACTAGGTTTATATCCTCTTTCTTTGCACTCGTTAACAAGTACTCTGAAATATTCTATATCTATAGAGGTAAACTTTGCTTTTTTATTTAATGGTATCCAAATAAGGCTTTGAAGATTCTTTTCTTCTTCTGGAAAGCTTTCATCTTCAGGGTCATATCCTAATTCACAACTTTGTTCCCCAATATCAACTAAAAACGTATATTCATTATTCTTAATTTCTTTACTAAATTGAAAAATTATTTTTCCATGAGTGTTAGTTTCCTCTCTAATCTCACGAAGAACAGCCTCATTAGGGGTTTCTCCTCTTTCTATTCCACCTCCGATAAAAAAATGACCAAACCTAGTTCCAATTTTTCCATAACCAAAAAGTACTTCATTATTACGAATAATAATAGCTTGAGCCCTTTTTCTTGTCATCTTTTCATTTTCCTTTCTTATAATTCAATCCTATCATAAAAAGCTATTCTCTTAAACGAATAACACTTCAGTTATATCCTATATTATAGTTACCACTATTTTTCATCTGTGTCTTCAATTGCATTATATCAAAATAATATATCTTATTCATTCGTATTTTATTTAATTTCTCAAACTTTTCCAAAAATTTTAACACACAACTCTGCGTTACTACTTGTAACTATTCTCATTTTTTTCTTTCTCCAAAGCATAATTACTTAAAACCTCATCTATATTAATTTATCGTTTAGTTCTATGACTGTTTTTAATAATTGTAAACTTTACATATTTCTCCTGTTTGCTAACGTTTTATATAATGAAACATTTTTTACTTCTCCGTCAAATGTCAAATTCCTCTAAGATTATATATTTTTTATTGTAATAAAATTTTTGTCTATTCTTTTTTAAATACATTTTTTATTTCTGCATATAATATTGTATGTAATTTATATTTGTCTTTTTGTAATTTATAGTTGACATTTGTTTGGTTATTTATTACAATATGTCTAGAATCAGGTAGTTTAAAGGGTGAAATATATGAAAGACATAATTATCAAGAACAAATTAAAATTAGCAAGAATAGAAAAAAACTTAACACAAGAACAACTTGCAGAACTGGTTGGAGTTACAAGACAAACTATTGGATTAATCGAAAAAGGAAAATATAATCCAACCCTTAAATTATGTTTAAAAATTGCTAAAGTACTGGATAAAGGATTAGACGATTTATTTTGGATAGGAGGTGAAAAATAATATGTTCAAAAAACTAATTGTAAAAGATGAAAGAACCGAAAAAATTTACCATGAAATAGGTTCAAAAATGTTTGCTATTACAATATGGCTTATTTTATCAGCTATGATTTACAGAAGATTCATTTTAGGTCAAAGCCCAAAAGATTTTAGAGATTTACAATTCATTATTGCTATTACAGCTATCTTATATATTGGTGCTAACCTTTACTATGATGGGATATTATCTGTTAGATTAAAAAGTATCTTAATTAGAATATACATTACTTTAGTTATAGTTTCTTTAATAATAGGAATACTCTCTAACAATATAACAAATCTAACAGAAGGTTTGACAAGTATTATCACGGTTACAGTAAGTTATTTCTTTATAATAATTATCTATTGGATTATTTCTTATTTTGGTATGAAGAAAATTAAAAAAGATTTATCTTAAGCAAAAATTTAAAAAATTTAATTTAACAAGTAAATATATCAAAATTGCCGATAATCTATATGTAATCATATCAAACACATAGTTTATCGGCATTATTTTTATATTAATTTTTTTAAATCAAGCAAATTATTTTATTAACCATAAATATTTTTAAATCTTTCCTTTGTCATTTTAAAGAGAATACTGTTATCTGTTTTTAATACTATTTCAAATCCGAAATTACTCAAAGCTTGTTGTCCACTAATACTTGTTACATTATCAAGCATAACTTGTCCATTAAATTCATAAAAATAATATTGAAGCATAAGTTTCATAGCTTCTTTCGCATATCCTCTACCTCTAAATCTACTTTGAATTTTAATATTAAATTCTGCAGTTTTACTATCATCATCATATCTATGAAAGCTCACTTCACCAACTGGTTGGTTTTGAAAGTTATATATTAGACAGTAGAAATTCTTCCCATCTGTCGGTTTTACCATTCTTTTATACCAATCTTTTCTCCTTTCTTTTGGAAATGATACTACTCCACCAACATCTTTCATTGTATTTTCATCAGACCATAATTCACTTACATAATCTAGTTCATAAAATTCAGGTTGTTTTATATAAATCAATTTACCTTCTTTTTTAAAAAAAGCTTTCATTTTTATTCATAAAGCCCCCTTAGCTTCAAACATTCAAATCTAATTTAACAAAACTTTACCTGTTCCATAGACAAATTAAACTCTATAACTTTAAAATAATGGATTTCAACAAAATCTTCCTCAGTTTATTTAAATTGAAGATATTGTTATAATTTTATCAAAGTTATGATTATAAGCCCTGCTAAGTTTAATAAAAAGAATAATCCAAAAACTATGTATAAAGTATTATCATATAACTTCCTCTTTACATTTCCAGATACACTTCCCGTTGATTGTCCCATTTTTTCTATAAAAGTACTCATTAAAGCACCTTTAGACAAATCAGTATTAGGTCTTCCAAAGAAAACATAGCCAAGAAATGCACCCGAAATAAATGCCCATATCATAAAAAATGATTCTAAATCTTTCACTCCACCATTCCAGAAATAAGTAATCAACTCTAAAGCTATTAATATAAGTATCCCTGTATATTTTTTCTTTTTCAAACCTATCCCCCCCTAATCAATTATCTATCTTATTTTGTATCAATTTTATAATATATTTTTTGAAATTTACTTCCTATATCAGTTGTTAAATAATACGATTTACCTTTATACCATATAGAATAAGGGAAAATATATATTGATCCTTGGGGATAATAATTCTTTTCTATTATCCGTATTTGGTATAAAGCATTTTCCCTTTCAAAATCACTTTTGTTCCCTTCTAAATTCTCTAGATTTAAAGAATTAATTAATTCTAAAACCTTTTTCTTATTTTCATTTTCATTAACTACTTTTATACTTCGGTTTTGTTGTTGTTCGTTAATTATCTGAATTTCTTCAATATTATCTAAAGATATTTCTTTAATCATTTTAAAATATTCTTGATTACTGTCTATTTCTATTTTCTTTTTATCAGTTAAAGATAAAAACGCGAAAAAAACTATAATACTTAATACTACAATATAAAACTGTTTTTTCATTTTTCTCCTCCATAACTTGTAAGATTATCACTAAAACATAAATAGCAGCTTTAGAATTCACTCATTTAAAAATATAAACTCTATTATCAAACCCTTTATAATTACTTTCACTATTTCTATTACAACCAAAAAATCAAAAAGCATAGCCTTTAACTGGTACTCCTTCATCTTCCTCTTTATACTTTCTATATATAAACAACAATGTTATTATAACTATTAAAGTTATAATCAATTTACCTCATTCCTTCTCTATAATCAGATAAAACTTTTAATATTCTTCAATATGATATTCTCCAACTGTTTTTTCTCTTGCTTTGAAATATCAAAATAATATATTTTTTTCTTTCTTAATCCTAACACATATAATGTCAGTTTTGATCCTTCTATTTTAAAATTTTCTATTTTCTCCCAAGGCGTAAAAAAGGTTATATTTTTAAACAAATCTAAATAACCTATTCCTTCAGATGTTACTATTAATCTCCTACAAAAAAATGAATCTATCCATAATAAACATAATAAAGTAATAACAAAAATATAAACCAAAACCACTAAAATACTCTTTTCTAAATATTCTGCTATAAAATCCAAAGAAGAGATAATCAAAACAAAAATAAGTCCAAGAATAAGTCCAACAAACAATAATGATCTTTTATAGATATCAAATGGTTCAATAAATTGAATCTCTCCTTTTTTTGTTCTTTTGCTTTTCAAATAGTATATTAGTAAAAATATTATTAAAATTATATCAAAAACTATAGCAAATATCATTTTTTCCTACTCCTTCTTCAATTACTGTTAAAATATTTGTTTTTATATATTCGTTTCAAATCCACCATACAATATTTTAAAATAATATATACTAACAATTACTACAACTTTATGTTAAATTCTATAATCAAATTTCTAACCCCATTAAGATCGTACTGTAATACTTCCCATTTACATAAAATTCTTTTGATACTTTCCCTTCTTCAATAAATCCAAATTTTCTATATAAATTTATTGCACGCTCATTATCTTCCCTTACTTTTAAATTTATTTTTTTAATAATTTTACTTGCTTTTGCCCATTCAATTAACTCTTTAATTAACTGTGATGCTATTCCCATATTCCAATATTCTTTTTTTACACTTATACCAAATTCGCCAGTATGTTTTAACCTCTGTCTACTACCACCTTTGAAACTTAAACTTCCTATTATTTCACCTTCTATTTCAGCAACTAAATATAATTTATTATCAGAATTATAATATTCCTCAATTATTGACTCCTCTAGTTCTTTCGTTAATTTTAATTCACCTGGTTCGAAAGTAAGGAAATCTGATTCATATGAAATAACATTAATAAACTTTATTAACTCTTCAGCATCTTCTTTCTTTGCTTTTCTTATAATCACTTTCTTACCATTAGATAGTATGTATTCCTTCATGATACCACTCCCTATTTTTAGCTCTTTCTGAATAATTTCAAAAAACCTCTCTTAGGTCTTTCACAATAAGGTAATCGATTCTTCTTTTTATGAAATTCTCGACATTCTTCACATTTACCGAAACGTTCACACTTTTTCTTAGGACATGGACAATTTTCTTTATGTATCTCCATTCTTAACCTCCTTAGCTTATAATTTGCATCTTATTTGTACATTCATAAAAATAACCTCTTACTACTATAAACTAATTTTTAACCTCAAAACCCCCGAACATCACAAAACTATTTATTATAAGGGTAGGACTATTTGTATCAAAGTTATTATTTACTGTTTTATTTTCCCAACCACCAAAAATAGGTGTTCCTTTTATAACTACATTCCATCCTTGAGGTACAAAGATTTCTGCTCCTCCAAAAGCTATTAAAATATCAATTCTTGCTTCTTGTTCTTTAAGTATACTCGCCTCTCTTAAATCAACTTCTACCCCACCAAATATTGATGTAATATTTCCACCTTTAAAACTTTGAGAGGAATTTTTAATATTAAAACCTGAGAACAGAGCAAATGCACTTAAGACATCTTTAGAACTTACTTTCCATCTATCTCTCTTATAAAAAAGTAAAATCCAGATACCTAGTAAAATAATAACTATAGGCCAGAATAAGTCATACTCAAATATGTTGAAATATTCAGAAACCTTTAATTGTAATAATATTCCTATGATTATCAATATAATCCCTGTTATTTTCGAAATAGAATTTGTAAATAATTTATACAAACCAATTACAACTAATATTAGCGGCCAATAACCTGAAATAATATCTCTAATAGTTATGTCAATTATTCCAGTTTCACCTAATAATAGAAAAACACCAATAACAACTAACAAAATTCCAAATATTTTTTTACCATTCATAACTATTCCCCCTTAACAATGTGTTTTATTTAATAAAATATGCTAATTATCTATAATTAATATCAAAAAGCCCTTCAACATGTTCAAAGTCTCCTGCTTCATTGTAATATAGAAACTGTACTCCATCTATCCATTCACTGTTATAGTCTCTTTGTAAGAATGTTTCAACTAACTTAGTAAAGGTACAAGTACCACCACACGAACCTTGAAAATAATTGTATTTCCAAGTTGTTCCTATAACCTTTGAAGGCTCAGTTATCTCTTCATTTGTTGAAGCTTCTTTTAAATTTACTATTGCAATCTGTTTATTATCAATTTCTTCAATTTTTACTACTTCAATTGGAAGATTGCTAAAACAATATCGGGATAGCTTACCTGCAATTACATCCAGTTTCTCCTTCAATGAACTTTCTTTAGGGATTATAATATTAGATATAACTTCCTTATCAAAAGTATATATATCTGCCGAATAAATCGGTAAGACAATATATTTTTCCATAAAATCTTTATTATTTTTTGAATTAATTATTAATATCTGTTCTTCAACCAAGCTATGTACTGCATTTATTTCATTTTCTAAAATAGTAATTTTTTTATTCAAAATAGAATTTTCGTCTTTATAATATTTAATTTTATCTAGTAATTTTAAATTCTGCTCTTTCAATAAAGTAACCTCTTCGAGTAATTTATCATTCTTATATTTTAATAAGCTTATACAACCAATAATTAAAGCAAGTAAAAATATAAAAAGTGAAAATATCAGCTTTCTATTCATAAACTCCCCCTATTATTTATCCTTCAGGATAGTTATTTTCATATACTGCCTTTTCAATATCACTATCTTTTATCCCTTGGTCATATAATTTCTCTAACCACTTACTCATTGATAACTTTTTCATTACTTCATCATATGTCATATTTAAAGGTTCTCCCCATTCTTTATTCAGCACATTTTTAAAAGCTTCAGCAATTTTAAGGGCTTTTTTCGTTTCTAATTTCAGCTCATGATTATAAGCTAAATGAGACAATACAATATAAGTCTGCCAACCTTTCAATGTTGATTTCCATTTGCCATTCTCTTGTTCAATAAAATTATTTTTTGAAAGATTATCTAACTCCTTTTCAATATCATTAACCGAAATATTTAGTTTCTCTGATAATTCTAAAGTTCCAATATTTTCCGACTTAATACTGATATACTCCAAAATTTTTAATGAATTATAATTCATTAAAGGTTTTAGATATTTTATTAATGTACCTACATCTCTTATTAAATACGGCAAAAACAATGGGGTTACAGTTGTAGAATACCATCTTGAATTCTTTTCTTTATCGTTTTGCCAACAAGCCATAATTGCAATATTCTTTAAACCTCTTTCTTTACATAAAGTCTGCAAAGTGTCCAAAACTACATCTTGTCCACAAACACTACTTGAACACATCACAGCTTTTTCTTCATCTGACATTAATTCGTCATCAATTTCTTTCAATCTCGCTTTTAATCTATTAATTTCTGACCTTATTTTATATGCTTCAGTATTCATCAGATACCTCCTTATCTCAAAAACCAAAAGCTTCCTCTTCACTAGCCTTTTGAATATATTTATTCTTTATTTATAAAATAAACTCTTTTTAACTAACCATTCTACCGATTCTTTTGTTTCTACTGTATGCTCGCTATTGTATGATGAAGTAGAACTACCAGCTATAAGCGAGGGTTAGACTCCAACAAATTTTAACATTTCAGATACTTTTAAGTATGATTCCAATGATAGCTAATACCAGTGCAGCATTCATTGAGATAATATAAGAATAGTACCATGGACCTGGTTTTCCATTTTCCTGAGTAGTAATTTTAGAATACTGATGAACATATTTTATTATCATAATTCCAAATAATAGAAAATTGATTTTAATTCCACATTGGGATAGATAGTTCGCTATTGCAATTGAAGATATTACTCCCCAAATAACACTTAAAATTGCTAATCCAAATAATAGAACACTCATCATTTTCCCCCTTATGAAAAACTTGTCTTAAATACTCTTGGCTGATATTTTTGTCATTTAGAATTATAGTGATAAGTTAACTGTTCTTTTTCTTCATGATTAAGAAAATATATCTTTTCGTATGTCAAAATTCCATTTTTATCCCATTGTCTTGGTGTATACCAAAAATCACTTGTTGCTTTTGCAATTATCCTTTTTTCTCGGGTTTCAACATTATATATAGTTAAATCAACAGTACCTGATAACTCAGTTGGAGTAACAGGCTGTATATCACTTATAGTTCCTAAAGCTATCAATTTAGAATCATAAGACCATCGTGGCATCCCTACATATGTAATTCCATCAATTATTTTAAAATCCTCTATTGAAACAATAAATCCCCATCTTTCACAAGAAGTACCTGTATCAACAAAAACATATTTACTATTTGGTGCCCATATAAATTCACAAATCCTATTTTCCTTTTCTCCTATGCTTACAGGCTTTTTCTCACCAACTGTCCAAATATACATCTGCCCATACCAACTTTCAGTATCTCCTCGAACGAAAGCAACTTGTTGTCCGTCATAAGACCAAGTGACTGCATATATGTCATTTCGCTCTGTAAGTTTAATCTCTATGTTTTCTCGAGTACTATTTAATATTTCTAACACTTCCTCTTCTGTACTATTCTTTCTATCTATAGTAGATGTATCTTGCCCACTTGGTTCATTCTTCTTATTTATTACTTGGTTTTCTTTAGCACATCCTGCTATAAAAAGAAATAGCAACATCACAACAAATATCAATCTATATGACTTTTTATGAAACATATAAAAATTTCTCAAGCCAATAGCCTCCCTACAGATAATCCCTAAATATATCAAGTTTAATCTATTTAGATTTATTAGTAATCAGTTTTTAATCATATGCCTTTTTATTTACTTCTCTTGCTTCTTCTCAATTTAAAGCAGGTGCTTCAAAACTATAATGTAACTCCTTACTAAACCTATCTTCTATCTTGTGAAAATCTCCACTACCAGAAATTAAATTAAAATCTTTAGAAACATCAACCCATAATACTGTATTTCCATATTCATCTCTGGATATTAATGTATAATAATTCATTTTAAATTTCATTTTTAAAGCTACTCTTAAATTTCCAGCTTTTAAAGAATGAACACTTAATTGCTTATTATTAATCATTAAAACACCTTCAAAGACATTTGGTGTTAATATATTTCTAGTTAATTTCCCTTTCAATCTTATATTAATAACTTCTCCTTCATCATCTTTATCTTGAATATAAAGATAACCTTGATAAGTTTTATCTACTTGCATTGGAATTTCATAAAACATAACTACAAATATAAAAGCAATTAAATTAATTATTACTGACAACAACTTTTTATTCAAATATTTTCCTCCTTATATCCTCACATTCACTAATCTCTGAAATATACTTTTAGTACAAGTCCCCAATCTGCTGTTTTTACAGTATCTTCAATAGTTTCTCGTGGATAATATGTGTTCCCATTTTTATAATCTATTGCCATCAATCCCCAAATAGCTACCTCTTCATTATCACTTGCAACTATTGTATCTTTTAAGTCATATGAACTATAACCATATTCTAATGGATATCTATCTATTATTCGTTTTGCACTTGAACCTCCTATTACAGTTGTCATAATCATATTTTTAGATAAACTCATATCATCCAATAAAATATCTTTCAAACTAATGCTTATTATATCTCTGTACTCTTCTTCACCTGCTCTTTCATATTCATTTGGTATTCTAACACTAAAAATTTTACATATTCTTTCCAATTTCCCTTTTTCCCAAATCTCATACTTAAGCCTTATAAATCGTTTATTTCCTTTATATTTTATTTCTACACACCCACTCGTCATATCTAAATGAGGTTGTAATTTTTTCAGTTCTTCTGTATTAAATAAAGAACTTGGTTTTACTATAAAAGTTCCATTTTCCATCTTGTTTTTCTGCTTTAATAAACTTATATTATTACATCCTATAAGACTAATAAAGCAAATAATATACAATAAAATAATTAAATATTTTTTCTTCATTCTAATTCAATTCACCTACCTATCCATTTTGATAGACCTTAAAATTCCTGATAGTTTTGATACTTTATTTTTACTAATTTTAAAGTCATAATATGAACTAAAAATCCTAATAGGCTACTATATCAAATCATCTTCAGTAAAATCACTTATATCAGAAGTTAGCTGGATAACTTCAAATAGTATACTTAAGAACAAAATATAACAAATTTTAATTTAACTCTCCAACCTCGTTTAAAGAAGGACCTAAATTATTCTCAATACCACAAATACCATCTCCACACATTACTCTAATTATATGATTAACATGGTTAGTCTTTTTGCCATACTTACTATCACTGATTCTAAATATATATTCATCTCCAGTTTCATTTACTCCTACCAAATTATATTTCAATGTTATTATGTCAAATGTTTTATTATATTCAGAAATTATTTTTTCTGCTTCTGACACTGGATATGTTATAATATCAACACTCAAACTTGATGCAACTTTATTTTTATCTTGTTTTTTAATACCATCAATGAATGAATCGACTAATCTTTCTGCAAAGTAAGGATAATATAAGTATTTATCAACTATATATGCTTTATCTTCATAAGATCTAACCTTAGTTTTCTTTATAATGAAAGCTTCATTATAAAGAATATAAATGTAATCAATATACCCTGAACTTTTGAAATGCGATAAATCATGTCCTAAAAATTTTATTCTTAAATTTTCATATCTCCCCTTAAAATATACTCTATAACTTTTAATTGATGATTTTGCCATCTCAACTCCATAGTTTTCAACACTATTTGAACTCAAACAACTAAAAACAATGTTATAATCATTTTGTACTATTCCATTCACTAACTTTTCTATTGTTTTGTCAGCTTTCATCTTTAGTTTTTTATAGTTTTCAGTACTAAAATCGTTATCATAAGTAGTACCTTCGATATTTATATGTATTTGTTCTGTAGCTTTTTCCTCCTCATCTACAGACATTTCACTGTGTTGACATCCTGATAAGACTAAAAAAATAAAAGATAATATCAAAACTTTACTTTTCACATTATCACCTCAGAATTTTAACTTTCATAATAAAACAAAATCCATTTTATCTCTATCATTCCAATTTGTATTAAAATGCTATTAAATAATATTATTTCTAAATCCAATAAAATACCAGCTTCTCCTTTTATTTTTATAAAAATATCTAAAGACAAAATAGTTAATATAGTTTACTATATTTTCTACATTTAATAACAATTTCCTCCATAACTATCTATTTTTATATAAATTAGTTTTTACATAGAAAAAGCCGAGGCTAAACCTCGGCATAAGCAATCTCTTTTCCTAAGATAAATTTGTTTATAACATGGGCTACTCCATGTTGGTCATTTGTATATGTTACATAATCAGCAATTTCTTTTACTTTAGAAAAACCATTCGCCATCGCTACTCCTAACCCTGCATTTCTAATCATATGCTCATCATTTTCTGAATCTCCTATACAAATTATTTCCTCGTTTTGTATTCCTAATTCTTCTGCTATTTTCTTAATCCCTGTCCACTTATTACAACTTTTATTAATAACTTCTAGAGTAAACTGAAATGGCTTTACTACTGTATATTTATCTGAAAGCTTTGTTGAAATCTTATCTAAAATATCATCTTCCAATCTTTTAATCCCTTTGTAACGCTTGTCTTGTATAATATCACTTGTATGCAATTTTTTAAAAAACTTTTTCATTTTCATTACAGCATCAATACTATCGTTTATAATTGTTATTTTATATATCTCAATATCATCGCTTAATGAATTGAAATCTACTAGTTTTAAAGGTACATTGTTGGCTATAGACTCAAATTTACTAAAAATGTCATCTTGAAAAACTAATATACTATCTCTTGTATATACATTTAAACTCAAGTTTAGTTCTTTGGTTAAACCATAAATATATTTTAGGTCTTCGATATTTAATCCATTACTCTGAATGACTTTGCTCATAGTATTGTTTAATACCAAGCCTCCAGCACATGATACTGAATAATTTTCATCATCTATTATATTTAATTGTTCTAAATAAGGAAGCATTCCACCAAATATACGTCCAGACGCTAATACAACTTTAACCCCCATACGTAAAGCTTCTTGTATTGCTTCAAAATTTTCTCTTGATATCTTATGCTCTTTATTTAACAAAGTCCCATCCATGTCTAAAGCCAATAGTTTATACATTGCTGAATCTCATCCTCCTATTTACATTGCTGAATCTCATCCTCCTATTTATGTTTAAGAATTCTGACACTAAATCAATCTTATATTTTTTTTTATTAAATCTCTTCTTATATATTATCATAACTTTGTATATAATTCTTCTTATTAAAAACAGAAACCTAATCAAATAATCACTTGAAAGTGTACTCTAAATCATTAACAACATAGTCAATCCATTCATCTTGAGGATAAACAATAACAGGTAATCCAGCTTCTTCTGCTGTCTCTCTAGTTACTGCATCTAAATGATTTTCTTCAGATTCTACAGTTCCAGCAAGTATTTGAATGCCAACATTTGGATGTTTGAAAAGTAATAAATCAATTTCTCCTTTCCGTTCTCTTGTAATAAACGCGGTTACTTTCTCCAAAATATCACTCATTTACTCCACCTACCTTGTTAGATTATATCAAACTCCCCTAAATTCAGAGGCTGACACGAACGTCAGCCCCTTGAGATAATTTAATTACTCCAGAACTATACTCTATTAAAACGATGTCATATTCCTATTTACAAGATCAATCCAATTTTTTATATATATTATATAATCGCTAATGTATTTTTCTTTACCTTTTTATAATCACTTTTCTTTATTACAAACTCTTATGAATATCCTCTTTACTTCTATTCGCTTTTACTCGTCTTTCCCATGTGAAAAATAACCAAGAAAAAACTAACATTTGAACAGTAACTTCAGGAAGACCTAATAAATGCTCTATCAAAGGTGTCTTAGTATATATCAATCCTTCAATTGAACCAGGTGTAGCAGCTACAGCTCCAATTAATGTCAATCCCCATAATACTCCAAATAATTTTAACCATCCTCTTTTACTATCTATTATGACTTTGTAAAAAGGAAAAAGAACTAGAGCTAAGAATGCTCCTCGTAAAATTTGAATTAAAGCAGCAGCCCGAACAATAGGAGAATCTAATGAACGGAAATTAGAATAAACAGCAGAAGAATTAAAATGTTCTCTATATCGCATTATATTCATAAATATCAACCCAATCACTACATAGGTAAGAACATGGATAAGGGAAAAACGCCCAATATAACCCCAAAAATCTTTTTTTGTTTTTTCCATCATAATAAAAAACCTTCCTTTCTTTAATAAATATAATTTTGTTAAAAACTTACTGCAAACACAGCATGTCAGATGGCATCACTAACATACCTGAATCAACAAAACTTATAAAAAGATTGTCTTTAACAAACTCTTGATTAAATATGAAGCTCTCTGAAACCAATGTTTGCTAAACCTCTTAATTTACTTAAAATTTCTATTTAAACTATCAATTACTATAAATTGACTAGTACATTTGTTATAAACACTCTGTTAACTGAAGTTATAGGGCATGACACGAATGTCAATGCCCTACACCACCACACTTCACCTATTATTTTCTAAAGTTTCTTCGCAACAAGTCTAATGAAGCCCACATATTCACCTGCATCTTTTTTTAAAATAGCCGTATCTTGAGGCCAAGGATTTTTACCTACTATGTCCTGAGCTTCTTTCCATTGAGTAAACAGTCTACATCCTTCTGGCATTGTATCTGCAACTTCAATTTCAACCAAACCAGTTCTACTCCATAGCTTTTTCCACCAGTCAACTGTATGCCAACTCCAACAATCTTGACCCCAAAAATCTTTCAAATGCTCTGGAACACCATTCTCAAAATCTTTCATTAACCCTGGAATAACAACTCCAATAGTTCCTCCAGGAGCAAGAAATTTCTGCAAGTAATTTAGATACAAGTCATCTGTTCCAAAATAGATATATGAGTCAACACAAATAATCGCATCAAAAAAACCATCTGCAAATGGCATATTTCCTGCGTCTCCATGAATTGGAAACACCATGTCTCCAACTCCTTTTTCTATAATCCTCTTCCAATTCTCTGTAGGGTCAACCCAAAGATCATACGACCATACCTTTACTCCAAATTCCTTGGCAAGAAATATGCTTGAAATTGCTTTTCCACTTCCCAAATCAAGAACTCTCATATTGGGACTTAAGTTAACCTTTCTACAAAGCCATTCACTTAACCATAAAGTATTGGGTCCCATTGAATTATCAAAAATCCATTCAGAGTCATATTTATTAGACAATGGAAAGTTCTCATTATATAAAATATTTGTCTTATTATCTGACATTTCTTCATTCCTCCATTATATAAAATTTTATTATTAGAGGAATTATGATAATTTTATTAATTAATCATACCTCCTCTGTCAGTTTTGCCATAACTATAGAAAATTTCTACCATCACACAAACCAACTCCTTTCAATTTATATTTTACGTCATATGGGCATTACAATCCCAATAGACACAATTCTAGTTAATCTCATTTTTTTCTCTTTATATAAACTATTGTTTAATGCAGCATCTTACACTTTCTCCATTTACCAACAATTTCCCGAACAATTATCTATTTTTTTATAGTAAATTAATTTTTGTATAGAAAATACCGAAGTAAACCTTAACAAAGGCGATTTTTTTACTTTTAAAAAACTCTTCCCATTTCTTCTGCTATTTTCTAATAACCAAACATTTCACATGTTATTAAAACAAAATCTTCGATTTAAATAAATTTAGGAAGATTTGCCCATATCCATTACGGAAATTATATTTAAAATTATCCACAATTCAATAAGGTATATAATTTCCGATAGATTATAAAAAAATATTTTAAATTTATAATCTAATCTTGCTATTAATAAAATTACAACAATAACAAAATTACACCTCAAGATGCTCTTCTTTTAATCTAATAATCTCTATATCATTAAACTTGTCCTTTATTTTCTTTGCAAAACTTTCAACTCCAAATACTTCAGTAAAAGTATGACTACCAATTATTAAGTTAATTCTTGCAAACTTTGCATACTCAATTGTATATAAATTCCTTTCACCAGTTATATAGACATCACAATCTTGCTCTATTGCTATCTTTACATCTGATGTTGATTCTCCTCCACCACAAACTAACCCAACTCTTTTTATTCTACCATCTTTAAATTGCCATACCTTTACTGGTTCTTCTAATATGTTTTCGAATTTTTTAACTAATTCCTCTAACGTCGTTTCTTCTTTAAACTCTGCTATCCGCCCACATCAGAAACCATCTTCTTCATGTGACTTCTCTATAAGTTGCAATCCAATCTTTTCAAGTAAAGAATTATTAGTTCCAAAATTACAATCATCTAACGGAAGGTGATTGAAATACAGTAACCCTGCTTTCTTTATAAAAATATTCGTTATCCCTAGTATCAAATAAATTTGTTATATATTGTTCTAATTCAGTTAATCTCATATTATCTTCTCCTCTGATTTGTTTTAATTTGAAAGATATTTGTCAGCTGTAAATAGAAATTTTTCAATCCTGATCCCTTTTGACACTACATTACCTTATACCTTCTCCATTTAATAACAATTTCCTCCATGATTATCTATTTTTTGTAGTAAATTAATTTTTTGCATAGAAAATGCCGAGGATAAACCTCGGCACTTTAGCATCAATATTTTTAAATAGTAATAATAATTCCTCTAATCTTTCCATATTTATTAATTACTAAACCCACATCATCACCTACAACTAAATCTTTGAATTCAATATTCATTTTTTTATCATTTCTCTTTAAAATAATAACTGCATTTTCATCAAGCTCTAATAAAGGTGTTACTTCTATACTGTTGTCATCGAAATGCTGCTCAATGACTATTCGTTTATTTTCATAGTCAATCGAAGTTATTAGTCCATAGACAAACTTCTCCCCTTCTAAATAATTACATTCTAGAAAGTCTTTATAGCTTTTTATCAAAACAGTTTTTGTTTCATTATTCCACTCTACCTCTTTATCTAATTTTTCAGCCACAAACCGTATCGGAACATAAACTCTATCATTATAAATAAAAGGTTCTACATCAGTTTCAATTTTACTCCCATCTACATTAATACTTATATTATTAAAGTATACTTTAATATTTTTATAAACACCGTCAGCCAAAACTGTTACTGAAAATAAGAATATAAAAATAAAAGTGAAAATAAATCCCCTACTCAATTTCATTTCAATACCTCCATAACCTGTTTTCAGGGATTATTTCCACTTATACCTCTTACTATACATAATTATCATCTTTTTCTTTTCTTCCTAATCTTCTTATTTTGTTTCTTATTTTTATATCTACTATTTTTCAAGGTATCTTTTTCTCTAGGTTTAATCAAGCATTTTTTTGAATAGCCTACTAAATCTAATCTATTAGTCCTTTTAAGTGCTTCATAGACTAAATCATAATTCTCTGGTCTCTTAAATTGCATCAATGCCCTCTGCATGGCTTTTTCATGCGGAGATTTAGCAACATAAACCTTTTTCATAGTTCTTGGATCAATTTCTGTATAATACATACAAGTAGACAAAGTTCCCGGAGTCGGATAAAAATCTTGCACCTGCTCTGGCATATATCCCAAAGTATTTAGATATTCAGCTAATTCAACTGCATCTTTTAATGTCGAACCTGGATGACTAGATATAAAATATGGTACTATAAATTGTTCTTTACCAATCTTTTTATTTATTTTATTAAAAGTATCAACAAATTTAAAATAAACTTTTTTATCAGGCTTGCCCATCATATATAGTACACGTGATGATATGTGTTCAGGTGCAACTCTTAACTGCCCACTTATATGATATTTGCAAAGTTCATGGAAAAACTCTAAATCTCTGTCATAAACTAAATAATCATACCTTATACCTGACCTTATAAAAACTTTCTTAACACCTCTTATTTTCCTTAACTTTCTTAACAGCTCCAGATAATCTCTATGGTCAATATATAGATTTTTACATGGTGTCGGAAATAAACACTCTTTATTTTTGCATACTCCATGTTTTATTTGTTTTTTACAAGCTCTATGTCTAAAATTAGCTGTTGGTCCTCCTACATCATGTATATATCCTTTAAAATCAGGTTCTTTAACAAATTCCTCTGCTTCTTTGATTATAGATTCATGACTTCTAGCTTGAACTACTCTTCCTTGATGAAATGCAAGTGCACAAAAATTACAGTTTCCAAAGCATCCTCTACTGCTAGTCAAGCTAAACTTAATCTCTTCAATTGCAGGAACACCACCATATTTTTCGTAAACAGGGTGATACGTTCTAGTATAAGGCAAATCATAGATATCATCTAATTCAAGCTGATCTAGCGGCTTTGCAGGTGGATTTTGTACTATATAAATATTTTCATAAGGTTCGACTAATGTTCTACCATTTATATAGTCCATATTTTGATATTGTATTTTAAAGCTTTCTGCAAATTTTACTTTGCTTTTAGTTATTTCTTCAAACGAAGGCAGAATAATAGGTTTATACGGCCTGCTTAAATCATTAGTTTTGTAAACAGTTCCTCTGATATAAGTTATTTCACTAATAGGAATACCACTGTCTAGCGCCTCTGCTATTTCAATAATCTGCCTTTCTCCCATTCCATACACTAATAAATCTGCTTTTGCATCCAATAAAATTGAACGTCTAACCTTATCAGCCCAATAATCATAATGAGCTAATCGTCTAAGACTCGCCTCAATACCTCCAAGTATTATAGGCACATCTTTATATGCCTCTCTAGCTTTATTGGCATATACTATTGTAGCTCTATCAGGTCTTAATCCAATTTTTCCACCTGGTGAATATACATCCTTTTTCCTTCTCTTTTTTGCTACTGTATAGTGATTAACCATAGAGTCTATATTTCCACTTGTTATCAAAAATGCAAGTCTAGGCTTTCCAAGCTTTTTAAAGTCGTCTACACTCTTCCAAGAAGGCTGAGCTATAATCCCAACCTTATATCCATATCTTTCTAACAGCCTACTAATTATTGCACTTCCAAATGAAGAATGGTCTACATATGCATCTCCTGTAATTAATATAAAATCAAGTTCAGTCCAGCCTCTTTTTTTCATATCCTCTTTCGTGATAGGTAAAAACTCTTTCATAATACCATTCCTTTATCTTTCAAGTATTTTTCTTAAAAACTGCCCTGTATAAGACTCTTTCACTTTGCAAATCTCCTCAGGTGTTCCTTGAGCTACTATAGTTCCACCCTTATCTCCACCTTCTGGACCTAAATCTATTATATAATCAGCAGTTTTTATAACATCTAGATTATGTTCTATTACTAATACTGTATTCCCTGTATCAACTAACTTGTTTAATACCTTTATTAATTTGTGTATATCAGCTATATGAAGTCCAGTAGTTGGCTCATCTAAGATATATAATGTCTTTCCTGTGCTTCTTTTACTTAATTCTGTTGCCAGTTTAATTCTTTGTGCTTCCCCTCCTGATAATTGAGTTGAAGGCTGACCTAATTTTATATATCCTAGTCCAACATCGTACATAGTTTTTAATTTATTCTTTATTTTTGGTATATTATCAAAAAACTCCAAAGCTTCTTCTACTGTCATTTCTAATACATCAGATATCGTCTTACCTTTATATTTAACTTCAAGAGTTTCTCTATTATACCTTTTACCTTTACATACTTCACATGGAACATATACATCAGGAAGGAAATGCATTTCTATCTTTATTATTCCATCACCTTTACAAGCTTCACATCTTCCTCCCTTAACATTAAAACTGAATCTACCTTTTTTATAACCTCTCATTTTAGCTTCAGGAGTTATAGCAAATACGTCTCTTATAAAATCAAATACACCAGTATATGTCGCTGGATTTGACCTTGGTGTTCTTCCAATAGGTGACTGATCTATATCAATAACTTTGTCTATATGCTCTATTCCTCTTATTTCATCATGTTTTCCTGCCTTTTGTTTTCCTCTGTGCAGTTCTTGAGAAAGTCTTTTATATAATATTTCGTTTACTAAAGTACTCTTACCAGAACCCGATACACCTGTAACACATGTAAACACACCTAAAGGAATTTTAACATCTATATTTTTTAAATTATGCTCTTTAGCTCCAATAACTTCTATCCATTTACCATTTGGCTTTCTTCTAGTTTTAGGTATTTCTATTTTCTTTTTACCACTTAAATACTGACCAGTAATTGATTTTTCACATTTTTTAATATCCTCAACAGTCCCTTGAGCAACAACTTCACCACCGTGAACTCCAGCACCTGGTCCAATATCTACAATATAATCTGCACTATACATTGTATCTTCATCATGTTCAACTACTATTAAAGTATTCCCCAAATCAGTCAAATTTCTGAGCGTTTTTAACAATCTGTCATTATCTCTTTGATGAAGTCCTATACTTGGTTCATCAAGAACATATAGAACTCCAACCAAACTAGAACCTATCTGTGTTGCAAGTCTTATTCTCTGAGATTCTCCTCCTGATAGAGTTCCAGCACTTCTAGACAAAGTTAAATAGTCTAATCCCACATCTACTAAAAACTTCAATCTTTCTTTGATTTCCTTTAAAATCTGATTTGCTATATATTTCTGTCTTTCATCAAGCTCTAGTTTATCAAAAAACTCTAAAGCTTGTCTAACAGATAATTCAGTAACTTCTGCTATATTTAATCCCCCAACAGTTACTGCTAAACTCTCTGGTCTTAGTCTAGCACCATTACAATGAGGACAAGGATTTACACTCATGTAACTTTCGATTTTCTCTCTCATATAATCTGAAACTGTTTCTTTATATCTTCGTTCAAGATTGTTAATAATACCCTCAAATGGAGCTTTATAAGTCCTTAGTCCTCCAAATCTACTCTCATATTTGAAAGTAACACTTCTTTTACCTGTTCCATATAATAGCTCTTTTATAAACTTTTTTGGTGCTTCCTTAATTGGTGTATCTAAATCAAAACCATTATACTCAGCTATAGCCTTGAATATCTTGTAATAATAAGTATCTTCTGAAGTACTGTTAAAAGGAGCTATTGCCCCTTGATTAATGGATAAATTAGGATTAGGAATTATAAGCTCAGGGTCAACTTTCTTATAACTGCCCAACCCATTACAATATGAACACATACCATAAGGACTGTTAAAAGAAAACATTCTAGGTGACAATTCCTCTATGCCGATTCCACAATCTACACATGCAAATTTTTGGCTAAACAACATCTCTTTTTCATTAACAACATCTATAATAACTATACCTTCACTTAAATTTAGTGCAGTTTCTAAAGAATCAGCTAATCTATTTTGAATACCTTCTTTAATTTTTATCCTATCAACCACAACTTCAATTGTATGTTTTTTGTTCTTATCAAGCTTTATATCTTCATTTATATCTCTTATTTCTCCATCTACTCTTACTCTAACAAATCCTTCTTTTCTGATATTTTCAAAAACCTTTTGATGTTCACCTTTTCTTCCTCGTATTACAGGAGCTAAAACTTGAATTTTAGTACCATTTTCTAAGTCTAAAATCTGATCAACCATCTGGTCTACTGTTTGAGATGATATAACTTTACCACATTTAGGACAATGAGGAATTCCTATTCTAGCAAACAATAAGCGTAAATAGTCATATATTTCAGTAACAGTACCTACTGTTGACCTAGGATTTTTACTAGTAGTCTTTTGGTCAATAGAAATTGCAGGTGAAAGCCCCTCTATATAGTCTACATCTGGTTTTTCCATCTGACCTAAAAATTGTCTTGCATAAGCTGATAAACTCTCAACGTATCGTCTTTGTCCTTCCGCATAAATAGTATCGAATGCTAAAGAAGATTTGCCAGAACCACTTAATCCTGTAAAAACTACAAATTTATTTCTAGGTATTTCTAAATCTATATTTTTTAAATTATGCTCTCTAGCTCCCTTAATAATTATTTTGTCCTTTGACATATCTTCACCTCATCTGTTATAGCTTTTCTTTTAATTCCATAATTTTATCTCTAAGCTCAGCTGCTCTTTCAAACTGCAATTTTTCAGCAGCCTTCATCATCTCTGTTTCAAGTTTCTTTATCAATTCAATTATTTCACTATCACTCATTTTCTTATCATTATCAAAGCCGTATTTATCCTTATCCTCAGCTACTTTTGTCGCTTCTATGATATCTCTTACACCTTTTCTTATAGTTTGCGGCGTTATACCATGCTTCTTATTATATTCCATCTGCATAAATCTTCTTCTATTTGTTTCATCTATAGCTCTTTTCATAGATTTAGTAATAGTATCGGCATACATTATAACTTTACCTTCTGAGTTTCTTGCTGCTCTACCTATTGTTTGAATCATAGATGTCTCTGATCTTAAAAACCCTTCTTTATCAGCATCTAAAATTGCTACTAAAGATACCTCAGGTAAATCTAAACCTTCTCTCAATAAATTTATACCAACTAGAACATCAAATTTACCAAGTCTTAAATCTCTTATTATTTCCATTCTTTCGATTGTATCTATATCTGAATGTAGATAAGTAACCTTAATGCCTATTTCTTTTAGATACTGCGTCAAGTCTTCAGCCATTTTCTTTGTTAAAGTAGTTATTAAAACTCTCTGATCTTTTTCAATTCTTAAGTTTATTTCCTTAACTAAATCATCAATCTGCCCCTCTGTAGGTCTTACTTCAACTTCTGGATCAAGTAACCCTGTAGGACGTATAATTTGCTCAACAATTTTCTGTGAATGCTCTATTTCATATGGACCAGGTGTTGCACTTACATATATTACCTGATTTATAAGTTCTTCAAATTCTTCAAATTTCAATGGCCTGTTATCATAAGCAGAAGGCAATCTAAATCCATGCTCTATTAATGTCTTTTTTCTAGACCTATCCCCAGCATACATTGCTCTTATCTGAGGTATTGTAACATGAGATTCATCTATTATCATTAGAAAATCATCAGGAAAATAGTCAATAAGCGTATATGGTTTACTACCTGGCGGTCTTCCACTAATATGCCTTGAATAATTCTCTATTCCCTGGCAGTATCCCATTTCTCTAAGCATTTCAATATCATACATTGTTCTCTGTTGGAGTCTCTGAGCTTCCAAGAGTTTGCCTTGGGCCTTAAATTCATTTAACCTTTCTTTAAGCTCTTCTTCAATGCTCTTAATAGCTCTTTCTATTTTTTCCCTTGATGTTGCATAGTGAGATGCAGGAAATATTGAAACATGATTTCTAATACCAATAATTTCACCTGTAAGTGCATTTACTTCTACTATTCTATCAATTTCATCTCCAAAAAACTCTATTCTAACTGCATTTTCATTTGAAGACGCTGGAAAAACTTCAACAATATCGCCTCTTACCCTAAAAGTCCCTCTGACAAAGTTAATATCATTTCTCTCATACTGAATATCCACTAATTTTCTTATAACTTCATCTCTATCCTTAATCATCCCAGGTCTAACTGATAAAACTAGATTTTCATAGTCAATCGGATCTCCTAAACCATAAATGCACGATACACTTGCAACAATTATTACATCTTTTCTTTCAAATAATGCAGCTGTCGCTGAGTGCCTTAATTTATCTATTTCATCATTTATAGAAGCATCTTTTTCTATATACGTATCGGTTTGGGGAACATAGGCTTCAGGCTGATAATAATCATAATAACTAACAAAATACTCTACTGCATTTTCTGGAAAAAATTCTCTAAATTCGCTGGCTAATTGAGCAGCAAGTGTTTTATTGTGAGCAATTACTAAGGTTGGTTTTTGCACTCTTTCAATTATGTTAGCCATTGTAAAAGTCTTACCTGAACCAGTTACTCCTAATAACGTTTGATGTTTTAATTTGTTATTTATCCCATCTACTAAAGCCTCTATTGCTTTGGGCTGATCTCCTGTTGGTTTAAAATCAGATTTTATTTTAAATTGCCCCATTATTTCACCTCAATTAATAATATCCTAAATTTTCGGAACACTTGTTCGCTTTAATTATATATTTTTATATTTTTTAAGTCAATATATATTATTTTTGCCTTTTACCAGATTACAGTTTAATAAAATCTAATTTTAAAAATAGGAAGGTCTTAATTAGTATTTGTCGAATAATATAAAGTGAGATTGGAGGTTAACATTATGAAAAAAATATTTCTAATTCTATTTGCCTGTATTACCCTAAGTGGGTGTAGCTATAAAACAGAAATGGAGATTAGTACCAAAAACGAAGCTGACATAGCTGTAGAGAAAACGATAGATTTTACAGTAGAGAAATCTTCTCTTACAAAAGGCTTCCAGACTATTTTACCTCAAGTAGAAATATTAAATTCTAATAATTCTCCCAAAATACTAGTCAATTTAGGAGTCGTTGAATGTGCTGATATTATTATTGATAAAATAACGCTATTTAACAATGAAATAATAATTTATACAACTCGGATATTATCTACAGAAAATAATGATATTGTAATTCCACAATTAATTATAAGGTTTGATGATATGAATGTCAGTGAATTAAATAATAAATCATTTAAAATTGTTGGCACAAATTACAAACCTATCAATCTAACTTTTAATAAAAATGAAATACTAAGTAAAATTTACGCAGAGCTCAAGATAACACCAAGTTCTGCACCAAAATTATTTTTGGTAAAAGAAGATGATAAACTAGTTTGGGAAGTCTACCTTGATAATGTCTTTGATAGAACACTCTCAGATAATCTTTTAGCTAATTTAACAGTCAAAGTAGACTCTGATACAGGTGAAATTATTCATTTAGATAAAAAAATAATTTCAAAATACTGTGGAGAAGGAAAAATACTGGATTTGTCAAACAAATTGCTAATTTATAGTGAATATAGTACTATCGAAAATAACGATGAGCCTTATCAGTCTTTAAACGTATATGACTTAAAAACAAATACATCCAGTAAGATATACTCTACTCATAATATCATAAAAACAGCTAAAATAAACAGTAATTCTAATTATATAGCCGTTATTGAAGATACAGGAAAATTTTCAGAATTAATATTAATAAATTTAAAAAATAATATTGTTCAAAAAATCCAAAATACTGATTTCTTAAATATAGATAATATAATCTGGAAAGATAATAAACTTTATTTTTCTTGTACTTCTGAAAATAAAAATTCATCAATATATTTATACAATGTCAAAAACAATAAGACAAATAAAATTATAGAAATAGATAAAAAAATTGGCGACTTTGATATCTATAATAATAATTTGATTTTCACTGAATTTAATAATAACACAAAAAACTTTAATATATATTTAAAAACAGAAGATGAAATTAAGAAAGTCTCTGAAGGTTTTTCAATAAAATTTATAAGCAAATACAGTATAGCATTTCTAAAATACGATGAAAAATATGGTAGAAATATTTTAAATGTATTAGACTTAATTAATGGAAATATAGATAATTTAAATGATTTTGATATTGAAAAATACTCTATTATAGACAAAAATCAAATAATACTACTCGTAAGAAAAATAATTGATGCAGAATTTAGCTTATATATGTATAATATAAATGATAAAAGTTATGAAAAAATATCTGACTCAATATCAAAAAATACGTTTTATAATAGTAATGTTAAACAAATTTTTATTGATGTTGACCCTTCATTTCACAGTGGAGTAAACAGCAAAATCTATGCTATCGATTTGGAAGATTGAAAATAATTTAGGAGCAGCCTATGCTGCTCCTTTCTATTTATCTTTAAACTTTTTCCTTAATTTCATAAGTGGACTTTCTATTTCTTTAACTACAAATGAATAAGCTGAATATCTCGGAATTGTCAAAATTCCTAGTTTTCTTATACCATACTTATAATCCATGTACTCTTTAGTCTGATATTTCCCATTTCTATCTATATATTCTATCCATATGTACGTTGGATAACTTGATAAAATATATTGGATTTCATCTTTACTATTCACTCGATCCCCATTAATAGAAATTATTATATCACCAGGTTCTAATCCTATCTTTCCTGCAATTTCATTTGGCATTACATCTAAAATTTTCACTCCAAATTCTGGGCATTCGAATTTAGGTTGCCCCCTCTTTTCCTTAGCTCTACCTATCTGTATTAAACCTTCATGAGCTAAAGGTCCAAACAGTGCAGCTATATATTTGAAAGCATATATATAAGTCGATACAACAGATAATATTATTAATAAAATACTATATATAAATAAGTTCCTAGAAGATTCCTTCACTTTATTTTCAGGATAGTCACTAACAGCCATATCACCATATCCTAAAGCTGCAACAACTCCCATCATCACATATATTATATTATCTGTATTTAAAAATACATTATCAAGTTTAAATAAAGGCCACCAATTAGGCATATTTACACCATCACTGCCAATCATCCCTTCAACTGTCAATAATACTATAAAAGGAATAGGCCAAAATCTCATCATGTTAAATCCGCCCACTATTTTTTGATTTCTCTCAACATATATTGGTATTTTAGTCGAATCACCATCTACTAAAATTAAAAAACTTTCTATTAAATGTAAAATACCGACAATAGCCATTATACTTGATACATTCACCTTTGGATAACCAAATATTAAATATGATAAAGATATAATGCCTCCTGCATATGAAAAACAAATAAATCGAGGATGAATTAACATTAAAATAACTGCAATTAAAAATATGTATTTAAAATCGCTAGCCTGTATTGTAACTCCTAATAAAATAATGATTAAACTGCCCAAAACACCTCCTAAAGTCCCCTTTACCATAGATGAAAAAACTCTCGTAAAATTTGATTTTTTGTTTATACCCAATATATTTTTCTCCATTTTGCCAATCTTTTTATATTGAAAATATAATAAGACTATTATCCCCCAATATACTGGATTTAAAAACACTTGTATTAGTGTTAAGACTGATAAATATAATATCTCTACAATTTTAATCATATGGAACACTCCAATACCAAGTATCTATTCCCTAATACAGATAATAGCCATTAGGATAACTAATGGCTATTTTTTATTTTTGAATCAATTATTTCTATAGCTTTCTTAAGCTGTACATCTTCTTTAATATTATCTACTCCTATCTTCTGTACATTTTCAGGTAACTCAACAACTACATCTGGTAATATTCCAATACCATGGATATTTGTACCACTAGGTGTAAAGTACTCCGAAACTGTTAACTTAAATCCAGAACCATCACTTAACGGCTTTATTCTTTGAACTATTCCTTTACCAAATGTCTTAGTACCTACTAAAATTCCAGTTTTAGTATCTTTTATAGCGCCTGCTAATATCTCTGAAGCACTCGCACTACCACCGTTTACAATTAGCACTAAAGGTAATCCTAATTTTTTAGAATCAGACTTTAAATACTCTCTTTCTTTATTTTTTGTTTCAGTATAAACAATAACTCCTTCTCCCATAAGCTCATCTGCTATCTGTGCACATTCACTTAATAATCCGCCTGGATTATTTCTCAAATCTATAATTAATCCTTTCATTCCTTTATCTTTAAGGTTATTTAGATGTTTTTTGAAGTCATCATAAGTCAATTCATCAAAAGATACTATCCTAATATAACCAATTTTATTTTTCAACATTCTTGATTTTACTGTTTTTAATCTTATTTCTTCCCTAACTATATTTAAATCAATAAATTTATTATTTCCATCTTTATCTGTTCTAAGAATAGTAATATTTACACTAGTACCTGGTTTTCCTTTCATCAATTTAACAGCGTCATCCATTTTATCAGCAGTAAATTCTTTCCCATTTACTTTAATTATTTTATCACCTGTTTTTATTCCCGCTCTCTCTCCTGGAGTATCTTCTATGGGTGATACTACAGTAATTAAGTTATCCTCTCCAGGAGTTACTATTACACCAATCCCCTGATAAGTTCCTTTTGTATGTTCCATAAAATCAGCAAACTCTTCTTTAGTCATATATACTGAATAAGGATCTCCTAAAGCCTCAAACATACCTTTTAACTGCCCTTCTAGTAAATCTTTTTCGTTTACATCTTTCAAATAGTTCTTCTTAATAAAATTCTCCAGTGCAATAGCTTTACTATATTTCTCATAAGTTGCTACCAAATCTTCATAATAATCTTTTGTAATTACAACTTTATCCTTTATTGTAATCTGAATCATATTACTAATGGTAAAAGTAAATAAACTTGAAAGTATAACAATTATAATAGCTCCATACAATGCCTTTCTTCTTGTTATCATCAATATTTCACCTCGTAAAATATTCTAGTATTTTATTTTATTAAACATATGTAAACATTATACCACCATAGCCAGTTTTTTTCAAAAAGTTAAATAAGCAAGTGTACCCACTTGCTTATTTGCCTTTTACCCATGGTAATGGATTTACAACTTTACCGTTTTTCCTTACTTCAAAGTGTAAATGTGGACCAGTTGAATATCCTGTACTTCCTGCTTTGGATATAGCTTGTCCTTTTTTAACTTTTTGTCCTTTCTTTACTAATAAACGAGAATTGTGAGCATATAATGTTGAAATTCCTCCACCGTGGTCTATCCAAACTACTTTACCATATCCTCCAAGCCATCCAGCATATTGAACAACACCATCATTAGCTGCTACTATTTTACCGCCTAGAGGAACTGCTATATCTAAACCTGTATGAAGTTTCTTTTTCTTAAGAATAGGATGTATTCTATAACCAAAATATGAAGTTATTCTGTAATAACCCGGTGCTGGCCATAGCATCTTACCACCAGCATATTTAGCAGCTATTTGCTTTTTCCTTATCTCGGCTTCTAATTTCTTTGATAGCTTAACTAATTCATCTTCTTGCTTTTCAAGCTCCTTAATATTCTTCTTTAATTCCTTCATCATACTCTCTTTTGCTCTTGTAGCAACTAACAGCTGATTTTTTTTGTCTTCCATTTTCTTTTTTATGTTCTCTACCATATTTAATTGATCTTCTAAGGTTTCTTTTTTGGTAGAAATAATATCTCTCTGTTCCTTCATATATTTTAGTATATCAACATCATGATCTATTATCCTCTTTACCATGTCTAACCTAGAAAGAAAATCACTTATATTCTTAGACTCTAAAAGTACTTCTAAATATCCAATAGTTCCATTTTTGTATATAACTCTTAGTCTTGAGTTTAAAATATCCTTCTTCGCTTTGATATTATTCTCTGCTTGCATAAGTTCATTTTTCGTAATTTCAATATCTTTATTAATTTCTTCTAGTTGCTTTTCTACTTCATACAATTCTCTATCTGCCTTATCAATCTGTTGGTCTAACTTTTTTATTTCTCTCGCTACTTTGCTATATTTACTTTTATTTTGTTTTAATTCTTCTCTAAGCTTATCTAAACCTCTATTAACCTCTTGTAATTTTTTCCTTTCTTTATCTACATCACCACTTGATCCATAAACAAAAGATACGTTTATCAATAAGATCATAATTAATAAAAATGATATTTTTCTTCTAAAGTTCAATAGCCTGTCCCCCCTTTTTACACATTAAGGAACTTTCTTAAAGATACAATGCTACCTAAAACACCTATTCCAATCCCAATTGCCGTAAACATAATCGCTATATCATCAAGAATTTCATAATAAGGAATTATATATACTGTAAACAATACATACAATTTCTCGTTAATAACTAAAGATAAATATTTGTAACTGCAGTAAACCACCAATATAGCTAAAAGTGAACCAATAGCTCCAAGGAAAATACCTTCTAAAATAAATGGACCTCTAATATACCCATTTGTAGCACCTATATACTTCATAATATTTATCTCTCTTCTTCTTGCTGCTACAGTAAGCTTTATTGTATTAGAAATTATAAATATCGACACTAAAATTAATATACTGATAACCACAAGTCCACCAACTCTTATAAAATTCGATATAGTCATCATTTTTTCAACAATATCTTTGTAATATTTTATATCTTCAATCCCAGTTAGCCCATTTATATAATTAACTACATCTTCTGTATACTTAATGTCTTTAAGCTGTATTATATAAGAATTAGGTAATGGATTTTTTTCTAATCCTTCAAGTAAATACGCTTCATTTCCCCATTCTTTTTTTAATACCTCTAAAGCCTGTTCTTTAGACTGATAGATAACAGCTAACACTCCATTTAATTCTCTTAACTTTTCTCCAATCTTCTCAATTTGGTCTTGATTTATATCATCTTCAAGATAAACTTGTATTTCATCAAACTGCTCTTTGGTCATACTAGTTAAATTATTTATATTTAATACAATCACTAATACAATACCTAGAATAATTAGTACTGACATAACAGAACCAATGGATGCTAAACTCATCATTCGATTTCTCCACATGCTTACAAAGCCCTGTTTAATGATATTTTTAAACAATCTAAACTTCATAGTCGTACACACCCTTCAATTCATCTTTTACAACTCTTCCATTTTCTAAAGCTATAACTCTTCTTCTCATAGCATTTACTATATCTCTTGCGTGGGTGGCCATAAGAACCGTAGTTCCTCTTCTATTTATTTCTTTTAATAATCCCATGATTTCCCATGCTGTATCAGGATCAAGATTTCCTGTAGGCTCATCTGCAATTAAAACTGTTGGTCTATTAACTAAAGCTCTAGCTATTGAAACTCTCTGCTGCTCACCACCAGATAATTGATCAGGATAACTATGGGCTTTGCTACTCAATCCAACCATGCTCAGCACCATAGGTACTTGTCTTCTTATTTCTTTTGACGAACTTCCTACTATTTCCATAGCAAATGCTACATTTTCATAAACTGTTTTATTCTTTAATAATCTAAAATCCTGAAATACTACCCCTATATTCCTTCTAATATAAGGTATTCTTCTATTTTTAACTTTTGTAATATCCATATTGTTTAGATATATCTTACCCTCTGTAGGATTTTCTTCTTTTAAAAGTAATTTTATTAATGTCGATTTACCAGCACCACTTGAACCAACTATAAAAACAAATTCACCCTTATCTATGTGAATATTTATATTCGACAATGCTTTTACACCATTACTGTATTCTTTACTAACATTTATGAAGTCTATCATTTTACCACTCCAGTCCTTTTCTCATGTTCTCAGTAATTCAATTCGACACAATACTTATATTTCCTTCATAATTTTTATTCCAAATATAGGTAAGTAGTATCAATTTATCTATCTAAAGTTTTATATATCAACAATAATAGATAAAATTCTAGAGCATCACTAAAAATTCTCAAGTTAAACCCTGTATCTTTTTGTATTTTATCTAACCTATATATCAACGTATTTCTATGAATATACAATTTTCTTGCAGTTTCACTAATGTTTAAATTACACTCAAAAAAATACATTGCTGTTTTGATTTCATCAGAGCTTAACTGCTGTATACCGTATTTTAAAGTTTCATCATAAATACTTAATAACATTCTCTCATCTATCTGAGATAATATTCTATATACTGTAAGTTTTTCATAATAATATATATTCTCTGGAATATTAAACTTACGTCCTAATAGCAAAGCTGTTTTGCCTTCTTGGTAAGCTTTTTTTATATTAAGGGGAGAATTAATTGAACTTACTCCAATTTCAACTTTTTGTAAAAGTTCTGTTTCAATAGCCTTTATGATTTGTATTAGTATTTCTGTAATTTCTTCGGTATTCTGAATAATAATTCCAAACAAGTCATCATCTAATCTGCAAAATATAACATTGTCATCTACTATATTGTTAATAATTGCAATAATATCTGAATTTTCTGCTTCATTATAGCTCTTTATAATTGCTACCACTAAATCTTTATCTAATTCTATTCCAATATTTTTTAAAAATTTTTTTATTCTTTGCTCATCTAAATCTTCAAAAAACAAGCTTCTGATATCTTCATTTTGTTTTTTTATATCACTAATACTTATATCTTCTAAAATTATCTTTATCAAAGCTTTTTCTCTATCTGTCAATTCAACATCGTGCTTTACAAATAAATAATATTCCTCACCATCTAACATAAAACTACATATACACTCTACATTATCTGTCGAAATTTCTTTCTTATCCGCTTCGTTAACTAATAGTACACTTTCTCCAATAATTCCACTTATTTTGTTTAATATCTGTTCAATTTCTAGTTTTGTTAACATAATACCACCTATTCTATATTATAAAACATTTTTGGACATAAAAAAGCAGAAGAAACTCTCTATATGTAATTTCTTCTGCTTTTTTCTTCAATATCCTCTATTTTTCTTATAATCCATAGGAAATTATAAACTTTTTTGAAAAGTGGATAATTTAAAATATAATTTCCGTAATGGATTTCAACAAAATCTTCCTATAATCTATTTAAATCGAAGATTTTGTTCATTTAATAGCAAATTAGCCTTATAATATTGAAATCTCTGTGTCTTTATCAAACAAGTGTATTCTATTCTTATCTAAAGCTAATTCAACTACATCGCCTATTCTCGCTTTACTTCTTGAATCTACCCTTGCTATTGCATTATTACCTTCAATATTTATATATAGATAAGTTTCTGAACCCATCATTTCAGTTACTTCTACCTTAGCTTTAACAACACTATCTCTTGAAGCTTCTATAAATACTTTTTCATCATGTATATCTTCAGGTCTAATACCCATTACTACTTTCTTTCCGAAGTATCCTTTTTGTTTAACTATCTTAGCTTTTCCTTCTGGCAATTTTATCTTTACATTACCAAATACTAAATTGCAATCATTTACATCATTTCCTTCTATAACAACATCAATGAAGTTCATCTGTGGGCTGCCTATAAATCCTGCAACAAATAAGTTAGCAGGTTTTTCATATACTTCTTGTGGAGTTGCAGCTTGTTGAATGACTCCATCTTTCATAACAACAATTCTATCTCCCATTGTCATTGCTTCTGTTTGGTCATGAGTAACATATATAAATGTAGTTTGAAGCCTTTTATGAAGCTTAATTATCTCTGTTCTTGTTTGCACTCTTAACTTTGCATCTAAGTTTGATAATGGTTCATCCATTAAAAACACTTTAGGCTCTCTTACTATAGCTCTACCTAAAGCAACCCTCTGTCTTTGACCACCTGACAAAGCTTTTGGCTTTCTATTAAGTAAATTTTCTATTCCTAAAATTTTAGCAGCTTCTTTAACTTTTCTATCTATTTCTGCTTTAGGAACTTTTCTAAGCTTTAATCCAAATGCCATATTATCATATACACTCATATGAGGATATAATGCATAGTTTTGGAATACCATCGCAATATCTCTGTCTTTTGGCGGTACATCATTAACTAATTTATCTCCAATATAAAGTTCACCTTTAGAAATCTCCTCTAATCCAGCAACCATTCTTAGTGTTGTTGATTTACCACATCCTGAAGGTCCTACTAAAACGATAAACTCTTTATCTTTTATCTCAAGATTAAAGTCTTTTACAGCTGTTACATTACCAGGATATATTTTGTAGATATTCTTAAAAGTTAAACCTGCCATCTAAATGCCCCCTTTGTAAATTCCTTATTTATATATAAGTTTACATGAATTAATTGATTAATTCTATTGGTATAATAAACAAAAATTATTGATAATTTTAAACAATATGCACAATAGATATGGTATAGTTATAATAGGTACTTGGTACTGAGTACTAGGTACTGAGTTTAAAAGTGTAAAATTGAAAATGTAAAATGTAAAATTAATTTGGTATTCGTCATTCGCTGTTAGTTAAATAAAAATCGAAAAGCGAAAAACGATATTAATGAGGTGAGTTCATGGAAAAAAGTGAATTGAGGAGAAAAGTACTTAACAAAAGAAAAGAACTTTCTAATAGAGATATAGTCAACCTAAGTGATAAAATAATAGATTTATTAATAAATACAACACTTTATAAAAACGCTAATTATATTATGACTTATATTGATTTTAGAAATGAAGTAAAAACAGAAAAATTAATCAAAAAATCTTTAGAAATAGGCAAAAAAATTATAATTCCTATAAGTTTAACAGAATCCAGAGAATTGCTTCTTTCAGAGTTAAAAGATTATGACAATGAGCTTACAACTGGTGCATACGGCATATTAGAACCTAAAAAAGAGTACATAAGAAAAGTTTCCTCACAAATTTTAGATTTGATTATCGTTCCAGGAGTTGTATTTGATAAAAGGGGTTATAGAATAGGTTATGGTGGAGGCTATTATGACAAATTTTTACTTAATATAAGTAAATCAGTACCAAAAGTAGCTCTAGCATTTGACTTTCAAGTTGTTGAAAAAATAAACGAAGAAAAACATGATATTCCTGTAGATTATATAATAACAGAAAAAGGTATCGTAAAAAGGGCTAACAGCTGACAGCTATCAGCTATTAACCCATCTTTATTCATTTTAATATTATTTATATTCTAATTTATTTTGAAAACTTATATCAGCTACATAAGTATTAGAATATAACAATATATAAAATTTAAACAAAAAATGTTTTTTCTGTTTCCTCGTTGAATGGCTACAACTAATCATTGAAAACACGACATATTCCCTGAAAAATATAGAACACTGTATATTTCTTCTAAATCTATTCCTTCAAAAGCAGATACTTGCCTCACAATTTTCCCCGATTTTATAAAAATAAATTTTGAACCTATATGCTTTACAAAATCTAAAATGTGGCTTGAAATCACAATTATACATCCCTCTTCTTTAGCTTTTTTTATTTCATTTTTTAAAAAAATAATCCCTTTAGTATCTAACCCATTTGTCGGTTCATCTAAAATAATTAAGCTAGGGTATCCAAGAAATGCAATTATTATTCCTATCTTTTTCTTCATTCCCATTGATAATTTTTTTATAGGTTCATCTCTATATTCCCACAATTCAAATTCAAAAAGAAATCTTTTTATCTCTTTTTCAAAATTAGTAATTTCCTTCATTGTAGCTACAAATCTCAAAAAACTGTATACTGTTAATTTATTATATACAAACACATTTTCAGGCAAATATCCTATTTTAAATTTCGCATTTACATCAACAGTGGGAATAGCATCAATAGCACACATGCCGCTATCACTTTTCATTACTCCAGCCAACATTTTTATTATAGTTGTTTTACCTGCTCCATTAGGACCTACTAAGCAAATAACTTCCCCTTGATTAGCATCTAAAGTAAAATCTTGTATTCCTCTACCATTTTCATATATCTTTGATACCTCTCTAACTTTTAACATATTATTCCTCCACTTTATACCAATTATTTTTTCCCTTTTTCATTCCAACATAAACAACAACAAAAATAATAATCGGAAAAAATATAATTAATATAGTAGAAAGTAACATTGGAATATCCGTTTTATGGTGTATATTAGGATAAAAAAATGATAATATACTACAATAGTACACAGCTATGATGAAAGAAATTATAAAAATGGAAATTATACTGATTATAAAATGCACTATACTAATTTTGCCTGTTAAAGTTTCTATTATTAGAAATATAATTGGCATCCAACAAGTTAGTACTACTAAACTACAAATTTTTGAATTTATAAATGTTCTATATTTTATAGGTAACATTTTATATAAATTTAAGTTTTCTGATTCAATTTTATATAATTCTTGTGAAAAAAGCATGTTAAAGAAAATGTATATAAACATCAATATCAAATTTTTTATAAAATCTACCTTATTAACATTTATAATAATCACAGTAAATATCAAAATAAATATAAGCTGTACTATTTTATAATCTAGCCTTTGAGTCAATATCAAAATATCTTTCAATACAAACTCAATAATTTTGTTATTATGTTTATTAAATTTTTTATATATAAACTCATCTGTAGATTTAATTTTATATAATTTAAATCTATTTCTGCTAATATAAAATTGCTGTATATATTTTTTCCTACACCAAAAAATAGTATTAAATACGACTATCAAAAATAAACCTATCTGCATAATATTTAAATCGAATAAAAATCGCTTTAAAGTTTGTAACTCTTTTATTCTACCTATTTTATAAAATCCATCAATTATAATTTTTTTAGTATCTAAAACAGTTAAATATTTAAAGTCGATCCATAAATACTTAATAAGAAATATAATAAATATAAATATTACTACATTTTTTATTTTAATTAACATTTTACTTCTGTTAATATAATAAAGCCATACTAACCCAAATATTATTAAAAAAAAGAAAAGACTAGCCATTATATTGCTAAATATTCCTATTCCCTTTTTAAAATTTAATACAATATATAAACTCGATATAATAGCAAAAGCTGCCTTTTCTTTTAATAGAGATATTAAAACCAATTGCTCTTCTTTAAAACCGATACTCCTTAAAAATAAAAATTCTCCACTATTAATAAACTTCAATATATCATTTCCAATAAATATAAACGATATAGCTATATAAATATATATTGTTGAGTTGTATATTAAATAATAGTTAGACTTATAATTTTGTATTAATATAAAAAATATTCTCTGTCCTATTAAATTTGCTAAAATAATTAAAATTGTATATATTAGAAAAAAACTAATTCCAACATTATTCAACTTTTTATAACTCCATATTTTCTTTAAATCTTTTATCATCTTAAACACCACTCTACTCATAACTTTTTACCGCATGTATATAAATGAATTTACTATTATATTCAATATACATTTACTTATATTATTTATACTTATATTGAATTTTTTTATCATCTTTAAAACTTTATAACCATCTGTAGTTATTCCCAAAATTTCAACTGGTATAAGTGAAAACATTGGTAAAAATAAAAAGCCTATTATTAAAATTTTAATATAATTATAAAAATATACTACATTAACATTTAAAAATAGTAGTATAATAATAACAATAATAATACTTAATATACCTATCACCAATGACATAACAGGTCCTGCTAATGAAATATATAGAATATCATTATTATTAAATTTCCCTTTGAAATAAACTGATACACCAATTCCTAAAACTCTAATTTTCCTTATTGATATAACATTAAACATCAAAGCCTTTACTTCTTCTTTCCTACCTTGAATTATTAATATAGCAGCATGAAATGTTTCCTCTAAAGCAAGTGAAATAGGAAATAATATTAACAGTATTCCTATATTTGTAACTAAATGAGAATTTAAAATTATTAATTTGGAATTTCTATTTATCACCAATATTATCCCATATATTAAATACAATGGAATAGCTATATACCTAAGTATATTTATATAAATCGTCATATATAATTTTATAAAATTTTCTTTATTTTTATCAGGTATTTCTATTTTTACTATTTCCATGTTCGCCTCCTTATATATGCAAATAACATTCTTCCTTAATATTATAATCGCAAACAATGCATAAAACTAAAGCCACAATTAGCTATAATATCTCTGCTTTTGCCTTTACAAATTCTCTCCATTGTCTATATTCTTCTTTCTTTTTACTGTCGTTCAGCCCTCTACCAAGTTTAATTATTGCATCATAATAATTCCTTCTTATATCTTCCCTTTTAAAATGTTTTGTATCATACACAGGTGTAAAAGTATTATAATTATCAAAATTTTTATCAACTATATGGATACCAACTTTTTCAGGATTATTATACATATATGTTCCTGGGAATGGAGTTGTAACACTAAGTACAACTCTAGCACCATAAGACTGTATTTCTGTCGCAAATTCAATAGTCTTTTGTATACTTTCTAAAGTATCATATGGTTGTCCTATCATTAAACATGTACCTGTTTTTATATCAATTTCTCTTGCCCAAAGAAAAACATTTCTAATTTGTTCAATTGTAATATTCTTTTTTAAACAGTCTAACATTTCTTGACTTCCGGCTTCTACTCCAAATTGTATAGATATACATCCACATTTTTTCATAAAATTTAATAATTCTTTATTCATTATATCAACTCTAGATTCACACCCCCATGTAATACCTAAATTCTCTTTATCTAATATTTCTAAAAATTTATAAAGTCTATCAACATCTGCTGTAAATGTATCATCAACAATTTGTACATATGAAATTCCTAACTCTTTTAAATATTTTATTTCATCAATTATATTTTCAACTGAACGAATTCTATATTTACCTCCAGATAATGCAGTAGCTGCGCAAAAAATACACCTGCCTGGACACCCTCTACTTGTAGAAATCGTCCCTGGAATAGGATATTTTTCTAACTGATATAAACTTCTGTCTGGAAAAGGTAAACTATCTAGATCTTTTATAAATTCTCTTCTATTATTTTTTATAATTTTTCCTCCTCTTTTATAGCATATTCCTTTTATATTCTCCAATTTACCTTGTTTTTTTATATAATAATCACAAAGTTCCTTCATAACAAATTCTCCTTCATTACGAACAACAATATCTATAAATCCAGTATTTAAAGCATTTTCATATTCAAAAGTTACATGACATCCTCCCATAATTGTTATAATATTTTCATCTAATTTTTTACTATAATCTGCTATCTTAACACCATTATTATATGTTTCTGTTGTTGTAGAAATAGCTACAATTTTAGGATGTAATTCATTAACAATTAACTTTAAATCTAAAATTGTAATTTCATCAATATAAAAATCTAAAATTTTAACTTTATACCCTTTCTTTTCTAAATAAGTTCCAATGTAACCTAATCCTAATGGCGGTACCCCTTGTATTCTATATGAAATAATACTCCCAGGATGTGGTGAAGGTGCATTCACTAATAAAACATCAATATAATCACTATTCATTTGCTAAACCTCCATTCCATTTAAAAATCAAATAAAAAATAAACTACATTATTATATATTCATAAACTAAATAGTAATAAAAATATAATGCATTACTAAGCATCTTTAAGTATAATTTTACTTTTATATAAAGGATCCCAATTTTCTACTAATATTCCTTCCTTACTTAATTGCTTCATTATACTTAATATATCATTATAAACTGTCTGTTTATTATTTACATCATATACCTCACAAATATAATCAACAATTTTAGCAATAGTGTTTTTCCCATTTGCCATATCCCAGAATATTGCTGCTACTTCATTCAACTCTATTATAGATTTAAATCCTATTATGTAACCTTTACCATTTTCTATTTTGTAAAGTTCCGTTTTCCTGCACGGTTTAAAATCTAACATATCACCACTCCTCTTTTGAATTCCGTTTTGATAAATTTAAACCTGCTATCCTTCCATACACAAATATAAAATTTATCTATTTTTATTTATCATTCAATAATTATCACATTGTTAAAATCCCAGGAATATTTCTTTGAATACCAAAAAAATATTCCTGGGATTACTATTAATATGCTGGTTCAGGTGTAATAGCAACTATTGCAATAGCCAGTGCTGCAGCTAATATTATCCCTGATGAATACATTTCATTACATACTTCTTCATCTTCTAGTATTGACATTACAGGTTTTTCATACTTCATAATATCCCCCCTTTGTAGATGACATATTAGTTTGTTGCAGAACTCTGCAACCATTGAAAAAGCTATAGCTATTTAGGTTTATTTAAAAATATTTCGGCAATTTTTCTAAATTAATCTCTATTAAGTTTTATCAAAAATACTAGTTATCCTAACATATATACTCTTGGAACATATGTTTTTGCTTACATCTTTAAAGTATTTAATGTTTTGTTGCAAAACTCTATAATTGTTAAAAAATATAATTTATTATGTTATAAAGAATTACTTTAATTTATTTGATAAATTGGTAATCTTGTCCATTTCCAGTATTTGTTATATATAATTATATATGTGTATATATGGTATGTCAACCATTTTTTATGTTTTTTCTATTATAAATAAATTTCACAACAATGTAACTTTTTAGGAAATTTGTTGTGTAAAAAAAGCAACCTATATAAGGCTGCTTCTATATTTCTATATAAACTTATCTTAATCATATTCTCTACTTATATTAGCATATTTATCAAGTTTTTTCTGTACTAAATAGTTTACAGTTCCAACTGGATATCTGCCCTTATTATCCATTTCCCCAGCTGGGACACCAGTTAAAATTTCTATACCTTCTTCAATAGTTTTTACAGCATAAATCGTGAACTCTCCTTCTTCTACTGCTTTAATCACCTCATCACTTAACATAAGATTTTTAATGTTTTGATAAGGAATTATAACTCCTTCTCCACCTTTAAATCCCTTGCTCTTACAAACCTTATAAAATCCTTCAATTTTTTCATTTACTCCTCCTATTGGTTGTATCATTCCCTTCTGATTTACAGAACCTGTAACAGCTATTGCCTGATTTATTGGTAAGTCTGAAAGACTAGATAATAATGCATATAGTTCAGTACTTGAAGCACTATCACCGTCTATAAAATCATAAGACTGTTCAAAAGTTATACTTGCAGTTAAAGATAAAGGGGTTTCTCTTGCATATTTTTCACCAAGATATCCACTTAAAATTAAAACTCCTTTGTCATGTATGCTTCCACTTTTTTGTACTTCTCTTTCTATATTTATTATTCCTTCTTTTCCAACAAATGTTGAAACTGTTATCTTATTTGGTCTGCCAAAAGAATACTGACCTGAATCCATAACAGCTAAACCATTTATTTCTCCAACTTTCCATCCTGATGTTTCTATAAGCAGTATACCTTCTTTAAACAGTTCCTGTAATTTTTCTTCATACTTATTATTTCTGTATATCTTTTCTTCTATTGCCTTTACTATATGTTTATCTGTAACTACTGAATCCCCCATAGTTTCAGCCCAAGCGTCAGCTTCATAAAGTAATTCAACTATTTCGTTAAATCTAGCAGTAAGTTTTCTTTGGTCTTCTGCTAATCTTGAACAGTATTCAACTATTTTACCAATAGCTGATTTATGAAAATGTCTTAAATTCTCACCTTTACAATGGGATGCGATAAAGGATGCTATTTTCCTTATATTTTCTTCATTTCTTTCCATTTCAATATCAAAATCAGCTCTTATCTTAAAAAGCTTCTTAAAATCATCATCATAATCGTATAGCAATTGATATGTGTAATAATCTCCAATTACAATCACCTTAACATCTAAAGGTATAGGTTCAGGCTTTAATGTTTCTGCCACAACACTCCCTTTTATAATGTTCTCTATTTTTATTTCCCCGCTAATTAATGATCTTTTAAGCCCATCCCATGCAAATGGATTAGTTAATATATCTTTTGCTTGTATTATTAAATAACCTCCATTTGCTTCATGTATAGCTCCAGGTTTAATTCTTGTATGATCGGTCTTTAACATACTTGATTCATTAACATATTCTATTTTACCTAACAGGTTATAATAATTAGGATTAGCTTCTCTAATTACAGGTGCACCTTGACAGTTACTATTATCTATAAAAAGATTTATTTCATACCTTTTAAAAAAATCTTCATGCTTAGATAATTTACCAATTATCTCACTTAACTTACTACTTTCTTCTTTGTCTAAAAACTGGCTTAAATTCTTGATTATATCGTCTTCCATTTCGTTCAAAAATTTTTCTATTTCTTCATTGTCTTTATATTTTTTCATCAATTGGTCTAGATAAAAATCAACAGCATCAAAAGCTACTTTTTCATTAAGCTGTTTTAATCTATCTCTTAACTGTTCATCTAATTTTCTAAACTTATTAAAAATATCATAAGCTTCAGCACTTAACTTGCTTGAATTCTCTCTTAACTTAATTATTTCCTCTTCTGAAATGTTTTCTAATTCCTCTTCATTAATAGGCCTTCCGTCTACTAGTGGTATGCTTATTAGCCCATTTTCATTTTGTTTGAATATAAAACCATAATTTTTAGCTATTACATTTAATTCGTCTATTATTTCTTCAACCTTTTTCTGATAATTATGATAAATTAGATTTTTTCTATCCTCGTATTCTCTTGATGAAAATACCTTTGAAATATCTACTCTCAACTTTGAAATAACATTTTCTACTTCTCTCTTGAAAACTATACCTTGGCCTACCTTAAGCCTTATAGCCCTAGGACATTCAGGCTTCTTAAAATTATAAACATAACACCAGTCATCAGGAGTTTTTCTTTTTTTTGCAAAATCTTTTGCTACTGAATAAGAGTAGCTATTTCTTCCAGTACCAGTAATCCCTGTAACAAATATGTTATAACCCTTTTTCTTTACGGATAATCCGAACTTTAAAGCTTTCATTGCTCTTTCTTGGCCTATAATCTCTTTTATAGGAAGAATCTCTTCTGTTGTCTCAAATTGAAAAATATTTAAGTCACAAGAATTTTTCAATTTCTCCACTGGTACTACTAAATCTTTTCTCACAAAAATCACCTCATAATTTTAGTATATTTATTCCCCACAATAAGTCTTATTAATTTATATTCTACAAATCGAAAATGTTTCCTTTAATATAGATGTCTCCTATTATTAAATTTATTAAAATAAAATCTTCGATTTAAATAAATTATGGATTATAAAAAAAGCAGCCTAAACTATAAGCTGCTTTTTTCCTATTTAATTATACCTGCTGCTACTTTAACACAATATTGATGCTTTTCATCAATCTTTCCATCTTTATGTCTTGTACTATTTAAGAAGTGTATATCAAAAACTCCATTCATACCATTTCCTTTTATATAATCTAAGTTAACTCCTCCATCGTAACCACCACTTCTCCAAGAAGTATATACACCACCTGGAGCATTGTCATTTCCTGCATGAGGCATTCCAGAAGCACTAGCTGCAATTCTTCTTCCTTTGTATTCAATTATCACTGGTCTTCTAACCCAACTAAAACTTCCTCCCCATATTTTTTTAAGCTTTTCAGTGTCATCAACTGTTAAAGTCTCAACATCTGCGTGATTCGTTCCTGTAGTTCTCTTAGCCATAAAGGATTTTCCTGTATAAAAATCAACTACTTTAAATTCAGCTCCTACTGGAATAAGATATTGTGCACCTTTCCACCAATCTAGATATTCACCGTATTTTTCACCAACAGTTTCCATAACAGATACGTTATAAACTGGAATAAGCAATTTATCTCCAACATATAATACAGTTTTATCATTTGCATTATTTACTTTCATTAACTCATACATTGGAATACCAAACTTCTGACTAATTTTCCAGAAATCATCTCCTGGCTGTACAATATACGTTGTATATGTTTTTGTAGTTTTAGTTTCAAAATTAATATTACTTGCAATTTTACTAGCACCAGTATTATTAGTATCGCTAGCAGTATTAGTATTAGTGTTAGCATTACTATTAATAGGTATCCTTAATTTATCTCCAGGATATATTATTGATGAACTATTTAAACCATTTATTTTCAATAGCTCGTCCAATTTTACACCAAATTTCTTACTGATAAGATAAGGTGTATCTCCTTTCTTAACTTCATAATAAAAAAAGTCTTCGCTTTCTGGGATGATTAGCTTGTCCCCTACATATATAATTGTATTTTCATCTGCACCATTAACTTGCATTAAAGTTGCCATACTTATTTCATACTCTTGGCTAAGTTTCCAAAAAGTATCTCCAGGTTTTACCTCATAAGTCCAAGCAAAAACACTTGATGAAGTACCAAGAATAGTTACCGCCAAAGTTCCTGCTAAAATTTTTCTTATGTTCTTCATATCTATCTCCTCCTTCTTCTATAAATCATTTTAATATAATTTATTCATTTTTCATAGTTTTTCGACTATGTAATTTATGGATAAAAAACCAAAATCATCAGCATAAAGCTGATGATTAATCAATATATTCCGTTTCTAATTTAATTTTATTTGGCAATTTGTTTAGCTCGGTTTTAACTATAACTGTAGGATATGTAATAACTTGAGCAACTAATTCATTTGGTTTAGGATCTTTGTACTCAGCATAAACTATTAAATCAAAGTTATCTTTACTTTTAACTTTTTCAATTCTGTCTATCGTAACAGTATAACCTGCTGTTTTCTTCTCTCCTCTAGTAACAATTACATATACTTCATTTTCTATCTTACAAGCTAACGCTCTCTCTTCTGACATATATCTTGGTAGTAACTCTTGTATTTTTTTCGGTACTTCGTTTTTATTTAATATTTCAAACTTCACCGCTTGATCACCCTCATTTTTTAGTATTTTAGGAATAAATATGATTCCCAAAATTACAATTACTACTATAATCAAAATCCACAGCTTCCTATTCACATAATACCCCCTTTATATATAAATAATAATTATCTACACCCAAAATAATATTTTCTTTATATCTTATTCTAACATATAAGAATTTATGCTTAGTACAATAGTACTATTTAAATTTTTAATATCTTAGTTAATTAGACCACTACATACCATACTATAAATTGAAATAAATTTTCAATTTAAATAAATTTAGGTAGATTTTTTTAAAATCTATAAACAGAAATTATATTTAAAATTATCTACAATTTAACGAGGTATATAATTTCCTATGGATTATAAATAACATTAAAATATGACAGGCTTTTCACCTGTCATATTTTTTTGATTACAAATAGTTCATCTAACATAACCCAATTTTGAGGGAATGATAAGCCTAGAAGCCAATAACTTACTCCTCTTAAGTTATATCTATTAACTAGTTTAAACTTCGCTTTAATACTTCTTGCATCTTCAAACCATACAATATGCTTATTTCTCTCTTCATCGATATAATTAAAATACGGTGCTTGTGATTCTTTGTCATACTCAATTTTAGCACCATATTTTGCAGCAATCTTCAAAGCAGTCTGTGGACTAACTCGTTTTGCCCATTCTCCTTTAGGCATATACGGCAGTGTCCAATCGTAACCATATAACGGTATTCCTATCATAATCTTTCTACTAGGTATAACTGTTAGTGCATAATCTAATACCTTCTTTACTTGATTTATAGGAGCCACTGCCATTGGTGGTCCACCAGACCATCCCCATTCGTATGTCATTAAAATTACAAAATCAACTATCTCTCCATGCGCTTTATAATCATGTGCTCCATGCCATGCTCCTTTTCTAATATCATAAGTTTTTGGTGCTAACGCTGTGGATACAGGGTATCCTAAAGGCTTAAGCCTATTTACTACTTTTGTTAGGAAATTATTATACAAATCTCTATCAGATGGTGGTATTCTTTCAAAATCAATATTTAATCCTTTATAGCCCTTATTTTTCATAGTTTTAATGATATTGTCTATTAGTGTATTCTGTATTTTTTCATCTGTTAAGATTGTATGAGCTAATTTAGTATCAAAATTACCTCCTCTAAAGTTTGTAACAACTAAAAGAGGTGCAATATCATATTTTTTTGATTCTTCCAATATTGTCTCATCTTTTATTGGATTAAGTGTTCCATCTGCATTAACTTGATAACTAAAAGGACTAATATAAGTTAAAAACTCCCCAACCTCTTGAACTGTATTTTTCTCTTTCTCAGCAGTTGTTGGTTCAATATAACCATTTACTTCAATTACCCCATACTTTTTAGTTTTACTCGGTATTATTAAGATCATGCCTGGATAAATAAAATTAGGGCTTGGTAAATTATTCGCTTCTATAATACTATCAACAGTTACACCAAATTTTCTACTAATAGTCCATACTGTATCTCCTGGTTTTACAACATATCTAGTATAAGTCTTCGGTATTACTAATGCCTGACCTTCAATTAAATACGGTAAGTCTTGTAATTGATTAGCTTCTATAATACTTTCAGGAGTTGTCCCGTACTTTCTTGCTATTGACCATACTGAATCACCAGGTTTAACAACGTGTATTTTCATAAAAACACCTCCTTACTCTAGCTACTAATAATATATTCGTAAGAAGGTTAAAAATGGAACAAAAAAAGAGGATATGTAACTATCCTCTTTTTCTTGATATAACTTTTTTAACAGCCTCTACTATATCTTCTGCTGTCAATCCATATTTAACTAATAGCTCATCACTATTACCAGACTCTCCAAATGTATCCTTAATTCCTACTTTTTCTACTGGTACAGGATAATTTTCTACTAATACTTCAGAAACTGCACTACCTAAACCACCAATTATACTATGTTCTTCTGCTGTAACAATAGCACCTGTATCTTGTGCTGCCTTCACAATAATATCTTTATCTATTGGCTTTATAGTGTGTATATTTATCACTCTAACTCTAATTCCTTCTTCTGCTAATTTCTTACTTGCTTCTAAAGCAGCTGACACCATCACACCAGTTGCAATAATTGTCGCATCAGTTCCATCTTCTAACATTATACCTTTACCAATTTCAAATTTATAATCATCTTCATTAAATATTACAGGTACTTTACTTCTACCTAATCTTATATAAACTGGTCCATTATACTTAGCAGCTTCTAATACTGCTGCTTTTGCCTCAACACCGTCAGCAGGATTTATAACAACCATATTAGGGATTGTTCTCATCAAGCTTAAATCTTCAACTGATTGATGTGAAGCCCCATCTTCTCCAACTGTTATTCCAGCATGAGTTGCTGCTATCTTAACATTTAACTTAGGATAAGCAACTGAGTTTCTTATTATCTCATATGCTCTTCCTGTAGCAAACATAGCAAATGAACTAGCAAAAGGTATTTTACCTGCTGCTGCTAACCCAGCAGCTGTTCCTATTAAGTTCTGTTCAGCTATTCCCACATTTATAAATCTTTCAGGAAATTCTTCTTTAAACCAGTTAGTTCTAGTAGATTTTGATAAGTCTGCATCTAATACAACAACATCTTTATTAACTCTTCCTAATTCTTTCAGTGCTTCACCATAAGCATCCCTAGTAGCCATTTTCTTACTCATTACATTTCACCTCCAAGTTCAGCTAGTGCCTTTTCTGTTTCTTCATCATTAGGTGTAGTACCATGCCAACCTACCTTGTTTTCCATAAATGAAACGCCTTTTCCTTTAACTGTTTTAGCAATGATTATTGTAGGCCTATCTTTAGTTTCTCTAGCTTTATCTAAAGCTTCAAATATTTCTTCAAAGTTATGTCCATCTATCTTTATTACATTCCAACCAAAAGCTTCCCATTTTTTGTCTATAGGCTCTATATTCATAACTTCTTTATTTTCTCCATCTATTTGAAGTCCATTATGATCTAAAAAAACTGTTAAATTATCTAATTTATAATGCGCAGCAAACATAGCTGCTTCCCAAATCATACCTTCTTGAACTTCACCATCACCTAATAGAGCATAAACTCTATAATCTTTATTACTTAATTTAGCTGCCAAAGCCATACCATTTGCTGCTGCTAATCCCTGTCCTAGAGAACCTGTTGACATATCAACGCCAGGAGTTCCTTTCATATCAGGATGTCCTTGAAGCATTTGTCCTGCTTTTCTAAGTTTCATTAGCTCTTCTTTAGCAAAATATCCTTTTTCGGCTAAAGCTGCATATAAAACAGGGGCTGCATGTCCTTTTGATAATATAAACCTATCCCTATCTTCCCATTTAGGCTGCTCAGGTTTTATTCTCATTTCTTTAAAATATAAAGCTGTAACAATTTCACAAGCTGAAAGAGAACCACCAGGGTGTCCTGAACCTGACTCATTCAACATTTTAATAATATTCTTTCTTAATGTTGTAGCAATTTTCTTAAACTCAGCATGTTTTTCCATATTATTTACCTCCTATCCAGTAGTTTTTATTTCTTTAAAGCCTTCTCCTAGCACCTCATATATATCTGCTACCATTACAAAGGCATTTTTATCTATTTGGTGAACTATTTCTTTTAATTTAGTAACCTGAGATCTGTTTACCACACATAATAATACATCTCTATCTTGCCCTGTATACATACCTCTTCCTTTAAGAACTGTAACTCCTCTATTTAATTTCTCAAGTATAGTATTTCCAATTTTATCAGGATACTGCGAAATAATAAAGAAAGCTTTTGCATATCCTAAACCTTCTAATATTAAGTCTATTACTTTTACAATGATGTATAATGCTATTACTGAGTATAATGAAGTTTCAAGTTTCTTATCAACTATACCAGCAATAGCTACAACACACAAGTCTATACTCATCATAAAAGTAGCAGTACTAAAACCAGGGAAGTATTTATTAAGAATCGCACCAGCTAAATCAGTCCCCCCCGTAGTACCGCCAAATCTAAAAACTATACCTAAACCTATTCCCATCAAAACTCCACCAAATATCGCAGCCAATAATAATTCATTTACTAAGTTCCCATTTGGCAGTATTCTAATAAAGAATGATAGAGCAAATGTACCATATAAAGTCTTAGCACCAAATGCCTTTCCTAAAACTATAAGCCCAAAAATAAATAGAGGTATATTTATAGCTAAGTTTGTAATATCAACATCTATGCCAACAATTTTCTTTATTACAATAGCTAGACCAGTTACCCCGCCTGGTGCTATAGTATTAGGTTCTAAAAATAAGTTTAAAGATAGTGCCATAATTATTGTACCAATTGTTATACCTATATATTCAACCACATATCTATACCAATTCTTCTTGATACTTTCCATAAATAACCTCCTCTCTCTTTTTTGTCTATTCTACTATGTCATCTTTCGAAAATAATACCAACATTGCAAATAAAGGTAATACCATTTGCCTTTTATATCTCCAAGGTTCTTTCAATAATCTATATAACCATTCTAGTCCTAACGTCTGAAAGATTTTAGGAGCTCTTTTGACATTACCTGCTAAAATATCCAGAGTACCTCCATTTCCTATTATAACCTTACAATTCAATTTATCTTTATTTTCATGAATCCATTTTTCCTGTCTTGGTGCTCCAAATCCAACAAAAAGAATATCAGGTTTAGCATCATTGATTTTCTTAATAACTTCCCTTTCTTCTTTATGATCTTTATACCCAATATGCGTTCCCCTAAAATATCCATGATGAAAACCTGCTATTTTAACATTACTATATTCTTCTTTTATATTTTCACAAGCCTTAAGCGCAACCCCTTGTTTGCCACCAAGCAAAAATAAACTAAATCCTTCTTTATTAGCCATCTCTATTATTTTTATAGATAAGTCATATCCAGTTACTCTCTCTTTAAGAGGTTTTTTCTTTATTCTTGATGCATAAACTAAACCTATACCATCTGGTATAACTAAGTCTCCTTCATTTAATAGAGCTCTTAATTCATCATCTTTTCTTGCTGCCATTACAATCTCAGTATTCGGAGTATATATAACATTTGTTTTGTTACTTTTTACAAATTCACGTACTTTATCTATAGCAGAATCTAAAGTTACTTTATCTACTCTTGTACCCATTATTTTAATAGTGTCCTTCACTATTTCACCTACTTTTTTAATAATTCTAAAGCCATAGCTATATTATCTTTTGCCCTTTTTTTAAGTAAATATTTTACCTCTGTAAGTAATTTATTGTACTCATTTCTCTTTCTCCATACTTTTTCAATCTGCGTACATAAATCAACAATCTCAAGCGAATCTACATTGCATCTAGTATCAACATTAATCATGTCTAAAAAACCTTCAACTTTAGGATCGTATATTAAACCAACCATTGGAACTGCTTGTGTAGCAGCATATATAAGTGAATGTAATCTCATAGCAATAATCATATCCAAATATTTAATTATTCCCATTATATCCTCAACATTATAACTGTTCTTTAATATATAGCAGTCTGCCTTAGTGTTTTTCTTAATCTCTTGACTTATTTTTAAATCTTCAGGATAATGCATTGGAATAAGTAAAAATTTCATACCATAACTACTACTTAAAAAGTCCAATGTTTTAGCTAAAGTCTCCTTCAGTTTTTCCGAATTTCTCCATTCTCTGACTGCCAATCCAACCAAAGGTTTATCCTGTGGTATTTCCTCTTTTATAAATATCTCTTTTACTCTTTTTTCATTTGAGGCTTCCAAAGTAAAAACTGGATCAGCTGTCACAAACATATTATCGATGTTTACACCTATATTTTTCAATGTCTCTTTTGAATTAGAATCTCTTAAGGTTATCATATCCACTTTATTTAGTATAATCTTAGTCAGTAATCTATTCAACCTTTTGTTTATTGGACCAATACCGTTAGCATAGATCATTACAGGTTTTTTAAATAATTTCGCTAAAAAAATTATAAATAAATAGTAAATTATAGACCTAGTACTTGTAACGTCTTGTAATAAACTACCACCACCACTAATTAACATATCAATATTACGCATCTCTAAAAGTATATCAATTATATTAAATCTATTTATCGCCTTTACATCATAAATTTTTTGTGTACTTGATGGATTCTTTGATAATACAACAATATCAATATTCTTACTAATACGCTTAAAATCTTTAACAATAGCTTTTAAAATTGCGTCATCCCCACTATTATTAAACCCATAATATCCAGAAATCAAAACCCTTTTTCTCTTTTTCATAGATATACTCCCTTATCTATATTGTCAAGATTTGTCTTTCCACTCTCATTCTTAAATAATCTAACAGCAACTAATATAAAAGATATTAATGTCCAAAATGTTATTATTATTCTTGGTAAATACAATACATTTTCAAATAAACCATGGAATAAAACAGATGATAAACCTGCCAATACACCTGCAGTTATAGTCCTTAAATACCTATCATTATTTTTCATCAAAGTTATTATAGCATATTTGTAAATAATAAAAATGAATGATATAAATAAAACAAATCCACCTATTCCCATTTCAGCTAAGGTTTCAAGATACATATTATGAGCATGATATACATTCATAGTCCTTATATATTTTATAAACGTCTCTCTAAAAGGAATATAACCAAAACCAACTCCAGTCATCCAGTTATCTCTAATAATATCTAATGTTATTGTCCATACTTTTATTCTATAAGCATTTGATGAATCACTTAAATTCCCAATAGTTGTAATCCTGTGAATTACGGAAGATGGCATTATAAAGATCGCTAAAACTCCAGCAGGTATTAATGATAATAATAATCTTTTTTCCACTAATACAACAAATATCAATAAACCAAAAGCAAATCCTAGCCATCCACCTCTAGAAAATGTTAATATCAATGTTCCAATTAGAATCAAACTGCTCACTAAAAAAATCAATTTCTTCAAAAGCTTTTTTGTAGACCAGAATAAAGATATTGAAATAGGAATTGACATTATTAAATATTCTGCTAATATATTAGGATTACCAAAAACTGAAAATACTCTTGTATTTATATCAGGATTAATAGAAACATCAACCCAAGCTCTATCTAGCTTAATACCAACTTTATATTGATACAAACCATATACAGCTACTAACACAGTAGTAAAAACAAATAAAGTCAAAATAGAATTTAGTTGCTTCTTATTTTCAATACTATTAACTACTACAATAAGAAATCCTAATGAACTAAAATGTATCACTAAATCTCTAAAGCTCCCCTGTGGATTATAAGAAGTTAAAGTAGATATTAACATTGCAAGTGCTAAAGCAAAAATAAACGCACCAAATATACCTTTTTTTAAATCTCGCTTAACTATAAATATTTGTCTGAATATAAAAATCATAAATAAAGATATTAAATATACTAGTGAATAAGCTTTAGGTACAAAAGGTAATATAAAAATGGCTAGGCCTATTCCAATTTTTATATCAATTATTGACAGCAATACGGCAATAAGCCCCGCCAATGCTTTTACCACCATTTTTCCCCTCCATTATCTTCATCTAAAGTAAATATATAAGTAATGACTCTAACGAAATAGCTATTTTTAATTATAATTTCTAAATCTAATTTTGAGTTTCTAAAACATTTAGTACGAATTTTAGTAATCAACTTATAACTAGAACTTTCTTTTAGACTTTTAACAAAAAAGGTATTAAGGTTTCTAAGTAAATTATTAATTATATCAACTACTACATAATACATTCTACACAAAAAACTAATTTCTAATATTGCACTCTCCTGTGTTAAAAAAGCTACTAATAATGAACCACTTGATAGCTTCTTTAAAGGATCTTTTATCTTTATATAAGTCCTTTTTAACAAACTATATTCATAAAATCTATTAACTTTTTCCCAAACTTTAGATAAAACAGTAAATGTGTAGCTAGCATACACAATATCATCTCCTACTAATCTACTTTAGTTTCAACACCTAATACAGTAGCAAAAACAGCAATGTTTTTATTTTTTAACCTAAACTGAGTTCCTATTCTTGTATGTTCTCCACCTACAATAATAACCTGATCTGTTATAACAGCGTCAGCTTCAACAACTAGATTAACAACATATTTACCAGGCACATCAGCCATAACTATTCTACCATCACTTGTAGTTACTGCTTCTTTATAGTTCTCAACTTTTTTCTCGACTATCTTACCAAAAACTTGACCCCTATCATAGTGATATAATAATGCACCTTCCTCTATTCCATCTACTGTAGGTTTTCTTACATTACTTATTTCAAGCTTAACTAAAACTTTTTGACCTTCTACTATCATATTAGGTTTAGATTTAAAAAACTTATATCCTCCACCTACTACTAAAAGTGCAAATATTAATAAAACAGCTAAATCAATTATATTTATTAATCCGAAAATTCTACCTTTACTATCGATAATTTTCATTTTACAACCTCCTACCTAAAATTTCTTCATATATTTTTATATGGTCATTAGTCATTTTCTCTAATGAAAATCTATCAATAACATTTTTATAAAGATTTTCTCCTAATTCTTCAATTTTACTTCTATTATCTAGAAGAAAATTTATATAATTGCTTAAAGATAAAATATCGCCTACTTCAAACAAATAACCATTAACACCATCTATTACTAAGTCTCCTAATCCCCCGACATTAGTACATAAAATCGGCTTTTTCATTCTAGCACCTTCAAGTACAACATATGGAAAGCTCTCGCTTTTTGAAGTTAAAACATTAATATCAATAGCATTAAAAAATGAATATGGTTCTTTGACAAAACCTAAAAAATAGATACTTTCCTGTAATCCATACTCTTTAACTAATTGAGAAAGTCTTTTTTCTTCTGGTCCTGAACCAGCAACTAAAAAAATTACATCCTTTCTAGTCTCTAACACCTTTATAGCAGCTTTAACAAAGGTCTCATGGTCTTTTACCGTTTCAAGTCTGCCCATTATTCCAACTATTGTCTTATCCTTTGCATCTATTCCAAAACTTTTTAAAAATAACTCCTTAGGTTCAATTTTAATATCGTTATTAAAGTCTATTCCATTATATACTGTAAAAATTTTATTTATATCAAACCCTCTATCTACAAGCATCTTTTTAAAATTTGTAGAAATAGCTATATAATAATCAAAAAACCTTAATGCTAGAGAATTTATAGTTGTATACACTATACGCTTATATAAATTATCCTTAAAATCAAGCTTATAGTCACTGTGTATAGTTGTAATAAAAGGTTTTTTAACGATTTTCTTTAATATCATACCAACAAAGTTTGCTCTGGCTCCATGACAATGTATAATATCATAATCATAATTTATAATAGTATTCCTTAACCTCTTAATAACAGACAAATCATATCTTTTTTTCTGCTTAAAAACATCTATATCTATACCTAAAGATTTTCCTTCATAATAAAACTCATCTTCTAGAAAACAAATCAATTTTACATCTATCTTTTTATTTAACTCTTTAACCAAAGATAATACATGTGTTTTTGCTCCACCAGTATCACCGCCGCTTATCAAATGAAGTACTTTCATATACTAGTAGCTCTCTGCGAGAGCTTCCTCCTTTCAGGTAATATCTCAAATATCTATATTATTATAACACAATAGCATAGCACTTTCTATTATAAACTTAACCTACAATTTTTCATATTAAAAGAGCTGCATACTTCACAGCTCCTAATTTATAGTCTAGCATCTATTTGTAATATCTACTTTATCTCATATTCACCTCTAACCATAAATATAGCATATTCATCTACATAAACCCCTCTTCCATCATCTCTTGGAATTATCAAAAGATGATTCGGTGGAATGTTCTGATCCATTTTTATATCTACTGCTCCAGTAACATCAGATAATCCCCCTAGTTTTCCAGCTATAGCTTTAGCTTTTCCACCTCTTAAAATGATTTCCGTTCCTGCTTTGCCTATAAGTTTTTGACCATTTCTTAATTCAACAACTTCTAGTTTCGGAGTTGCTTCATTTTTATTTTGTTCTAATTCAGATAATCTTTTCTTCAATTCTTGATTTTCTTCAATTAAAGCTTGTACATTTGTAGCATTCAAATTCACACTTTCATAAACTTCTTGAATCTTCTGATCTATATAATATTTTATCTGCTCAATACGTTTCTCAACATAACTCTGTGTAACTAATGGATCTTCTAATGACCCTGGTTCATTCAATGCAGCTTTTCCTATTCCAATAAATACAAAAAAAGCTGTCCCAACAGTTATTGCATATATTAAAGTTTTTCTTTTCTTTATTTTTTGCAGCATAAAAATCCCTCCCTTATTATACATTCGACTATTTTTTCAAGAATCCTGTCATAATATATTTTATTTTTCGATTTCCCAGGAAATATTGTCGATAACTAAAAAAAGCGACTAAAAGTCGCTTAGTTACAATTCTAAAAATCAATCAGTCCTAAGCTGATTTTTAAACATTCATTAACTTTTTCCATCATATCTTCATCAAAAAAACCAACTTTTTCTCTAAGCCTTTTTTTATCAATTGTTCTAATTTGTTCTAATAAAACTACTGAATCTTTGGGAAGTCCATAATCTGTAGCACTGATTTCTATATGAGTTGGTAATTTGGCTTTATTGATTTGAGAAGTTATTGCTGCTACTATAACAGTAGGGCTATACTTATTGCCTATATCATTTTGAATAACCAAAACAGGCCTTACCCCTCCTTGTTCTGAACCTATAACAGGGCTAAGGTCTGCATAATATATATCTCCTCTCTTTACAATCATTCTATTCACTTCCTGTCAATTTAGCCTCATAATTAAACAACTCTCTAACATCTTCCTCAAAGCCAACTTCAGCTAAATTTAAGTTAATGTGGCTCATTTCCATGTACCCAGATTTAAGTTTTTCTCTTATCTCCATTTTTTTTCTTTCTCTAATGTAAAGTCTCATGGCCTCCCTTATAAACTCACTTCTATTCTTTTTCTCAATTGAAATAATACCATCAATTTCTTCTAATAAGCTATTAGGTAAACTTATCATAATTCTTTTTGTTTCGGCCATTTGAGCACCTCCATACCTAGGGACCTCTGTATTCATATGTCTTTAAAAGTATCTATATTTTAATATATTCTTATATAAAGCAACATATACTAGATTATATATTATTATTTATAAAAGTGTCAATAAAACTATATATCAAGTTAACAACATTTTGTTAACTCAGGCTATAAACAAACTTATTTTTTAAATATTTATGAAAATAAAAGCGAATAATTACAAAACTTTAGCAAAGAACATTTAAAGAAAACTTGATGAAGATTTTCAAAAAATATGTTTACTTCTATAGCAAATAATCAATTACTTTTACTATTTCACCGTTTTTTACATAAACTCTAGGAACTCTTCTACTTACCATGCATACAATCTCATAGTTTATTGTACCAAGCTTTTTAGCTACTTCATCAATATGCAAAGAATTTATACCGTCACCAAATAATATTACTTCATCTCCTATATTTACATCCTCCACTTCAGTTAAGTCTATCATACATTGATCCATACATATTCTACCAACGACTTTAACTTTTTTATCTTTCACTACAACCTCTGCTTTTCCTGTAAGAATCCTAGTAAACCCATCAGCATATCCTATTGGTAACGTTCCTATCTTAGATTCTTTTTCTGTAACATAGGTAAGTCCATAACTAATACCTGTTCCCTTAGGTACTGTTTTTAAATGTGATATTCTTGCTTTTAAAGTCATAGCAGGTTTCAATTCAACATTTGATTTATTAACATCATCAGATGGATAAAGCCCATATAACATAATTCCTGCTCTAACCATATCAAGATTATACTCTGGCAAATCTATTATTGCTGCACTATTTGACACATGTTTAATAGGTATTTTTATACCGATATTCTCTAATTCTTTAATTAATTTCTGAAACTTATTAAACTGTTTTCTTGTAAAAGTTTTATCTTTTTCATCAGCAACTGCAAAATGTGTAAAAATACCTTCTACTTCGATATAAGGAAGTTTACAGATTTCACTTATCTGATCTACTGTATCCGTATTAACTTGAAAACCTAATCTACTCATGCCTGTATCAATTTTTATATGCACTATACCTGTTTTACCCAACTTCTCAGCAGTTTTGGAAAATGCTATTCCATGCTCATAGGTATAAATTGTCTGAATTATATTATGATCAATAACTTTTTCAAATTGATATTCAGGAGTATAACCTAATATAAGTATAGGTACTTTGAATCCAGCTCTTCTTAATTGAATAGCTTCTGATAATGTAGCTACAGCTAATCTATCTGCACCATTATTAAGAAAAGTCTCTGCTGCTTTAATAGCTCCATGACCATAAGCATCTGCTTTAACTACCGCAGTTATTAAAGTCCCCTCTTTAACTACTCTTTTTACTTCTCTTATGTTATGTGCTAAGTTATCTAAGTTAATCTCAGCCCATACTGGTCTTGTGTTAGTTAAAGATGACATTCATTGCTCCCCCTTTATCTTTGTGCTTAACTAAATCTTTTTCTTGAAGTTTGTAGAATTTTACAAATTTATAGAAAATTCTTATTAAAATCCTCTAATTAAATTTTATCACTTTTATCAATTTTTCAAAGCATAAACTTCAAATTTTTCATCTTTTATATCAAGGTTATACAAAAAATCTGAATAATAAATCTCAACCATAATACCTTCATCTTTGTCTAATATGTATAGTTTATATGGTAAGTAAGTTTTTTTATCTACCCATAGTTTTTGATACATTCTGTATTTATTATTACCTGGAATCATGGTTGTAATTATTAAGTAATCGTTATTATCTATCTTTTCTGATTCAAGATTAACCATTTCTGTTGTGTTAAGATTTTTCAAAAAGTACCCTACAAACATATTTTCATCTGGAGAATCTTTATAGTCTCTTATCAATATAGATTGCTCTATTTGCGGATGATAAATCCAAGCCTGCTCTCCATTGTATATTGTTGTTATTCCTTTACTTTCTTCAGGTTCTATCATTTGTATTATGTACTTATTTGGTCTCTTAAAAACTTGTTTTGCCTTATATTCTTTTGGTTCTTTACCTCCATTAATTATTATTTTAGCAAAACAACTGTAACTTTCCATTCTATTATACTTTTTTTGTATTTGATAGAAAATTTCTTCATCAGTCATTTCACTACATGCAGTTAAAAACAAAATACTTGATAGTAACAATAAGATAATGCGCCTCATTCCACCAACCCCAGGCAAATATTTGAATAAAATCTTTAATTTAAATAAATTAAGGAAGATTTTATTGAAATCCATAAACAGAAATTATATTCAAAAATTAACCATAATTAATAAAGAATATAATTTCCTTATGGATTATAAATTAAAGACTTTATAGAATAAGGAATATTCTCTAAAATATCTGTAGCAATCAAACCATATTCACCTTTATCATACTTTGCTAAATCACCAGCCAAACCATGTACATAAACTCCTGCGACAGTTGCAGCTAAACATTCAATTCCTTGACCTATAAAACTTGTAACTATACCTGTTAAAACATCTCCACTCCCTGCCGTTGCCATACCTGGATTGCCAGTAGTATTGATATAAACTTTACCTTCTTCACTACTAATTACTGTATTGGCTCCTTTTAAAACTGTAATAACTCCAAATTTTTTTGAAGTAAATTGAGCATACTTTACTCTGTCAGATTCTATTTCTTCAATACTTATGCCCAGTAATCTAGAAAGTTCACCTGGATGAGGAGTTATAATTGTTTTTCCTTTTCTTTGTTTAAATACTTCTGCACTATTAACCAAACAATTAATTCCATCAGCATCCAAAACAACAGTTTTTTTATAACCTAATAATATTTGCTTAACTAGTTCAGTCCTTTCAGAATCTACTCCTAATCCTGGTCCTATAGCTAATACATCCATTTTTTCGATAGTTTTTAAAATGTATTCCAATCCTTCTATACAAAAATGTCCTTTATCATTATCTTCAACTGGAACAGTTATTACTTCTGTAGTTTTTATTTCTAGAATTTTATTTAAAGATTTTGGAGTAAACAGATATACCAAACCACTTCCACTTCTTAAACATGCAGTAGAAGTTAAATATGCTGCCCCAGTCATACCTAAACTTCCTGCTAATACACCTACTCTACCGTATGTACCTTTGTGCGAACAAGCTTTTCTTCTTGGGATAATTCTAGATACCATGTCTTTATCTATTGTCATTATCTTATTTTTAACTCCTTTTTCTATTTTTATTATATCTTTATACTCTCTTTTTCCTTCTGCAATAGCAAAAGCCACAGCATACGTATCACAATGACTTATTGAAAGCTGAATATTCTCTATCCCCAATTTTCTTGCTATATTTTCAGCATTGCCCGACAGAACAATAAACGGTTTACCTAAGCTATCATGTAATATCTTAATATCAGTCCATTTATAATCTCTGATTCCTTGACCTAATGCTTTGCTAACTGCTTCTTTTCCAGCAAACATACCCGCTATTGTTTTTACATTCATACTTCTTTTTAAAAAGTAATCTCTTTCTTCTTCACAAAATATTCTTTCAATAAATTTTTCATTCTTTATAGCTTTTTCTATTCTATCTATCTCTATTATATCTATTCCATTACCTTTAATCATTATTCCATCCCCTTAAAATTTATTTAAATCGAAAATTTTGTTCTTATTGAAATAAGCGGCCTAAGCCGCTTTAAATCTATTTAAAAATATCCAATATACCTTTATCCAATGGAATATTAAACAATTTTGCCATTACTTTTACAAATTCTAATAAAAAATAGAATACAGATACCATAAAAATCGCTACTGATACTAACTTAATAGCATCCTTCATTTTCTGACTCATATTATAATTCTTTTTGAACATAGAAATAATAAAACTTATTAAATGTGTAAAAATGCTAAAAAATATTTCTAAGCCACTAATCAATATCAAAATCAACATAATAGATTTCATAAATCATAAACTCCCTTTCTTAACAGAATATTTTATTTGCTATACAACAATTCAGCATCCAATCTTTCCATTTCTTTACTACCTAAAATTCCATGCAAAAAACTATAAGTCTTATTTATAGCTTCCTCCTTTTCATGTTTAGTTTCAATTAAATTCTTCAATTTTTCCCTCAATTCATCTATTTGACTACATAATGAATTTAATTCTTCTTGATTAGATTTTATATCCTTATATGCAACTTTTATAGTAGCCTTTAATAAACTTAAGTTTGCTGCTCTAATTTCTTTAGGCAACATTTCTAATTTAAATGTATAAGTTTCTATTTCTTCATTTATTGTATGTATCTCACTTTGACATTCATCTAATTTTTCTACTGCTCTACTATTACTATTATTATTAATTTCATGCGATAAATTCAGAATCATTGCCATAAGCTTTTTCTTCTTAGTTTTTAATTGTACTAATCTTCTACTTAACTCTCTTTGCTCTTTAATTAAATCATTCAAAATATTTTTATAATTATTGATATCTTTATTCTTAGAATTACCGAATATTTTCTTCCAATCATTGTCCATTGTTAATATCGGTACTTTATTTTTAATAATCAGCTCATAATCTATGTCAATATCTTTTTCGAACATATAAACTCCTCCCAGATTGATTATACAATATTTTGCCTATTTTGTTAAATAGGTTACTGCTACTAAATAATTAATAATATATAAACTCAAAAATTAATATACTTTATTGAAGGATTTTAGTTGTTTTTGCAGAAATTACTAAATGACTAAATTAAAAAGGGGGATTTTCATGAAAAAACTTAAAAGACTTAATTTAATCCTAGTACTTACACTTCTAGTAACTCTAATAGTACCGTTTAATCTAATCAACGCTGAAGGATTTGATACAAATCCAAAAACCTACATAGTTAAATCTGGAGATGTTCTTTGGAAAATAGCAAGAAGTTATGGCTTTGATTGGAAAGAAATTGCTGAATATAATAAAATGAAAAATCCACATCTTATTTTCCCTGGACAAAAAATACTTATTCCATCAACTATTAAAAGAATTGACATTCTAACATCTAACGATTTTCATGGAAAATTAGAAGGTGGATATGAAGCAGGTGCTGCTAAATTTGCAGCTTATATGCAGTATTATAAAAATATGAATCCTGAAGGAACAGTTATATTAAATGCAGGTGATGCTTTCCAAGGCACTCCAATGTCTAACTTATTAAGAGGTAAACCTGTAGTTGAAATGATGAATATGATAGGCTTTGATGCAATGACAATAGGTAACCATGAATTCGACTGGGGAATTGAAACAATATTAGATACGTTAAAAGATGCTAAATTTGATGTTGTAGTTGCAAATATCTATGAAAATGGAAAGCCAGTTGATTGGGCTAAACCATATACTATTATCGAAAAAAATGGCGTGAAAATAGGTATTATAGGTTTAGCAACTCCTGAAACTGCAATCACAGCTCATGCTGATTATGTTGGCTCATATGAATTTAAAGATCCTGTTGAAATTTGCAACAAATTAATACCTGAAGTTAAACAACAAGGTGCTGAAATAATAATACTTCTAGGTCATTTACCAGCAGTACAAGATAAAGAAACAAAGGAAATAACTGGTGAATTGGCTGATTTAGCAAAAGGTGTAACTGGAGCTGATGCAGCTATTGGTGGACACAGCCATAAGCAAGTTGCAGGTATAATAAATGGTATACCTGTTATTGAGGCTTATAAGCACGGTAGAATGATTGGTCATATAACTCTATACTATGACACTAGAGCAAAGAAAGTTGTTGGCAATAATATAGAATTAATAGAAGTAAGAAAAGGTAATCTTAATGTTGAACCAAACGCTGAAGTTCAAGCTATGGTAGATAAATATAATGTAGAATTAGAACCTATTTTCGGAGAAGTAATAGGTAAAGCTGAAACTGATATTGTAAGAGACTATAATAACGAATCAGCTATGGGTAACTGGATGACTGATGTAATGAGAGAAAAAGCTGGTGTTCAAATAGCATTTACAAATGCAGGTGGTATTAGAACTGATTTCACTGCTGGTGATATAACTGTAGGTAATATTTTCGAAGTTATGCCATTTGACAATACAATTGTTACTGGTGAAATGACTGGTGCTCAAATAAAAGCTATATTAGAGCAAAGTGTTACTCTATATAAAGGAATGTTGCAAATATCAGGAATGAAATTCACTTATGATTCAACTAAACCAGAAGGCGAAAGAGTAATTGACATTTATTTAGAAGATGGTACTCCTATTGAAATGGATAAAACTTACACAGTTGCAACAAATGATTTCCTATCTGGAGGACAAGATGGATTTGTTACATTAAGAGAAATTGAGTGGACTAACACTTTCATACTACTAAGAGATGCTTTAATTGAAAACGTAAGAAATAATACAATAATCTCACCAAAAGTTGAAGGTAGAATTACTGACGTTAGTAAAAATGTAAGCTCAGTTATATTTGAATTACCTAAGATTGCTTAAAACTATGGCAGCCTAAGAAGGCTGCCTTTACTCACTATTCTTTAATATTTCCTCAGCTAATTGCTCCATAGTAATACATCTATCCATGCTTCTTTTTCTCATATATGTATATGCTTCATTTTCATTAATATTATATAGATGCATAATAATTCCTTTGGCTTTTTCTATTTTCCTTCTTGCTTTTAGCTTATTTTCTAGTTTATCTACTTTAATCTTCAGTTCCTTAATCTTACTAGAATTAATAAGTGAAAACTCAACTATTTGATATAATTGAGATGGATTTATAGGCTTAGTAATATAAGCATAAATAGTCATATTTTTAAGTAATTCTATAAAATTTTTATCTGGATTTGCTGTAATAAAAATAACCGATGATAGATCATCATCCTCTATTATTCTAGCTGTATTGTAGGCTCCTGCTCCCAGCAAATTAAAATCCATTAAAACAAGATGAGGCTTTAAACTTCTAGCTAGCCTTATTGCACTCGCACCATCTCTAGCTTCATAAATAGAATATCCTCTTTTTTTAAGTAGCCCACTAAGTACATTTCTAAGTTTATCATTGCTACTAACAACAATAATACTTTGCCTTATCATATTTCCACCTCATCAAAACCTTTATAATTATTATATCATTATATTATATTTTGAAATAGGAGCGCAGCTGCGCTCCTTTAAATTAGAATTTTGTTAAATACTTTTCGATTTCCCATTGAGTAACACGAGTCATATACTCTTTCCACTCTAATTTTACTGCTTCAACAAATCTATCATATATATGTTCTCCTAAAGCTTCTTTAATTATTTCGTCATTAGATAACTCATTTACAGCTTCATATATATTTGAAGGTAGACTTAATATTCCTTGTTCTTTCCTCTCTTTTTCACTCATATTATATATATTACCGTTAACTGGAGCAGGTGGCTTAATTTCTTTCTTTATTCCATCTAATCCAGCCTTCAAAATAGTAGCTAAAGCTAAATAAGGATTTGCTGAAGGATCTGGACTTCTCAATTCTAATCTAGTAGAATTACCTCTTTTAGCTGGTATTCTAATTAATGGACTTCTATTGCTAGCTGACCATGCTACATATACTGGAGCCTCATAGCCTGGCACTAATCTTTTATATGAGTTAATCGTTGGGTTTGTAATTGCTGTAAAAGCTCTACTATGCCTAATTAGACCACCAAGAAAACTATATGCAACTTTTGATAACCCTAATTCGTTATTTTCATCATAAAATACATTGCTACCATCTAATGCTGCTAAAGACATATTTGTATGCATACCTGAACCATTTATCCCTACTATAGGCTTAGGCATAAATGTCGCATGCAATCCATGTCTTTGCGCTATAATTCTAACCACCATTTTAAAAGTCATAATATTATCTGCAGTCATTAAAGCATCATCATACTTAAAATCAATTTCATGTTGTCCTGGAGCTACTTCGTGATGTGAAGCTTCTATTTCAAACCCCATATCTTTCAATATTAAAACCATATCTCTTCTTGCACTTTCCCCTAAATCTACAGGTGCCAAATCAAAATAGCCTGCATTATCATGTGTAATTAATGAAGGATTCCCTTTTTCATCAGTATAAAAGAGGAAAAACTCACATTCAGGACCTACATTAAACTTATATCCCATTTCTTCAGCTTCTTTTAATACTCTTTTTAATGCATTCCTTGGACATCCATCAAAAGGATTTCCATTCTTATCGTAAATATCACAAATTAATCTTGCTTCCTTTACTTGAGTAGTCCATGGGAAAACTACAAAAGTTGAAGGGTCTGGTCTTAAATACATATCTGACTCTTCAATTCTTACAAATCCATCAATAGAAGAACCATCAAACATAATCTCATTGTTCAAAGCTTTTTCTAATTGTTCTATAGTTATTGCCACACTTTTCATTACCCCAAAAATATCTGTAAATTGTAGATGTATAAATTCAACTCCTAGATCTTTTGAAATTTTTAATACATCTTCTTTACTATATCTTCTCTTCATTTTACCCACTCCTTTATTGTTTTTAATATATTCGAGTTTAAAAAAGAAAAAGGCGTCAACAAACAAGAGGTTTATAACCTCCTATTTGTAGACGCCTTTGCCTACTAAACTAGTATATCCTTTTAAATATGTTTTGATATTATCAAAATACCGAAATTTTGTCAATATTTATTAAAGAATTTTTTGAAACAATTTCTGTAAAGTAGTAATACTTTATTTATTATCTAATTCTCCAGTTAAAACCAATAAGAAAGTTGCAATTGGACCTAACAGCAAGGATAATAAAAACCAAAAGAATCCTGATTTATGTTTACTTTGTGCTAAACCTGCATTTATTAATGCTAAAGTTCCCCATCCCACTACATATTCCTTAAATATTGGCTTAAAACCTACTGCTTTATCAAGTAACAAATATGCAACTGCTAATAAAAAAATTGCAATTGCCCATAAAAGTATATAATTTGATTTTTTCATAAACTCCCCCCTCTTATATATACGTAGTGTCAAAAGTTTAGAGTGAAATTAGAAAAGATAATTTATTTTTTAAGAATTTTCTGGTAACTTTTCGGATTCATCCCCGTTATTTTCTTAAAAACTCTACTAAAATAATTAGGATCATTGTAGCCTATATACCTAGCTACTGCTTTAATAGACATACCTGTATCTAATTTTTTCTTAGCTTCTTCTATTCTTAGTTCAGTTAAAAAATCAATAAAATTTTTACCCATTTCTTTTTTAAAAAGCTTACTAAAATAATAGGGGCTAACTGATACTTCCTCAGCTACATCTTCTAATTTTATATCTCTATTATAGTTCTTATAAATATATTCCTTTGCTCTTTCCACAATTTCATGTGATTGATTGCTAATCTCAATAAAATACTTATTTAATTCCTCAATTATAATATTTTTTATATTATATGAATCTAAATCGATATCTTTATCTTTTGATAATAAATCACAAAAATACACCTTTCCTCTTTTCTCAAATATTAAAAATCTTAAAATACTTATAATTTCATATAAACTTATTTTTTTATTACTCTCTGAAATGCACAATATTTCTAATAAATTATCCAACTCTATTAAAGATTCTTTATCGCCATTAACTATTCCTTTAATTAAATTTAATATTCTTTGATATTCTTCTTTTATTTCAAGCAAATTTTCTTCATTCTTATCATAAAATTCACTTACAATATTTTTACTTTTTGTACTAATAATAAGTTTATTTACTTCTATGATTACTTTATTAAGGCTACTTAATCCTCTACCTACTTTTACACCAATCCTAATATCTATGTCATATTTTTCAATAAGTCTACTATATATTTTTTTTGCTTTATCATAAGATATTTTCTTAATTTCAATCCCACTTGTATTCTCTACTTCTACTAACACGTAAATATTATTATTATATTTCGATATTATACATTTCTCTCTATGCTTAAAATATCTATAAACTTCATCATAAAGTTTTGATACCATATCACTATTTATCCTAGATTCTGTACTTATCACTAATACATAATACGAATCAAATGTCATATCTAATATATCAATTCCATTCTTTATTTTTTCTTCATATTGCAATCCATCCTCTAAAATAATAGTTACGAACTTCTCTTCAAGCATATTCTTTATATCAGATAATTCTTCTCTTAATTTCAGCTTTTCTTGCCTTTCAAGCCTCTCTTTTTCAATTTCTTTAACTATATTTTCTAAAGTCTCAATCAATTTTACTCTTCTTACTGGTTTTAAAAGATAATCATAAACACCTAAACTAAAACTTTCCTTGGCATATACAAAATAATCATAAGCTGATAATATAACTATTCTTAAATTCTTGTATTTTCTTCTTATCTCTTTAGCTGCTTCTATACCATTTATTCCTGGCATCTTTATATCTAAAAATAAAATATCAGGTCTTAACTCCTCAACTAACTCTATTGCTTCCCTACCATTTTTGGCTTCCCCTACAATCTCAATATTGGAAAAATTCTTATTTATAATAAGTTTTAATCCTTCCCTCTCTATAGGCTCATCATCTGCTATTAGCAATCTATACATTTTATTCTCCCACCTTTGGTATTAGTATTCCTATAATAGCTCCTTGATCTCTATTTTTCATATACATTTGACTTCTACCCTTAAAAAATATATTCAATCTCTCTTTAACATTTTTTAAACCAATTCCAGTTGTATGCCCTTTAGGTTTCTCAATGCCTTTATCAAAGTCAAAACCCTTACCATTATCTCTCACTTCTATCCTGATATACTCATTTTCATCTTTTATTGATAACTCAATTATCCCTTTATCTTCCTTGCCTTCCAGACCGTGAATAAAAGCATTTTCTACTATAGGCTGTATTGTCAAAGCGGGAATATAATATTTTAGCACGTTTTCATCAATATCTTTACAAAACTCTATCCTATCTAAAAACCTAATTCGCTGTATATTTACATATTCTTCAACATTCTTTAACTCTTCATATATTCTAACACTGCTATCAATTTTTCTTAAATTGTACCTTAGTATGTCAGATAGCGATTCAATTAAATCACATGTCTTTTCCCCACCTTCTAACAACGACATTTTCGCAATAACATTTAACGTATTAAATAGAAAATGAGGATTAATCTGTGATTGAAGAGCTAAAAACTGTGCTTCTTTTTCCAACTCTGCTTTTTTCTTAATTTCATCTAAAAGAAAGCTAATATTGTTAATCATCTTATTAAAAGCTTTTGCCAAAATGCTTAATTCATCATTACTCTCTATTTCGATAATTCCCACATCAAAATTTCCTTTGGAGACTTCTTTTGCTGCTTCAGTTAATTTATTTATACTTTTAACCATATTAATAGAGAATATATAAGCAAATACTAGACTTCCAAATAGAACTATTCCCAACATAAATATCAATATATTAAATAATCTATTGTTGTGCTGAATCATAATACTGTAATTTTCAAACCCACTTTTCGATAGATTATAATTAATCTCTTCTAAAGCTTTGAATATATATCCATATACTTTATTCGAATTATTATAATTTTCAATATATCTTTCATCAGCGGAAGATAGCGCTATCCTAAAAGTTTCTTCACTATATTTTTCGTAACTATTTAGTAAATTCAACAAGTCCTTAGTTATCATATAATTATCTTCTGTAATATTAGTTTCTTGAAATTTTTTTATCGTTTCTCTAGCTTCGTCAATAGATGAATATATTAAATCAATATAATTTGTAGATCTAGTCAACAATAGCTTGTCCAGATTTTTTTTGCTATCTCCTAAATAACTTTGTATTTCGTTTAACATTAACATACTTTCAATAAAGCTATTATATGTTTTAGTAAGAATAGAATTAGTATATAAAATATAACCACTTAAACAAGTTAAAACAATAATTATTATTACATAACTAATAATCAATTTTTTCTTAATAGAAATATAGCTACTTTTCATCTAATGACCCCTTATTAATATATTTCAACTCAATAAAAATAGTATCATCTATAAATTCTTCTTCCTTTATTTTATACATAGTTTCTACGGCTTTATAACCCATTTTATACGGATCTCTAACTACTGTTCCTTCTATTACTCCTTTCTTAATAAACCTTAAGGTACCCTCTAAATCTCCCATTCCAACTAATTTGATTTTACCAACCTTATTTTGCCTAACAATTACTTGTCCTGCCATAAAAGTTGCATAAGGATCAATACATATAATTCCCTTTAATTCTCTATTATTTATAACCATATCTTCTATAACTTTGTAAGTATTGACTCGTTTTGTATCAATGTAACGTGTATCTACAATTGATACACTATCATATCTAGAAACTTCACCATATATTCCTGTTAACATAAAACTATTTTCCTCACTGTTCATTACGATACCTATATCACCTTTATTATCTATCGATTTAATTAACTTTTTTGCCAGCACTATCCCTGTATAATAATTATTCGTACCTATAAAAGCATCTCTTTTACTTTTCAGAACATCAACGTCTAAAGTTATAAAAGGTATTTTTTTATCTATTGAACGATTTACAATATTTTCGTATTTTTTCTCATTTAATGCATAAGAAATAATTCCGTCAGGAGAAGATTCTATTGCTCTATCAATTAAATCTAAATGATTATCTATATCAAAATAATCTTCTTTTAATATGCTTAATGTCACATTATATTTTTTAGCTGCTTTTTTTGCACCATCTACTACTTTATTCCAAAACACATCATCTTCTTTTAATACAAGAATAAAATGATATTTACCTTCTTTTAGAAAATCATAGTTCTGATATTTAAAAGTTAAATAATAACATTTTATTAAAGATGTTAAACTTATAAAACCTACTACTAATAATAAAAATATGGTGAAAATTACAAAATATTTTTTCATAACATCCTCCAAAATATATACTAAAGACCCTGAAAACTATCAGGGTCCATTGAATTGCTGTATATATATTATAACACTTATTTCATTTATTTACTTTTCTTTTTAGTGTATATATCAACAAAAACTGCCACTACTAATATAATACCTTTTACTATTAACTGCCAATAAGCCTCTGTATTTAATATACTCATACCATTGTCTATTGAAGCCATAACTAAAGCTCCTAATACTGCACCAAGTACAGTACCTTCACCACCTAATAATGAAGTACCTCCTATAACGCATGAAGCAACGGCATCTAACTCAAACCCATTACCTGCATCAGTTGTTGCTGTTCCCAATCTAGCAGTTAATAAAATCCCTGCTATAGAAGCCATAAGCCCTGATATTATAAATATCTGAAGCGTTCTTCTCTTGATATTTATACCAGAAAGCTTTGCTGCCTCTTTGTTACCACCTATTGCAAATACCTGTCTACCGAACCTAGTTTTTGTAGTTATAAAATTCAAAACAAGTGCAAGTACTAATACTATCATAATAGGTACAGGTATTCCCTTATATGAATTCATAACCAAAACAAACAGCATAATAGCTATTACATATATTGCTAAATATATTAATTCTACTGCTAATGGTTTTACTTTAAATCCAAATTTCATTCTATCTTTTCTCTTTTTAAAAGTACTCAATATTATTACTATGCAAGCAATAATCCCTAACACAAGTCCAATAGACTTAGGTAAATATGCAGTTCCTAAAAATCTAAAAGAAGCTTGGCTTATTGGTATAGACTCTCCTCTTGTAAGCCCCATTATAGCTCCTCTATATGCAAGCATTCCTCCTAATGAAGCTATAAAAGCTGGTACTCCTGCATTAACCCAAGAACCTGTTATTGCACCTAATATCGCTCCTAATATCAATGTTAATATTACTGCTAAGAACGGATTTAAACCAACTTTATACATTAATAATGCAGCAACTCCACCTGTTAAACCAACTAAAGAACCAAGTGATAAGTCTATGTGCAAATCTACTAATATCATAAACATACCCATAGCCAATACAGCTGTTACAGCCATTTGTCTAAATAAATTCGATAAGTTTCTAGGTGTCAAAAATGTTCCACTCTTATCTAAAAACGTAAACAATACCCATATAGTAACAAGAGCTATTACCATCGTATACTTTCTTATATTTACATGTCTTTTCTCTTTTTTCTTTGTTAAAACATCACTCATTTATCGCTCGTCCCCTTCCCGTTGCATAATACATTATCTCTTCTTGTGTAACATTTTCATTATCAAGTTCTCCCTTAATCTCACCTTCATGCATTACCAATATTCTATCTGACATTCCTAATATCTCTGGAAGCTCTGATGAAATCATAACTACAGCTACACCTTTTTCAACTAACTTGTTCATAATATTATATATTTCATATTTAGCACCTACATCTATACCTCTTGTAGGTTCATCTAAAAACAATACTTTAGGATTAGTCATAAGCCATTTAGCTAAAACTACTTTCTGTTGATTTCCTCCAGACAAATTACCGACTTTTTGCTCTAATGATGGAGTTTTTACTTTTAACTCTTCTACATATTTCTTTGAATAAAATATCTCTTTGTTTTCATCTAATATACCTTTTGTCATTACCTTATCTAATGCTGCTAACGTAGTATTCATCATAATACTTTGATCTAGAATAAGCCCATTACCTTTCCTGTCTTCAGTAACTAATGCTAAACCATGTTTTATTGCATCACTTGGAGATTTTATTTCGACTTTTTTACCCTCTAAAAATATCTCTCCTTCGACTAAATCATCATATGCACCAAAAATACCCATAACTAATTCTGTCCTACCTGCTCCTACCAATCCTGAAATACCCAATATTTCTCCCTTTTTAACTTTAAAAGATACATTATCAACAAGTTTTCTATGAGGCATATTAGGATCATAAACAGTAAAATTCTTTACTTCTAAAATAACTTCCTCACCTTTATGAGAAATTTTAGGATATCTCTCAGTTAATTCTCTACCTACCATGCCTTTAATAATAGTATCTTCATCTAATTCCTCAACAGGATAAGTATCTATAGTTTGACCATCTCTCAATATAGTAACTGTATCAGCTATCTGGAAAATTTCTTCTAATTTATGAGTAATTATTATAAAAGTTATACCTTTATTCTTAAGCTCTTTAATTATTCTAAAAAGAGTTTCTACTTCTGTTTCAGTTAAAGCCGCTGTCGGCTCATCTAGAATTAAAACCTCAACATCTTTAGATAAAGCCTTTGCTATTTCTACTAATTGCTGCTTTCCTACTCCTAAAGTACTTACTCTAGTTACAGGATTTATATCAATCCCTAATCTATCTAATAACTCTTTTGCCATATAATTTAATTTATCATCATCTATAGTAGTCCCTTTGAATTTCAATGGCTCATTAGCTAGATAAATATTTTCAGCCACCGTCATTTGAGGAACTAATGCAAGTTCTTGATATACTATCGCTATCTTCTTTCTTTCTGAATCTTTTATGCCATAAAATTTCTGGACTTCGCCTTTCAAAATTATATCGCCCTTATAAGTACCGTATGGATATACACCACTTAAAATCTTCATAAGAGTAGATTTTCCAGCTCCATTTTCTCCACACAGGGCATGTACTTCTCCTTTTTTTACTTTAAAATTAACATTATCTAGTGCTTTAACACCAGGAAATTCTTTAGTAATTCCCTTCATTTCCAAAATATATTCACTCATATTTAAGGACACCTCCAAAATAGAAAAGAAAAACTGTAACTTACCTTTAATCTTTTGTAATTAGAAAAGAGGTTAATAGCATAACCTCTTTTATTTTTCAAACTATTTTTGCTTTGGTCTTTGATCTTCAGGTACATTCTTGTACACTTCTTCATACGGATGATATCCATCTTTAATAATAGTATCCATCATATTATCTTTATCAACTACTATTGGCTCAAGAAGTACTGATGGAACATCTATCTTACCATTATTTACAGTAGCATTCGTTTCAACCTTTTCTTTTTTAGCTAATTTAATAGCAACATCTAATGCAGTTTCAGCTAATTTTGGTATTGGCTTATAAACAGTCATTGTTTGCAAACCTTCAACTATTCTTTGACAAGCTGCTAATTCTGCGTCCTGTCCAGTTACAGGCACTTTTCCTGCTAATTGCTGTTCTGATAATGCAGATATTGCACCACCAGCTGTACCATCATTAGCACAAATTACTGCATCAATATTATTTTTATTAGCTGTTAAAGCATTTTCCATATGCTTTTGTGCTTCTGAAGGCTGCCAGTCTTTAGACATTTGGTCATATACTAATTTTATATCTCCTTTTTCAATAAGTGGCTTTAAAATATTCATTGCACCTTTTTTAAATAAATGTGCATTATTATCTGTTGGAGCACCACCTATATAAACATAATTTCCTTTTGGCACTAATTTAGTTATATATTCAGCTTGCAATTCTCCAACTTTCTCATTGTCAAAAGATACATAAACATCAACATCTGAATTTTTAATTAACCTATCATATGAAAGAACCGGTATACCTTCTTCATGTGCTGCTTCAACAATAGTTGCCGCAACCTCAGCATTATGAGGTGCAACCATAAGTACATCTACACCTTGTGAGATCAAATTCTCAGCTTGTGCTATTTGCTTATTATCATCTCCATTAGCCGCTTGAATTAAAATTTTAACTCCTAATTCCTTAGCTCTTGCCATTAAAGTATCTCTATCTTTTTGCCATCTTTCCTCTTTTAATGTGTCCATTGAGAACCCTATTACTATTTCATCATCTTTGTTGGCATCCGATGACTTATTAGTATTGTCGCTTGAACATCCTGCAAAAATACCTGTAGTTAAAACTAAAACCCCAACAAGTGCAGTAGCTTTTTTTAGTTTTCTTAATACCATTTAATCCCCTCCTCAAAGTTTTGAAAATGTTTTCCTCGAGTTTCATTATAGCATGGTATATTAGTAAATATTTGTCCAGTTTCTTCATAATAAAGCTAATATTAAATCTTCAGAAAAATAGTTTCTTGACTTTTTTGACCTGCTAATAATAGAACAACAAAAAAAGTAAGAATTTTATTCTTTTTTCCTTTTTGAGTAACACTAAATTTCATAATAAATATTATATTAATTATAAGACTCAATTTACAGGAGGAAGATTAGATGCTTCTTAAAAAATTATTTAAGAAGAAAAAAGTTGTACATAAAAGCGAAGTTAATAATGCAATTTTAATGCTTGAAAAAAAGATAAACATACTAAAAAAAGCAAGTAACAATATGGATACTAAAAAAAAATATATCCTCCAAACAATGGAGGATATAATCAAGCTATTTAAAGAAATCGATTATGAAATACTTAAAACGCACTATCATCTTGAAGATTCTGATAATGAAACATATTACCGTGTGTTTATTAGTTTTATTTATAAACACTTAAATAATGTCGAAAAAGAAGATTCAGAAAAACTATTAAAGGATTTAAAAAAACTTTTAGCAATCTTAGATGTTCTTAAAGAGTAGTTTTATGCTACCTCAACTTCTTTATTCTTAGCATAATACTTTTCTTCATCAAATTCTCCTTCTGATTTTGAAACAACTATTGTACAAACCGCATCTCCAGTAATATTTACAACTGTTCTACACATATCTAATAATCTGTCTATACCTATTATTAATGCAATACCTTCAACTGGTAACCCTACAGATTGAAGTACCATTGATAAAGTAATAAGCCCTACTCCTGGTACACCAGCAGTACCTACTGAAGCTAATGTTGCAGTCAATATAACTGTTAGAAATGCTTGTAATGAAAGATCAATACCATACACTTGAGAAATAAAAATTACAGCAACCCCCTGCATTATAGCAGTTCCATCCATATTTATTGTTGCACCTAGTGGTAATGTAAATGAAGCTATATTTTTAGAAACTCCACATCTTTGTTCTACTGTTTCAATTGTAACTGGTAATGTACCATTACTTGAAGCTGTTGAAAATGCAACACTCATTGCAGGTGCAAAGTTTTTAAAGAATTGTAAAGGATTTAACTTGCCTAATCCCCCTAGTATCCCCATATAAGTCAAGCTTGCATGTATTAAAAGTGTTAATATAACAGCTATCATATATTTTAACAATGGAACCATTGCATCAAAACCAACAGTTGCAAAAGTTTTAGTAATAAGTGCAAAAACTCCGTATGGTGCTATTAACATTATTATCATTACCATTTTCATCATTATTTCATTTAGAGAATTAAAAATATCAATTACTGGTTGTGCTTTTTCTCTTATAAGAGCCATAGTTACACCAGTCAATAATGCAAATATTATTATTTGAAGCATAGTACCATTTGCAAGTGAAGCTATTGGATTTCTAGGAACCATATCGATTACAACATCAACAAATGATTTAGCAGTTCCAATTGTAGGCTCTTTTTTAAGTACATTAGATAAATCTAATCCTATACCAGGATCTATTATATTTGCCACAATCAACGCGAGTGTTATTGCAATACATGTAGTTATTAAATAAAAAGCTATAGTTTTAACACCAACTCTTCCAAGTTTATTTACATCTCCTATAGCTGAAGCTCCAACAACTAATGAAACAAATACTAAAGGTACAACTAGCATCTTAATAGAATTAATAAAAATCCCACCAACTAATCTTAATATACCATTGATAATTATTGTATCCTTGATATAACCTGCTGGCAGCTTATTTAGAATAATCCCAAAAAATACACCAAGTATTAAACCAATTAGTATTTTTTGAGTAAGACTAGTTTTACTTTTCACACCATTTCCCCCTTTTCTACTTTTAATATTAATATTTTGTAATAATTATAGGGGGTAGCAATCACTAAAATACAAAATAATACAAAAATATACACAGAATTTTCTTAAAAATGAATGTATAAAGTTATTAAAATTCACTATACAATAATAATCCCTCTATAAACTTAAGAACTTTAATTTTACCACCTATAGTCCTCTTTCCTCTAATAAGATCCATTTCTGCTTTTATATCTTCAAAGTCAAATAAAGTATTTGAGTATCTAACAAAAACATCATTTAAGTTGTCTTCTAAACCCAAATTAGCTATATTAACTAATGCTTTATTAATAGCTCTCCTAATTCTTTGTTCCATAGCTTTTGGGCTATTACTCAAAATACTACAAATGTCACTAATTTTAATATTAGAAGGTTTTAAATTATTGCTAAGTATATAGTTGCAAATATCAATTATATCCTTACTTCCTTTTTCTCCTAAGATTCCTAATTGACTCAATATAAGTTTTATCTTTACTTCTCTATCTCGCTTTTTATATCTCTGACTATTTAACTCTAAATCTTCAAACATATGCTTGATTCCCTTTAATGTTCTCTCCATCTTTATTTTTTCTGAAACATTTTTTATTACTTTTACTATCTCAATAACATTAACTGGTTTACTTATAAAAAAATCAATCCCTGCACTATAAGCTTTACTTATCAATTCCTTTGAAGACACTTGTGAAATCATGATAAATTTTATTTGGTTATTATAACTTCTAATTTCCTTTACTACTTGTATTCCATCTTTATCTGGCATTAGCAAATCTATTAAAACAATATCTGGTCTTCTTAAAAGTATTTCATTTACTACATCATCTCCACTTAGCGAATATCCGACTAATTCGCCTAATTCCTTATCTTCTATAATATTTTCAATAACTCTAATTACACTATAATCATCTTCAACAATATAAAATTTCAATTCTCATCAACCTCCAATACTTTTTCTGGTATTGAAATTTGAAAAACAGTTCCACCTTTATATTTTGAGCTTACTGTTATTTTACCTTTAAAATAATTCTCTACCATATCTTTAACTAATGTAAGCCCTATGCCTCTATTTAAGTCGCCTGTTTCTGGATTAAACTTAGTAGAAAAGCCTGGATCAAAAATGTTTTTCATATCTCTTTCCCTAATCCCTTCACCATTGTCATAAACTTTAAATATATGATAACCGTCTTTTTTATAATGAACTACCATTATAAATCCATTTTCTTCTGTTTTGTTAATAGCTTCAATAGAATTATTAATCAAATTTCTAAGTAGCGAAATAATATGATAATGCTCTTTTGTTTTAAAATTATCCCCTACTTGAAATATTAGATTTATATTCAAATTCTCATTTTCTAAGTATCGTCTAGTGCTTTCATGCAATATATAAAAAATATCTTTAAGACTCATACTTGAATATTCAATCTTTCTTACAGTAGTTTCTTCTATACCCTTTATAACTCGAATATAGTCCTTTTTAATTTCATGTACATCTTTAGCTATAGAAAGTGATAAGTTTTTCAAATGACTTAATGTTTTATCATTAGAAATTGCTTCATATAACTTAAATGAATTATTCATTACCTTTTCTATATAATCAATATTTTTTTTCATAAAATATATCTCACTTTTAAGACTAGATGTTAATAAAACCAATTTTCTATATCTATCTTCATGCTCTTCTTTTATCAACAATAGTTTATAATACTTTATAACTGATAGTAATGATATTGAAATAAAGGTTCTAACCAAAGCAACTAAAAATAATATTTTTACAGCTGCTGCAATATTATTTAAAGTTATTTTATCTAATCTCAACAGTATTTCACAAAAATTTGCAACAAGGTCACAAGCCAATACCCCCATAAACAACAACAAGAAATTTTTTTCCTTATTTTTTAAATCAAATATATGAAAACAAATTCCAAATATCGTATAGAAAAATAACACAGGATAATTCACAGCAAAACTCTGCTCAAAACTCAAATGACTAATTAATAGCAAAAAATATCTAAATAAAAATACAGTTAAACTTGTAACTATCGATGTAACAATAGGATCCAAACTCTTATACCAAAAAAGTCCAAAAGTAAAAATTATTACTGCAAGAGATATTCTAAAATTTTCAACTATAAAACTAAAATAAAATTGCGATATAAGTGTAACACTAAGAGCCAGAAAAAACATTTTTTTAATTTTCACCATACAATCACCTCTATATCATATAAATTCATATTAACATAAATTTAAAATTTTGAAAAAAATCATACTAGTATAGTTTTAAATTGTTTAGCCATACTAGTACTATAATCTTTTGAGGAGGTAATATAATGGCTGATTACAAAATTCAATTCTGTGAAAATAACTTCAGTTTTGGAACAGATAAAATTATAGAAATGTTAGAGAATGAAATAGATGATGATATTGAAATTGAAGTTGTCTCATGTCTTGGATTTTGTGATGATTGTTCTACTTCACCTTTTGCTCTAATAAATGGAGAAATTGTTCAAGCTGATACACCTGAAGACTTGTTTGAAGAGATAAAATCTTATATTTTGTAATTTAGGAATATAATTTACTATAGATTATAAAAAAAGATCTCTTAGCCGTAACTAAGAGACCTTAACAATCTACTCTTGATTTACTAAAATAACAGATGCAATTTCTTTATCAACAGCAACCTGTGTATAACCTACTTGAAATACATAAGACGGAAATGTTTGTATCATCTTTATTTTCATCCCAGGTAAAATACCCATGGCCATAAGCTTTCTTAATATAGACTTACTATCTGTATCTAACTCTGCAATAATGCCCTCTTCACCACTTTTCATTTTAACGGCAGGAATTACTTTAGAACCATCATGAGCTTTAGTCATTTCTTTTCCTCCATTTCTTAATAAGTTGTATTAGTTTAGGCTCTTTAGGTATTTCAAAACCACAATTAGGACATTTATACTTATTACAACTTTTATTTAAAGGACAACTCTGACAACCTTTTTTACTTTCATTTTCATCAAACTCATATCCACAAAAACTACATTTTATCATGCTAACACCCCAAATATACCTAACATCCAATTAAGTACAAAGCCTGCAACAAAAGAGAATATTAAAATAAATGTTCCCATTAAAATAGCAGTTTTTGTACCTCTTTCTTTAATCATCATTGCAAACTGAGCAACACAAGGAACAAATAATGTTAATGTTGCAGCTGCTACTACAAGCTGTCTTGGAGATAAAATTCCTGCCTGCTGCAAGTCATAAAGTCCTGCTGCTCCATAATCTCTTCTAAAGAATCCAAAAAGAAATACTTTTGCTACATCATCTGGTAATCCTATCACATTTACAGCAGGTTTAAGCATATTTACTAAAACATCAAATAATCCAGTTATATTTCCAAACCAAATTAAAACACTAGCAAATATAAACAAAGGTACTATTTCAATAAAATACCATTGCATTCTAGTATAAGTTTTTATCAGTATATTTGTCAATTTTGGCAATCTAAGTGGCGGTACTTCCATATAAAAACTTGGTCCTTCACCAGGCATAATCTTAGATGTTAAGTAACCTATAAATAAGAATACAAATACCATAAATATTATCCAAACTAATAGTGCCTTAGGTTCACCTGATAATAAAGCTAAAATTACACCTAATTGTGCAGAACATGGTATTGCCAAAGCTAATAATAAAGTAGCAATAATTCTTTCCCTTTTAGTTTCTAAAGTCCTACTTACCATAGTTGCCATAGTATCGCAACCAAAACCTAAAGTCATAGGTATAACTGCACGACCGTTTAACCCTATTTTTTTGAATACTCTATCTACAAGCATTGCTAATCTAGGTAAGTACCCACTGTCTTCTATAATAGAAAATGCAAAGAAAAATGTTCCAACTATAGGTAAAACAATAGCAGCAGCATATCTAATACCAAGCGTTATTATTCCATACTCATTAGCAATTAGATCTTGTAACCATTTCCAAGGTATAATTGTATTTACTATTCCATTAACCCATGGATTTACATATGCTTCAAATATTTGAGATTCTAAAAAATCTACTACTGTACCTGCTCCAAATTCACCTACAAATTTATACAGTCCAAAGTATATAACAAGCAGTAAAATAGGAATACCCGTAACAGGATTCATAGTTAATTTGCTAAAAAAGTTAGATATACTGCTTTTATTTTTCTCTTCTTTGGTAACAACTTTACTTGTAATATCTTCAATGACTTTTTGTCTAGAAAGAGCTATAACATAACTTAATGGTTTATCATATTTCTTCTTAGTTCTTTTGATTATTTCACTTATTTTAATATAGTTACTTCCCTCAGTTCCCTTTACTTTTTCAATAATATCTTCATCTTCCTGTAATAATAGTAAAGCTATAGACCTCTTTGAAAGTACATATTCGCCTTTTAAATTATCTATAATATCTTCTATTGAGTTTTCGATAGTTTCATCATATTTAAAATTAAGCTGCTTTGACATACCTTCCAACCCTTTCTTTTAAAGTGTCTATTCCTTTGTTTAAAGCTGCTATAGTAGATATAACTGGAATTCCTAAATCTCTTTCCAACTTAGCAGTATCTATTTTAAGTCCCATTCTTTCTGCTTCATCCATAATATTTAAAACTAATATAACAGGCAATCCACTTTCTATTAACTGGATAGTTAATGGTAACATCCTCTGTATATTCTTAGCATCTATAACATGAATCACAGCTTTAGGCTTTTCTCTAAGTAAAAGTTCTCTTGTTACCTTTTCTTCCTCTGTAATACACATAAGAGAATACATACCAGGAGTATCTATTATCTCATATTCGGTATCTCCAATCTTTCCTTTTCCTCTAGAAACTTCAACTGTTGTACCAGGATAATTTGAAACTGTAACATACGCTCCAGTTAATATATTAAACAATACACTTTTACCGACATTTGGACTTCCAACCAAAGCAATCTTTTCTAACCCCTGTGTATTTTGATTAACTTCACCATCACAACTATTAATCCCTAATAGCGTAAAAGCTAGTTTTTTATACCATGGTCTATTTTGACAGCATTCCATAGGAGAACCCCCTTAAATCTATATTGATAATCATTATCAGTTCAAAGTCTAAATTTATGCCCTCTTATCTTATAATCCAATGGATTTCAACAAAATCTTCCTTAATTTATTCAAATCGAAGATTTTGTTCCAAAAACTACAAAGAGAGCTTTTTAATACCATTCTTTTCTAATACATCATATGCGTAAATAAGAATTATTATCAATCTCAATAGTATTATATATTATCATTTTTAGTTTTTCAAGTAATATTTTATTTTTGTAACTTTTCTTTTCTCTATTCATCATAATAATTCTCCGCTTTTCTATTTCTAACTTTTAAAGATGCTACAGTAAATATAATAATTGGCAAAATAATCTGGAATAATATTGAAACATAAGGCCATACATTAAAGACCCAAGCATGAAATTCAATCGAACTATTAAATATTAAATATGATAAATTTAACAACATAAATAAAATAGGTGTTACAATAAATCTATAGTCACTACAATTAAACACTTTAGAAACTCCTATGCATACAGCTAACATACACACATTAAGTTTTATAAAACCTCCTAATAAATATATAAATGCAATTATTATTTCAACACTCTTTAGAAAATCACCAATATTAACTCTAGTAGCTGTTATATATGTAGGAAAATACATGCTCGAAATCATATTGACCCCTGAAACTAGAATATTTGTTAATGAAACAGCAAGTATGATTACTCCTCCAATTAGCAGCCCTAAAAAATAAACCTTGGTATAAGAGCTTTTCCTTTTCAATTTCGCAAAAATCATTATAAAAACTACTGTTTGAGAAAATGGAAATATTAAAGATTCTAATGCTCCTTTTAAAACTGGTTTTAGACCGTCATAAAAAATTGGAAGCATATTATTTACATCCATATCACCAATCAACAAAAATATTATAATTACTATCAAAACAATTAAGATAGGTAGAAAAAATTCTCCCCATCTTGCCATAACCTCAATACCTTCCTTTAACATCCAAATACTTAAAAATGAAATAAATATCATTGGTACAATCATTGGCGTTTCTGGTGCTGCTACTACAACATAGAATTCTCCAAATTCCCTCAATATTAATGAACTTAAAATAAATAAAAATAAAATATATAATACTGCAATAACTTTACCTATAACTTTTCCAAAACAAATTTCTAAAATATCAAATAAATCCTTTCCCCAGAATTTCTGATGTAGCCTAGTAAATATTAATAGTAGTGGTAATGCAATAATTATTGCCAAAATGTTCGCTAACCATAAATCCCTCTTTGCCTGAAGTCCTGCAACTAAAATTGTAAATGTACCTATAATAAACATAATTACTAAAGATATACCCTGTTTATCAGAAATAACTTCTTTGCTCAAAATCATTACCTCCAATTCATTTCCCTAAACAAAATAACAATTTTCTTTATAAATACAGCAGGACTTGGTACCTTAATTCCAATGCTTAAGAGTAAACTTATTAAAAAAGATATGATAAAAAATATCGAATACAATACTAGTTCTCTTTTTCGTTTTTTCTTAGTCATTGGGAATATCTCAATAATTCCTGTTAATAAATAAGCTAATATTACAAGTAAAACTATCATGTATCATTCTCCTACTTTTATTGGTTTTAGTGTTAATGCACTCTCTTTTATGTTTATCTTTGTATTAACCTTGATATCTAATTCAATAAATACTTCTTCCCAATCTTTCTTTATCTTTTTCCACACCTTGGGCATTGTTCTGCAAATAGCATTACTAAATCCAAAAATATCACTTTTGTACTCTTTTTGAACTTTTTTAATTACTTTCTCAATTTGTTTTCTTATTAACATTTCAGCATCTTTTTTTACTTTTTCACGACCTTTATCGCTTATTAAATCTTGAGTACTATCTATTTCTGCTATACCTACATCAGTTACTACATCTATATTCATAACTAACTTTCCATCTCTTAATTCTGGTTTTAACTTTGTTTTGCTTTTAAATATTTCTAATGTCACGTCTGTATTAAAATCTGTAACATTTTTTATAGATATTACTCCTCCTTTTATTTGATTTCTAATAAATAACAAACTTCTAGTTTCTATTCCATCTAGCCAACCTACCATTTTTTCTTTTTTAAAAACAGCAGTTCCATATATTTTGGGAATTTTCTCTTTCTTTTTATTTACTAATTCAGTTGTTGGAAGAAATGGTGAACTTCCTTCTTCTGAAAGAGTTTTTACAAAGTCCCAAAATTGAACCCCTTTATATTTGGAAATGCTCGCCTCAGTTTTTAACATATCGTGTAAATGGAAAGAAACAGTATCATGAATTTTTGCTGTACCCTCTTCTAAAATTACTTTAGCAGTTTTATCTTTTGATACTAATAACCACACATCAGTTCTTAATTCAGCATCTCTTATAAAAAGATCTAAGACAGGTACTATTCCTTCTTTTGCTACATCTTGACTCAAAATCACAACTCTCAAATGACTCCAATATAACTTAACTCCTGTTTCAGCAATAAAATTCCTTACTGCATCAAATAGAGTATCTCCTTCCATAGTATAAACTTCTGGCTTCATGTTAAGTCCATCACTAGCCTCAGGCAGCATAATTTCAACTGTCATTATGTATCTGCCGTTTTCTTTATTCTTATCTAAAGCCATTCCACCTACAATTGCAACTTCATTAATTTCTCTATAATTCCAGCATGAAGTGAAATTTAAAGTATTTATAAATAATAATATTATTAAAATGATTTTCTTTGTAGATTTCATAAAATCTACCTTCTTCCCTTGCGATTAACATCTGCCTTTCTTATAGAATTTCTATCTGCTATTAATTTAGGTCTGTAATACATGTACCACCATGGAGCTCTAATTGCTGTATCCTTTATATCTTGTTTATTTATAGAACTTACATTAAGCATATATGGTACTCCAAATGACCTTAACGACATTAAATGTATAAAAATTCCGATTATCCCAAATATATATCCATATAATCCTAAAAAAGACGATAAAGCTAACAAAATAAATCTAATTAAAATTAAAGTCTCTATCATTTGGGGAGTTAAAAAACTTGATATACCTGTTAGAGCCGTAACTATAACAATAGGTGCGCTTATAAGTCTTGCTGTCACCGCTGCTTCACCTAATACTAATGCTCCTACAATACTTACAGCCTGCCCTATTGCAGCAGGTAATCTTATACCCGCCTCTCTTATTACTTCAAAGATAAATAACATAAGCATAGCTTCAACAACTGTAGGTAATGGAACGCCTTCCCTAGCTGCTGAAATACTAAGTAAAAGTGGTGTAGGTATCATCTCTTGATGATATGTGGTTAAAGCTACATATACAGCAGGAACGCTAGTAGACAAGAAAAAACCAAATATTCTTATTAACCTATTTATAGTAGAAAATATATAATTCTTATAATAATCTTCACTTGCTTGAAAATACTCTATAAATAAATAAGGTAAAGTTGAAACAAAAGGTGTTCCATCACATAATACAGCAATCCTTCCTTCAAGTAATTTTGCAACAACTACATCTGGTCTTTCTGTATAGCCTATTGTATTAAATGGTGAAAATGGTGAATCTTTAATAAGCTCCTCAATATATCCAGTTTCTAATACTCCATCAATTTTAATATTTTCAAGCCTAGTAAACAATTCTTTTAATATCTTTTCATTAGCCAATTCTTCAATGTAACATATGCAAACCCTTGTTTTTGACCTTGATCCTATTTCTTTAAACTGAAATTTCAATTTATTACTTCTTATTCTTCTTCGAATTAAAGAAAGATTTATTTTTATTGATTCAGTAAAACCTTCCCTCGGCCCCCTAACAACACTTTCTGATAAAGGCTCAGAAATAGACCTTGTTTCCCATCCTTTTGTGTCTATAACTAAAGCTTCCTCTAGACCATTAATTAACAGAATAGTATCACCATATAAAATCGAGCCTATAAGTTCATCAATATCTTTAGCTCTCCTGATTTCTCCAGATATAACTATCGTATTCATTAAATAATCTAATAATCCAAACTTAAAAATACTCTTATCTACTGTACATTCAACAATAGGCTTAATAATATTCTCATTTATTATTTCTTTATTAACCATTTCATCAGCAAAAATAATACAGCATCTAATCTTATTTTCTCCCTTAGACTCAAATTCTCTAAAAATGATAGTTTCATCATTTTTAAATACCTGCTTAAATAAAGCAATATTTTTTAAAAGTGATTTTTCAAGTTTTATTTCTTTTTCTCTTCTCTCAATATTTTTATGGAACAGTAGATTTCTTAATTTATTAAACACCTCAATCACCTATACTCTCTTTTTATGAATTATTATTAGCAATTCTAAAATCTAAAATACTTTTTATTCAAATACAAGTTAAGTCATTTCACGCAACATACTACATTAAACATATAATATTATGAGAAGATATAGGGGAGATTAAAATGGCTGCAATAAATAAAGATGTACTTAATATACTTTCGACAGGAATATTTAGAAAGCTGTTAGATTGTGAATTTATTGAAATTGCACAACTTAATGCGGCAATAGCTTTGCTTATTAAAGCTAATATTGATTTTGATGTATCTTTTACTTCAGGTACGAGGCGTTCTTCTCCTACTGCAACTTTAACAATTTATATTAATCCTACTGCTCGCATAAGATTTTCTTTTGTATTTGATTCTAATATTAGTAATATTTTTTAAACATAAAAGGGGCTTACGCCCCCTTCAGATTTTCCTTATTTCCCTTAGTATTTTATCAACTGTTTTCTTTACTACATCATAGCAACATTTACCTGTTGGATTCTTTATTTTACATTGGCCATTTTTCATAGCACCAGTAAGTTTTATTACATCATTAACACTTCTAGCTCCATCTTCAACTATCGCTTTCTCTATCTGTTCTTCTGTAACTTTATTACAATAGCAAATATATTTTGGCTCAGCGCCTATTTTAAACCAAATAGGAACTTTCACATCTTTTTTAGTAAACATTTTACCTTTTTCATTATAATAAGCTATATCACATACTTCATTCATACATAAAAAATAATTACTATCTCCAATTTCTTTCACTTTATCTTTAATAATTATATTTCTTACAGTTATATTTTCAATATATTGCCCTTCTTTACCACATTTAGGACATGTCTTATTATCTACCTTTCCTGTAGATTTTACCTCACCAACTCAACATAAATTCTTATTAAGCTTCATCCTATCCACTCCCTTAATTCTTTTTTCATTTTTATAATCCATAAATATTATCCCTTATTTTAGCGATTTTTTGAATAATATATTTGCTTTAACAAATAATAAAATTGAATTTTGACTTGTAAAGCGAGGTGTATAAGCAAATGGATTTAAATATCGAAAAAAATCTAGAAGCAAAATATAAGAAATTAGATGAAATAATTGAAAAATACAAAAAACAAGAAGGAATGCTTATTAAAATACTTCAAGAATCTCAAGATATTTTTGGATATCTACCAATTAAAGTTCAGTCTTACATATCAGATAAATTAAATATACCCATCTCCACTATTAACGGAGTTGTGAGCTTCTATTCATTATTCTCCCAAAATCCTAAAGGTAAATATATAATTAGTGTCTGTCTAGGAACTGCTTGTTATGTAAAAGGGGCACAAGAAGTATTAGATGCTATAAAAAAAGAATTAAATATAGATGTAGGAGAAACAACTCCAGACGGATTATTTACAATAGCAGAAACTAGATGTATAGGTGCTTGTGGTTTAGCACCTGTAGTTACTATAAATGATGAAATCTACAGTAGATTAACTCCTGCAGATGTGCCAACAATACTTTATAAATACATCAAAACTCATAAAGAAAATAATTTATCCAAACAGGAGGTGTAAATGTGGAGTTACGCCCATTAAAAACAATTGATGACTTAAAAAAAATGAAAGAAGAAACTTTAGAAAATATAAAACTCCGCTTTAAAGATTATTCAGTTGAAAAAGAAATAGAAAAATATCACATATTAGTTTGTGCTGCAACAGCTTGTATTTCTACAAAAAGTAATCTAGTATTAGAAAAACTAGAAAGAGAAATTGAAAAAAGAAATCTTCAAGATAAAGTCAAAGTTTTTAAAACTGGATGTTTTGGATTTTGTAAATTAGGGCCTATAGTTGTAGTACATCCTGACAGAACCTTCTATACAAAAGTAACTCCAGAAGATGTTGATGAAATTATAGATAAACATATAATGAATGGTCAAGTTGTTGAAAGACTACTATACAAATCTGCAATAAATGATGAAGTTCAGCGAACTATAGATGAAATAGACTTTTTCAATCATCAAGTAAAAATAGCTTTAAGAAATTCAGGAGTTATAAACCCTGAAGATATAAGAGAATACATAGCTTTAGATGGCTATTTAGCTTTAGCTAATATATTAGAAAATCAAACCCCACCAGAAGAAATAATTAAAATATTAAAAGATTCTGGTCTAAGAGGTAGAGGTGGTGGCGGTTTCCCAACAGGACTTAAATGGGAATTCGCCAGAAAATATGAAGGCGAAAAAAAATATGTATTGTGTAATGCAGATGAAGGCGATCCCGGTGCTTTTATGGACCGTTCTATTCTTGAAGGTGACCCACATAGTGTTATTGAAGCAATGATTATAGCTGGTTATACGATAGGTGCTTCACAAGGATATATTTATGTACGAGCTGAATATCCTATTGCCGTTGAAAGATTAGAAATAGCAATTAATCAGGCTAGAAAATTAGGTCTTTTAGGGAAAAATATTTTAAGCTCATCTTTTAGTTATAACCTTGATATAAGAATAGGTGCTGGTGCTTTTGTATGTGGTGAAGAAACTGCCCTTATTCAATCTGTAATGGGACTAAGAGGCGAACCTATACCTAGACCCCCTTTCCCAGCAGAAGCGGGTTTATGGGAAATGCCTACATTGAATAATAATGTAGAAACTTATGCAAATATACCTATTATACTCAGAAAAGGTGCTGAGTGGTATTCAAGTATTGGAACTGAAGATAGTAAAGGAACTAAAGTGTTTTCACTTGCAGGCCAAATAAATAATACAGGATTGATTGAAGTTCCTATGGGAACTACATTAAGAACTATTATTTATGAAATAGGTGGAGGTATCCACGATAACAAAAAATTTAAAGCGGTACAAACTGGTGGCCCTTCTGGTGGATGTATTCCAGAATCTTTATTAGATACAAAAATAGATTATAAATCTTTAACAGATATCGGTTCTATGATGGGTTCTGGTGGAATGATTATCATGGACGAAACAGACTGCATGGTTGATATAGCTAGATTCTATCTTCAATTTGCTCAAGATGAATCCTGTGGTAAATGTGTTCCTTGTAGTATAGGTACTAAACGATTATTAGAAATATTAGATAAAATTACTTGTGGAAAAGCAGAAATGAAAGACTTAGAAATTCTTGAGAATTTATGTTATGACATAAAAGATTCTGCACTATGTGGACTAGGTCAAACAGCTCCAAATCCAATATTGAGTACATTAAGATATTTTAGGGATGAATATATAGCACACATTAAAGATAAGACCTGCCCTGCTGGTGTCTGCAACGGACTACTTAAAGTTGTAATATCTGATGAAAAATGTGTAGCATGCGGTCTTTGTGCAAGAGTTTGTCCTGTTAATGCAATAACAGGTGAACACAAAAAAACACCATTCCATATAAATCAAGACATCTGTATAAAATGTGGAGCATGTATTCCAAAATGTCCTGTTAATGCAATTTACAAACGATAAAGGTAGGTGAATAGGATGGAAAACGTTAGAGAAAAAGAAGATGCTGTACTTTCTGATAAAACTGTAACCATAAACATTGACGGAATAGATTACCAAGTTCCTGACGGTATTACAATTTTAGAAGCTGCTCGACTTGTTAATATAGAAATTCCAAGCCTCTGTTATTTAAAAGATATAAACGAAATAGGAGTTTGCAGAGTTTGTGTAGTAGAAATTGAAGGTTCAAGAACTCTACAAGCATCCTGTGTTTATCCAGTAAGAGAAGGACTAAAAATCAGAACTAATACAGAAAGAGTTCGTAGAGCCAGAAAAACCGCTGTAACTTTGCTTTTATCTAATCATCATAGAGAATGTCTAACTTGTATTAGAAACTTAAACTGCGAACTTCAAAATTTAGCTGATAATTTAGGAATTAGAAATATACCATATACAGGCGAAATAAATGATTACGGTTTCTTCGATAGTAACCCTGCAATACAAAGAGATTACAATAAATGTATTAACTGTAGAAGATGTATGGCTATATGTAATAAAATACAAGAATGTTACGTATATTCTCCTATTAATCGTGGATTAGATACAATTATTGCTCCAGCATTTCAGAAAGATTTGTCTGATGTAACCTGTATAATGTGCGGTCAATGTGTACTTGCATGTCCTACTGCTTCCTTAACAGAAAAAGAATCAATAGATGAAGTATGGGCTGCAATATCAGATCCTACTAAACATGTTATAGCACAAACTGCACCTTCAATACAGGTTACAATAGGTGAAATATTTGGTATGCCAGTTGGCTCTTTCGTAGCTGGTAAACTAGTTGCAGCTTTAAGAAGAATAGGTTTTGATAAAGTTTTCGCAACAGATGTAACCGCTGATTTAACTATAATGGAAGAATCTAGTGAATTAGTTGAAAGGTTATTAAAACATCCTGATCATTTGCCACTATTATCATCTTGTTGTCCAGCATGGGTAAAATATGCTGAACACTTTTATCCTGAATTTTTACCAAACCTTTCAACTACCAAATCACCTCATGAAATGTGTGGTGCATTGACTAAAACTTGGTATGCTAAAAAATATGGTATAGATCCTAAAAATATTGTAAATGTAGCAATAATGCCTTGTACAGCAAAAAAATATGAAGCTCAACGTCCTGAGATGCAGTCAGATGAATATAGAAATGTTGATTATGTCTTAACAACAAGAGAATTAGGTAGAATGATTAGGCAAGTAGGAATTGACTTTGTAAACTTACCGGATGAAGAATATGATGAACCTTTTGACCAATATAGTGGAGCAGGAATGATTTTTGGCTCTACTGGTGGAGTTTTAGAAGCAGCTGTAAGAACTGCTCATAAATTAGTAACAGGAAAAGAAATGCCAGTTCCTGATTATGAAGAAGCCAGAGGACAAAGTGGTCTTAAATATGGAAAAGTTACACTTGGAGATAAAACTATAACTATTGCTATTGCACATGGTACTGGAAATGCCAAAAAAGCTTTAGAAATGTATAAAAGAGGAGAAAAGAAATTTGATTACATGGAAGTTATGGCATGCCCAGGAGGATGTGTTGGAGGTGGAGGTCAGCCTATATTAGGTAGTAGAGATCACAAATATATTTCATTAAGCTATCGCCACAATAGAGCTGATACATTATATAATGTTGAGAAGGGCAAAAAAATCAGACGTTCTCACGAAAATCCTAGAGTTAAACAGATATATAAAGAATTTTTAGGTCATCCGCTATCAGAAGTATCAAAAAAATATCTTCACACAAGTTATGTAAAAAGAGGAAAACATCCTTATTTAAAAGCGTGACAGATTTTTCTGCCGCGCTTTTTATTTCTGCCTAAATTCATTATCAATCTGCTGTTTTATTTTTTCTATATCTAGTTCTGGTAATTTTTTATCAGTCGATACTTCAAAAATATTCAATCCTGGATAGATATGACTCGTTATTTTCCAATTGGCCCCATCTTTTTTTAATTCAAAAATATTTTCTCCATAAGTGATAAAAGGTGGATAAACCTGTTGTCTATCTATCTTTATTTCTAATATCACCTTAGCACAGTCACTTTTTATATCAATGGTTTTATAGCTAAATGTTAATGGAAAACGCCTTTTTTCTACATAACAATATCCTTTTTCATCAGTATATTTCCTACGAACAGTTAGTGCCTCTAATGCTATTACTTTATTTTGATTTTGAATTTTTGTCATATCTAAATATGGAGTTATGTCCTTGTATTCCATCTCCAAATATGCGTCATATTGAGTATTATAAAATGATTCAATTGTATTTTTAATAGAATCGACATTCGATTCAATTTGATAAGTACAAGCAGATAAGAATAATGAAATAACTATAAGGTTTAAAAGTTTTCTCATAATATTCACCACACTATTTACATTTATTTGGTTCAATCAATTGCTCATTCACCTTTATAGTAATATTTTTGCTAGTATTTGTAAATTGTGTTTTTATAGTTCTTATATACTATTATTCACCATTAAATTCTTTAAAAATTAAATTTAAATATGGAATTTATAACATATCTTAAAAACATTTATATTAAAAAGCGTGACAGTTAACCTGCCACGCTTTTTTATTCAGTAATATTTTTCTGTATCTGCTGCCAAATGTCTAAATAAAATTCTTGATTTCTTGGATTGTAATAATCAGGTATATTACCTAGCCTCCATAACGATATTCCACCTATTTCAAATTCTTTAGCCAAGTTTATTTTTTCTATAACACTTCTACTATCCTCATACCAAATTATATTATCTGTTCCTTCCAAATCATTATAGTACCTTATATATGGATTTTTTGAATTATCATCAAAATTAATTATTTCGTCTATTGTACGCCCTTTACTTAATTCTTTTTTCACCCTATCATATATCATTTCATAAGTAGGTTTATCAGAATAAATTATATTAACTTCTTCATTATCTTCACTCATACCGCCATCATAAAGTTTCCCTTCTTTTACTTTCCATTGAGCACTTCCAAAATTAATTTGAAGCAAAATTTTATCTTTTTGGACTACACCATTTTCTTCATCTGTAATATCTAATAAGGCTTGTCTTACTTGTGATATTGGTGTTAGTGGTGTATATACAATTTCATCAATTAAATATGTTGATTCTAAATTCTTGTCATCATAATCATGAGCCATTAAAATAATTTTGTCAGCAATATGTCCAATTTCTCTATAATCATATGCACTATTCCATGTTCTTGGTGGTACTGTAACATACAATTTTTTATTATTCTTAACTAGCTCTTCTTTTAAATCTTTTAAAAACATTATAAAACTTTGACTATCCTTTTCTTCTAGCCCTTCAAAATCTATTACAATACCATCAAACGTAATACTTTCTCCATATATTTCCTTACTAGCTATACTATCAATAATTTGCTGTATAACAGAATCTTTATGCTCTAATATAGAACCTATATTTTTATCTGCATACACACTTAATTGTGTTGATATATTATACTGTTTTGTATAATTTAATGGCTCATTAAATCCATATGGTACATAAAAATCATTTCCATTTAATGTAGTCATATTGAGAATAACTTTATCATTTTCTTCATCATATTCCATTCTACTCCATCCAAACGACATTGAATTTATATTTTGAATCGATTTATTTCTCAAAAACATTTTAAATTGTTCATAAGAATTTATTGCATAAAAAATATGTAATTCCAATTCTTTTTCCATATTAGATTTGTCAGTTTTAGGCTCAATATTCTCCATTTTATCATTAATACTTACAGTTCTATTAGCTGGATCCCAGCTTACTTCTTTTCCCAACATTTCAGCAACTGCACGAACTGGTGCGTATGTAGTACCATTGTATAATATATTATCAACTTGAACATTTTCACCATTAACTTGTAGATTAACATAATTAAATAATACTTGAATTGTCTGCATAGTAGTTTCTGCATACACAGTAATACTCAGAATTAATATGCAAAAAATAATAAATGGAATACTGATACCTTTTATGCTTTTCACCGGAATCCCCCCTAAAACAATATAGCTTGAATACAACTTTTATTCTTTAGTATATATAAATCTTTTATACTGCTGTTCATCTAAAAAGAACATATCTGCAATACAACGTCTTCCATTTAATTTTAACTCATTTGTTCCTGTTTCCACCATTAAAGTATTACCATTATCATATTTTATAACAATATAGTTTTCAATTTTATATGATTTAGAACTCTTATCTCTAATTTCTTGTATTATCGGTTTCCAGCGTTCCAAATTTTTATCGCATGTTATATTAGTAATCAAATATTCTAAATGTGGCCTTGTTGAAGCTCTTATAGTACGAACTATATCATGTATATACATATTCTTATCTTTTTCTTCTTCATATTTTATATATAAAACGATATTAATAAATAATGAAATAATAATCACTGCATATAGAAATATTGATCTTCTTTTATAATTTTTCATACCGATAATATATTTTCACCTCTTTCCTATCATATTTCTTAATTACCATAAGAATAAACGTGAAAATTTTCTATGTTTTACCAACATTTCATTTTAATTATATAAAAATGTTTTTTCCCTTTCAATGAGATTTCCTAAAATGTCATTTTATTGTTTTAAAATGTAAAATTTAAATAAAAATTTTGAAGGAATTTTTTATAGAAATTAGAAAAATAGTATATATAAATACTATTACAATGTTATGTTATAATTAATTTAAAAAGGAGAGAATTGGTTTGAAAAACACACTTTTAACAGCAGAAATTGAAAAAATTAAAGATATACTAATCAATAGAGTTTCTCCGTATTTGATTATAATTTTTGGTTCTGCAGCCAAAAAACGTTTAAGAAAAGATAGTGATGTAGATATAGCATTTTTAAGTGATAAATATTTTGACGACTATGAGATTTTTATGATTAGTCAAGAATTAGCTGATGTTTTAAATAGAGATGTAGATTTAATAGATTTAAATAAGGCAACAACAGTGTTAAAAGCACAAATCATTGGTAATGGTAAAATTATTTATTCTAAAGATGACAGGAAAGTAAGTGAATATAGAATAAGAGTATTGAAAGAATATTGTCTTTTGAACGAAGAAAGACAAGTGATACTGCAAAAGATAAAAGAAAGAGGGTATGTATATGAGTAAAGATGTTATTTTTAATAAAGTGGCTATAATTGAAAGATGTATTAAGCGTATCTATGAGGAATATGAAAATAATCCGCAAAATCTTTTAAACTATACAAAACAAGATTCTATCATACTAAATATTCAAAGAGCTGCTGAAGCGTGTATAGATTTAGCTATGCATGTTGTGGCTGAAAAATCATTAGGAATACCTCAAAATAGCAGAGACGGTTTTGAATTGCTTCATAAAAACGGCATAATAAGCAAGGAATTAAATAAAAAACTTAAGGCTATGGTAGGTTTCAGAAATATCGCAGTGCATGATTATCAAAATATAGATTTAGATATCGTTAAGAAGATAATAGAATTGCATTTGAATGATATGAAACAATTTGCTACAGTTATATTAAATCTAAATGACTAAGATATTTTATTTGTGAAAATGAAGGAAGGTTTTTTATCTACTAAAAAAATTAAACAATGTCCAATTGGTAAATTCATCATCTTCATAAAGGTATTCACAAAATATGAATGTATAAAATTATCCTTTAAATAATCTAAAAAATCTATTCAATCTGCCCAAGTGTCATGTTATCTCCCATAGCCCTTAACTCCCCATTCTCCCATCATTTAATTACTGTCCGTATATTTAACTCTATTACTACATATTTACATGCTATTGACCAACTTATTCTCTTAAGTATTTTATGAAAATGAAAGCGAATGCTTGAAAGAATTTAATTTTTTCTAAATTCGTCCGCATGAGCGTCATTTTCATATATATTTTACTTTGTCAACAAGCTCTATTTATTCTCTAACAATTATTATATTCCTTTTTGTCTATAAATTTCCTGATTTGTATATTGTAGTTAATTTCTATATAAATAAATAATAAATTTAATGGAGGTATTCTCTATGAGTAAAAAGATACTTTTCCCATTAATATGCATAATCGTTAATTTATTAGTTTTATTAATATCTAAAAGCAGTAAACTTTTTCTAATATCAGGATCATTTAGCTTAATTTTAACTGCAACTATAATGAAGTTTTTCCCAAAATATATTGGCTATGAAGAAAAAAACTTTCCAATGTCGATTATTTTAGTCTTATACTAGCAGGTATATCTTTTTTGTTAATTGCTCTACTGTAATTATATTTAAACCTCGATTTCAACAATACTATATACTACCGGAATAATAACTAGTGTTAACAACGTTGACACTAACAGTCCAAACATTAACGAAATAGCCATTGGCCTGAATAAATTACTTCCCGAAAACACTAGAGGAGTAAGTCCTATTATTGTTGTAGCCGTACTTAATATGATAGGTCTAAATCTTCTATTAGCAGCTTTTAAACATGCATTTTCTATTGATTCTCCTCTTTTTCTAGCACTATTGATATAATCTATTAATACTATTGCATTATTTACAACAATACCCATCAAACTAACCATACCTAATAAAGCTGTAAAAGAAAGTGGTTGTTTAAACAAATACAAACCTAGTATTGAACCTACAGCAGATAATGGTATAGTTAAAAGAATAACCAAAGGCTGACGAAAAGATTTGAATTGAAGCATTAGTATCGCATATATAATCAATATAGCGAATATAGCAGAATTACCAACACTTCCGAAATTCTCTTTAATTTTTTCCCTTTCCCCATCAAATGCAACTTCTACACCTTCCAAATTTATATCTTTTAACCTAGTTATTAACTCCTTTTGAATATCTATAGAATTAAATCCTGGTTTCACATCACTTGTAACCATAACAGCAAAGTCTAAATCATACTTATTAATAGTCGGTATTTCAGACTTTAATTTTATATCGGCTATTTCTTTCAACAATACTTTTTTATCTGAAAACGAAGATTTGATAGCCAAATTTTCTAAATCTTCCTTAGCTTTTATATTGCTCTTTACAATTATATCATACTCATTTCCTCTCTTTCTAAATACTGATGCCTTTCTTCCTCGTAGAGCCGCACTTACTTCTTTCTGTATATCATATTTAGTTATTCCATAAAGATAGGCTCTATCATAATCAACTGCTATTTCAAATTCATATATTTTATCACTATAATCATCTTTTACATTCACCGTTCCTTCTAAATCCTGCAAAATATCTCTAATTTCTTTACTTACTTGTCCCAATCTCTCTATATTTTTTCCTGTCAATCTAATTCTTATAGGAGCACCAATAGGTTCGCCCAATTCCAATTGTTTTACTGTAGCAGTACCCCCTGTTAATTCAGAATCAAATATTTCTTGCAGGTAATCAACTATTTGTGAATTATTCTTAAACCTATCAGATTCTTTAAGATTAAGCCTAACCATTATTTGTGCAATATCTGGTGAACTGACAGTAATAGGAATCGAATCGTAAAACTTTGGTAATCCTCCTCCTATAACTTCAGTATGACTAACAATTTCCGGCTGTTTTTCTAAAATGTCTATAACCTTTGCTGTAAATACTTCTGTATTAGAAATACTTAAGTTTCGTTCTGTTTTAATATCTATATATATTATATTTTTATCTGATTTAGGAAAAAACTGAAGGTTTATTTGTTTAAAAATAAATACAGTCATTACTAATACAAAAATAGTAAATAATATAGTAACTTTTTTCTTTTTCATTCCTCTATACAAAATACTATTAAAGAACTCTTTATATCTAATCATTCTATCTTTTACTCTATCTTTTTTGAAAAATGTATATGCCATAGTTGGAGTTACAACTAATGCTACTAAATAAGATGAAAAAAGTGATAGCATTACAATTTCAGGTAAACTAGATATATATTCTCCTGCTATAGAGTCTAGCAGCAAAAGAGGTAAAAATGCACCAATTGTAGTTAATGTAGATGTTAAAATCGGAATAGCAACTTCTTTTACTCCTTCAATACAAGCCTTGAATTTTTCGTCACCATTATCAATTTTATTTTGTATAGAATCACTAATTACTATCGCATTATCAACAAGCATACCTAATGCTATTATAAGACCAGTAATAGATATTTGATGTATCTTTATACCAAGAACATGCATAGCAATAAAAGTAGATATAATTGAAACTGGAATAGCTGTTGAAACTACTATCGCATTTCTTAACCCCATTCCCATAAACACTACTATAATGACAAACAACATTCCTTCAATTAAATTTAATATAAAATTATTAATCGATTTGCTTACTTCTTCTGGTTGAAATAGCACTTGATTAACCGATATGTCTTCAGGAAAGTCTTTAATTATTTCTGTTATTTGCTTCTCAACCTTTTTACCAACAAGTACTATATTCTCATTTTCTTTAAAGTATCCAGTTAATAAAATTGTATTTTTTCCATTGTGTTTAATCCTTACATTAGAATCTTTAGCTTTAATATATACATCAGCAATATCCCCTAATCTAACAATAGAACCATTTTTGTCAGAAACGCCTATTATTAAATTTTTAATATCATCAAGTGAAGAAAATATATTCGAAATCTTTACATTTATTTTTGAATTTTCGTACTCAATCTTTCCAGATGGTAATTCAGTATTCTGTAATTTTACTATATTAACTATATCGTCTAAAGAAATTTTATAAAAGTTCAATTTCTCTGCTTCCACTTCAATACCTACTTCTTTTTCCTGCTCACCAACAATTTCAAATCTAGATACTCCATTAACCTTTCTAAGTTCCTTCTTTAATACCTCTGCATAATTAACCAATTCATCATATGTATAATTTTCTCCTGTAATACTCAAAATGATCCCTGTGGTATCAACCAAATTCGTATTTACCTGTATATCAAGACATCCATCAGGAAGTTCAGCTTGCAAATCATCCATTTTCTGTCTTAATTGATTCCATGCTTTATTAATATCCGTTCCATAATCTAATCTAACTATCACAATAGATATATCATCATTAGAATAAGAATTACAGTAACTATATCCATCAATTTCAACTACCTTTTCTTCTATCCTTCTAGTTACTAGTTTTTCTACGTCTTCAGATGAAGCCCCTGGATATACAGTATAAATCATAGCAGCAGGAGCATTTAAATCTGGAAACTCCTGTTTAGGAATAATAAAATAGCTATATAATCCGAATATCATAATAAGTACTACTATAAAAAAGGTTATTTTTCTCATCTTAATCGCAGCAGAAATCAACTGTCTCATAACTTTACCTCCTTCTTCAATCGACAATCTTTACTCTATCACCTGATCTAATCTGTTTTATATTCTCTATTACTAACTTATCTCCACTTTCTAGTCCTTCAACCATAACTCTATCTCCACATATTTCTATTATCTTTATCTTTTTCATAGTAATCCTATCATCTTCAACTACATACACATAATCTTCGCCATTAGTCATTATCGTACTTATCGGAATAAATATCCCCGTTTCTTTACCTACTATAATTCTAACCTTTACTATAGAACCTATTTTCAATCGTTCATCACTTAAAGCTATATCAACATTATAAGTTCTCGTTTGAGTATCAGGTATATCATCTATGTTAGTAATTACTCCTACTAAATTTTCAGTACCCCACTTTACAATAACCTTACTCTTAAGTTTAACTTTATTCACATCTTTTTGAGATAAACCCACCTTAACAACTTGATTTTTATTTCTTATAATTATTACTGGCCTTCCCTCTGGTACTAATTCTCCTTCTTTATACAGTACATCAATTACATATCCATCTATATCTGCAACTATTGCCGCACCTTCTATTAAACTCTTTTTATATTCATAATTTATTTTAGCTTGTTCATAATTTGCATACGCAGCCTCTTTATCCTCAGATCTAACACCTTTTAAAACCTGTTTATATACTTCGTTTGCTTGATTAAATTCAGACTGTCTTAACTTAAATTCTAGCTCTACTTTGTCAAATTCATTTTTTGAAACTGCTCCCTCTTTATAAAGCTTTTTTATCTTTTCATAATTTTCATAAGCAAATTCATAAGCATCCTTAGCTTTGCTAAGATTTAATTTTGCTTTATTAATTTCTTCTTCAGTAGCACCATTTAAAATTTTGTCATATTGAGCTTTAGCAGCTTTCATTTGAAATTCTGAAGCTTTAACAGATAATTCTAATTCTTTTGTATCCAACTTAGCCAAAACCATACCCTTATTAATTTTAGTACCTTTTTGCACATATATTTTTTGTATCTTGCCAGAAACCTTAAATCCAAGCTTCTTCACTTCCTCAGCAGTAACTGTACCTAAATATTTTAATTTTTTATCTTTTACTTCTTCTTTTACTTCAATAACTTTAACGGGTTTAATTTTTAGTTTGGAAGTGTTTACATTATTTTTATTTGTACAAGAAATAAGTAAAAGTGAAATCAAAACAATAACAATAATAAAAATTTTTCTCATAACAATCACCTCTGAAATTAGATATTAAATATATAGGTACTAGATACTAGGTACTGGGTACTAGGTACTTGGTACTTGATACTAGATGTTTTATGCTATTTAGATATTAATATCGTGAACTAGTGTTCATTTTTAGCTTAAAAAAATTACTTAAATCCTATCGTCAAAATTTTTGAATACAAAACCAACAAACTGCATTACCATACCTCTAACCTTTTCATCGTCTTCATAATGTTTTAATATTAGTATTACTCCCTCAATAACACTTTTTGACAAAACATATGCAAAATAAGGTTCCGTATTAATATTACTGTTCTTTGCTTTAACTTCTAAAATATTTATTATGACATTCTGAACTAACTTAACTATCTCTTCCTTTGCACCTTCATATTTTGAGCCTTTACTTCCATCAATAAGAATTAATAATTCTTCTTTATATTTCAAATATATCTCTACAAGTTCTCTTGCCTGAACATCTATATTCAAATTTTCAGTTTCTCGGTCAAAGGCCTCCAATGATTTCTGCTGGCTTATGAATTTTATAAGTTCATTATATACAGGACCTATAACTGCAAAAAATAAATCGTCTTTATTTTTGAAATATCTGTACATATTTCCTACTGATACTCCTGCTTTTTTAGCTATACTCCTCATAGAAGCCTTTTCGTAGCCCTTTTCTTTAAATTCTTTCAAAGCAGCATTATATATACTATCTCTTATTTCATCTTTCAATATTTGCATATTATTAGTAAACCCCCGTTCACTATTCTATTATAATTATAATACCATAAAATAAATTTTATTTCAAAATAATTACAATTCCTTTGGACAAATATCGAAATATTTAGTATTATAAATTCAAAATAAGCATTCGAAGGGTAGGGATAATCTTGGATAAAAATATACCCGAATTAAATAAAATATATGATACTTTAGTAAAGGTATCTAATGCAATAGTCAGCGTTATCAATGTTGATATAACAATCGTAGATAAAAATTTAAATAGAATTACTGCCACTGGTAAATATATAAGCAGTATCGGCAAAAAGATTGATAAAAGCTGCCTTTTTGCATATGCACTAGAATGTGGAAAAAGCTTCATTATAGAAAACCCAAGGGAACATATAGCTTGTGAAGGCTGCCAAAATAAAGCTAACTGTAAAGAATATGCTCAAGTTTGCTGCCCTATAAACGTTGATGGAAATACAGTTGGCATAATAGGACTTATAGCATTTAATGAAAAACAAAAAAATATCATTCTCGAAAAGAAAGAAAACTTATTAGATTTTTTAAATAGAATGGCAGATTTAATAGCTTCAAAACTAAAGGAAGATAAAAAAACTAAAGAAATTACATTAATGGCAAAAGAGTTAGAAATTCTCGTCAACTCAATCGATACAGGAGTAATATTTACAGATGCAAATGGAAATATAGTTCGCTATAACTCTATTGCCGATGAAATATTTCAGCTAAATAAAAACAAAATCAAAAATATTAATGAAATCATAGATAATTTATCTATAAAAGATTTATCGGCAATAGAAAAGAACCTTCATAAAAACAAAACTTTTAACTATGAAATAAATAATACAAAACTTAGAGGTATATATAATGCTAAACCAATAATAATAAACAAAAAAATCATAGGTTATATATTCACCTTCAATAAAATGAAAGAAATAATTAAAGTAGTAAATGATATTACAGGTAATAATAGAGTTACTACCTTTGAAGATATAATTGGCGAAAGCAGAGAAATAAGCTTAGTTAAAAATTATGCAAAAAAAATATCCAAGGGAACTTCAACCGTCCTAATACAAGGTGAAAGTGGAACTGGGAAAGAATTGTTTGCAAGAGCAATACACTTTTCAAGTAATAGAAAAAATTACCCTTTCATCCCAATAAACTGTGGAGCTATACCAGAAAACTTAATAGAAAGCGAACTTTTCGGATATGAAGAAGGTGCATTTACAGGAGCAAAAAAAGGTGGGAAAATAGGCAAATTTGAGCTTGCGCATAAAGGAACAATTTTTCTAGATGAAATAGGAGATATGCCTATTCATATGCAAACAAAATTATTAAGAGTTCTTCAAGAAAATGTAATATGCAGAATTGGAGGAAACACTTTAATTCCTATTGATGTAAGGATAATTGCTGCTACAAACAAAAACTTAGAAAAAAAAGTTGAAGAAGGAGAATTTAGAGAAGACTTATACTATAGACTAAATGTAATTCCAATAAACTTGCCACCATTAAGAGAAAGACTAGATGATATCAAAATTTTAGCCAGTAAATTTCTAGATAGATTCAATATAAAACTAAACAGAAACATAACTAAATTTTCAGAGGATGTCATAACACTATTTTTAAATTACAACTGGCCTGGAAATGTCAGAGAACTTCAAAATGTAGTAGAATATGCAGTAAATATGTCAACAGACAGCATTATAACTATCGACGATTTGCCTAAACGTTTTAAAAATATGCATTTAGGAATTAATATAAATAATGATAATAAAATCACTCCAGTTAGCGAATTAGAGAAACAAGAAATTGTTAAAGCTCTTAAAATATACGGCAGTAGCAAGGCAGGTATAAATCAAGCTGCTAAAGCTCTAGGTATAAGTAGAGCAACAATTTATAGAAAAATAAAATTATATGGATTAAAATAAGTCTCATTTTGAGAAATTAATCTCAATTTGAGACTTATTTTTTCTTTTTTTGTTCTCATTTTGAGACTTAATACGTTCAAAATGTGATTTTCCCAATTGGCATAAATATTGCACTTATAATTTGTTAGGAATAATACGTTACTTACAGATAACCACATCTATATTGGAGGTGTATTTTATGAACATTAAAGATGTCATCCTAGATACTCTAAAAAAAGAAGTAGTTCCTGCAATAGGTTGTACCGAACCTGTCGCAGTAGCTCTTGCATGTGCAAAAGCTAAAGAACTTTTAGAAAGTGATAATGTTATAGAAGCTACTATTTTAGTAAGTCCTAACATATATAAAAATGGATTAGGAGTAGGAATTCCTAATACAAATGAAATAGGACTTGACATCGCTGCGGCTCTTGGAGTTGTAGGAGGAAAAGCTGAAAAAGATTTAAGAGTATTAGAAAATATTCCAACTAAAAAGGTTGGAGAAGCTAAAGAAATGCTAAAAAAAGGAATTATTAAAGTAGGTATAAAGAATACTCAAGAAAAGGTTTATATAGAAGTTAACTTAAAATCTAACTCTAATTATTCTAAAGTCATAATAAGAGAAAAGCATAATAGTTTCACTCATTTAGAAACTGATGGCAAGATAATCTTCCAAAAAAATCATGTCAGTCAATCGAAAAATGATCAATCAAATGAATTATTTAATTTAAAAATTAGAGACATCATTAAAGAAATTGAAGAAATCGAACCTTCTAAATTAGAATTTTTGCTAGAAGGAATCGAAATGAATGAAAAAATTGCTAACATAGCTCTTGAAAATAAAATTGGTATTGGTGTCGGGTACAGTATATATGAAAGTATAAAAAATAACATTATTGCTGATGATTTGATAAATACTGCTGCAATGCTTACTGCAGCAGCTTCAGATGCAAGAATGTCTGGTTTAAATATGCCTGTAATGAGTTCTAATGGAAGCGGAAATAATGGACTAACTGCTATACTTCCAATCGCAGCATATAAGAAAAAATATAATATCGATAATGAAAAAATTGCAAAAGCTCTAGCAATAAGTCATATAATAAACTGCTACGTTAAACACTATATAGGACGTTTATCTGCATTATGTGGTTGTGCAGTAGCTGCAGCTACTGGTTCTGGTGCTGCAATAGCGTGGCTTATGGGTGCAAATAGTAATCAGATAGATGGGGTTATAAAAAATATGGTTGCGAATTTAAGTGGTATGATATGCGATGGTGCTAAAGTAAGCTGTGCATTTAAGCTAGCAACAGCAGCTTCAACAGCAGTACAATCTGCTTTATTAGCAGTAAATGACAGTATTGCTCTTCCTAAGAACGGAATAGTTGCAGAAAGTGCAGAAGAAACAATTAGAAATTTAGGAATATTAAGCAGAAATGGTATGAATACTACCGATAAAGTCATTTTAGAAATTATGAGTAAATAGATTTTCACAATAAATGCCCCCTTCTTTAAAACAAAAGATAAAAACGTGGCAAATTACCTTATGCCACGTTTTATTATTTCTTATTTTCTACTCATTCAACCACATATTGTATTTACTCTCAAGTTTCTGCAGCTCATTACTCATTTCTTCGTCTGTATAAGGTTTATCAGCAAAAACAAACTTGAATAAATCTTTATATAAACTTTCAATTATATTTTTATACAATACATCATAATCACTTAATGATTGAATTTTTCCTGATTTTAACTGCTTTAATACATGTCTCCTTATAACCACTAGTTTAGTATTACTGTAATTATTTCTTTCTAGTTCGTTAATCAATCTTTCAATTTCTTTATTAACAGGATATTGACTGAATTTATCGCTATACATTTTAAACTGAATTTCATCATCTAATAATCCATTTACAAATCTAATTCCCATTTCTTGATTTTTGCCATTTTTATTTACAATAAATCCTTCAACCTTTAAAGGGTTACTATTTACTACATTAGGTAATATTATTTTATTGTGTACATCTATTTCATCATCTCTATAAAAAGTTTTAAGTGGATTATACCAAATATAACTTCCCCATAATCTTTTTTCAGTATTATTCATCATTTTTTGAATAGCCTTCTTATACTCTTTTGAATCTTTTTCAAAATGCATTTTATAAAAATTTTCATATGTATAGCCTTTATCTAAAATATATTTACCTGAAAAAATTTCAGCTCTTATATCTTTTAAACATTCTTTCACTTTCTTATCATTTAGTTTGATAACTTTATTAGAAATATCTAAAATATCCAAATCATATAATTTGTAATCTAAAAGGCTAAAAAATTGAAATGTATAAATTTCTGGATTTTTTTCAAGCCACATTTTTCTTATCTTCAAGTAATCTTCCTTTTTCCAATTATCAAATATCGGTTCTTTTATTCCTAATTCCTCAAAAACTTCCTTATTTAAAGCCATAGGTAAATAAGACATGCCAAAAGGCACAAAATAGTCTGGTTCTACTGATAGCCCCTCATAAATTTTATTAATATTTGGGATTTTATCTTTTACACTCAAAGCAATTCCTCTATCTATAAATTTTTTATATTCACTTCCTAAAGGAACTAATAATAAAGTTGGACCATCTTTATTGTGTAATATTGAACTCAACTTTTTTTCATATGAATAACTATCAGCAGCATTAATTATATAAAATCTTACTTCAACTCCATTTTGTTTTGCAAAATCATGTATATATTCTTTCAAAATCCCATTATAATAATCAGATTTATTATAACCATAATCTGTTATTACTATAGTTATCTCATCATGTTCACCATTTCGATTCCCTAATTTTAACGTGTCAACAGAAAAACAACCAGCTAGAAATATAACCATCAATTGAATCAGTATTACAACTTTTTTCATTTATATCACCTTTTAATTAGCTGGAATCCACTTACTATAATATATATGCCCACAATTAAAACATCGCTTTATTACTAATTTCCCTACATATTTACCATCTTCATAAAATTTTGCAGTTTCGATATGTATATCAGGGTTTTCACAACACAAAGCTACCATTGGCTGTACTTCATCAATAGGTGAAAATCTCATAATTTGAATATTAGCTAATTTTGAAATACTATCCTGATCTACTTCAGCAAAAACAAAAAAGTTAGTTGTTAATAATAAAATCAATAATGTGCAAAATGATATAACTTTCTTTTTCATACAAATATCTCCCCCTTCTAAAAATCATTATAAATACTTTTTAAATAAAGTTAAAATATTACATATGCATAAGTCTCTAATTCTAACATAATTTGAGAAGCTATTTTGTTAGGAGGTCTAGCTTGTCTCATTATATCACCTCTTTCTCTTTTTTGAATTATATGTAATTATTTGATATATGTGTTTATATTAACATCTTATACAATTTTTATCAATATCGATACTATATTACATATAATTACCTTACAATAAAGATAAAAACGTGGCAAATTACCTTATGCCACGTTTTTTGAATTTAATTCTTTCAACTTTTCAATGTCTTTTTCTAAAAGATTTAATATCTGAATAACTCTATTAATATCCTCATCAGTAATATAATCATTTTTCTTAACCAATTGCTTATAGCTTTTAGTTATAGAACTATATACTTCATAATACGATTTAATTAATTTAAGCATATCTTTATCAAATCTTTTTTCATCAATCAACTTTTGAATAACTCTATTAAGATTTTGAGAAAATTTCTTAGTTTCATATTGCAACTCCAAACTACATTTAAACAGCTTTTCCACTGCTTCATCTCTTCCATCTCTAGGATTAAATACTGTTACCATTGAAGGAAATGAGTTTGCAACACCTTCAGTATATGATAATCTTCTTATCAATTCATCTTTTGAATAAGTTTCGCTAAACTCTTTTATAAAATATAGATTTGACTCAATGCTTTTTAATAACGAAGCCTGATTAAGTAAATATTCTCTAATCCCTTCTTTATAGAATAATCCTTTAGAGTTCTCTATTCGCTTATCTACTCCAGTACAAGAAACTGTTACTAATACACTAATAATAAATATTATTATAACTATAAACTTTTTAAACTTCATACCTTCACTTCCTATTTCATTTTTATAAAATTACACTTTAATATTTCTATATTATATCATTTATACCATATTACTTCACTTCATTCTAATTTTTTACAAATAATTAATTAATCAAATGTAGAATATTTCCCTTTCTTAAATGGAAAAATATTTCAAATTTAATCCTTAAAACATAAATAGCAAACAATAGTGCAAAAGTACTAAATAAACATTATTTTCTAACAATGGAAATAATGTTACAATAAAGTTAAATGAATCAATCAACATGACAAAGCAATAGCAAAAATTAAAGAACAAATATCAATACTAGAAAAAATGGAGATGA